>NZ_JAVDWE010000001.1:0-908384 GCF_031457235.1 Hydrogenophaga laconesensis
CGGGCGGTCACGTTACCGAAACGGCGCTGAGAACATCGCTCAGCCCACCGGTCACGATGCGCCGAAATGACCGGTCACATTCGCCGAAATACGCAGCATAGGCGCGGTTGGCCAGCGCCTTGGGGTTGCGCACGTAGCCCTTGGCGAACTCGATTTCTTCAGGGTCGACAACGCCGTCACGGTCGAGGTCAAACCCGGTCTTGAAGATGCGGGCGACACGGGCCGGGTCCGTGTAGAACATGTTCTCTTCCATCTTCGTGAAGCCCTGCGACTCAATCATGCAGTGCGCAAGAAACGCGGCGCGGCGCTCGTCGGTGGAGATGTCGTAGAGCGCCATGGCAGCCTTCAGCGGCTCGGCAAACGCCCTAGCTTGCGTCGGGTTCACGCCGGCTGCTATCAGGCGATCAATCACGGCTGCCCATCCCTGTGTTCAGGAATGTCCTTCTTCTCCTGACTGATGTTGCGCAAGACAAACCCGGCAACAGCAAGGATCGCAATGGCGGCCTGCACCAGAGCACCCCATGTCCACGATGGGTAGAACAAAATCTTGGCCTGCAACTGCTCTTGCGTCACGAAGACGAGCACCGAGCCCTGAATCGATGCGATGGTCGCAAAGCACCAGTTGGAGTACCAGCGAATGGACTTGCGCCAATCGCCGACCAGACCCTTGCGCTGAATGAGGCGGCGCACCAGCGCGATAGAAGCAGCGACGGCCAGAACGGCAAAAATCCATGTGGTCATGAGAGGTCTCCAGGTTGGGTGAAATTGCCCTTGGTCCAACGCTTGAGGCGCATGCCCCACTCGGTTTCTTCTCTCCACCACTTACGCAGCAGGTACAGGGCTTGAAGAATGAACATCGCGATTGCGATCCACTCCGCGATAGAAATCCGGGTCAGGATCGCGTAGGTTGAGGTGGGCGTGGACACCGCGGCTTGAACCACGATGTCTTTGATTTCTTGCTTCATGGAGTTGGATGAGTGGGCAAAAGAAAACCCGCCGAAGCGGGTTGAATCAGGAGTTAGGGAACGGCGCTGCGGGCGGGGTAAAGTTGGCCGTGTAGCGCGCAACGCCAGCGGTTATCCGCACCTCATCGATGAATCCGTCAAAACGCCGGTCAGCCCCTGTTGACGCGCCGATCTTGAAGTCGCTCACGGCGTTGTAGGCTGTCGAGTTTGTCGCTGTCGATCCTGCCTGAACCCCATCAACAAACGCCCTCAGGCCTGTACCCTCTCGACACCAGGCAACGTGATACCAGATGCCCGTTGAACGCGTAAATGGGAAGACGCTGTCCCACGCGGTGTTCAATCTGCCTAGGCGCATCTCGTTGCCGACAAAAGCGAAATCCATCTCCGCATTGTTCAAGCCTGCAAGAAAGCCCATATCGGCCGTCGTATCAAAACGAACAAAACCCTCGACGGTGAAGTCACCCGTGCCAAAGGACATGTTTGACGTGCTTTGCAAGTACGCCGTTCCGCTGAATTCCCCTGCCGCGCCTCCAAAAACACTCTCATCGGTGCTGACGTGAGCTCCGCCGTTGGGCACCATCGTCCGAACAAATGAGCTGCTGTCAGGAAACGACGTGCTGTCGTCTGGGCCGTCCATGTGCAACAACAGCTGGACGTTCGCGAAGTGGGGGTCCGTCCCACCTCCACCACCCACAATAGCCCTTCCTGCAACCACGCCTGGAATCACGGAGCCTCCACGGTGACGCCGATCACATCTGCCTCGTCAGAGCCAGTGCCGACGATCTTGATCGTGGCTGTACCGCCTTGAGGAACTACCAGCGACCCGCCCGCAGGTGCGTTAAGCGTGAACGTGCCAGCCTCGGTCAGCGTGAGGTCTCCAGCGCCCACATTGCGCACGTGGTACTCCGCGCCGTCCGCGTAGGTCTCAGCGCTGTCAAAGGTGCCGCCTAACCACTTTCCGGGGCCATACGCACAGGTGCACGTCCTCCTCCCCTGCCTCAACTTGCCTGATGCGTGCCCCTTTTTTATTCCGGTCTGACTCTTTTACTGAACTGAAATGGAGAAGAACGTGAGATTCGGATCTGTCTGCAGCGGCATCGAGGCGGCCAGCGTCGCCTGGAACGTCCTCGGCTGGGAAGCCGCGTTCTTCTCCGAGATCGAACCGTTCCCGTGTGCCGTGCTGGCTCACCACTACCCCGACGTGCCCAACCTGGGCGACATGACCAAGTTCAAGGACTGGCCCGATGCAGCAATTGACCTTCTTTGCGGAGGAACCCCCTGCCAATCCTTCAGCGTCGCAGGACTCCGAAAGGGACTGGCTGACCCACGTGGCAACCTCATGCTTACCTTTGGTGCTATTGCTGCAAGGTATCGCCCCCAATGGCTGGTTTGGGAGAACGTCCCCGGCGTCCTGTCGAGCAACGGAGGGGCCGACTTTGGTGCCTTCCTCGGGATGCTGGGCGAACTCGGGTATGGGTTCGCCTACCGAGTTCTGGACGCTCAGTACTTCGGAGTGGCCCAGCGACGCCGCCGTGTGTTCGTTGTCGGATGTCTTGGAGACTGGCGAAGTGCCGCCGCGGTTCTTTTTGAGCGCCACAGCATGTCGGGGCATCCTGCGCCGCGCCGAGAAAAGGGGCAAAGAGTTGCCAACGCCCTTACGGATCGCGCTGACCGAGGTGGCACAAACAGCGAAGGACAGCGCCTGATCCCTGAGCTCGCGGCCTGCGTCACAACGGGCACGGGGCAACGCTATGACACCGACACCGACACCGACACCATTCTGCCGGTGGCTCACAGCCTGCGCGGCGAAGGCTTTGACGCTAGCGAGGATGGCACGGGCCGCGGTACACCGCTTGTGCCCGTTGCTCACATCGACGTAATGCCCGCCATGCTGAATGGGGCGAATACCACTGCGGGGCACAGCGCGCGAAGCGGTCACAGCAAAGACGCTTACATCGTCCCCGCAGCAAAAGCAGTTCGCCGCCTCACCCCTCGGGAATGCGAGCGCCTTCAGGGCTTTCCTGACGACTACTCGCTGATCCAGCACCGCAACAAGCCTGCGGCAGACAGCCCCCGCTACAAGGCGCTGGGTAACTCCTGGGCAGTTCCGAACGTCCGCTGGATCGGACAACGCATCGAAGCCGTGCGAGCGATTCAGTCGCTTCGCCAGGCCGCCTAACCCCCAGAGAGGAGCATAGCTATGAGCGGACAACAAATTGCAACGATGGCCAGCGTTCAAGAGAAGGTCAAGGAACGCATTCAGGCATCTTTCATGGACCTGATCCCTGCCGAACTGTGGGAGGGGATGGCTTTCTTTCCGACACGGTAGAGATCGTGAAGGAGCAGGACCGCAGCTACCGGGGGGACGTATTCACCTGCGCCGGTCGAGACGACCACGCGCTGGTCGGCACTCGCAAAGCCTCGTATGCGTCGACGGTGACTTTCGTTCATGACGAAGTGACCTACTACCCGGTTGGGCCTGAAGTGATAGAGGCCCTAGGCCTGAGCAGCGAGGAACCCCAGCCATGACCACCAACACCCATATCGCAGCGCAGCTACGCGCCATCTCCGAGTGGCTTGCATCGCAGGTCAACATGGAGCAGAACAGCTACGACGAACCGCCACAGCACGCAACCGAGTTTGATCAACGACTCGACCAAGCAGCGTGCGAGATTGGTCAATGCGCCCAAGCCCTTGAGGCCGCCCCTGCTCTGGATGCGCAGGGGGAGAGATGTTTGCTTGCTCCTCCCGAGTTCAATACGCCTGAGTACCACGCGGCAGTTCTTGAAGCGGTCCGTTCTGGAAGGGTCACCTACGCACCCGGATGGAACAAGCCGGAAATAGTCCACAAAGCGGCAGCCGTCGCAAACCGGTTCGGCGTGCTTGAGGACAACGCCTTTGAGCTTGCCGAGCAGATTCTTTCCATCGCCCCACCCCCTCCGGCAGTGGGAAAGCCGCTCAGTGAGGAGGAGATCGATAAGGCGTACATCAGCGCCTATCGAACGCTCAATCATCACCACAGCATCGACTACTTCCGCGCTGGCGTTCGACATGCAGAAAAGGCTCGCGGAATCGTCACCAAGGAGACCGGCACATGAGGCCTGATTACTGTCCGGTCGGCGGCGAACCATGCCAGTCGATGTGCGCCACGCCATGCAGCACCGTGCGCAAGCGCCTCACCAACGACCAGCGCCGAAAACTACTTGAAGCCGCCGACCACCTCGAAGGTGACGGACATTTCATGGATGCGTCCGATGCGGATTGGGCCGCTCGTTGGCTTCGCAAGACCGTGGAGGATCACCCATGACCCGCGTCCGCGATCTACAACCCGGGCAGCAATTTGTGCTCAAGCGATCCGGCGACCGATACGAATTCATCGGACACAAACGCGACACGCCGGGAGGTACGCAGTACGTGGTGCTTCGTTCAGGTTTCGCCCGACCGACCACTTTGCACCATTCGTGCCACATCATCATCAAGGAGACCGGCAATGGCTGACCTGATCGCTGGCGCCGTCTTCACCGTGCCGTATCCCTATTTTCGTGAAGAGGTGGATCTTCCCCCGGAAGACGCTCAAAGCGGACCAATCACGGCCATCACATGGCGGCCGGGCGTCCGCTGGGTTCAGCGATACGACGACTCCGATGCGGAGGCCGAAGGCATGGGTGCAATGCTGCTGACCGTAATCGACGTTCACAAGCCGGGCCGGTTCCCTGCCCGCGTGTTCTTCACCCGCCAATGGCAAGACCCAGACGGCAAGCTGTTTGGCAAGGGCGGACTGCGGATCACCACCGTGCCGGCCTTTCTTCGCCGCGCGAAGGGCTACATGCACGAGTTTGAGCTGGTCACCAAGGAGCACTCATGAATCCATCTAGTGAACGAGAGGCGCTGCGCGAACTCGTGACGTCGTATGGATTTGCATTCCACGCGGCAATTGCCAGGCCAGACGCTCATGACACGATGCGAGCGAAGGCCGATCACATCCTTGAGACGATCCTGCAGAGGTATGCCGCCCTATCCACCCAACCCCAGCAGGCAACTGCCGACCTGAGGAACTGGGGCGCATTGGTGTTTCCTGCCATGGATCAGGCCGCGAAGACGCTTGCCACTGTCGAGTGCGCAGACTTGCATGAACAACAGATGATGGATGAGTTGATCGAAAAGCTGAAATCGCTATCGATCCAGTACGCGACCATCGTTCGGCCTCTTCCTCCAGTACCTGGACAAGAAGGGGGAACTGGTGAATGAGTTGGCTCTTTTCGCGGGCGCTGGTGGAGGAATTCTCGGCGGCCACCTGCTCGGATGGCGAACCGTCTGCGCTGTCGAGTTCAACGCCCACTCCGCAGGCATTCTGGTGCAACGACAAAACGACGGCGTTCTCCACACTTTCCCGATATGGGATGACGTGCGCACCTTTGACGGCATCCCGTGGCGAGGGCGCATTGACGTGGTATCTGGCGGGTTTCCCTGTCAGGCCTATTCCAGCGCAGCTCGAGGAAAGAACACTGCGGATGATCTCTGGCCGGAAATGCGGAGGATCGTGGCAGATGTCGCTCCCCGGTACGTATTTGCCGAAAACGTTAGCAAGAGGGCCATCAACCGCGCAGCAGACGAACTTGAAGAGATGGGTTTCGCGACCAGATGTGTTCCCCTATCCGCGTCGGACGTGGGTGGTGACCATGTTCGGGAACGATATTGGTTACTTGCATACACCGACGTGCACAGCGAACTACACAGCCCCAAGCATGCAGAAGTGGCCCAGCGCCAGAGCCTTTACCCTGGTATTTGGGAGGCCTACCCCGACGAACCACGAATGGCTGATGGGATGGCCGATCGGATGGACCGACTTCAAGCCACTGGCAATGGACAGGTTCCTGCAGTGGCAGCAGCAGCATGGCGCTTGTTAGCCCCCATTCATTCCCTGGAAGGAAATCAGCATGAGTGATCCGCTTTTCAAGGTCGCCTATGTCCCATGGTGGAAACCCATCAGACTCGCTAAGCGAAACGCTGTGGGCGGCTGGGATTTCGTGGGCTGGGTGTGGCGTCAGCGGGCCTACCTGGTCAACAACACCGCCCACGGCTGGATCGCCTTTGCAGAGGACCAGACGCCGGAGAACATCGACGTGTGGTTCTGCCCGCACTGCCAAGCAAGTCTGCGGGGCGGCACGCGGGCCAAGCTTTTGAGCGCAATCCATGGCGAAGGCCGTGCTGCTGCCAGTTTGGGAGAGAAGATGTGAACGGAGAGACCTACCTGACCGCCCAGGAAGCCGCCGCCAGGCTCAAAATCAGCGCCCGGAAGGTCTATGCCCTGGCCGCTGCTGGCGAGCTTGCAGCCTACCGTTTCGGGGCGGCTGTACGATTTGCCCCATCCGACCTTGACGCCTACACCCAAAAATGCCGATCACCCGCCACCACTCCGGCGCCTGGTACTACCAGTTTGACCGTGTCATCAATGGGCGGCGAACACGCGCTAACCGCCTACTTCCAGAAGGCACGACGCGGGCGCAGGCGCTCGACTTCGACCGACGTGAAACCGCGCGCCTCTTCCAACTTGCGACTGGTGGCGACAAACCCGAGCCACTGATCGCCGATGCGGTGCTGGAGTACCTGCAGCACCATGCCCCGAACCTCAAGAACCGGGACGACATCGAGGCGGCGCTGGAGATCCTGGAGCCGTTCTACAACGGGCGCAAGATGTCCGAGCTGGCGGAGGTGGCAGCTGAATACATGAAGGTGACGACGGTCAAGCCGGCCACCACCAAGAACCGCCTTGCCTACCTGCGAGCGGCCTGCCGGTGGGCCTGGAAGAAAAAGGGCATGGGCGAGCACGACCCGGCCGAGCGCATGATCCTGCCAACAGTGAAGAACGCCCGGCACTTCTACCTCACCCGAGAGCAAGCCCTGAGGGTGTTCCGCCGCATGGGCCTGTCATGGTCGCGGGATGCCGCCCGGGTGGCCTTCTACACCGGGTGGCGCATCAGCATGGTGCTGTCAGCCGTTCCCATGGAAACCCACTCCGGGCTGTTCCTGTACATCCCCGACTCGAAGAACGACGATCCGCAGATGGTGCCCGTCCACCAGAAGATCGAACACATCGTGCGCCGGCACTGGCCACCCCAGGTGACAAAGTGGACCGTCAGCAAGGAAGTGAAGGCCGCTCTGCGCGCTGAGGGCTTGGGCCATGCCCGGCTGCACGACCTGCGCCACTCTGCTGCCTCGGAAATGATCAACAACGACGTGGACCTGTACACGGTGGGCAAGGTGCTGGGGCACAAGAGCGCGGTCAGCACCGCCCGCTACGCCCACTTGGCGGCCGGGAAGCTGGCGGCTGCTGTTGCCCAGATCGGTGCCAGAAACTCCCATCCAGACCAAAAGAAAAGGGCCGCATAAAGCGGCCCTCTCTCGAATGGTAGGACGTGGCAGGCTCGAACTGCCGACCAACGGATTAAAAGTCCGCTGCTCTACCAACTGAGCTAACGTCCCATCAAAAATGGTCTGGCTGCCGACTGGCAACCGCGGGAAACGGTGGTGGGGCGTGAGTGACTCGAACACTCGACCTACGGATTAAGAGTCCGCTGCTCTACCAACTGAGCTAACGCCCCCGAAGGGATTTACGCGTGAACGCCAGCCACTGGTTCCGGGTTCGAGTCTTGTCGACTGCTGCGCGAAGCCTCAAATTATAGCGTGGTTGTTACCACGCTTTGCGGCCCATGAGATTTTTTTGCACCGGCGGCCAATGTGTTCATCACCCAACCCGCCGCGCAAAGGCCGAAGGTGGCCGTCACACTCACTGCGGAACCGTAGCCGTGGCAGTTGAGAGAGCCGTCGCTGTCCTCCAGACCACAGGAAGCATCGGGCGGCGCGACAGCTTCGCGGCTGAACACACAGGCAACATCCATGCGGCCGCTGCGCGCGCCGGCGTGGTGTTTGCGGAGGCGGTAGCGAAGCTGCGCGAGCAAGGGATCGTGCGTGGTGTCGGCCAGGTCTGCCACTTCCACCGCCTGCGCCTGGCGCTTGCCGCCCGCAGCACCCACGGTGACGAAAGGCACGCCTTGGGAAACCGACCAATGGGCCAGCGTGGTTTTGGCGCGCACCTGGTCGCACGCATCGATAAGCGCCGATGGCACCCCCTTCAGCCCCGGTACGGCATCAAGCAGGCCTGGCCAGTTGTCGGGGGTCACGAACTCATCGATCACGTCGACGGTACAGCCCGGGTGGAACAGCGCGATGCGCTCGCGCATGGCTTCGGCTTTTGCCTGGCCCAGCGTCGGTTCCAGCGCGTGGATCTGCCGGTTGATGTTGGACTCGGACACGTGATCGAGATCGACCAGGCTCAGCCGCCGCACGCCACTGCGGGCCAGCGCCTCCACCGCCCAGGAGCCCACCCCACCAATGCCGACCACCACCACGTGCGCGTCGAAGATGCGCTGCGCGCCGTCCACGCCATACAGCCGGCGCAAACCGCCAAAGCGGCGCTCGAACACCTCGGCAGGCAGCGCGCTCACTCGCGGTCCAGCAGCCACATCTGGAAGCGGAAGCCCCCGATGGCGCCCAGCACGATGCCGCCAACGGCGATCATGCTGAGAAAGCTCAGGGTGGACAGGCCCGACAGGCCCTGCCCCACGGTGCAACCGAGCGCCGTCACACCACCCACACCCATGCAGGCCGCGCCTGCGAGGTGCAGCGCCGTGTCCTGCGTGCTGCGAAAGCCTTCCCAGCGGAAGCTGCCTTCGATGAGCGAGCAGATGAACGACCCAGCCACCACACCAGCCACGGTGACCACGCCGAAGGTGAGCAGTTTGGAGGTATCGCTGAAGAAGATGATCCAGTCCAGGGTGTAGGCCATCGGCGCGGTGAAGGTGAGCGACTCCATGCGGCCCGAGTTGGAGGCGACATAGACCGCATCCAGCGTTTCGGGGTGTTCGGGCACGAAGCCCAGATGGCCACTCACCCACCACATGCCCGCAATGACCAGGCCAATGCCGAGGCCGCCCAGCAGGTTGTTGAAGCTGCGGAATTCGCGACCGGCCAATGCCCACAGCACCAACGCGCCGCCAATGACCACCGCCAGCAACAGGCCGGCCAGCGCGGGTTCCATGCCCAGACCGCTGGACACCCACATCGGAATTGCGCCGCCTGCGGGGATCTCGAAGGCCACTTTGTCCACGGTGTTCACGCGCAGCACCGCGAGCACGCCACGCAGCGTGGCGAAGGCGGCAAAGCCCATCACGAAGAAAACGACCAGGGACTTCAGGCTACCAGCACCGATGCGCACCAGCGTCTTGCTGCCGCAACCAGAGGCCAGCACCATGCCGAAACCAAACAGCACACCGCCCACGATGGCGGAGAGCCAGATGATGCGGTTGGCGGTGTAAATGGATTTGCCAGCATCGATCCAGCCGACCCAGGCCATGCCATAGAAACCCAGCATGGCAACGCCGACGGCCATGCCCCACATGCGCATGCGGGTCCAGTCGCCCATGTTCACAATGTCGCTGATCGCGCCCATGGTGCAAAAATGGGTACGCTGGGCGATGAAGCCGAAGGCCACGGCCACGGCGAAGGCAGCCCAGAGCACCTGGGTCTGCAGTTTGACAAAGTCGGCGATTTCCATGGCCGCCATTGTAGGAGGCGGCCAGTGCCCTCAAGGTGCAAGGGTCACGGCCCCGGCGTGGGTGCCGTGCCTCTGACGACGTGGCTCAGCGCAGTCGCGCCAGCCGCTCGCGGCCCGCTGCGGCAGCTTCCGAATTGGGGTGTGCCTTGACAAGACTCTCCAGCGTGCTGCGCGAACCCTTGGTATCTTTCAGTTCGATCTGGCTGTTGGCCATGGCCAGCATGGCCTCGGGCGTGCGCATATGCGTCGGGAACTCGTTCACCAGGCGGCGGTGGCTCTCCACCGCTTCCTTGTAGGCGCGGCTGGCATACTGGGCATTGCCCAGCCAGTACAGCACCGAAGGCCGGTAGCCGCTGGCAGGATAGCGCACCAGGAAGGCGTTGTAAGCGCTGGCGGCCGGACCGAACTCCGACTTGCGCAGCAGATCCATCGCTGCATCGAAGTCGCGCTTTTCATTGGGCGCGGCCGTGAAGCTCTGGCCGTCGTGATCGACACGCAGCGGCTCGACCTTGCGCAACCGCTCTTCAACGCCGGCCTGCACGTCCTTCTGCTGGCGCTGCAGCTCGGACACTTCCCTGGCGAGCTGCTCGTTCTGGCCGCGCATGCGCGCGAGTTCGGCGCGAAGCTGCTCGATCTGGTTGGACAGCTCCAGCAGGCTGCGTCGCGTGGCCGCATCGGCCTCGCGCGCTTCCGCCTTGGCGGCCGCGTCGGCCTGCTGGTTGGCGTCGACCTTCTGCCGCAGCTCGATGATGGCCCTGCGGGCCTCGTCATCGCCGAACAGCGCGTGCGCCTGCAGCGGCCAGATGGCCGCCACGGCCATGGACCCCACACCCAGCAGGCTGGAGGCAAAGCGGAAGCGGGTCAGCATGTGGCTCAACGGTAGGTCAGCTCAACGCGACGGTTCTTGGCGAAAGCCGCTTCGTCGAAGCCGGTCTGCGCGGGCTTCTCTTCACCGAAGCTCACGGCTTCCATCTGCGAGTCCTGCACGCCCAGCAGCGACAGGGCACGGCGCACCGCCTCTGCACGCTTCTGGCCCAGGGCCAGGTTGTACTCGCGGCCGCCACGCTCATCGGTGTGGCCTTCGAGGTTCACACGGCGGGTGCGGTTGGCGTTGAGGTAACGTGCGTTGGCCTCCAGGGTGGCGGCGGCATCGGCCTTCACCTCGAAACTGTCGTAGTCGAAATAGATGACGCGGGTGAGCGCGTTCGGCTGGGCTGCATCAGCGCCGTTGACGGACACGCCGGAGACGCCACGGGGATCAACCGCACCGGACTGACCACCCGCACCGCCAGCGCCGGCCGCGGTACCCGTGCGATCTTCCACCGGCACGTTGTCGAGCTTCACCCCGGAACTGCAGGCCGCCAGCGCGGCAACCAGGCTCAAGCCGGCCAGCAGGCGCATCCAGCGACTTGCGGTGCGTTGGGACAGTGCGGTGTTGTTGTTCATGAAGAATTCCTTTGAGAGAGATGAAAGAAAGAAGGTCGGTGGACGATAGCGAAGACCCGTCAGGCACGCTGTGCGCTGCCGCTCATTTGAGGAATGGGCCCCATTCGGGCTCGCGGATGTCGCCCTGGGCGCCCGCCAGCCGGGTCTTGATGCGCCCATCGACCGTGGTCGTCATGAGCGCCTCCTGTCCCTTGTCTCGGGTGGCATAGATGATCATTCGGCTGTTGGCGGCGAAGCTCGGGCTCTCGTCGCCGCTGGACTCGCTCAGCGCCGTCACGGTGCCACTGTTGAGGTCCATGACGTGGAGACGGAAAGCACCATTGATGCGGGAAATGAAGGCAAGCCAGCGCCCATCCGGACTGGGTGCGGGCGAAATATTGTAGTTGCCGGTGAACGTGAGCCGCTGGGCATTGCCACCCTGCGCGCTCATGCGATACACCTGCGGCGAACCACCACGGTCGCTCACAAAGTAGATGCTCTTGCCATCAGGGCTGAACACCGGCTCGGTATCGATGCTGGCCGACTGGCTCAGGCGCCGCGGTTCACCGCCGTTGGCATCCATGGTGTAGATTTGCGCATTGCCCGAGATGGACAGCGTGGCCACCACCGAACGTCCATCAGGCGACCAGGAGGGCGCGCTGTTGGAACCCTTGAAGTTGGCCAGCAGGCGGCGCCTGCCCGTGGCGACATCGTGCGCGTAGATGACCGGCTTGCGGGCCTCGAACGACACGTAAGCCAGTTGCCCGCCCCCCGGCGCCCAGCTGGGAGAGATGATGGGCTCCGGGCTCGTGAGCGCGGCGCGGGCGTTTTCACCATCGGCGTCGGCAACCCAGAGGCTGTAGCGCTGGCCGGCCTTGGTCACGTAGGCAATGCGGGTGGAGAACACGCCCTTGACACCCGTGATCTTCTCGAACACGTGATCGGCAATGCGGTGGGCTGCCAGACGGAGGTCCGTGGCGCCGACGGGGTAACTCAGGCCCCCCAGATCCTGCCCGCGCACCACATCCCACAACCGGAAGCGCACATCGAAGCGGCCATCGGCCAGGCGGGTGACGCTGCCGGTCAGCAGGGAGTCCGAGCCGCGCTCGCGCCACGGCCCGAGGTCGGGGCGGGAGGTCTCGTCCAGGCCACCCGACACCGGATCGACAAACCGGAACTGGCCACTGCGTTCGAGGTCGGCACGCACGATGGCGGCGATGTTCTCGCTGGCCACGTCATTGCCACGGAATCCAACGACGGAAAAGGGAAACTGGGTCAGACCGACCCCGGCCACTTCCACGCGGAACTGGGCATGGGCTGATGACAGCGGCAAACCCAGCAGGGGCAAGGATGAAACGAGCCCGAGAACGGATCGCCTCGGAAGTTGGGTCTGCATGTCGTCGTGTCGGGTCAAATCCTGCATCCTGTGTGTCACTTCTGTTCACGCCAACGGTGCTGATCGGGCACCGTGACAACCAACTGATAATAACGGAGGGCTCCTGGCCTTCCGTGACAAGATGTGTGTGCGCCGCCGCCCACGCTGCCTTTGTCCGCTGCTTGATTCCAAGTCCGCCGCATTGTTCCGCCGATCTGCAAGATTTCCTGAAGCGACCCGCCCTTGACCGATTCCGCCGCCACGCACAAGCCCCTGGACGGGACCCTCACGCAACGCCTGCTGCGTCTGTGGCCCTACTTCCGCTCGGCCAAGACGGGCATTCTGGTCGCGGCGGTGGCCACGCTGGTCGGCGCCCTGACCGAGCCACTCATCCCTGCGCTGCTCAAGACCTTGCTCGACCGGGGGTTCGCCCAGGGCAACGTCGAACTCTGGATGGTGCCCGTGGCGCTGATGGGTCTGTTCGGCATCCGGGGAATTGCCGGGTTCACCGCCCAATATGCACTTTCGTACACCGCCAGCCTGGGTTTGCTCAACCTGCGGCGCGCCATGTTCGTCAAGCTCAACGATGCGCAGATGACGCTGTTCGCGCGCCAGAACGCCAGCAAGCTGTCCAACACATTGGTGTACGAGGTGCAGACCGGCTCGCAACTGCTGGTGACAGCCTTTCTCACGCTCACCAAGGACAGCCTTGCAGTGCTGGCCTTGCTCGGGTATCTGCTGTACCTCAACTGGAAGCTCACGCTGATCGTGCTGATGGTCTTCCCGGGCCTGATCCTGATCATGCGCGTGTTGTCGAAGCGCTTCTACAAGCTCACCCGGGACAGCCAGCAGGCCACCGACGAGCTGGCCTATGTGGTGGAGGAAAACGCCCTCGCCCACCGCATGGTGCGCCTGCACGGTGCGCAGGAGCGCCAGACGCAGCGCTTCGACCGCCTGAGCGTGGCCCTGCGTCGCCTCGCGCTCAAGTCCACCATCTCCACCGCCTCGATGACGCCGCTCACGCAGTTGCTGGCATCGGCCGCGCTTTCCGCCGTGATCGCGGTCGCGCTCTGGCAGAGCAGCACCAGCGGAGTGACGGTCGGCAACTTCGTGGCCTTCGTCACCGCGATGCTGATGCTGATCACGCCCATCCGGCACCTGGCGGAGATTGCCGCGCCAATCACGCGCGGGCTGGCCGCACTCGAACGCGGTCTGGAACTGATCGAACACACGCCCGAGCAGACCGGCGGCACGCACACGGCCGACCGGGTGGCCGGGGCCATTTCGCTGCACGATGTGTGGGTGCGCTACCCGGCGAAGGATGGCGGTACCGCACGCGAGGACGACGACAGCCTGGTGGCCCTGCGCGGCGTGTCGCTGGACATACGTCCCGGTGAAGTCGTGGCATTCGTCGGCCCCTCGGGCTCCGGCAAGACGACGCTGGTGAACCTGTTGCCGCGCTTCGTGGAAATCGAACGTGGCGACGTGCGGCTCGACGGCGTGCCGCTCACCGACTGGACGTTGCGCAGCCTGCGCCGCCAGTACGCAATGGTGAGCCAGGATGTGGTGATGCTCAACGACACGCTGGCCGCCAACGTCGCGCTGGGCGCGGCAGACGCCGAGATCGACGAAGACCGCGTGCGCGCGGCGCTCGCCTCGGCCAACCTGGGCGAACTCATCGAACGGCTGCCACAGGGCATCCACAGCACCGTGGGCCACAACGCGGCCGAACTCTCGGGGGGCCAGCGCCAGCGCCTGGCCATCGCTCGGGCCATCTACAAGGATGCGCCTGTCCTGATCCTGGACGAGGCGACCTCGGCACTGGACAACGAGTCGGAACGCCTGGTGCAGGACGCCCTGTCCCGCCTCATGAAGGGCCGCACCACGCTGGTGATCGCACACCGCCTGTCCACCATCGAACACGCCGACCGCGTCATTGTGCTGGCCGATGGCCGCATCCGCGAACAGGGAACCCACCGCGAGCTGCTGCAGGCTGATGGCCTTTACGCCCGGCTCCACGCGCAGAGCTTCCGGCCGGAAACGGGCAACTGATCCCCGCGCCGGCCCCTTGTGCCCCGCACTACAGCAGCACGATGTCGTACTGCTCCTGCGTCATCGAGCTCTCGCTCTGCAGGGAAATCGGCTTGCCGATGAAGTCTGACAGTCCCGCGAGGTGGGCCCGCTCCTCGTCGAGAAACAGTTCGATCACCTTCGGCGAACCCACGACCCGGAACTCGCGCGGGTTGAAGGCCCGGGCCTCCCGCAGGATCTCCCGCAGGATGTCGTAGCAGACGCTTCGCGCTGTTTTCACCGCGCCGCGCCCGCTGCACGCTTCGCAAGGCTCGCTGAGCATGTGCGCCAGTGACTCCCGGGTGCGCTTGCGCGTCATTTCCACCAGGCCCAACTGGGAGAAACCGCCTGTCATGGTTTTCACACGGTCGCGCGCGAGTTGCTTGCGGAATTCGGTGAGCACGGCCTCGCGGTGGTCGTCTCGCACCATGTCGATGAAGTCCACAATGACGATGCCTCCCAGGTTGCGCAAGCGCAGCTGGCGAGCGATGGCCTGCGCGGCTTCGAGGTTGGTGCGGAACACCGTGTCATCGAAGTTGCGTGCGCCCACGAAACCACCGGTATTCACGTCCACCGTGGTCAAGGCCTCGGTCTGGTCAATCACCAGGTAGCCACCCGACTTCAGGTCGACCCGACGGCTGAGCGCACGCGCGATGTCTTCGTCGATGCTGAACAGGTCAAAGATGGGGCGCTCGCCGCTGTAGTGCTGAAGTTTGGCCACTGTGTCGGGCATGAACTCGCTGGCGAAACCCACCAGCAAACCATGCTGCTCGCGCGAATCGATGCGGATGGACTGCGTGTCAGATCCCACAAGATCGCGCAACACCCGCTGCATCAGGTTCAGGTCTTCGTGCAGCAGCGTGGCGGGCGGCTGGCGCGTGGCGGCCTCCTTGATGCGCAACCAGGTCTTGCGCAGATAGGCCGTGTCTTCCACCAGTTCTTCGTCGGTGGCGTCTTCGGCATTGGTGCGCAGGATGAAGCCCCCCGCCGGGCTGCCATCGGACATCGCCGTCAAGCGCACCAGGCGCTGCCTCAGCGCTTCTCGCTGCGCCGGAGGAATCTTCTGGGACACGCCGATGTGATTGTCCTGGGGCAGGAACACCAGCAGGCGTCCTGCGATGCTGATCTGCGCGGTGAGGCGCGCCCCCTTGGTTCCGATTGGATCCTTGAGCACCTGGACCATCAGGGCCTGGCCCTCGAAAATCTGCCGCTCGATCGGCAGCACCGGGTTGGGCGCCAACAGCTTGGTGCTCGCCTGAGCGGTTGCGGCGTCGACCGCAGCGTCCGGCACGGGCGCCCGCTCGCGTGGCGAGGCGTGCTTGGCCGCGATGTTGGGCATGAGATCGGCCACATGCAGAAAAGCCGCTCGGTCCAGGCCGATGTCGATGAAGGCCGACTGCATGCCCGGCAGCACGCGCGAGACCTTGCCCAGGTAGATGTTACCTACCAGCCCCCGTTCGAGCGTGCGTTCCAGGTGTACCTCCTGCACAGCGCCCTGCTCCACCACCGCCACGCGCGTCTCCTGCGGTGACCAATTGATCAGAATGTCCTGGCTCATGGCAAGCCCTTCTCCGTGGCGTTGAGAATCTCAGATCAGTTGCACGCCGGCCGCCTGCAACACCTGCGCTGTCTCGTGCGCGGGCAGACCCATGATGCCCGAATAACTGCCGCTGATGTGGCTCACCCACAACCCTGCCCGCCCCTGAATGCCGTAGGCGCCAGCCTTGCCCATCGGCTCACCCGAGGCCACATAGCGCCGGATCTGGACACCGCTCAATGGTTCGAACGTCACCCAGGAAGCGGACAGCGCCGCCCAGGTGCGATCCCGGCGGGCACCGGGCAAGCCCACGGACACGGCGGTCAGCACACGGTGCCTCCGGCCCGCCAGATCGGCGAGCATGCGACTGGCCTCTGCGGCATCTTCGGGTTTGCCCAGAATGCGCCGGCCGAGCGCCACGGTGGTGTCGGCGCACAGCACCGGGGCGGGCGGCAAGCCACGGCGCCGCAGGCGATCCAGTGAAGCCAGAAGCTTGAGCCCGGTGACCCGCTGCACGTAAGCCGTGGGCGACTCGCCCTTGTTCACCACCTCCAGCGATTCGGCGTCTTCACTGGCATCGGGCAGCAGCAACTCGCAGCGCACGCCCCATTGTTCGAGCAGTTGCTTGCGGCGCGGGCTCTGCGAAGCGAGGTAGATGAAATCGATCATTCGCGGTGGTAGGGATGGTTGGCATTGAGCGACCAGGCCCGGTAGAGCTGTTCAATGAGCAGCACGCGCACCATGGCGTGTGGCAAGGTGAGGTCGGACAGACGGATGCGCTGGTGCGCCGCGGCGCGAAAGGCGGGGTCGAGCCCGTCGGGGCCACCGATCACCAGGGCGACGTCATCGCTTTCGAGCTGCCATTGCTTCAGCTGTTCGGCCAGGGCCTTGGTGGTCAGCGGGGTGCCGCGTTCGTCGAGCACGACCACCCGGCTGCCCCGGGGTATAGCCGCCTCGATGCGCTCACGTTCGGCAGAAAGCAGCGTCTCCAGCGTCTTGGAGCCGCGTGGTTCGGTCTTGACGGACTTGAGTTCCACCCGCAATTCGGGAGGAAATCGCTTGGCGTAATCGTCGTAGGCGGTCTGAGCCCAGTCAGGCACGCGAAGCCCGACCGCGACGATCAGCAGCTTCATGCCTTCTTCTTGGCGGCGGGCTTGCTGGTTTTCTTCGCCGCGGGCCTGGTGGCTGCCTTCTTGGCAACGGGCTTGCCGACCACGACCTTGGGCAGTGCCGCTTTCTTCGCAGGCGCGCGTTTGGGAGCAGCAGCCTTGGCGGCCGGTTTCTTTGCCGCTGGCGCCACGGGTGTGGCCTTGGCCGCGGCCTTGCGAGCCACCTTCTTGGCGGGCACCGCAGCGGCCTCCGGGGCTTTGCTGGCCCTCTTCGCCGCCGGCCTGGCGGGTGCCACGGGCTTGTCGGCTCCGTGCTTCAGGCGCACAGGCTTGGCTCCCCAGATTTCCTCGAGGCGGTAATACTGTCGGATCACGGGTTGCATCACGTGGGCCACGGCTGCACCGCAGTCCACGATGATCCATTCGCCGTTGTCCTCGCCCTCGATGCGCGGCTTGTCGAAGCCCGCTTCGCGCACGGCGTCACGCACGCTGGCGGCCAGCGCCTTGGTCTGGCGGTTGGAAGTACCGCTGGCCACGATGACCCGTTCGAACAGGGGAGAAAGGTGCTCGGTGTTGAAAACCACGATGTCCTGACCCTTGACATCCTCGAGTCCATCGACGATGGCACGCTGGAGTCGCTGGATGTCTTTCTTGGCAGTGGTTTCGCTGGTCATGTAGGGGACTGGTAGAGGTGGTGTTGTGAAATATAGCGTGCGACCGGCTCGGGCACCAGAACATCCAGCGCGCCGGCACTTTGCGCGGCCTGACCGACGCGGGCGCGCACGGCGGTCGCGCTGATGTTTTTCAAAGGCATGTCCAGCCGCACGAAGGGCAAGTCGACACCAGAGAGATCGGTCTCTGAGGCCTGGTCCAGGGGAATGTCGGCACCAATGTTGGTTGCGCGATTGGCCACCGCCAGCGTGGCGAGCTCCAGCACCTCCTGCCAGCGCACCCAGGTCTTGAAGGCCAGCAACTGGTCGGCGCCAAGCACCAGAAACAGCTGTGCCTGCGGGTACTCGCGCTTGAGCTCGCGCAGGGTATCGGCGGTGTAGCTCGGTCCCTCCCGGTGGATTTCCCGTTGGTCCAGCTGGGCACGCGGGAGATCGCCGAAAGCAAGTTCGCACATCTTCACGCGATCGTGCGCGGGCGACAGCACTCGCGACTTGTGCCAGGCATGGCCGGTCGGCAGGATGTGCAAGGCGTCGAGCTCCAGCTGGCCCAATGCGGTTTCGGCCAGCGCACGGTGTGCCCAATGCGGTGGGTCGAACGCACCGCCGAACATGCCCACGCGCCGCAGTGGCAAGGTTGCAGCCATCAGATCCAGTCCTTGCGCACCAGGAACTCCTTGTACAGCCGGTCTTCCGGGGAGCCCTTCTTTGTCTGCCGGTTGTACGCCCAACTGACCAGAGGAGGCATGGACAACAGGATGGACTCCGCCCGCCCGCCCGACTGCAGCCCGAAATGCGTGCCGCGGTCCCACACCAGGTTGAACTCCACATAGCGGCCACGCCGGTACAACTGGAAGCTGCGTTCCCGCTCGCCGTAGGGCGTGCTCTTGCGCCGGTCCACGATCGGCAGGTAGGCATCCAGGAAGGCGTCGCCCACCGAACTGGTCATGGCGAAGCTCCCGTCAAAGCCGAGCTCGGAGAAGTCATCGAAAAAGACGCCGCCGATACCCCGCTGCTCGCCGCGGTGCTTGAGATGGAAATACTCGTCGCACCAGGTCTTGAAGCGCGGGTACTTGTCCACGCCAAACGGATCGAGAGCGTTCTTCGCCGAGCGGTGAAAGTGCACCGCGTCTTCCTCGAAGCCGTAGTAGGGCGTGAGATCCATGCCCCCACCGAACCAGCACACCGGCTCGCCGCCAGCCGGGGTGGCCGCGATCATGCGAACGTTCATGTGCACGGTGGGAACGTAAGGGTTGCGCGGGTGGAACACCAGCGAAACACCCATGGCCTCGAATGGTGCGCCACCGAGTTCAGGGCGGTGCTGCGTGGCCGAAGGCGGCAGGCGCGGTCCTCTCACATGGGAAAAGCCACAGCCGGCGCGCTCGAAAACCGCGCCATCTTCCAGGATCTGCGTGATGCCACTGCCTTGCAGTGGCTCACTCGATGGCTTGGTCCAACGGTCCACCACGAAAGTGCCACCGTCGACCATGGCCACGGTGGAGACGATGCGGTCCTGCAAGTCGGTGAGGTACTCACGGACAAGGGCCGTGGTGGTCTGTTGCATGCTCATGCCGTAACGACGGAGGGAATTCTGGACAGGAATGTCGGTGCGGGTTTCAAAGCGCCCGGTATCCGATGTCGCGGCGGTACTGCATGCCATCGAAGTGGATGGTATCCACCACCTCGTAGGCACGCTGCCGCGCCGCGGCCACGGTGTCGGCCAGCGCCGTCACGCACAGGACACGGCCACCGGTGACCTGCACCGCCCCCGCTCCGCCAGTGCCCGCATGGAACACCATGCGATCGGCCTCGTCAGCGGGCAGCCCTGTGATCTCATCGCCCTTTCGCGGGCTCAGGGGGTAGCCCGCTGCGGCCAGCACCACGCCCAGCGCCACGCGTGCGTCCCAGTCCAGCGCCACGCGATCAAGTTCCCCGCGGGTGGCGGACAGCAGCACCTGGGCGAGGTTGCTGCGCAACCGCATCATGATGGGTTGCGTTTCCGGATCCCCCATCCGGCAGTTGAACTCCAGCGTCTTCACCTGGCCATCGGGTGTGATCATCAACCCGGCATAGAGAAAGCCTGTGTAGGGAATGCCGTCGGCCTTCATACCACGCAGCGTGGGCAGGATCACCTCGTTCATGGCCCGCTCGTGCACGGCGGCCGTGACGACAGGTGCTGGCGAATAGGCGCCCATGCCTCCGGTATTGGGCCCCTGGTCCGCGTCCATCAAGCGCTTGTGGTCCTGGCTCGTGGCCAGCGCCAACGCGTGCTCGCCGTCGCACAGCACGATGAAACTGGCCTCCTCGCCGGCCAGGAACTCCTCGATCACCACGCGCGCGCCGCCCTCGTTGTGGGCCACACCCAGGGTGTTGTCGAGCAGCATGAAATCGATGGCCTCGTGCGCCTCGGCCAGCGACATGGCCACCACTACGCCCTTGCCAGCGGCCAGGCCATCGGCCTTGATCACGATGGGCGCACCCTCGGTATCGACGTACGCATGCGCGGCGGCAGGATCGGTGAAGGTCTGGTATTTCGCCGTGGGGATGCCATGGCGTTGCATGAAGGCCTTGGAAAATGCCTTGGAGCTCTCCAGCTGGGCAGCGGCCTTGGTGGGGCCGAAAATGGACAGGCCATGGGCACGGAATTCATCCACCACACCGGCGGCCAGTGGCGCTTCGGGGCCAACCACCGTCAGCGCCACCCCTTCAGCCTGCGCCCAGGCCCGCAACGCGGCCTTGTCGGTGATGTCGAGGTTCGTCAACGCAGGGTCGCGCGCGGTGCCGGCGTTGCCAGGTGCCACGAAAACCTGCTGCACGCCTTCCGATTGCGCCAGCTTCCAGGCCAGCGCATGTTCGCGGCCGCCGCCGCCGATCACAAGTACTTTCATCCCAACCGACCTTTATTCGCCAATTTCCGCGTTGTGGAACACGTCCTGCACGTCGTCCAGGTCCTCCAGCACGTCCAGCAGCTTCTGCATGCGCGCCGCGTCCTCGCCGGTCAGCTCGATGTTGTTCTCCGCCCTCATGGTGACTTCGGCCACCTCCGGCTTGAGGCCGGCCGCTTCCAGCGCATTCTTTACCGCTTCGAATTCCGTCGGCGAAGTCAGCACCTCGATCGCGCCTTCGTCGTCGCTGATCACGTCGTCGGCACCGGCTTCCAGCGCGACTTCCATCACCTTGTCCTCGGACGTGCCGGGCGCGAAGATCAGCTGGCCACAGTGCTTGAACTGGAACGACACGGAACCATCCGTCCCCAGGTTGCCACCATACTTGCTGAACGCGTGGCGCACCTCGGCCACGGTGCGCACGCGGTTGTCCGTCATGGTGTCGACGATCACCGCCGCGCCACCAATGCCGTATCCCTCGTACCGGATTTCTTCGAGCGCCTGGCCTTCCAGATTGCCGGAAGCCTTGTCCACGTTGTACTTGATGCGATCGGCGGGCATGTTCGCTGCCTTCGCTTTCTCGATGGCCAGCCGCAGGCGTGGGTTCATCGCCGGATCGCCGCCACCCTGGCGCGCTGCCACGGTGATCTCGCGGATCACCCGCGTCCAGATCTTCCCGCGCTTCTCATCCTGGCGACCCTTGCGGTGCTGAATATTTGCCCATTTGCTGTGTCCGGCCACGAAATAGTCCTTTTGCCCGTTCTGGCTTTGATCTAATAAGCCTGCGATTTTACGTTTCACCCGAACCGCCCATTCCAGGAACCTTCACCATGGCCGAACCGATGCTGATCGCCCAGAACGCCACCACCACCTGCCAGTTGTTGCCAGGCCTGGCCAACCGCCACGGTCTGATCACGGGCGCCACCGGCACCGGCAAGACAGTCACCCTGCAAACCCTGGCCGAGCAGTTCTCCAACATCGGCGTGCCGGTGTTCATGGCCGACGTCAAGGGCGACCTGTCCGGCATCAGCCAGCGCGGCAGTTTTGGCGAAAAGCTGAGTGCGACGCTGAAAGACCGCGGCATCGCCCTGCCCGCCCCGCAGGCTTGCCCCACCACCCTGTGGGACGTGTTCGGTGAACTCGGCCACCCCGTGCGCGCCACCATCAGCGACATGGGGCCTCTGCTGCTGTCGCGCATGCTCAATCTCAACGACACCCAGGCCGGCGTGCTCAACCTGGTGTTCAAGATCGCCGACGACAACGGTCTTCTGCTGCTGGACATGAAAGACCTGCGGGCCATGCTGCAGCACATCGGCGACAACGCCAAGCAGTTCACCACGGAGTACGGCAACATCAGCGCAGCCAGCATCGGCGCCATCCAGCGCGGGCTGATGCAGGTCGAGCAGCAAGGCGGCGACAAGTTCTTCGGCGAGCCGATGCTGGACATCAGCGATTTCATGCAGACGGTGGACGGCAAGGGTGTGATCAACGTGCTGGCCGCCGACAAGCTCATGAACGCCCCGCGCCTCTATGCCACCTTCCTCCTGTGGATGCTGTCGGAGCTTTTCGAGACCCTGCCCGAGATCGGCGACCCGGAGAAGCCCAAGCTGGTCTTCTTCTTCGACGAAGCCCACCTGCTGTTCAACGAGGCGCCCAAAGTGCTGATCGAACGCATCGAGCTGGTGGTGCGACTGGTGCGCTCCAAAGGCGTCGGGGTGTACTTCGTGACACAGAACCCTCTGGACATCCCCGACAGCGTGCTCGGCCAACTGGGCAACCGCGTCCAGCACGCCTTGCGTGCCTTCACACCACGTGACCAGAAAGCCGTGAAGTCCACCGCCCAGACCATGCGGCCCAAGGCCGGTCTGGACATCGAGGCGGCCATCACAGAACTGGCCGTGGGCGAAGCCCTGGTGAGCCTGCTGGACCCCAAAGGCCGCCCGACCGAAACCGAACGCGTATTCGTGGTGCCACCCGGCAGCCAGCTCGGTCCGATCACGCCGGAACAGCGCCGGGCCCTGATCCAGGGCTCGCTGGTGGCAGGCGTCTATGAAAAGATGATCGATCGCGAAAGCGCCTATGAGATGTTCCGCTCGCACGCTGGCGCCCGCACCGAGGGCGCGCCACCCGAGGACACGGGCAAACCCGCCGCCAAGGCGCCTCGCATTCCCGGTGCGACCAAGGAAGCGCCGGCGGCCGCCGAAAAGAGCGCGCTCAACGAAGTGCTTTTTGGCCGTACCGGCCCCCGCGGTGGCCAGTACGACGGCCTCGTACAGACCATGGCCAAGACCGCTGCACGCACCGTGGCCAGCGGGCTGGGCCGGCAGATCCTGCGGGGCGTGCTCGGTGGGCTGATGGGCGGCAAGCGCTAACGGCTCGTGCCCATGAAAAAGCCCGGCCATGGCCGGGCTTTTTCGTTCCAGGCAGATCGGGATCAGCCTGCCGTGGCCTCTTCGGGCTTGGCCTTGCCTTCCTTCTTCGGCAACGGCTGGATGTCGAGCGTGACTTCCTGCGTTTCCTTGCCCGCTTCGTCCTTCTTCGTCTCGATATCCACTGTCAGGCGACCGCCTTCGGTCAATCGGCCGAACAGCAACTCGTCGGCCAGCGCGCGACGAATCGTGTCCTGGATCAGGCGCTGCATCGGACGAGCACCCATCAGCGGATCAAAGCCCTTCTTCGCCAAGTGCTTGCGCAGCGCGTCGGTGAAGGTGACTTCGACCTTCTTCTCGGCCAGCTGCGTCTCCAGCTGAAGCAGGAACTTGTCGACCACGCGCATGATGATGTTCTCATCCAGCGCCTTGAAGCTCACCGTGGCGTCCAGACGGTTGCGGAACTCCGGCGTGAACAGGCGCTTGATGTCGGCCATCTCGTCGCCGGCTTCACGCGGATTGGTGAAGCCGATGGTCGCCTTGTTCATGGTTTCGGCACCCGCGTTCGTCGTCATGATGATGATGACATTGCGGAAGTCGGCCTTGCGTCCGTTGTTGTCCGTCAGCGTACCGTGGTCCATGACCTGCAGCAGCACGTTGAAGATGTCCGGGTGCGCCTTCTCGATTTCATCGAGCAGCAGCACGCAATGCGGCTTCTTCGTGATGGCCTCCGTCATCAGACCGCCCTGGTCGAAACCCACGTAACCCGGAGGCGCGCCGATCAGGCGGCTCACGGCATGGCGCTCCATGTACTCCGACATGTCGAAGCGGATCAGGTCGATGCCCATGATGTACGCCAGCTGCTTGGCAGCCTCGGTCTTGCCGACGCCGGTGGGGCCGCTGAACAGGAATGCGCCGATGGGCTTGTCCGCCTTGCCGAGGCCGGAGCGCGCCATCTTGACCGACGAGGCGAGCACTTCCAGCGCCTTGTCCTGGCCGAACACCACGCTCTTGAGGTCGCGCTCCAGCGTCTGCAGCTTGCTGCGGTCGTCGTTGGACACGTTCGCGGGCGGAATGCGCGCGATCTTGGCCACGATTTCCTCGACCTCGGCCTTGCCGATCGTCTTCTTGCGCTTGGACGGCGCCAGAATCCGCTGGGCCGCCCCCGCCTCATCGATCACGTCGATGGCCTTGTCAGGCAGGTGGCGGTCGTTGATGTACTTTGCGGAAAGCTCCGCCGCAGCCTGCAGCGCGGCCACCGCGTACTTGACACTGTGATGCTCCTCGAAACGGCTCTTGAGCCCCTTGAGGATTTCAATGGTTTCGGGCACGGTCGGCTCGACCACGTCCACCTTCTGGAAGCGGCGAGACAGCGCTGCATCCTTTTCGAAGATGCCACGGTACTCGCTGAAAGTGGTCGCACCGATGCACTTGAGCTGGCCGCTGGAGAGCGCCGGCTTGAGCAGGTTGGACGCGTCCAGCGTACCGCCCGAGGCCGCACCGGCACCGATCAGCGTGTGGATTTCGTCGATGAACAGGATGGCGTTGGGCTTGTCCTTGAGCGACTTCAGCACACCCTTGAGGCGCTGCTCGAAATCGCCACGGTACTTCGTACCGGCCAGAAGCGCACCCATGTCGAGCGAGTAGACAGCCGATTCGGCCAGAATCTCGGGGACGTCACCCTGGGTGATGCGCCAGGCAAGGCCTTCAGCAATGGCGGTCTTGCCCACGCCGGCTTCGCCCACGAGCAGTGGGTTGTTCTTGCGGCGGCGGCACAGGATCTGGATCACGCGCTCCACCTCGTACTCGCGGCCAATGAGCGGGTCGATCTTGCCGTCCTTGGCCATCTGGTTGAGGTTCTGGGTGAACTGCTCGAGCGGCGACGCCTTTTCGTTGCCCTTGGTTTCACCGGCCTCCTCATTTTCGGCCGCACTCTCCCCCGGCTTGGAAGCCTCGGGTGGGTCACTCTTGCGAATGCCGTGGGCGATAAAGTTCACCACGTCCAGGCGTGTCACGCCTTGCTGGTGCAGGTAGTAGACAGCGTGCGAGTCCTTCTCACCGAAGATGGCCACCAGCACGTTGGCGCCGGTGACTTCCTTCTTGCCGTTGCCGGTGGACTGGACATGCATGATGGCGCGCTGGATAACGCGCTGGAAACCGAGCGTGGGCTGGGTGTCCACCTCGTCGGTACCGGCCACCTGCGGGGTGTTGTCCTTGATGAAATTCGTCAACGACTTGCGAAGGTCGTCGATGTTGGCGGAGCAGGCACGCAACACCTCGGCGGCGCTGGGGTTGTCCAGCAGCGCGAGCAGCAGGTGCTCCACCGTGATGAATTCGTGCCGCTGCTGCCGGGCCTCCACGAAGGCCATGTGCAAGCTGACTTCAAGTTCCTGGGCAATCATTGGGCACGTCCTTTGGGCTGGGGTGATTGAAGGGGCGATCGTCTGGAGTCAAAAATGGGCGACTGGGGCTCAGATGGGGTGGATACGGATTTATTCAACCGGTTCACTCAGGCATTGCAAAGGATGCCCTGCCGCCCGGGCGGCCTGGAGCACCTGATCCACTTTGGTGCTGGCGACATCGCGGGAATAGACGCCGCAGATGCCTTTTCCCTCCAGATGGATCTTGAGCATGATCTGTGTGGCGGTCTCCCGGTCCTTGCTGAAGAACTCCTGGATGACATGAACCACGAACTCCATGGGCGTGAAATCGTCGTTGAGCAGCACCACCTGGAACATCTGGGGAGGCTGCGTGCGCTGGGCGCGCCGCTCCAGCACAACCGAGTCGTCGCTGCCGGTACCAGGGGGCGAGACGACGGGATTGGGCGGCTTTTTGGGATTCTGGGTGGCCATGAAAACGATTCTAGCGGTGCTGGTTGCACCGCCGAACCGTGCGGGAATAAGACAACATCCGGCACACCCGAGGCGATGTCGCCCAGGGATCGGTTCACGGAACGCTGCCGAGTGCTTTGCATGCCTCATTGTGAGGTGAAAGCTCGCGGGGAAATCATCGAGCAGGGCCCGAATCGTGCACTTCTTCCTGCGGTTCGACCGGTCCGCTCCAGAGAAAACCGTCAGTCGGACGGCTGCATGCCCTCGATCATGACCTCGCCGAACCTCGAGGTGCTGACCTGCGTGGCGCCCGACATGAGACGGGCGAAGTCGTGCGTGACCTGTTTGCTGGCGATCGCGGCCTTGAGCGCTTCGATGATCACGTCGGCGGCCTCCTTCCAGCCCAGGTGGCGGAGCATCATGTCGGCTGCCAGGATTTCCGCGCAAGGGTTGGCGTAGTCCATCCCGGCATGCCTCGGCACGGGGCCGTGGGTCGGCTCGAAACAGGCCAGGGTGTCCGACAGATTGGCGCCCGGGGCGATGCCAATGCCCCCCACCTGCGCCGCAAGGGCATCAGCAACGTAGTCGCCATTCAGGTTGAGCGTGGCCACGACCGAATAATCGAGCGGACGCAGCAGAATCTGCTGCAGAAAATCGTCAGCGAAGCAGTCCTTGATGACGATGTTCTTTCCCGTCTTCGGGTTGCGGAACTGGCTCCAGGGACCACCATCGACCTCGACGGCGCCAAATTCCTTCCGGGCCAGCGCGTACGCCCAGTCACGGAAACCACCTTCCGTGTACCTCATGATGTTGCCTTTGTGCACGATGGTCACGCTCGGTCGGTCGTGTTCGATCGCGTACTGGATCGCCTTGCGCATCAGGCGTTCGGTGCCTTCGATCGACACCGGCTTGATGCCGATGCCGGACGTGGCAGGAAAACGGATGGTGGTCACGCCCATCTCGTCTTGCAGCAGTCGAATCAGCTTCTGAGCCTGGATGGAACCCGCTTCGTATTCAATGCCCGCATAGATATCTTCCGAGTTCTCGCGGAACACCACCATGTTCGTCTTGCCCGGCTCCTTCAGCGGCGAAGGCACGCCTTCGAAATACTGCACCGGACGCAGGCAGACATACAGATCCAGCGCCTGCCTCAACGCCACGTTCAGCGAGCGGAACCCTCCGGCCGCCGGCGTCGCCAGCGGACCCTTGATCGACACCACGTGCTCCCGCAAGGCCTTCAGCGTCTCCTCGGGCAGCCAGACATCCGGCCCATAGACCTGTGTGGCTTTCTGGCCGACGTAGACCTCCATCCAGTGGATCTTGCGGCGGTCACCGTATGCGCGCTCCACCGCGGCGTCCACCACCTTGAGCATGACCGGCGTGATATCCACCCCCGTGCCATCTCCTTCGATATAAGGCACGATGGGTTCCTCTGGCACGTTCAAGGACAGGTCGGCGTTGACGGTGATCTTCTGGCCTTGGGCGGGCACCTGGATGTGCTGGTACATGTCGACGGAAACTCCGGGAATGGATGGGGAACAAGACTGGAAATTCTAGACTCCGAGTCTGAGCCCCTCGCGTATGGGCCTCATTGGCCGACAATGCGGGATCAACAACGCCCGACCCGACCTCTCATGACAAGCCTGTTCGCCCGCCTGCTCTGCCTGTGCCTCCTGCTCTCGGGGCCCGCCTGGTCGCAGGATGGCCCGCAGTTGAACCTGCAGCGCGTGGGCATCTCCGCCGGCATGCACCTCATCCAGGCCCAGATAGCCGCCACACCGCAGGAACGCACGGTGGGACTGATGTTCCGCAAGGAAATGCCCACGAACGAAGGCATGCTGTTCGTGTTCGAGCAACCGTCCACCCAGTGCTTCTGGATGAAGAACACCTTGCTGCCACTCACGGCCGCCTTCCTGTCCGACGACGGCACCATCGTCAATCTCGTGGACATGCAACCGCAAAGCCTCGATTCGCACTGCTCGGTCCGGCCGGTGCGCTACGTGCTCGAGATGCACCAGGGCTGGTTCGACAAACGCGGCATCAAGGCCGGCATGCGCCTGGGTGGAGCGCCCTTCGGCAGATAAAAAAAGCCGCCATTGCTGGCGGCTTGCTGATCAGGCCGGCAACGAGGCCAATGCCTTGTTGAACGTCGCGCTGGGTCGCATGACGACCTCCAGCTTGCTGAAGTCGGGCTTGTAGTAGCCGCCAATGTCCACGGACTTGCCCTGCACGTCCGCCAGCTCCTTGACGATGGTCTGCTCGTTGTCGGCCAGCGCTTTGGCCAACGGAGCGAACTTGTCGGCCAGGGCCTTGTCATCAGTCTGCTTGGCGAGCTCCTGCGCCCAGTAGAGCGCCAGGTAGAACTGGCTGCCACGGTTGTCCAGCTGACCGGTCTTGGGGCTGGGGTTCTTGTTGTTGTCCAGCAGTTGGCCGGTTGCCGCGTCCAGCGTGCGGGCCAGGAGCTTGGCCCGGGCATTGTTGTTCTTGATACCCAGATCCTCGAAGCTCACGGCCAGCGCCAGGAACTCGCCGAGCGAATCCCAGCGCAGGTGATTTTCTTCCACCAACTGCTGCACATGCTTGGGTGCGGAACCGCCAGCTCCGGTTTCGTACATGCCACCACCGGCCATCAACGGAACGATGGAGAGCATCTTGGCGCTGGTACCCAGTTCCATGATGGGGAACAGGTCGGTCAGGTAGTCGCGCAGGATGTTGCCGGTGGCGCTGATGGTGTCCAAACCACGGATCACACGCTCCAGCGTGTAGCGCATCGCACGCACCTGGCTCATGATCTGGATGTCCAGACCGGCCGTGTTGTGCTCATGCAGGTACATCTTGACCTTGGTGATCAGTTGCGCTTCGTGCGGACGGTAGGAGTCCAGCCAGAAGACCACGGGCATGCCGGAATTGCGCGCGCGCGTGACTGCCAGCTTGACCCAGTCGCGGATGGCGGCGTCCTTGGTCTGGCACATGCGCCAGATATCGCCCTGCTCCACGTCCTGGCTCATCAGCACCTCGCCCGTCGCCAGGTCGGTGATATTGGCCACGCCGTCTTCGGGAATCTCGAAGGTCTTGTCGTGCGAGCCATACTCCTCGGCCTGTTGTGCCATCAGGCCCACGTTGGGTACCGTGCCCATCGTCCTCGGATCAAAGGCGCCGTGCCATTTGCAGAAGTTGATGATCTCCTGGTAGATGCGGGCGAAGGTCGACTCGGGCATCACCGCCTTCACGTCCTTCAGGCGGCCATCGGCACCCCACATCTTGCCGCTGTTGCGGATCATCGCTGGCATGGACGCGTCCACGATCACGTCGTTGGGCGAGTGGAAGTTGGTGATGCCCTTGGCCGAGTCGACCATCGCCAGTTCCGGACGGTGCTCGTGGCAGGCGTGCAGGTCTCGCTTGATCTCGTCCTGTTTGCTCTGGGGCAGCGAGGTGATCTTGGTGTACAGATCGACCATGCCATTGTTGACGTTGACGCCCAGTTCGTCGAACAGCTTGCCGTGCTTCTCGAAGGCTTCGCGGTAGAAGATACGCACGCAGTGCCCGAACACGATGGGGTGCGACACCTTCATCATGGTCGCCTTCACATGCAGCGAGAACATCACGCCGGTCTTGCGTGCGTCCTCGATCTCCTTTTCATAGAAAGCCAGCAAGGCCTTCTTGCTCATGAACATCGAGTCGATGACTTCGCGATCCAGCAGCGAGACCTTGGGCTTGAGCACGATGGTCTTGCCACTCTTGGTGATCAGCTCCATCTTCACGTCGCGCGCTTTGTCCAGCGTCATCGACTTTTCGCCGTGATAAAA
Organism: Hydrogenophaga laconesensis; assembly: GCF_031457235.1. Lineage (NCBI taxonomy): Bacteria > Pseudomonadati > Pseudomonadota > Betaproteobacteria > Burkholderiales > Comamonadaceae > Hydrogenophaga > Hydrogenophaga laconesensis. The sequence goes on from NZ_JAVDWE010000001.1 coordinate 29,655, forward strand.
ATCGCCATGGTGCATGTGCGAGACGTGCGACCGGGACGCCTGGCTCCACTCGCCCATGCTGTGGGGGTTCTTGCGGGCGTATTCCTTGACGGCCTTGGGCGCGCGACGGTCGGAGTTGCCCTCGCGCAGCACCGGGTTGACGGCACTGCCCGTGCATTTGTTGTAGCGGGCGCGGATGTCCTTCTCTTCGTCTGTCTTCGGGTTCTCCGGGAAGTCCGGAATCTTGTAGCCCTTTTCCTGCAGCTCCTTGATGGCGGCCTTCAGCTGCGCCACCGACGCACTGATGTTGGGCAGCTTGATGATGTTGGCCTCAGGCTTGAGCGTGAGCTTGCCGAGCTGACTCAGGTAGTCCGGCACGCGCTGCTCTTCCGTCAGCAGTTCAGGGAACTGGCCCAGAATGCGGCCCGCCACCGAGATGTCGCTGGTTTCGATGTTGATCCCGGCGGGCGCCGCGAAGGTGCGGATGATCGGGAGGAACGCACTGGTGGCCAGCAGCGGCGCTTCGTCTGTCAGGGTGTAGATGATGGTAGGTTGCTGGCTGCTCATTGCTTATCTCCAAAGGTTGTTGGGTACGGCGCCGAGCCACATCCCGTTGGTTGACCGGATATGGCAATCGGTATCCCGTGATTGTGCTTTCAGCGCAAACACGGAACCTTCGTTTTTGGGATCACATTCCCACAATACAAAAACGCACCAAAAAAAATGCAGGTCAACTGACCTCTTTCAAACAAAAAGGGCCCGAAGGTCACCCCTCGAGCCCTTTTTTGAGCATGCTGTGATCAGCCGAAGTTGGCTTCCGCAAACGACCAGTTCACGAGCTTGTCGAGGAAGGTCTCGACGAACTTGGGGCGCAGGTTGCGGTAGTCGATGTAGTAGGCATGCTCCCAGACGTCCACGGTCAGCAGGGCCTTGTCGGCGGTCGTCAGCGGGGTACCGGCAGCGCCCATGTTGACGATGTCCACCGAACCATCGGCCTTCTTCACCAGCCAGGTCCAGCCGGAACCGAAGTTGCCCACGGCGGACTTCACGAAGGCTTCCTTGAACGCGGCGTAGCTGCCCCACTTGGCGGTGATGGCAGCAGCCAGCGCGCCAGAGGGCTCTCCGCCGCCATTCGGCTTCATGCAGTTCCAGAAGAAGGTGTGGTTCCAAATCTGGGCTGCATTGTTGTAGATGCCGCCGCTGGACTTCTTCACGATGGACTCGAGGTCCATGGCTTCGAACTCGGTGCCCTTTTGCAGGTTGTTGAGGTTCACCACATAGGCGTTGTGATGCTTCCCATGGTGAAACTCAAGCGTTTCGCGGCTGTAGTGAGGCGCCAGGGCGTCCAGGTCATAGGGCAGTTTGGGCAGGGTGTGTTCCATGGGGTTCCTCTTGCGTTGGTGTTGTGAAATGGGGCGCTTGGCCACGGAAGCGGGGCACAAGGCAATCGGGCCTTTGCATTGTAGGCAAGCCCGGTCCGGCCACGCTCATCAGGGTTTCTCGATCACGAGTGGCGCTCCTTCGACGCGCACGTCCAGAGCGCCATCGGACAGGGTCGCGCGCAAGGCCTGCCCAGCGCGCGCCTGAACGGCGCTGGTCAGCGCGGTGCCCCGCTCATCCGTGAGAAAGGCATAGCCTCGCTGCAGAACCAGTTTCGGGTCGAGCAATGCCAGCGAGGACTGGCCACGCTGCAGGCGCTGACGCTGAGCCTCCATGGAGCGCTGCAGGGCTTGCGGCAAGCGCCCTTCCAGAACCTGCAATCTGTTGTGTTGCCGCTGGAGCATGAGCGACCCGCTGCGCTGCAAGGCATGCTGCAACCGGGCCAGTTGCTGCTGGCTGTCGTGTACCCGACCAGAAGGTCGCCCGAGGCGCTGCGAGAGCCGATCGAGCCTTTGACCGCGTTGATCGATGCTGCGGTAGGTGGCATCGCACAACTGTTCATGCAGATGGGTCAGCTCGGCGAGCCGCTGCTCTCGCGCGGGGGCGCACAACTCGGCGGCCGCCGTGGGCGTGGGAGCACGCAGATCGGCCACGAAATCGGCCAGAGTGAAATCGGTCTCGTGCCCCACCCCACACACCACCGGCATGGGCGCTGCGGCGATCGTCCGCACCAACGCCGGATCGTTGAACGCCCACAAGTCCTCTAGCGAGCCTCCGCCCCGCACGAGCAGCAAAACATCCCCCTCGTTCGAATCCACGTGCCGCCGGTAAGCAGCCTGCAGGGCCAGGACCAGTTCGGCAGGCGCCTGGGCCCCCTGCACCGCTGCGGGAAAAATCGTCACCGGGATGTGCGGTACGCGCCGCTTCAGGGCCGTGATGACATCCCGCAGTGCGGCAGCGCCCAGAGACGTCACAACCGCAATGCTCCGGGGCTGCGGTGGCAGGGGTCGCTTGCGGGCCTCCTCGAAAAGACCCTCGGCTTCAAGCTGTGCCTTGAGGCGAAGGAATTGCTCGAACAACGCCCCCTGCCCCGCAGGCTGCATGTTTTCAACAATGAGCTGCAGGTCGCCGCGCGCACCGTACACGTCCAACTTGCCACGAACCTCCACCAGCAACCCGTCGCGGGGCGCAAACTGCAATTGGTCCGCCGCGCGGCGGAACATGGCGCAACGCAACTGCCCCGTGTCATCTTTCAGGGAGAAGTAGCAATGCCCGCTGGCCGCACGCGAGAAGCCCGAAATCTCGCCCCGAACGGCCACGGGGTTGAAACGAGCCGACAAGGCATCCGCCACCGCTCGCATCAACGGGCCAACCGACCATACGCGCGGCGCAGATCTTGGATCTGCGTCGAAAAATGCTTCAGACACGCGCGACTCCAAGGCAAATGTGTCCACAAGCCGCACCAATGCTTGCGATTCCTGGAAACATCCCGTCGGCGAAGGGGTTGGGCGCCGAGTGCGTTGATTTCAAAGGCATTTGGGCTGCCTGTTTTGTCATCGACCTGTCAGACGCCCCGCAAACGCTGGCGGCAGCGCTGCAAGCCAAGGGGTTTTTCACAAAGTTATCCACAGAATCTGTGTACCAAGATGGGGAATATTCGGCCAAGCGGCTGGACGGTACAGGGAGGGGCTGGATGGTCGCCGCGCCCCGAAGGATGGACATGGCCCTGAGACATAATCCTTCGCACCATCAAGGCCGCCGGCGTACGGTGGCACTAGCCTGGAGCCCTGATTTGTTTTCCATCATACAAGCCGCCGGCTGGCCGATCTGGCCCCTGATTGCCTGCTCCGTGCTCGGCCTGGCACTGATCATCGAACGCTTTGTCAGCCTCAAGACACGCAAGATATTCCCGCCCAAGCTCCTGGACGAGGCCATCATGGTTTCGCGCAGCGGCATACCCGGCCCCGATGTGGTCAAGCAACTCGAACAGAACTCGGTGCTGGGCACTGTGCTGGCCACCGGCTTCCGCACCTACAACATCAACCCCCGCGCCACGGAAGATGACCTGCGCGCCAGCCTGGAAGGCGCCGGACGGGAAGCCGCCGCCAAGCTCCAGCGCTACCTGGGCGCGCTGGCCACCATCGCATCGGCCGCACCGTTGCTAGGCCTGCTGGGAACAGTCATCGGGATGATCGAGATCTTTGGCTCGCAGGCGGCCGACGCTGGCGGCGCGGTGCCCGGCATGGGCAACCCGGGCCAGTTGGCCCACGGTATCTCTATCGCGCTCTACAACACCGCCTTCGGTCTGATCATCGCCATACCGGCGCTCATCTTCTGGCGCTACTTCCGTGCTCGCGTCGACAGCTATCTTCTCGCCATGGAACTGGCGGCCGAGCGCTTCGCCCGCCACCTGCTGAGCCTGCGGAAACCCACGCTATGAACTTCCGCACCGGCGAGCGCGACGAACCCGAGATCAACCTGATCCCGTTCATCGACATCCTGCTGGTGGTGCTCATCTTCCTGGTGCTCACCACCACCTACAGCAAGTTCACCGAACTCAAGGTGAATCTTCCGGTGGCCGATGCACAGGCCCCCAAGCAGAACCCCCGCGAAGTCATCGTGGCCGTTGGCAGCGATGGTCGCTACTCCATCAACCGGCAGCTGATCGAAGGCGCGAGCGTCGAGTCGCTCACGCGTGTGCTGTCGGACGCCGCTCAGGACAACCGGGAAACCGTGATCGTCATCAGTGCAGACGCGGCCGCAACCCACCAGTCCGTCATCAACGTGATGGACGCCGCTCGGCGTGCCGGCCTGGTGCAGATCACCTTCGCGACGCAGCAGGCGGGCTCTTCGGCCCGTGGCAAGCCCTGACAGCCGCCGGGTTCCGATGAGCCAGGCCGCAGGGCAAACGGAACCATCCACCTGGGAGCGGCGCGCGCAGTCGCGAGGTCTTCTGAACCGCGTACTGTGGCCGGTATCGCTGCTCTACCGGCTTCTCATCGCCATTCGCCGCTGGCTGTATGCCAGCGGGCTGTTCAAGGTCCATCGGCTGCACGTGCCGGTCGTGGTTGTCGGCAATGTGGTGGTGGGTGGTGCAGGGAAGACGCCCTGCACCATCGCCCTGGTGAACCACCTCAGGGAAAACGGCTGGCACCCGGGCGTCGTGTCCCGCGGACATGGCCGCAATACCACCGAAGTGGCCCATGTGCTGAGCGACACGCCTGCGGCGGTGGCGGGTGATGAACCCCTGCTGATCCGTCGGCGCACGGGCGCACCGGTTTGCGTCGCCGCACGCCGGGCGGAGGCCGCGCGGGCCCTGCTTGCAGCCCATGCGCAAGTCGACGTGCTCGTGTGCGACGACGGACTTCAGCATCTGGCATTGGGGCGTCAGCTCGCCATCGCGGTGTTCGATGATCGTGGAACAGGCAACGGCTGGCTGCTGCCTGCAGGTCTGTTGCGCGAGCCGTGGCCACCCGCCCGCCAGTCGGCTTTCCGGCCGGATCTGCTGTTGCAACAACACCGCGAGGATGCCCCCACACCTGCTGTCGTACCGACGGCAGGGTTGCCCATGTTCCGAGCCAAGCGCCGCCTCGCTTCCCACATCGTCGGGCCGGGAGATGAAATCATGGCGTTGTCGGAGCTGCAGGGACAGGCGGTCACCGCCGTCGCCGGCATCGCGCGCCCCCAGGTGTTCTTCGACATGCTGCGCAGCGCGGGTATCACCCCTGTGAGCGAGGTCGCGCTGCCCGACCACGCGGACACGTCTGCCTATGCCGAGTTGCTGGGCGGCGAGCAGCACACCCTGATCTGCACCGAGAAGGACGCCACCAAGCTGTTTGCCCTTCTCCCCGCTGGCAGCCCGCAGAAGGCATGGGCAGTCCCACTCGAGCTCGTGCCCGAAGCGGCATTCTTTGCGGCTGTGGACGCCCGCCTGGCCGCCTGGCGACCCGCCCGCTGAGCGTCAAGGCAGGCGACTATCATTCCAGCATGGACACCAAACTGCTCGAACTGCTGGTCTGCCCCGTCACCAAGGGGCCGCTGGTCTTTGACCGCGACAGGCAGGAGCTGCTTTCGCGCAGCGCCCGCCTGGCATATCCGATCCGCGATGGCATCCCCATCCTGCTCGAACACGAGGCTCGTGCGATCAGCGAAGAGGAAGCGGCTCGCCCTTCGGCACCCGCGCCGTTGGCGTGAGCAAGCCTGCACCGGCAGACGGCTTCACCGTCATCATTCCCGCCCGGCTCGCATCCACCCGGCTGCCTGACAAGCCATTGGCCGATATCGGCGGCCTGCCGATGGTCGTGCGGGTTGCGCAACGGGCGCTGCAAAGCGGTGCCACCCGGTGCGTGGTGGCCGCAGACGACCCACGCATCATGGATGCGTGCGCTGCCCACGGCGTGACAGCCCTCCTTACACGGGCCGACCACCCTTCGGGAAGTGATCGGCTGGCCGAGGCCTGCACCCTGCTCGGTCTGGCTCGCGACGAGGTCGTCGTGAACGTCCAGGGCGATGAGCCGTTGATCGACCCCCGCCTGATCGATGCGGTGGCAGGGGAACTGCAGCGCCGCGACGACTGCGTCATGAGCACGGCCGCCCATGCCATCGACAGCACGGTCGACTTCCTCAACCCGAATGTTGTCAAGGTGGTGCTTGACCGCGCCAACACCGCGCTCTATTTCAGCCGCGCCCCGATCGCCTGGTGGCGCGACGGCATGACGTCCAGCGGGGCACCCTTGGGCGCCTTGTCCAGTCCCGCACCGCTTCGGCATGTCGGCATCTACGCCTATCGTGCCGGCTTTCTCAAGCAGTTTCCCGACCTGGAGCCTGCGCCGCTCGAATCGATCGAGTCGCTGGAACAGTTGCGCGTGCTCTGGCACGGCCACCGTATCGCCGTGCACCTGACCGCCGACGCGCCCGGCCCTGGCGTCGACACACCGCAAGACCTGCAACGGGTGCGCGAGCTGCTTTCCAGGGCCTGAAGTCCCTCCGGGGACGTGCCCTGGCCCTGGTTTCTGTCAGCCAGCGCAAAGGGTGCCCGTGCTATCCTCGACCGGTTGTCCCCGGCGCCACGCCGTGGGACAGCCGCTCGAGACAAGCGGCCACGCCATTGAAACTCTGCAAAAGGAAAGCGATGAGACTGATTCTGTTGGGCGCCCCCGGTGCCGGCAAGGGAACGCAAGCCACGTTCATTTGCCAGAAATACGGCATCCCCCAGATCTCCACCGGCGACATGTTGCGCGCCGCCGTGAAAGCCGGAACTCCCCTTGGCTTGCAAGCCAAGGCGGTGATGGAGTCCGGCGGCCTGGTGAGCGACGACCTCATCATCAATCTCGTGAAGGAACGCATTGCCCAGCCGGACTGCGCCAACGGCTTCCTGTTCGACGGCTTTCCCCGCACCATCCCACAGGCCGACGCCATGAAGTCCGCCGGCGTGAAGCTGGACTACGTACTGGAAATCGATGTGCCCTTCGACGCCATCATCGAGCGCATGAGCGGGCGCCGTTCGCACCCCGCGTCGGGCCGCACGTACCACGTCAAGTTCAATCCGCCCAAGGTGGAAGGCAAGGACGACGTCACCGGCGAGCCCCTGATCCAGCGTGAAGACGACAAGGAAGAAACCGTGAAGAAGCGGTTGGAGGTCTACAGCGCACAAACCCGTCCACTGGTGGACTACTACAGCAGTTGGGCCCGCACGGATGCGGCAGCGGCGCCGAAATACCGCGCTATCAGTGGCATGGGCTCGGTCGATGAAATCACGGCGCGTGCGCTCGAGGCCTTGTCCAGATAAGCCCGCGTCAACCCCAGCCCACTCAACACCCGGCCGCGCGCCGGGTGTTTTGTTTCTGGCCTTTTCAGGCCGGACTCGACCGCAGGCCGTAGACCTTGCCGTCAAGAAACACGTACTCGGCCCGCAGGATGGCTTCGCCCTTCTCTTCCTTGAAGGTGAAACCCACCGTCGACAGCGTGGCGCCCTCGCGCACCTCGGACATCTGCCATTGCCCCAGCCGGAACAACGGTGCCAGCTCGATTTCCCAGCGGCGGTCGCGCCGGGTGGGCAGCACGGCTTTCGCCAGCAACGCCGGGCCGTCGATGCCGGCTGTCTGTGCAGGCAAGTTGCGCTGCGCCAGGTCGCTGGGAAGGCGCAAGGTCTCGGGAACCTCCAGCACCAGTTCCGCGTGCGGATTGCGCCATTTCACCTCGACGACACGGCCCTCGAGGTAGATCGGACGGTTCTGGTCGAAGCTGCTCCAGCCATGGTGGGCCAGTGCCATGCCCGTCCAGGCGCCCAGGCCCATCGCGGCCCCAGCTTGAATCACGTCGCGTCGCTGCATGCCCATCTCCTTCACACGTAGCCTATCCAACGGCCGCAGGTCAAGACCAGCAGCCACAGAGCCGACGACAACAACATCAGCACGCGCGCGGTGCGGTCCTGTCGCTGCAAAGATCGCCGGGCGTGAAACCAGCCGGCGTTGCACCCCGCCAACATGATCAACACCATCTTCGCTGTGAATACGCGATTGGCCAGCAGTTCCCCGGCTTGCGTGCCGAACATCAGCAAACCGGAAACGCCTGCCAAGCCGAAGCCCGCCAACGCCACGCCCAGGCTCAGCCTGGCCAACGGCTCCAGTGCCAGGGCTTGCCCCCATCCAAACACCCTCAACTCCAGCAGGGCCAGGTTGCCCATCAGCAAAGCGACGCCCAGCAGGTGCAAGACCTCCAGCATCGGGTAGGCCCAGGCATGGGCAGCCAGCGAAGCAAACACGACTATTCAGTCCATCAACAATTCAAGCGCCAGCGCCAGTCGCGCCTTGACCGGCGAGAGCCCTGCCGAATCCGCGAACGCCAGGCCCGCGTGTGGCACGACCCGCCCTCGTGCACAACGTGTCCCCACCACCACGCGCACCCCTTGCACCTGAGCCGCATCGAGTGCGCTGGCCAAGGCGCCGTGAATGGTGCCATTCCCCGTGCCCGCCACCACGATGCCCCGCAGTGGGCGGTCGGTTTTCCGGGCCATCAAGGCCTCGACGAGCCCTCCGTCCGCATCGGCGTGGCTCGTCAGGATGTCCACACGAGGCAGTGTTTCCGCCGCGAGGAATCGGTCAAGCAGCTCAGCATCCTGCGTGCCACCCGGCGGCGTGACCGGCCACGGGCGGAAGCTGCGCAACTCGCTCTCTTCCACGCAAGCCAGTGGACCGGCGTCCCCGGAATCGAAGGCATCGAGCCTGTACGTGTGCACCTTGGCCACATCCCACGCGCCGTGCACCTGTCCCGCGCAGACCACGACCACGCCACCACCGGCGCGCTGCGCCACCGCAACCGCATCGCTGAGGTTCTGTGGCCCATCAGGCACCAGCGCGGACGCAGGGCGCATGGCGCAAGTGAGCACAACAGGTTTGGCGGGTTGCAGCACGCGTTGCAACAGAAAAGCCGTTTCTTCAAGCGTGTCCGTGCCGTGAGTCACCACCACCGCAGAAACTTCGGGGTTCTGCAGGTGAATGGACACGCGCCGAACCAGGGCCTGCCAGACCGCCAGGCTCATGTCCTTGCTGTCGACCTGGGCCACCTGTTCGACTTCGAGCGCTATGCCAGCCAAACCCGGTACGGCCGACACCAGATCGGCCACTCTCACCTGCCCCGCCACATAACCGACGTTGTCGCCAGCCTGCTGGGCCCGGCCGGCGATGGTGCCCCCGGTGCCCAGGACCACGATCCGTCCGGCCTGTTTCGCATTCACCACTTGCCAACCTCTTGAAACTGGTTAAAAATACAGATACTGGATAAGAAAACAGTGAGCTGATTTCCATGCAGCCCCACCGCTCATCCAAAGCGTTTTCCTCTGGCCCACCGCTCCCGACGAGGTTCCCATGCTAGACATGCCCCACACCGCTCCGAAACTGACCGCCCGCCAGCAACAGATTCTGGAGCTGATCCAGTCGGCCATCGCGCGCACGGGAGCCCCTCCTACCCGGGCAGAAATCGCCAGCGAACTCGGGTTCAAGTCGGCCAATGCCGCCGAAGAACATCTTCAGGCCCTGGCACGCAAGGGCGTCATCGAGCTGGTCAGCGGCACATCCCGAGGGATTCGCCTGCGCAGTGAGGATCTTCAATCCATCAACGATTCGCGTGGGCGCCAGCTTACACTCCCGCTCCCCAGCCTTTCGCAGCTGGTGCTCCCCTTGATCGGCCGTGTGGCCGCTGGCTCCCCCATCCTGGCGCAGGAACATGTGGACCAGACCTACCAGGTCGAGCGCAGCCTCTTCCAGCGGACGCCTGACTACCTGCTCAAGGTTCGTGGCATGTCCATGCGCGATATCGGCATCATGGACGGCGATCTCCTGGCCGTGCAGTCCACCAAGGAAGCGAAGAATGGCCAGATCGTCGTGGCCCGACTGGGCGACGATGTCACCGTCAAGCGGTTCATGCGGCGCCAGCACCTCATCGAACTGCACGCGGAAAACCCCGATTACAAAACCATCGTGGTCGAGCCTGGCGAACCATTCGAGATCGAAGGGCTTGCCGTGGGCCTGATCCGCAACAGTTTCCAGATCTGACCGGCCTGGTCGGCATCGCCTCAGCAGGTGGCGGGCGTTTGGTCCGGGTAGCCACATCAACCGTGGTCCGGGCACATCCCTGCGAAGGCGTCTTATCCTCAATCCTGCCTGTGTCCGACCCCATCCTTGGAGTTTCACATGGGAAAAATCTTCAGCACAAATACATGGCGAGCGCCCCTGCAACTGATTGACTGCTGGCTGCCATCCCCGTCCATCCGCAGGACGCCTGCGGCCAACGAACCGATCGCCACACGCGTGGTGCAACGCTTTGCACGTGCGGGTTGGCTCAAGCAGCATTCGGTCACCAACCCTCCGACAACGCTGCGTGTCGTTCCGCCTGGAATTGAAGATGCAGCGCCGCGTGTTCGCGTGCTGCGGCAGGTCGAGCACACTCCGTCCGCGCGCCACGGTGGTGTCCGTCTGGTCATTTCGGGTCGCATCAACGATGTGTGCGCCGAGCTCGACCGACTGGCCGACCAGGAGCGCCTGCTTTCGACGCGAGCGGCCTGAACACCGAGCCGCCTGCGCGGGTCGCCAGACAAGCGACTCGCGCCAAAGCCCCCGGCTTGTAACGAGGGGTCAACGGCCCGGGGAGCCGGTTTGCCGAGGGCACAATAGCGTCATGAATATCGTGATCCTCGACGACTATCAGGACGCTGTGCGCAAACTGCGATGCGCAGACAAACTGGAACCCTATCCCGCGAAGGTCTTCACCAATACGGTCAAAGGCGTCGGACAACTGTCGGTCCGTCTGCGTGATGCGGATGTGCTGGTGTTGATCCGTGAACGCACGTCCATCACGCGCCAACTGATCGAAAAGCTGCCACGGCTCAAACTGATCGCCCAGACCGGGCGCGTCGGTTCCCACGTTGATGTGAACGCCTGTACAGAACGGGGTATCGCCGTGGCCGAAGGTGTCGGTTCACCGGTCTCCACCGCCGAACTCACCTGGGCGCTCATCCTTGCGGCCATGCGCCGCATTCCGCAGTACGTATCCAACCTGAAGCACGGCGCCTGGCAGCAAGCGGGCTTGAAAGCCGCGGCGATGCCGGTCAACTTCGGCGTTGGCATGGTGCTGCGAGGCAAGACCCTCGGCATCTGGAGCTATGGCCGTATCGGCCAGATGGTGGCAGGCTATGGGCGTGCATTCGGCATGCGCGTGATCGTCTGGGGCAGCGAAGAGAGCCGTGCGCGGGCCGCGTCGGACGGTTTTGACATCGCCCCCAGCAAGGCAGCGCTGTTCGAGACGTCCGACGTTCTCAGCCTCCACCTTCGCCTGGATCCGTCCAACACCGGATGCGTCACACAGGAAGATCTGGCCGCGATGAAGACGAGTGCACTGCTGGTCAATACTTCGCGGGCCGAGCTGATTCAGCCAGAGGCGCTGATTGCAGCGCTGAACCGGGGGCGCCCGGGCATGGCGGCCATCGATGTTTTCGAGTCTGAACCCATCCTGCAAGGCCATGCCCTGCTCCGGCTGGAGAACTGCATTTGCACGCCCCACATCGGCTATGTCGAGCAGGACAGCTATGAGATGTACTTCTCCTCCGCGTTCGACAACGTGATCAACTACATCAAGGGCACCCCGACCAACATCGTCAACCCGGGTGCACTGCAAGTCCGGCGCTGACCAGGCGTCGACCCCATGAGAAACGCCGGCATCAGCCGGCGTTTCTCATGGGCACCCAGCGCTTCAGCGCTTGTCGTCCGGCTTCGAGCCGGGATCGTCTTCAGGTGGCATGAAGTCCAGCACCTCGAAATCGATCAGGTTGCTGAAGGGCGGGGCCTGCTCGTCGAGCGATTTGACCGAGGGTTCAACAGGCGGCGACACCTCGGGCAACGAGGCTTCGAATGCGGAGAACTCGGACAGGTCGTTCAGGTTGATGTCCAGGCCGATGTGGGATGACGCAGGCAACATGGCGTCCAGATCCATGGGCTGCGTGTTGCGCCCCGTGGCCTTTTCACCGAGGACATTCGTCGATGAGAAGCTGGTCCGCCGACCCTGAGCCTTGAGAGGCTGCATGCTCGTATGTCCGAACTCACTGTGCTGCACAGCAGCCGGGCGCTCGTCCCGGTTGATCAACTCCTTGGCAATCGCGTGCAGCAGCAGCAGCTCGCGATAGGCCTCCAGGTCGAACACCTCCACCTCATCGTCGCTGACATCACGGAAGATGGATTCCTCGATCAGATCGAGCACCCGTGGCTCGGGCCACAGCGACTGGATGCGGCTGAAAGCCGACTCGTAGGCCTCGAGGCCCCGTCCGCCATCGGTGTACTGGTTGAACGGCGGCGCGCCTGCATTGAAGACGTGGTTGAACTCGTCCCGCAACGCGTTGTAGTCCTCGCGCCGGCCCAGACGGTGGTATAGCTTGAACAAGTCCAGATAGGCCAACGGACTGGGCTCATGGCTCTCGGCCAGATGATTGCGCAGAACCTGGATGGCTTGTTCGTCTTCGCCAAGCGAGACGAAAAAGTCGGCCTGTTGCTGCACATCGAACAACTCTTCCGTGGCCACGGAACGCGACACGCCCAGCGCACTGGGTGAAAAGTCCTTGCGGTCGCGCTGCTGCAGGGCCAGATCGGACGGCCCTCCGCGCTCCGGGACGGGCTGGCCATCCAGGGGATGCAGGTCATCGAGCGACGAATCCTGCTCAAGATGCAGATCGATCTCCGGCCTGGGCACGGCCTTGACCGCCTCCACCTTGGCACCCTTGCGGTCAGCCTTGGCCAACAACGCAGCGGCGCCCGCCTTTTCCTCCTGCGTTCCGGACCACCAGGCGCGGGACGCGTCGGACCCCGCGTCTCGGCGACGAGAAAGCATCAGCAGCGCCAGTAAGGCCAGCAGCAAAAGGCCACCCAGCAGATACACCAGCCAGTTCCGGTAGCGCTGATCTCTCGCCTCTTCCAGCTGGACGTTCAGGTCACCGATGGTGCTCTGGCTCTGGGCACTGGCGACACGCAGCCGATCGGCTTCGGCCTCCAGCGCGGCGAGCTTTTGCGCCTCGCGCAGGATGTCCTCTGGCGAGGCGTTGATGGCTTTCCAGAGCAGTCCGGCGGCAGCTCGTGCCTCCTCGGAGCCATTGGCTTCGCTCAGCAGCTGCGGAGACAGCTTGAGCGTCGGATCGCGTTCGATGCCCGGATCGAGTTCGACCGGGTCGAGCTGGAGGCGCGGCGCGGGCACGGGAGCTGGCGCGGGACGGCGCACCACGCTGCTCGCACGGTTGGGCGCGCTGGAACGCGCCGCAACCGGCGGAGGCGAGCTTCGGGTGGCGGGGGCGCCCGGAGATGGCGCGGACCGGCTGCCCGTAGAACCTTCAGCGCGGGGGGCAGACCGGGGTGTCGAGCCAGCGGCCGGGTTCTCCCCCGAAGCGCCGGACGGGGCCACCGATGGGGGTGCGACCACCACAGGCGCTGATCGAGATGCCGAAGCGGCAGGTTCGCTCAGCAGGTCGGCCAGCAGGACGAAGCGTCGGGTAAACGGTGTGCTGCATCCCGCACGTACGTACAGCGTGACAAAGGGTTCGTTGATCGGAGAAGGGACCTGGATGCGGACCGACGCCTCTGCGTCGGGGGCGTTTCTCTGGGGTGTGGTGCGCACCAGCCCGGGAGACAACTGAAGGTCGCCGTAAAAGACGTCTGCATTGACGCACAGGTTGGCCAGATCCTCACCAGGCGCAAGGAGAACCTGCACGCGAACATCGAGAGGTTGGCCGATGACGGCTGCCCCCGTGTACCGCCCCAGCGTTGCCGCCGAACTGCTCAAGACAGTTAATAGCAAAATACAGGCTGTCCATGTCTGGCGCACGTTGGAAGTCCTTCGTTCTATCGTCTGGGCATTTTGTCATAGCTCCAGGCGCGTCCATTCCAAATACAACACACTTATGCACCCCATATTCCGGAATACAGGCATTGTCGGTACAGGCGCCATGGGCCGAGGCATCGCCCAGATGGCGGCACAGGCTGGCAGCGAAGTCTGGCTGTTCGACGTTCAGGCAGGCGCGGCAGAAGCCGCCCGCTCCGCCCTGCAGACCACCTGGCAGACACTGGTGGGCAAGAACCGGATGGAGGCCAGCCAGATGGAAGCCTGTCTGAACCGCCTGCGGATCGCGGGCTCGCTCAGTGACCTGGCCACCTGCGACCTGGTGGTCGAAGCCATCGTCGAGCGGCTGGATGTCAAACAGCGCCTGTTTGTCGACCTCGAAGGCATCGTCACCCCCGATGCGGTGCTCGCCACCAACACCTCGTCCCTGTCGGTGACGTCGATCGGTGCTGCCCTCAAGCGCCCCGCGCAACTGGCCGGCTATCACTTCTTCAACCCCGTACCGCTGATGAAAGTGGTGGAAGTCATTGCCGGACTCAAGACCAGTGCCTCGGTGTGCCAGCGCCTGACTGACTACACCCGTCAGTTCGGCCACACGCCGGTGGCCGCGCAGGACACACCTGGATTCATCGTCAACCACGCGGGTCGCGGCTACGGCACTGAAGCCCTGCGTGTGGTGGGCGAACGTGTGGCGGACTTCGCCACCATCGACCGCATCCTCAAGGACCAGATGGGCTTCAAGCTTGGCCCGTTCGAGCTGATGGACCTGACCGCGCTGGACGTCTCGCACCCGGTGATGGAGTCGATCTACCACCAGTATTTCGAGGAACCGCGCTACCGCCCCAGCGTGATCACCGCCCAGCGACTGGCGGGTGGCGTGGTGGGCAAGAAGGTGGGCGAAGGCTTCTACGCCTACGACAAAGGACAGGCCCAGATACCGGCCGAGGCGCCTGCGCCCGTCGTCGCCGAACTGCCGCCGGTTTGGGTCTCGCCCAAGGCGGCGCGCCGGGCCGAGCTGTACCAGTTGCTCAAAGACCTCGGCGCCCGCATCGAGACCGCCGCCGCGCCGTCGGCCGCCGCACTGATCCTGGTTGCGCCGCTGGGGCTGGACGTCACCACGCTCGCCGCCGTCGAACGACTGGATGCATCGCGCACAGTCGGCATCGACATGATGCTGGACGATGCCTCGACACGCCGCCGTGTGCTGGCAACCAACCCCGCCACACGTTCTGACATGCGCGATGCCGCCCACGCCCTTTTCGCCAGCGATGGCAAGGCGGTGAGCGTAGTGCGCGACAGCGGTGGCTTCGTCACGCAGCGCGTGGTGGCCACCATCATCAACATCGCGACCGACATGTGCCAGCAAGGCATCTGCTCGCCAACCGATCTGGATGTGGCGGTCACGCTCGGTCTAGGTTACCCCATGGGTCCGCTGGCCATGGGCGACCGCATCGGTCCCACCAACGTGCTGGAGATCCTGTTCAACCTGCAGACGGTCTATGGCGACCCGCGTTATCGCCCCTCCCCCTGGTTGCGCCGCCGCGGCGCGCTGGGCCTGAGCCTCACGCACGAAGAAGCCTGAACACCCCATCAGAACGGATCGATACCGCATGACCGCCAGCCTCAAAAGCCACAGCCATGGGCAGACCATGGTGCTGACCATCAGCAACCCTGAACACCGCAACGCCCTCGGGCCCGACATGTACGCCGCCGGGGTCGAAGCGCTCAATGTGGCCGAGAGCAATCCGGACGTGCGCAGCGTGGTCATCACGGGTGAAGGGGCACATTTCTGCGCGGGTGGGAATCTGCAGCGACTGCTGACCAACCGGCAGCAGCCACCCGAGGTGCAGGCGCAAAGCATCGAGGGCCTGCACAACTGGATCGAGACCATGCGGGCCTTTCCAAAGCCGGTGGTGGCCGCGGTGGAAGGGTCCTGCGCAGGTGCGGGCTTTTCACTGGCCCTGGCCTGCGATCTGGTCATCGCCGCGCAGAACAGCGTGTTCGCCATGTCGTACAGCAGCGTGGGCCTGTCACCCGACGGAGGCGCCACGTGGAGCCTCATGCGTGCCCTGCCCCGCGCCACCGCCCTGCAATTGCTGCTGTGCGGTGAACGGATTGGTGCCGAACGCCTGCTGCAACTGGGCGTGATCACGCAAATGAGTGCCCAGGGCGAGGCTTTGAGCGACGCGCTGGCGCTGTGCGATCGCCTCAATGCGCGCGCGCCGAACGCACTCATGAGCATCAAGGAGCTCGTCAACGACGCTCCGACCAATGCCCTGCATCAGCAGCTCACCGCAGAGCGGGACCATTTCGTGCGCAACCTGCACCACGCCAACGCGGGCGAAGGCATCGCAGCCTTCATGGAAAAGCGTCCCGCCGTCTACCGCTGAACGCGCCCTGCCGGCGGGCGCGGAGCCGCTCTGCGCGCATACCCTGATCGCCTCGTTGCGTCCCAGTGGCGACAATGAGCGTATTTCCAGTCACTCAAAAGACAGCCCATGGACGAACCGATTCTGACAATGGAAGAACGCGAGGCGATCAACAACGGTCGCTGGTTCAACAGCCTCTCTCCTTCCCTGCGTCACGACATACTCCGATGCGCTCACGTCAAGCGATTCAAGGACGGCGACCTGATCGTCGCGCGCGGCGATCCGCCGACCGAGTGGTCGGCCGTTGCACGGGGTGCGGTGCGCGTGAGTTCGACCTCGCTCTCGGGCAAGCAGATCACGTTGACCTATGTGGAGCCCGGTGTCTGGTTCGGCGATGTGGCGATGTTCGACGGCGACCAGCGCACGCACGATGCCTATGCCCATGGTGCGACCACGCTGCTGTGCGTGGCACGCACCGACTTCCAGAAAATCCTGACCACGCACGTCGAGCTGTACGAAGCGCTGATGCGCCTGCAGGCACGTCGCATTCGCACACTGTTCGGCTTGGTGGAGGACCTCAACACCCTGCCGTTGCGCGCGCGCTTGGCCAAGCAGTTGCTGCACCTGGTGCGCAGCTATGGCGTCCCTTGTCTGGCCGATGGCAGCGAGATGCGGATCGGCCTGCAACTGGCCCAGGAGGAACTGGCACAGCTGCTGGGGGCATCCCGCCAGCGCGTGAACCAGGAGCTCAAATCCATGGAGCGCGAAGATGCCATCCGCATCGAGCAAGGGGGCGTCGTCGTGCGCAACCGGGCCATGCTCATGCGCATCGCCGAAGCCGAGTCCTGAGCGCAGCGGTGTCGCTGCGACAAGACCCGGCCCAACCCACTCAACAGGCCGGAACCTGAACGCATGAGCGACACGAACAATTTCATCGGCACCCGGCCCGTCTCGGCCCAACACGCCTTCGACACCGCGGCGCTTGAACGCTGGCTGCAACCCCGCCTGTCCGGCTTTGCCGGGCCAATGACGGTGGAGATGTTCAAGGGCGGCCAGTCCAACCCTACCTACAAACTCATCACGCCGCAACGCAATTACGTGATGCGCGCCAAGCCCGGCCCGGTCGCCAAGCTGCTGCCATCCGCCCATGCCATCGAGCGCGAGTTCCGCGTCATGAGCGCGCTGCAGGACACCGGCGTGCCGGTGGCGCAGATGCATGTGATCTGTGAGGACGAATCCGTCATCGGGCGAGCGTTCTACGTCATGGAATGCGTGGAGGGCCGTGTGCTCTGGGAACAATCCCTGCCCGGCATGGACCGAGCGCAACGCGCTGCGCTCTACGACGAGATGAACCGCGTCATGGCCGCGCTGCACACCGTCAGACCCGATGCCGTCGGACTGAGCGACTACGGCAAACCGGGCAACTATTTCGAGCGCCAGATCGGCCGCTGGAGCAAGCAATACCAGGCCTCCATCACGCAACCCATTCCAGAAATGGACCGGCTCATGGAGTGGCTGCCGCAGAACATCCCGGCCATGGCGCGCGACGAGTCCAAGGTGTCCGTGGTGCACGGCGACTTCCGGCTGGACAACCTCATGTTCCATCCCACCGAGCCACGCGTGCTCGCGGTGCTGGACTGGGAGCTCTCGACGCTCGGCCACCCCCTGGCCGACTTCAGCTACCACTGCATGTCGTGGCACATCCCGCCAGGCATGTTCCGTGGCATCAACGGGCTTGATCTGGCCCAGCTGGGCATTCCCTCAGAAGACGCCTACATCGCCCGCTACTGCGAACGAACCGGCATCGCCTCGCCCGAAGCGCTCAAGGCCGACTGGAACTTCTACCTCGCCTACAACATGTTCCGCCTCGCGGCCATTCTTCAGGGCATCGCCAAACGGGTGGAGGCCGGCACGGCTTCCAGCGAACAGGCGGTGAGGTCTGCTGCCGGCGCCCGCCCACTGGCCGAGATGGCCTGGGGTTTCGCCAGCGCGCACTGAGGCCACCCACCAAACACCCACCATTCACTGGAGCCACGATGAATTTCGACTACACCGACAAGGTCAAGGACATGCGCGAACGCCTGCTGGCGTTCATGGATGAGCACATCTACCCCAATGAGGCGCGCTTCTACGCCGAGATCGCAGCCAACCGGGCCAAGGGCAACCCCTGGCTGCCGACGGCCATCATCGAAGAACTCAAACCCAAGGCGCACAAGGCTGGCCTCTGGAACCTGTTCCTGCCGCGCAGCCCGCGCGCACCGCAGGGTTTGTCGAACCTCGAGTACGCGCCGCTGTGCGAGATCATGGGCCGCGTGCCTTTCGCGGCCGAGGTCTTCAACTGCTCGGCACCCGACACCGGCAACATGGAGACCTTCGAGCGCTACGCGAGCGAGGAACTCAAGGACGAGTGGCTGGAGCCGCTGCTGCGTGGCGAGATCCGCTCCGCCTTCCTCATGACGGAACCCGAGGTGGCCTCATCGGACGCCACCAACATCCAGTGCCGCATCGAACGCGACGGTGACCACTACGTGATCAATGGCCGCAAGTGGTGGTCGTCCGGTGCCGGTGACCCTCGTTGCGCGGTCTACATCGTCATGGGCAAGACCAATCCCGATGCGCCGCGCCACTCGCAGCAATCGATGATCATCGTGCCGGCCAACAGCAAAGGCATCACGGTGGTGCGGCCGCTGTCCGTGTTCGGCTACGACGACGCGCCACACGGCCATATGGAAGTGGTGCTCAAGGACGTTCGCGTGCCGGTGGGCAACATCCTGCTCGGCGAAGGCCGCGGGTTCGAGATCGCGCAAGGCCGGCTGGGCCCAGGCCGCATCCACCATTGCATGCGCTCCATCGGCGCGGCAGAACGTGCGCTTGAACTCATGTGCAAGCGGTTGAACAGCCGCATCGCTTTCGGCAAACCGGTGTCCGCCCAGTCGGTCTGGCACGAACGCATTGCCGATGCACGCTGCCGCATCGAGATGGCACGCCTTCTCACGTTGAAGGCGGCCTACATGATGGACACCGTGGGCAACAAGGTGGCCAAGGCCGAAATCGCGATGATCAAGGTGGTTGCACCCAACATGGCCTGCGACATCATCGACATGGCCATCCAGGCGCATGGCGGTGGCGGCGTGAGCGACGATTTCCCGCTGGCCTATGCCTATGCAGGGCAACGCACGCTGCGCCTGGCCGATGGCCCGGACGAAGTGCACCGCCAGTCCATCGCCAAGCTGGAACTGGCCAAGCACATGCTGGTGAAGACCGAGGTGGAGATGCCCGTCACGCGCGGGTTCTGAGCAAACTCAGACGGCTTCCGGAAGCTCCAGGGCCTGCTGGCCGAAGTGGCGAAACAGGTCCAGGGCGTGCAGCACCGTGCGGGTGTCGTGCCCGTGGTCAAGCTGCAGTCGCATGCAAGCCCGGCCCTTGATGAGCATCAGCATGAGTGGCGTTTCCGGCCCAACCGTGCCTTCGGGCCAGCACATCAGGCGCTGGGGCCCTTCTTCCTGCATCCAGTCCCGTGCAACGTCGGGCGCGTTGGTCAACACCGCATGCCGCGCCCAGAAGCGCTGCTCCGGTCCAGACCAGCCCGTGTCGCGGAACATGGAGAGCCAGCGGATCTCGTCAGGCACCTGCTGCGCCGTGGTCTTCAGCGCTTCGGTGTAACGGGAATACAGCTCGTTGGCCCAACGCTCCAGGTGGTGCTTGAGCATGCGGTTCATCACCACCACGCTGTCTGGCGTGGCGCGTCCCAGGTCCAGGCGGGCCATGAATTCGGCGCCCTTGATGAAGGGACGTGACGGAACGGCGCATTCGATGCGCACAGGCCGTCCACACCAGTCACCATGCATGGCCCAGGTGTCGGCGACCAGAGGGGCGTATTGCAGGTCGTTGTCATCTGCCCATTGCGCCAACGGCTGCAGACGAAGGCCGGCTTCCTGCCGTCTGCTCAAGGCATTTTTCAGTCGATCAAACATCGCCCTGGATTTTCCCGTAGAGTGGCTCGCTTCCGGATACACCCTCAACCGCAAACAAGGCAAATGTCATGATCGACGCCTACTCCTGGGCCACCCCCAACGGTCACAAAGTCCACATCATGCTGGAGGAATGCGGACTGCGCCTCGGGCGCGACTGGCTTGCGCACCCTGTCAACATCGGTCAGGGCGATCAGTTCGAACCAGGATTCCTGAAGATCAGCCCCAACAACAAGATTCCCGCCCTGGTCGACCCCCATGGTCCGGACGGCAAGCCCATCAGCCTGTTCGAGTCGGGCGCCATCCTGCTCTATCTCGCGTCGAAGACAGGCAAGTTCCTGCCCAAGAGCGATCGCGCCAGATTCAAGGTCCTCGAATGGCTGATGTTCCAGATGGGTGGCGTTGGGCCCATGCTCGGCCAGAACCATCACTTCCGGCAGTACGCCCCCGAGAAGATCGAGTACGCCATCAACCGATACACCAATGAGGCACGGCGGCTGTACGGCGTGATGGACCGGCAGTTGAAGGACCAGAAGTTCATCGCAGGCAACCAGTACACGGTGGCCGACATGGCCATCTTTCCCTGGTTGCGGAACTGGCAGAACCAGGGCATCGACTGGGCGGACTACCCGCACCTCAAGCAATGGTTCGACACCATCGCCGCCCGGCCAGCAGTGCAACGCGGCGTGGCGGTACTGGCCGATGTGCGCAAACCCATCACCGATGAGAAGGCGCGCGAGGTGCTGTTTGGCAAGACACAGTACGAAAAGCGCTGAGGTGGGTCAGAACACTGCCTTTCAGCAGGTACAATGCGCGGCTTAGTCGGAGCGTAGCGCAGCCTGGTAGCGCATCTGCTTTGGGAGCAGAGGGTCGCGAGTTCGAATCCCGCCGCTCCGACCATTCTTCAAGAACAAAAAGGCCCACAGTGTGGGCCTTTTTTGTATCGCGGCCACCCTTTCTGCCCGTAGCTCAACTGGATAGAGCAGCTGCCTTCTAAGCAGCAGGTCGGGGGTTCGAGTCCCTCCGGGCAGGCCAGCACCCCGCTTTGCAGCCACATCCACCGCAGAACTGCGGGTTTACCCGATGAGGCACCCATGGATCATGAAGTATATTGCAGCTTCATTGCCATGAACCCACCTTCCAAGCTCCTCATCCTTGTTGGCACCATGACCAACACCGCCGAGTACGTGGCCCAAGCCATCGAGATGGACTGCGCCGATCTGATCAACCCGATCGAAGTCCGCATGATGAACGGCCTGGACATCGGGGTTTTTGACGAAGATGCACTATATCTCATATGCACTTCAACCTACGGTGCGGGTGATGTGCCAGACAACGCCCATGCGTTGTACGACTCCCTGGGCAGTCAGCCCAGGTTTCTCGGCCATGTGCGCTACGGCGTGATCGCTCTGGGCGACAGCAGCACCCATCCCCAAACCTTCTGCAACGGCGGGCTCCGCTTCGACGAACGTCTGGCCGATCTGGGTGCGGTGCGCATCGGTGAGGTGTTTCGTATCGATGCCGCCGAAAACGCCGACGCTGAGTCGGTGGGCGCAGCGTGGTGTCGCGAATGGCTGAGCAGTGCGCTGCAGCCGCAGACCGGGGTGTGACACCACCCGGTCGCTGAAATTCAGATGTAAATGTTTTAAACCTCAAGTACGGGTAATTCTGGATCGTCAACCCCCCTACCCCCCGTCTACAGTGAACCGCATTCTGGCAACCACCCCACAGGAGACTTTCATGACCACCCGCCGAATCGTTCTGACCCGCAGCGCCGCCGTGATTGGTGCCGCATCCAGCGGCCTGCTGCTGCCGCAGATCGTGCGTGCCCAGTCGGACAAGGTGCGTGTGGGCTTCATGCTGCCTTACACGGGCACCTTCGCCCAGCTCGGCGTGGCGATCGAGAACGGCTTCCGCATGGCGCTCAACGAACAGGGCGGCAAGCTGGGTGGCCGTGAGGTCGAGTACTTCAAGGTGGACGACGAGTCCAACCCCGCCAAGGGCATCGAGAACGCCACCCGCCTCGTGCAGCGCGACAAGGTCGACGTGCTGGTGGGCACCGTGCACTCGGGCGTGCAGATGGGCATCCACAAAGTGGCGCGCGACACCGGCGTGCTCAACCTGATCCCCAATGCGGGCGTGCACATCGCCACCCGCGCCCAGTGCGCTCCCAACGTGTTCCGCACCTCTTTCACCAATTCGCAGCCCACGCTCGCACTGGGCAAGGCCATGGTGGCCAACGGCCACAAGAAGGCCGTGTGGATCACCTGGAACTATGCCGCTGGCGACGAGGCGTTCGAAGGCTTCGAGCAGAGCTACACCGCCGCGGGCGGCACCATCATGAAGAAGCTGGGCCTGCCGTTCCCCAACGTGGAATTCCAGGCGCTGCTCACCGAAATCGCCTCGCTCAAGCCCGACGCGGTGGCCTGCTTCTTTGCCGGCGGCGGTGCGGCCAAGTTCATGAGCGACTTTGCCGCCGCAGGTCTTAACAAGAGCATCCAGCTGTATGGTTCGGGCTTCCTGACCGAAGGCACGCTGGAGGCCGCAGGGCCGGCTGCCAACGGGGTGCTGACCACCATGCACTACGGCGACTCCCTGAACACGCCGCGCGACAAGCAGTTCCGCCTGGACTACGCCAAGGCCTTCCGCCTGCAACCCGACGTGTATGCCGTGCAGGGCTACGACACCGGCCTGCTCCTGATCAAGGGCGCCAATGCGGTCAAGGGTGACCTCAACAACAAGAAGGCCCTGTACGCCGCCATGGAAGGCGCCGTGATCGACAGCCCGCGCGGCAAGTGGACCATGAGCAAGGCCCACAACCCGATCCAGGACATCTACATGCGCAAGGTCGAGAACAAGGAAAACAAGGTGATCGGCGTTGCACAGAAGGCCGTGGCCGACCCCGCCACCGGCTGCCGCATGGGCTGAGCGCCCCGCGCCACCTCACCTTTTCAAGCCACCGCAGACCGGCGCCCAGAGGCGCTGGTCTGGTTTTTGCTCGCCGTTCCTGCCTGGTTCTCCCCGCGTCACCTCATGGATTTCGCCAACTTCCTGATCCAGTTGCTCAACAGTCTGCAGTACGGCCTGCTGCTGTTCATGCTGGCCGCCGGACTCACCCTGATCTTCGGCATCATGGGCGTGGTCAACCTCGCGCACGGCAGCTTCTACATGCTCGGTGCGTACCTGGCCTGGTTCCTGGTATCGCAGCTCGGCAGCCTCGTGCTCGCCATCGTGCTGGGCACGGTGATCGCGGTGGTGTTTGGCTGGCTTCTGGAGTGGCTGTTGTTCCGTCACTTCTATCATCGGGATCACCTGGATCAAGTGCTGCTGACCTTCGGCCTGATCTACATCTTCGAGGAAGTGCGCTCCATTCTCTGGGGCGATGACGTGCATTCGGTGCAGGTGCCGGAGATGCTGAACTGGTCGATTCCGCTCACCGACAACCTGTCCTACCCGGTGTACCGCCTCGTGATGTCGGGCGTGTGCATTGCACTCGCCCTGGGCCTCTATCTGCTCATCTCCCGCACACGCCTGGGCATGAAGATCCGTGCCGGCGCATTCAACCGTGAGATGACCGAATCGCTCGGCATCAACATCCGCCTCATCCACGCCGTGGTGTTCGCGCTGGGCGTGGCGCTGGCGGCCATCGCCGGCATGATCGCCTCGCCCGTCTCCAGCGTGTACCCGGGCATGGGCAGTTCGGTGCTCATCATGTGCTTCGTGGTGGTCGTCATCGGTGGCATCGGTTCGGTTCGGGGCGCACTGGTGGCCGCCCTGCTCGTGGGTCTGGTCGACACGTTCGGCAAGGTGCTCGTACCCCAGATCGCCGGCATGGCCGTGTACATGCTCATGGCCGCCGTGCTGCTTTACAAGCCCGAAGGGCTGTTCAAACAATGAGTTCGCCCAAAGCCCAGCTGGAAAAGCTGCCACGCAGCATGCAGGTGGTCCTGCTGCTCGGTGCAGTCGCCCTCGCCGCCTTCCCGCTCATGCCGTTGACCGGCGTCGACTTTTACCTGCAGATGCTGTCGCAGATGATGATCCTGGCCATCTTCGCGATGAGCCTTGATCTCCTGCAGGGCGTGACCGGCCTGGTCTCGCTTGGCCATGCGGCCTACTTCGGCCTGGCCGGCTATGCACTCGCCTTCCTCACACCGGCGGACACGCCGATCAGCCTGTGGTGGTCACTCCCCGTCTCCGTGCTGGGTGCCGCCCTCGCCGCGCTGATCATCGGATTCTTCGTGGTGCGCACGCGGGGCATCTACTTCATCATGGTCACCATGGCATTCGCGCAGATGGTGTTCTTCCTGTTCTTCGACAACAAGGCCCTCGGCGGATCCGATGGCATCTACGTGAACTTCCGCCCTGAAGCCACGCTGTTCGGCTGGAACGGCATCGACCTCGAGAACAAGACCACCTTCTATTACTTCACGCTGCTCGTGCTGGTGCTGGTCTATGCCTTCCTGCGGCGCGTGCTGTTCTCGCCCTTCGGACGTGTGCTGGCGGGCATCCGCGTGAACGAGCACCGCATGCGTGCGGTCGGCTACGGCACCTTCGGCTACAAGCTCGCGGCGTTCACGCTGGCAGGCGCCCTCGCGGGCGTGGCGGGTTTTCTCTGGGCGGCACAGACCGGCTTCGTGAACCCCGAGCTCATGGGCTTCCACATGAGCGCACACGCCATCATGATGGTCATCCTGGGTGGCATGGGCAACTTCGCGGGCGCGATCGTCGGTGCCTTCGCGTTCGAGTACGTGATGCACTTCTTCAAGGACCTCACCAAGCACTGGCAGTTGCTCATGGGCGGCTTCATCGTGCTGGTGGTGGTGTTCGCGCCACGCGGCCTGCTCGGCCTGTTCAGCCAGTTCACCGGAAAGCGGGGCGCGCCATGAACGAGCTGCTGCTGTCTGCCCGCAACCTCACCAAGCGCTTTGGCGGCCTCGCCGCCGTCAACGACGTGTCGGTGGATCTGCACCGCGACCGCATCCATGCGGTGATCGGCCCCAACGGTGCGGGCAAATCCACGCTGACCAACCTGCTCTCGGGCGACTTGCCGCCCAGCTCCGGCCGGATCACACTCAACGGCAACGAGACGGCCGGCAAAAGCCCCGAACGTATTTCACGCATGGGGCTGGGCCGCAGCTACCAGAAGACCAACATCTTCCTGCCCTTCACCGTGTGGGACAACGTGCGCCTCGCCGCGCAGTCACGCGAACGGCATGGTCCGTGGAACCCCCTGCGCTGGCTCTCCAGTGCCAGCGCGATGACCGCGGTCAACCGCCGCTGTGAGCGGGCCATCGAGCTCGCCGGTCTCAAGGCCCGCACCCACACCGTGGCAGGGACCACCAGCCACGGCGAGCAGCGGCAGCTGGAGATTGCCATGACGCTGGCCACCGAGCCCACCGTGTTGCTGCTGGACGAGCCCCTGGCAGGCATGGGCCATGCCGAGGCCGAACGCATGGTCGAACTGCTGCTGAGAATCAAGAAGGACCACGCCATGATGCTCGTGGAGCACGACATGGACGCCGTGTTCACCCTCGCCGACCGCCTGACCGTGATGGTCAATGGCCAGGTGATCGCCAGCGGCACGCCTGCGGAAGTGCGCAGCGACGCAGGTGTGCAGGCCGCCTACCTCGGCGAGGAGCACGCATGAGCGCACTCATCGAAGCCCAGGGCATCCACACCCACTATGGGGCGAGCCACATCCTGCGCGGTGTGGACTTCACCGTCTACAAGGGCCAGACCATCGGCCTCATGGGACGCAACGGCATGGGGAAGACCACACTGCTGAAGTCCCTCATGGGCATCGTCAGACCCAGCGGCGGCAAGGTGCACGTGAAGGGCCGCGACATGACCGGCGCCCCCACCTTCGAGATCGCGCGCCAGGGCATTGCCTACGTGCCCGAAGGCCGCGGCATCTTCGGCAACCTGAGCGTGAAGGAAAACCTGATGATGTCCGCCCGCGAAGGCA
Source organism: Hydrogenophaga laconesensis (assembly GCF_031457235.1). Lineage (NCBI taxonomy): Bacteria > Pseudomonadati > Pseudomonadota > Betaproteobacteria > Burkholderiales > Comamonadaceae > Hydrogenophaga > Hydrogenophaga laconesensis. The sequence continues at coordinate 55,691 of NZ_JAVDWE010000001.1, forward strand.
CGCAGGGTCAGCGCGAATGGACGTACGACCGCGTGCTCGAGACCTTCCCGCGTCTGGCCGAGCGCCTGAACCACGGCGGTCAGCAACTCAGCGGCGGCGAGCAGCAGATGCTGACCATCGGCCGGGCGCTCATGACCAACCCCGACCTGCTCATCCTCGACGAAGCCACCGAGGGCCTGGCCCCGTTGATTGCGCGCGAGATCTGGCGCATCTGCGGCCTGATCCGCGAAAGCGGCATCAGCAGTGTGATCGTTGACAAGAACTGGAAGCACGTCACCCAGATCACCGACCGCAACGTGATCCTGGTCAAGGGCGAGGTGGTGTTCGAGGGCAGCTCGGAACAGCTGCACACACAACCCGAACTGCTCGAACAGTACCTGGGCGTCTGAACCGGCTCAGAGCAGCGGACGAAGTTCTCGCGCCGCGTCCAGCAACAGCGGCATCAGAGTCCTCGAGAAATCTGGCGAGTCGAACCGGTCGGGCGACGCCACGACGTTGAGCGCCGCCACGGTGCGGCCTTGCATGTTGCGCAATGGCACCGCCAGTGCGAACACACCGAGCTCGTGCTCTTCTCGTGCGATGGCCAGATCGTCCGAGCGCACGCGCGCGATGAGCTCCCGAAATGCCTTGTGCTCGATGGTGGTGTTCGGCGTCAGGCGCGCAAGCTCCCTCCCCTTGAGCCACGCCGAGAACGCCTGACGCGGCAGACCGGCCAGCAGCACGCGGCCTGTGGACGTGGCGTGCGCCGGGAGACGCGCGCCCAGGTGGAGGCCGTACGCCATCAGGCGCTGGCCGCCGAGCGACACATTGCGCGCCACGATCACCACCTGGTCGCCATCCAGCACGGCGGCCGAAAACGACTCCCGCGTCAAGGCCGCGAGTCGGTTGAGCGTGGGCTGCAGCAGACGCGGCAACCGCGCCGATGCCAGGTAGCTGCCCGAGAAGCGCAGCACCTTGGGCGACAGCCAATAGTGGCTCCCATCCGTTTCCAGGTAGCCCAGGTGCGCCAGCGTGAGCAGGTGGCGACGCGCGGCCGCACGCGTGAGCCCTGCCCGTTCGGCGGCCTGCGTGGCGTTGAGGCGCTGGCGCTCGGTATCGAAGCTCTCCAGCACGGCCATGCCCTTGGCCATGCCCTCGATGAAGTCGGCCTTGGCGATGGGAGTGGAAGCGGCAGTCATGCGCGGATTATGCAGCCGATGGGAAATGTGCGCGATGATCGCACAACGGGTCCGATGATCGCGCAAATGCCAGAAGGCGCCGTTGCGCGGAAGATCTGCGGTTTCTAAGCTGCGTGGATGCGCTCTCGGGTCAACCCCCGGCGGGCGCCCCACCACCTTCTGGAGACAACTTATGCGAACCCAGGTCGCCATCATTGGCGCCGGCCCCTCCGGCCTGCTGCTCGGCCAGCTTCTTCACAAGGCCGGCATCGACAACATCATCGTCGAACGGCAAAGCGGCGAGTACGTGCTCGGTCGCATTCGAGCCGGCATTCTCGAACAGATCACCACCGACCTCCTGCGCGAAGTCGGCGTGGGTCAGCGGCTGGATGCCGAGGGCACCGTGCACCACAGCATCGAGCTCGTGTTCGCGGGTACCCGCCACGCCATCGACGTGCATGGCCTGACCAACGGCAAGGTGGTCACCGCCTACGGGCAGACCGAGCTCACGCGTGACCTGATGGAAGCACGCAGTGCCGCCGCGCTGCCCACGGTCTACGAAGCCGCCAACGTCGAAGTGCTCGGCTACGACGGCAACAACCCGAAGGTCCGCTATCAGAAGGATGGCCAGACGCACGAGATCGAATGCGACTTCATCGCCGGCTGCGATGGCTTCCACGGTGTGTGCCGGGCCAGCGTGCCCAAAGGGGCCATCACCGAGTTCGAGAAGGTCTACCCGTTCGGCTGGCTCGGCGTGCTGGCCGATGTGCCGCCGGTGTCACCCCATGCCATCGTCTACGCCAACAGCGAGCGCGGCTTCGCACTGTGCTCGATGCGCAGCCCCACCCGCAGCCGCTACTACGTGCAATGCCCCCTGGACGACAAGGTCGAGGACTGGAGCGACCAGCGCTTCTGGGACGAACTGCGCCTGCGACTCGACCCCGAGATGGCGTCGCGTGTGATCACCGGGCCGACGATCGAAAAGAGCATTGCGCCACTGCGCAGCTTCGTCGCCGAGCCCATGCGCTTCGGCCGTATGTTCCTTGCGGGTGATGCCGCGCACATCGTGCCGCCGACCGGCGCCAAAGGCCTCAACCTGGCGGCCAGCGACGTCAAGTACCTGTCAGGTGCGTTCATCGAGTACTACCAAGAGAAATCCTCGGCTGGCATCGACACCTATTCGGAGCGCTGCCTGCGCCGCGTCTGGAAGGCGGAGCGCTTCTCGTGGTGGCTCACTTCGCTGATGCACCGTTTCCCCGATACCGCGGGCTTCGGCCAGAAGATCCAGGAAGCCGAACTGGACTACGTCGTGAACTCGGAGTCCATGTCGCGCTCCCTGGCCGAGAACTACGTGGGCCTTCCGCTGAATTTCGGCGCACGCTGAGGCCTTTGGCCGGGCGGCAATGGACGGGCGACCATGTCGCCCGTTTTGCCTTGCTGGCGAAGGCTTGCGGGTACATTGCAACGATCTCGTCCACCAGGCCGCCAAGGAAATGACCCAGACGTCCCGCCCCGCTCCCGCTCTCAAGCCGCTGCGCGGTGTGCGCGTGCTCAGCCTCGCCCTCAATCTGCCGGGGCCCGCCGCCTTCATGCGGCTCAAGGCGATGGGGGCCACCTGCGTGAAGGCCGAGCCTCCCGCGCCCAGGGCAGCGCCCCAAGGCACGCCCGGTGACCCGATGGGTCAATACAACGCATCGGCGTATGCGGTCATGCACGACGGCATCAAGGTCGTCGCCGTCGATCTCAAGACAGACCAGGGCCAGACCCGGCTGCACAAAGAGCTGGCACGCACCGATGTGCTGCTGACTTCGTTCCGGCCATCCGCGCTGGAGAAGCTGCAGCTGGGCTGGAAGCGCCTGCACAAACTGCACCCGGGCCTGTCGGTGGTGGCGATCGTGGGTGCACCCGGTGCGCGCGCCGAGGAGCCTGGTCATGACCTCACCTACCTCGCGGACGCAGGCCTGGTCACGGGCCTGGACCTGCCGGCCACCTTGTTCGCCGACATGGGCGGGGCGCTCATGGCCAGCGAGGCCGTGCTGCAGGCGGTGCTGGCGCACAAGACGACGGGCCGCACGTCTTTCCAGGAAGTGGCGCTGTCGGAGGCCGCAGCCTGGCTTGCCTTGCCACGCCAATGGGGACTCACCCAGCCGTCCGGCGCGGTGGGTGGTGCGCACGCGGGCTACCGCGTCTATCCTTGCAAGGATGGTCGTGTGGCTGTCGCCGCGCTGGAGCCGCACTTCGCGGCCGCGCTCTGTGCCGCGGCGGGCATCACGATCACCGACGCACACCTGTCGCTGTTCAAGCGCGAGACCCATGTGGCCATCGCCGCCTTTCTTCAGGGCAAGACACGCCGGCAGCTGGATCAACTGGCCATCGACAAGGACATTCCTCTGCACACGATGGCTTGAGCCCGCCCGGCGCTCGCAGGCGCGGGCGCCCTCATCGCCGCCTCATCGCCGCCTCACCGCCGCCTCACCGCCGCCTGACCAGCGGTAGCACGAACCGGAGCACCAATGGCGTGAACATCAGGACGATGGCGACGCCGAGTATCAGCAACCGCACGAGGGGGTGCAGGTCGGACACAACGGGCGCGCGCTCGACCAGCCACCAGCCCGCGAGAGAAGCCGCGACGAAAATCCCAAGTATTCCGACCTCCGATCGGGCATTGCGCAATCCCAGCCGCCGTCCCAGGCCATGGCAGACCACCCACCGCAGCAACTCGCTCAGTGAGAGGAAGATGGCGGCCACCACAATGCTCAGACCGAACCACGACACGCAGGCAAGAAGCAGAGCGTAGGTGGCCACCTTGCACGCGTTGGTGAAAGCGGCCCACTTGGGACGGCCGGACGCCACGAACGTCGCGCCATACATGGTCTCCAGGCAGGCGAACCAGGCCCCGAATGCCAGGATCGGGAGCAGCGTTCCGCCCATGGCGTAGCGATCGTCGTAGGCAAAGTCGAAGAAGCTGCCGGCTCCGGCGATCAATGCCGTGCACATGACGCTGGAAGTAACCATCATGGCCGTGCGCGTCCTCGCGAACGCAATGGGCAGCGGCATGCCTTCTTCGAGCATCCGCGAGTACCAGGGAAACAGCACGGTCCATTGAAGCTTGCCCACGAGCGTCGGCACGATGATCGCGAGACTCGCCGCGATGGAATAGACACCTACCTCGGCCAGGCTGAACATGCCGGCCAGCGCCAGCCGGTCGAGCTGGGCGGCCAGGAAGCTGAACAAGGTGCTGAGGAACACCCATTTGCCGAACGAGATGATGGCCCGCACAGCCGTGGGATCCCAGCGCAGCCGGGGCCTGGCCTTGTCGAGCATGCAGTAGGTCAGTACCGTGCGCAGCACCGCGGACAGGACCGAGGCCACAGCCAGCGCATACACGGAGCGAAAGTGCCAGGCCAGCAGCAGCATCACGCCCACGTTGAAGGGCACCACGATGAACTCCAGCTTGGTGACCTCCTTGATCTTGAGGTGCCGCGCCGCCGTCATCACACTGGGCGACTGCACCCCATCCAGCAGGGACGTCAGTGCGACGATGGGGATCAGATACAGCAGCTCATACGCCTTGGGGTCGTTCGCACCGTAGATGCTCGACAGCGGCCAGGCCAGCACCACAGCCACCAGAAACAGGCAAACCCCGCGAATGACCTGCAAGGTCCAGGCCGTGTTCAGGAAGTCGGGGTCTTCTCCGCGAGGGTTCTGGACCACGCTGGGCTGCAAGCCGATATCGGAAAACATGGCCAGCCCCATCATCACCGCCGTGACGATGGCCATCAGGGCGAAGGCCTCCTCGAACAGGATGGCTGCCAGCGCCACGTTGCCCACCAGCCGAAGAATCTGCCCCAGGCCGAAGCCGGCAATGATCCAGACCGTCCCGGACCGGGCCCGGCCACCGAAACTCTGGGGGGCCGGCGCGCTGGCTGGCTCGTTGTCGACGGAAACACTCATGCTTTGACACCCGCCCGTTTTGCCTTGTCGTCGGCTTGCTGCCACAGGATATAGCCAGAACAGATGCCAATCAGCGTGAAATACATGGTCGGCACGATGTACACCCCGCTGACGGTGAAGATGATGAACATCACACCGACCAGCGAGGAAAAGAGCGCCCGCCCCAGTATCTCCCGGTCGTCATCCTTGGCCTGCCGCGCCCGCCGAATGCAACGCCGCAGCCCCAGCAGTGAAAACAGGAACATACCGGCGAAAAGGAACAGGCCGACCATACCGGCATACAGCGCGACTGCCAGATAGCTGTTGACGATATCGATGATCCCTTCGCCCTGCTTCATCACCTGCAGTTCCGGCGCGTAGATGAAATCGGACGAACCAAACAGCAGATTGCGCTCCACCACGGGAATCGAAACCGTCAACAGGTCGGCACGGTAATCAACGTTCTCCTGCTCCTCCTGGCCTACATAAGGCAGAAGGTTGACGACATCCTGCCCGATGGGAGACACCAGCAAGCCCGTCCCCAGGACCACAGCAACCACACCACTCTGAAACAAGCGCTTGATAGGCCGAGCACTCGTCAGCATGAACATGAAGATCACCAGCAAGCCACCCACCCACGGCCCACGGGACAGGGACATCAGCACGCCGACGCCCAACCCCAACCAGCCGAGCCATCGCTTCGTGCGGTTTTCAACCATTCGCTGCAGATAGAGAAAGCATCCGGCCGCCACCACGATGCAATACCCCAGGGCGATGGAGTCGACAACGGTCACGCTGGGCCGGATGAAACTGCCCCGCATCTTGTAGGCGCCAAAGGTGTGGAGGCCCAGCGCTGCGGTGGCACCCTCATAAAGTTTCCAGTTGCGCAGGACTTCGACCGCGGCCAGTGCGGCCAGCAACGCTCCGGCCAGCGCAAGGCCCACCAGCGCATGGCGGAAGCCCTCCCTGTCCTGCAGGCTTCGGCTGGCAACGTAATACGGCAGGAAGAAGTCCACCCACAGCATCAACGCAGCCCGCGTGTCGTTGGTGAAGTTGCCCTCTCTGAACGCGAGTGCCGAGTTCAGCAACAGGTAGCCCACGACCATCCAGTCGACGGGCGAACTAAAGAGCCGGACCGTCGACGCGCGAGATGACAGGCGCCATGCACACGGCAGCAACAAGGCCAACGCAAGCAGCCTGGGGTGGCTCAGCACAAAAAGGTGGTCAATGACGCCGAAACCCGGTATGCGTAACTCAGACGGGGGGGCCGCCATGAGCAACAACAAGTACAGCCCCAGCACGTAGGGCTCGCGTTTGCCTGCCACGAGCAGCACCACGAGCATGAAGATGGCGTAGAGCCAGAAGCTCTGGCCCAGGAACCAGGCCAGTGTCGTGACGTACCAGAGCGTGCGCCAGCGGGAGAAGGTCTTGGCCGGAATGATCTGGACGATGGCCGGCCGGGCCATCCACCACACCAGGCTGCTCACCACCAGCACCACGACGAGCGCACGTATATGCTCTGGCACGGCTTTACGGCTCCTTGGATTCAGATGGTTGCAGGCCGCATCGGGGCGGAAAGGCCCTGAGTCGGATCAGAGGGCGAGCGACGGCACCTTGCGGTGTCCGGACTCAGGACAGGGCGCTCAGTAATAGGCGTTGTTGACGGGCGCCTCGTCCTTGTTCAGGACGACCCCGAGCAGGTTGAATTTCGAGAGGCGGCTCATCGACTCTTCGATTTCCTTCTTGGTCGACACGCCATTGCCGACCACCATCAGCACACAATCGACACGAGGGAGCACCGCCAGCACATCGTCGGCCGCGAGCACGGGCGGCAGATCCACCACCACCACGCGATCCGAGTAGTGCTCACGCAATTCGCTCATGAGCGCGGCCACCCTGCTTGAGCCCAGCACCTCGGCCGAGCTGGGGATGGGGCGCTGCGTGGGGAGGACGACAAACCGGGGAATGCCTGGATTCACCATCGCGTCCTCGATACGGGCGTTGCCTGCCAGCACCTGATTCAGCGAGACGTCCCGTTGCAGGCCGAGCGAACTCGCGACGCGAGGGCGACGAAGATCGAAGTCGATCAACAGAGACGTTCTGTTGGTCTGCTGCGCGATACCGATCGCCAGGTTGATCGCCACCACCGTCTTGCCCGACTCCATCGTCGGTGACGTGACCGCCAGCGTGCGCCAGCCGTTCTCATCCATCTTCTGCAGCACCTGGGTGCGCAGCAAATCGAATGCCCACGAGACCGGGTGCATCTTCTCGTGCGCCACGATGCGCTGGCTCGAGAGGTGTTCGGGATCCAGCTGGATCACCGGCGTCTGCCGATACTGGACCTGCGTGTCCAGCTCGGAAGTCGGACCGCGATCACCCGTGTTCTGGGGTTTCACAGCCGTCAGGCGGACGGCGCTTGCACGCGCTGCGCCATCGGATTGCTCGCGTTGGGTCTTGGCCTTCTCGATGGCGTCTTTGATGCGTTCCATTGAACGAGCGCTCTCAGTCTGTGCGTGTAAGGAAATGGATCAGCGCGTCTTGGGGCGGAACACCCCCAACAGCGACGCGAAGAAGGAGCGTTTGTGCCAGTCGGCTTCAGAGCCGATGGGGATATAGGGAATCACGGCCAGCGGCCGCTGGTTCACCGCCGCAGTCAGCGCATTCGCACCCCAGACGCGGCCCAGCAGCATCTCCAGCAACAGGGCCACCCCCACTGCAGCACCCAGTGCCGCAATGAAACCTGCGGCCACCACCTTCTTGCGGCTGGGCTTGATCGGATATTCGGGCATCAACGGCGGTTCCAGCAAGGTGAAGCGCTCCGCCTGCTGCCCTCCCTCCAGATTCTCAACAACCTGGGCCGAGAGCAACTGGTTGCGGAGTTCTTCGTATTTGGTTTTCGCGGCATCGTAGTCGCGCTGCAGGCCTGCCAGCTGGCGTTCGAGCTGCGGTGCCCTGCTCGCCTGAACGCGCAGCTGTCCGATGCTGCCTCGAAGAGACGACTGCTGGCTCGCCAGCAGATCCGCACGGGATCGGGCGGACTGCACCTGCGCTTCCAACCGTGAGACCGCCAGGGTCGCCTGCTCCCTCGCGGCGTTTCTCGATGGTGTCTGCGCGCGGGCCTCGTTGGCTGCAGCGGCTTCCAGGCTGGGAATCCGGCGCAACAGCGTGCGGACATCAGGATGGTCTTCCGAGTAGATGGCACGCAAGCCCGCCAACTCGGCACGCGCACGGTCCAGCTCAACTTCGGTCGGACTCGGACCCGAGTTGGTCACCGCCCCTGGGGCAACCACACCACGCCGGGCCGCCTCCAGATCCACTTCGAGCGAACGCAGTTCATTCATCGCCAAGCGGTGATCCCGTTCCACGGTCCGCAGGTCCGCTTCCATGGTGGAAAGATTGGCCATGGTCGTGGCGGCATTGTCCGGCAATGCCCCGAACTGTTGCGACTTGAACGTGGCGATCTGGCCTTCCAGAGATTCGAGCTCCTTGCGAACCCGCTCGCTTTCACCCGTGAGGAACTCCGTCGTGCGCGATGCCTGGTCCACGCGGGTCTGGCGGTTGCTGGACAGGAACATGTTCGCCAGCTCCTTGGTCACCTCCAGCGCCTTGGTCGGATCCGAGTGCTGGAAGGACAGGTTGAACGAGATCGACGAGGGCCGGGAGTCCCAGGTTTCGGGCGCAGTGCGCATCAGCTCCAGCCGGATGCTCTCGCGCATGGCCTTGAAGATGTCGGTGTCTGACCTGGCCTTGTCGCCCGAAGCCGAGAACAGCTGGTGCTCCTCCGCCACCCGAACCAGGTTCTCGCGGGTCATCAAGCGCTGACGAATCAGGTTCACACGCTCTTCCGGACGCGACCGCACAGCGTTCTCTTCCACCGCCATCTTCACCTGCGGCCCTTCCACGAGGATCGTGGCCGTGGATTCATAGACGCGCGGCAACACGAAGGCCAGCACCACGGCGGCCGTCAGGACAGCACCGAAAACAAGAACCATTGCCAGCGCACGCCGGCGCAGGATCGACAGGTAGTCGTGCAAACTGGGCTGGTAATCACCAAACATGAACGTTGCCCTTAGCGGCCAGGAAACAGATAGATCAGAGCTGCACGGACAGACCAACCGGTGCCCGTACCACCCACGACGTAATTCGACTTGCGATCCTCGACACCCAGCAGCGACGACCAGTTGGAGGCCAGTTCGTTGTTGAGTGTGAGACCCAGCACCGTACCCGTGGCACCCGCAGGGCCTATCGATTCACTGCGTCGGTAGCTCGCGGAAATCGTGGCGCTCTCCGACAACTGATAACCCAGCCGCACCCGCAGCACGTCAGCCCGAACGTAACCCGAGGTGGAGCTCAGAGGCTCCATGCCTCGCTGCAGTTCGAACTCGGTTGTCAGCCGTGTTCCCGTGTGAGTCAGTTGCACCCCACCGACCGTGGCAGACGAGGGCATGAAACCCGTGGCACGTGCATGCCCCAGGGACGCCGTCAGCGACAGATCCGGCGCCAGCTGCGCGCGCGAACCCACCAGCCAGCGATTCAACCGGGAATCCGGAATGCCACCCGCGGGAAGCAGCCGCGAAAAGGCCGGTTCAACGTAGTACGTGGTCCGCTCCGTCGCCTCCCAGGAGAAACGGCTGAACACTTCCTGTTCGCGGTAGTCAACCAGAAGAGGCGTGTCGTACGTGACGCGGTTGTTCTCGGCGCCCAGTGTCAGCCGGGTGCGCGCCGTCAAATCCTTGTTCCAGGTGGCGCCCAGCACCGCGGTGCGCTCCTTGCCGTCGACCGTCACACGGCCCAAGTCCTGCAGCTCCGTGTTGCGGGTGGCAGATTCGGCCAGATTGCCGCGCAACTCGATGTCTGCCGTGGGCCACGTGTAGCCCCAGGTGTAGCCGAGGCTGGGATAGTTGCGGCTGGCCAGCCGCTGGGTATTGCTGGAGCGCTCGATCACGGCACCTGCGGTGAAGCGGGACCGGGTTCGATCGCCCTGTGCTTCATACGTGTAGGTGGGCACAAGACGAACCACGGTCACGCCACCCGGGTTGACAGGTGACAGCAACGGGTTTTCGATCTGCTCCACCTCGGTCGAGATGTTCACCGAATACTGGGCGTGCACGGACCCGACGCCCGCGCACATCGCAGCCGCCATGCAAAGGGATGCGGTATTGGCTTTGCTCATGTTTCAAGGCACCAGGATAGTGTCACCGGGCAGCAGGACGACGTTCGTCTCCAGCGCATTGCCACGCATCAGGTCGTTGTAGCGAACCGGCAGGGCCGTGGCGGCTCCATTGGCCTGGCGCAGGACACGGATCGAATTCGCATCCGCGAAGCGGTCCACGCCACCGACCTGGCTGAGCACCTGCAGAACCGTGGTGGACGGCGACATCAGTGTCACAGGACCCGGCTCTGCCACCTTTCCGAGCACGTACACGCGGCTGCCGTCGATGCCGGTTACGGTCACCGTGACCACGGCCTCAGGAATGAAATTCTTGATCTTGCTTGCGATGCGTTGTTCGGCCTGTGGCGTGGTCAGACCGGCCACTTCGACACGGCCTGCCAGCGGAAAGGTGATGCTGCCATCGGGCAGCACACGCACTTCCATGTTCAAGGCCTGCTCTTTCCAGACCGACACCGTCAGGGCATCACCGTGACGCAACTGATAAGGCGTTGCGGTCTGGGCGCTGGCAACTGCGCCTGCCAGAACCAGCCACAAGAACAGCAGGGCTTGCACTGCGGATTTCATGTTCGATCTCCCGAGGTGGATGAAGTACCGATATTCGAAGCCAGCGCAAAACACGAAAATTTTGCGGCCAACTCCAGCGTCATTTGCAAGCCGTGGCTTGAATAAGATTCACTGCAACGCGTTGCGGCGATGTCACAATTTGTTGCTACACGACGATGTTAAACCAATGAGCCCCCCGTGAGGTGTGAACAGATACACAAACGAGCCGATACGACTTGATCATCAAGTGGCACGAAAGGTCATCTTATGAGAACTGGTAGCCATAATCATCCACAGTTTCGGCAGTTCTTCCACCTCCATGTTCAAACAACAAACTGTTACCAACACACCCGTAGGGCAGCGACGTGCAACCCCCGCACGCTGACCCGGTGGAGACGTCTGCGCCACCGTCGATAGGCGCCGTGATCATTGGCCGCAATGAAGGTGATCGCCTGCGCGTGTGTCTGGCATCGGTGCTGCCCTTCATACAGGCGGCGGTCTATGTGGATTCGGGCTCGACCGATGGATCCGTGGCCATGGCACAGGGCATGGGTGCCGACGTCCTGGCCCTGGACATGGACAAGCCCTTCACCGCCGCGAGGGCGCGCAATGCGGGTCTTCAGCGCCTGCTGGCCCAACACCCGGAAATCCGCTTCGTGCAGTTCATCGACGGGGATTGCGAAGTGGTCCCGGGCTGGATCGAAGCCGCCCACCAATACCTGGAAGCCCAGCCCCGGTGCGCAGTGGTGTGCGGGCGTCGGCGTGAACGCTACCCCGAGAACTCCATCTACAACCTGATGTGCGACCGCGAATGGGACACACCGATCGGCGATGCCCTGAGTTGTGGAGGCGATGCGCTGTTCCGCACCGAGGCCATCACACAGGTCGGGGGTTATCGGGACGGCCTGATCGCGGGAGAGGAACCCGAGCTGTGCCTGCGCCTGAGGCGCGAAGGCTGGCGCGTTCACCGCCTGGACCAGGAGATGACCCGGCACGACGCCGCCATCAGAAGCTGGCGGCAATGGTGGCAGCGGACCGTGAGGGCCGGCCACGCCTTCGCGGAAGGCGCCTGGCTGCATGGCGCGCCGCCGGATCGGCATTGGGTGCGCGAAACGCGGCGTGCTGTTCTGTGGGGCTTGCTGCTGCCTCTCGGCATCGCGCTGCTGGGCACCTTCGTGGATGCGCGGGCATGGCTGCTCGCCCTGCTCTATCCGCTGCAGTGGCTGCGGCTGTCCATCCGCGAACGCTCACCCGCCATGGCCTTTTTCACGCTGGCGGGCAAGTTTGCCGAGGCACGGGGCGTGCTGAAGTTCCACCTCACCCGAATGCTGGGGCGCACCGGGCGCCTCATTGAATACAAGTAGGCGGGGAGGCACGGCGCATGAATGAGGGATGGATGGGCAACTGGTCACCCGGTATCGGTGACCCCACCGTCGGTGGCTGGGTCACGGTTGCGCTGTACGCGCTGGTGGCTTGGGCATGCCATCGCATGTTGCGTCGCGAGCGGCTGCAGCAGGTGGTGCTCAGCGGCAATGAGCGGCTGATCTGGCGCGTACTGATGGTGGGGATGATCGCGCTGGGCATCAACAAGCAGCTGGATCTCCAGTCCGCCTTCACCGAAATGGCGCGTGTTCTGGCCTACGAACAGGGTTGGTACGACAACCGCCGCCAGTATCAGCAAGCCTTCATCGCCGCCATGCCCGTTGCCGGGCTCACGGCGCTGACGGCCATGATGGTTCTGGTCTGGCATGCGCCTGCGCCAACGTTGTGGGCCTGCGCCGGCGCGGCTGGGCTGCTGGTTTTCGTGGTCGTCCGGGCCGCTTCCTTTCACCACGTGGACGAGATCCTCGACTGGCGCCTGGGCCTGGTGCCACTGAACTGGGTGCTCGAGATGGGCTCCCTGATGGTGATTGGCTGGAGCGCCATCAAAAGAATACAGATTCGCACATGAAGATCGCCTATTTCATCAACCAGTACCCGAAGGTCAGCCACAGCTTCATCCGCCGCGAGATTCTGGCGCTGGAACGCCAGGGCGTGGAGGTCACGCGCGTCGCGCTGAGGGGATGGGCCGACCAACTCGTCGACCCGGACGATCTTGAAGAACGCAACAAGACGCAGTACCTCCTGCGCGGAGGCCTGGCCGCCCTGCTGCCGGTGACCTTGCGCCAGTTCCTGAGCCGCCCGGGCGCGTTTCTTCGTGCCGTGGGCATGGCGTTGCGGCTCTCGCGCATGTCCGATCGGGCGGCGCCTTATCACCTCGTGTACCTGGCCGAGGCCTGCGAGCTTGTGCGGCTTTGCCAGGTTCACCAGGTGACGCATCTGCACGTGCACTTCGGCACCAACCCGACCGAGGTGGCCCTGCTGGCCCGCATGATCGGGGGGCCGGCGTTCTCATTCACGGTGCATGGCCCGGACGAGTTCGACCGCCCGCTGGGATTGCACCTGCGGGAAAAGATGGAGGCAGCCGCGCATGTGGTCGCCATCAGTTCCTACGGCCGCAGCCAGCTGTACCGCTGGGTCGGCCACGGCCATTGGCCGAAAGTTCAGGTCGTGCATTGCGGCCTGGAGGCTGCCTACTTCGACACCCCCGCCGAACCCGTTCCTGCCGCACCGCGCCTCGTCTGCGTGGGCCGCCTGTGCGAGCAGAAAGGGCAACTGCTGCTGCTCGATGCCGTCCGGCAGCTCCGGGATCGCGGTGAAGACCTGCATCTGGTGCTGGCGGGTGACGGTGAAATGCGGGATGAGCTTGAACAATTCATCAGCCGCCACGGCCTCCAGTCACAGGTCAGCATCACCGGCTGGATCAGCAGCGAGCGCGTGAAGCAGGAGTTGCAGGCCGCCAGGGTGATGGTGCTCCCCAGCTTCGCCGAAGGGCTGCCCGTCGTGATCATGGAGGCCATGGCCCTGGGCAGGCCCGTTCTCACCACCAGCATCGCCGGCATTCCGGAACTGGTGCGCCATGGAACCGATGGCTGGCTCGTGCCGGCCGGCGACGTGGGTGCCCTGGTCGACATGCTCTCGCGTGCGCTGGCAACGGATGCCGCCACACTGCAGGAAATGGGCACAGCTGCGCGTGCGCGGGTCAGGGAACGGCATCTGATCGACACGGAAGCCGCAAAATTGCGACACATCTTTTCTTCTTCGCCATGATCACCACCCTCATCAGCTGGGCCCTGCTGGCCACCGGCTCCATCCTGCTGGTGCTGGTGGCGTTGCTCGCGCTCCAGGTTGCGGTGAGCCTGTTCCCGCGACGGCTCGATCCGGTCACCAACGCCGACGCCCCCGCCCCTTCGACGGTCGTCCTGATGCCGGCACACGACGAAGCCGAGATCATCGAGTCGATGGTGAAGCAGGCCTTGCAAGTGCTGCCTGCCGGAGGTCGGCTGCTGCTGGTGGCGGACAACTGCACGGACGACACCGCCGCCCGGGCGAGGTCCGCCGGCGCCGAAGTGCTGGAGCGTTTTGACACCAGCCTGCGCGGCAAAGGCTACGCACTCGCCCACGGGGTGAACCATCTGCGGACGTCGCCGCCGGACGTCGTCGTGGTCATGGATGCCGACTGCGTGGCCGAGCCTGGCAGCCTTGCCGCGATTGCGATCGAAGCCCATCGACTGCAACGCCCCGTGCAAGCCATGTACGACATGGTCGCCCCGCCAAATGCCGGGCTGATGCAGCGCATTGCCGCTTTCGCCTGGGACTTCCGTACCCGCCTGCGCGCCGAAGGCTACCGGCGTCTGGGCATGCCCTGCCAGTTGATGGGCAGTGGCATGGCTTTTCCGTGGCCGGTGTTGCAGCAGGTCAACCTGGCCACAGGCCACATCGTGGAAGACCTCAAGCTGGGGCTGGACTGCACCCTGGCGGGCAAGCCTCCACAGTTCTTTCCATCGGCACTCGTCAGCAGCAGCTTCCCCACCAACGAGCAAGGCACACAGTCCCAGCGCAAGCGCTGGGAACATGGGCACCTGAGCATGGTGGCCTCACAGGCCCCGGGCCTGCTCTGGAAATCGCTGACGCACCGCAACGCGAGCCTGGTGGCTCTCACGCTCGACATGTGCGTCCCGCCCTTGGCCCTGTTGACCATGCTGCTCAGTGCGCAAGCGGTTGTCGCCTGCCTGCTCGCCTGGCTCGGACTGGCCTGGCCGGTGGTGGCCACGGTGTCGCTGGCGGGTTTCGCCCTGCTCGCGCTATCGGTGCTGGCGGGCTGGTGGAAAGCCGGTCGCCGCTGGATAGGCTTCGGCGAACTGATGTCCGTGCCCTGGTACATCGTGCGCAAACTGCCGCTCTACCTGGGATTCCTCACGCGGCGCCAGATGAGCTGGATCAGGACCCGCCGGGACTGATCGGCCCTGCTGGCGCGGCCACCGGGCCTCGTGCAAGACCACCGCGCTGCTGTCAGCGACCGGTTGCGACGTCCTTGACCAGGAACCAGATGCCGCGTGGGTAGTTGACGAGGTAGCGCCGCCAGAGGCGGCCTGGCTCGCGCGAGAGGCGGTAGAGCCATTCCAGCCCGGACTTCTGCATCCAGCGCGGGGCGCGACTGCCCTGCGGCCCCAGGATTTCAAAGGTGCCCCCGATGCCCAGCAAGACCAGATGCGGCATGCGACGCCGGAGCTCGACGGCCAGGCGGTCCTGCTTGGGAACACCCAGGGCAATGTAGACCACACGCGCCCCATGCCGGCCCAGTTCGCTGCACAGCGACTCCAGCTGGGTTTCCGACAGGTCCACCTTGCCATCGAAGATGAATCCGCAGGCATCGGTCGCCCGGGCACCGTACTGCTGGATGGTCACCAGCGGGCTGACGCCACCGATGACGGCGAAGCGGGGCACGTTTTCAAGGCGGAACATGGCATCCACGATATCCACGCCCGTGGTGCGCTCGGTGATACCTGCGCCGGGGAACTTGAAGCCCGAAGCCCACACCAGAGGCATACCGTCCGCAGTGATGATGTCGGCCTTCTTGATCAGGCTCCAGTAGTCTGGATCCCGCACACCGCGCGCCAGCATTTCGGTGTTGAGCGTCAGAAGCCAGGCTCCCTCGCCACTGGCGGCCTTGTCCACGATGGTCTGAACATGGCTGTTCAGGTCGCCGCGCGAGACCTTCAATCCACATATTTCACATACATCGGTCATAAGTGCATTCAATTCGATTCAAAGCCGCTGCGGCGCGTCGGTTCCTGGCGGCATCGTAGTCGATAATGTTCTGAATGGGTCGCCGGACCGAATGGGCACGACCGCTTCCCGCCGGCTGGGAAGCAACCACCATCCACGCAGCATATGTACGAATCCTTTTACGGTCTGAAAGAAAAGCCGTTCTCCATCCAGCCAGACCCCGACTTCCTGTACATGGGTAAGCGCCACACGCTCGCCTACACCATGCTGCAGTACGCCATCCACAACCGGGCCGGCTTCACGGTCATCTGCGGAGACATCGGCTGCGGCAAGACCACCCTGATACGGCGTCTGCTCAACGAACTCGGCAGCGAGGTCAAGGTCGGACTGGTCACCAACACGCACCCCGACCTCGCCGACCTCACCGAATGGATCATGCTGGCTTTCGGCCAACCCTACGAGGGCCTCTCGCCCATCGCGCGGTATGACGCCTTCCAGCGCTTCCTGATCAGCGAGTACAGCAAGAACAATCGCGTGGTGCTGATCGTCGATGAAGCCCAGAACGTGAACCCTGCGGCCATGGAGTCGCTGCGCATGCTCTCCAACATCAATGCGGACAAGGACCAGCTGCTGCAGGTCGTGCTTGTTGGGCAGCCGCAACTGCGCACGCTGCTGCAACGTCCGGAATTGCAACAGTTTGCCCAGCGGGTGGCGGCGGATTTTTACATCTCCCCCCTGAATTCGGTGGAAGTCGGGGACTACATCGATCATCGGCTGAAGGTTGCTGGCCGCGAGCGCCAGCTGTTCACCCCTTTGGCCACGGCCAAGATCGCCAAGGCCGCCCACGGGATTCCCCGCAGCATCAACATTCTCTGTGACACCGTGCTCGTGTACGGTTTCGCCGCTGAGGCGCGATTGATCGACGTTCATCTGGTGGATGAAGTGCTCAACGACCGCAGCCAGTACGGTGTTCTGGGCGATACCAATTTCCGGAACAGCACATCTGGAAACAGCCAGTTTGGCGACAGTTCCTTTTCAACACCCTCCGATCCACCGAAAGTGTGACTTCCGCACACGCGGGGTAACAAACTGTTGAGCAATAATTGCTCACCGGCAGGGGGAGGGACGGCCGGGTAACAGCACCTGCGAGAACTGTGTGAACACACGATCAGACGCATCGAACGACATTGCCATCGTCGGAATGGCGGCGCATTTGCCGGGGGCGGCCAATCCGGCGGCCTATTGGGCCAATCTGCGCCAGGGCATTGAATCCATCCGTCGCCTTTCCGAAACCGAGCTGCTCGCTGTCGGCGAGAGCCCGGAGCGCATGCGGCATCGCAATTACGTGCCGGCGGCTGCCGTTCTGGACGGCTTCGAGCAATTCGATGCGGACTTCTTCGGTTTCAGCCCGAAGGAAGCCGCGATCATGGACCCGCAGCACCGCCAGTTCCTGGAAGTGGCCTGGGAAGCACTGGAAAACGCAGGGCATCCTCCAGAGCGCTTTCCCGGCCCCATTGCGGTCTATGCCGGTTGCGGCATGGGCAGCTATTTCTACTTCAACATCTGCTCCAACCCCGATCTGGTGGCCAGCACGGGCATGTTCCTGTTGCGCCACACGGGCAACGACAAAGATTTTCTTTCCACCCGGGTCAGCCACATCTTTGACCTCAAGGGTCCCAGCGTCAACATCCAGACCGCCTGCTCCACGTCGCTGGTCGCGGTGCACTATGCCTGCCAGGCGCTGCTGGGCGGCGAATGCGACATGGCCCTGGCCGGCGGCGTGACGATCGAACTGCCGCACGCCCGGGGTTATCTTTTCCAGGAAGGCGAAATCCTGTCACCCGATGGGCACTGCCACGCCTTCGACCACCGTGCCCAGGGCACCGTGTTCGGCTCGGGCGCCGGCGTCGTGGTGCTGCGCCGGCTGGACGACGCCCTGCGCGACGGCGACCACATCTGGGCGGTCATCAAAGGCACCGCCGTCAACAACGACGGTGCGGCCAAGGCCGGCTATCTGGCCCCCAGCGTGGATGGACAGGCCAAGGCCATCGCCGAGGCGCAGGCCGTGGCCGGCGTCTCGGCCGACACCATCGACTACGTGGAGTGCCACGGCACGGGTACCTATCTGGGTGATCCGATCGAGGTGGCCGCGCTCACACAGGCGTTCCGCGAAACCACGCCCGAGAACGGCTTCTGCCGGATCGGATCGGTCAAGACCAACATCGGACACACCGACACCGCTGCCGGCGTGGCCGGCCTCATCAAGGTGGCGCTGGCGCTGAAGCACCAGGAGATTCCGCCCAGCCTGGGCTACGAACGCCCCAACCCCTCGATCGACTTCGAGACCAGCCCTTTTCAGGTCAACCACACGCTCAGCCCCTGGGTTTCGCACAAGGGGCCGCGCCGTGCCGGCGTGAATTCGCTGGGCGTGGGCGGCACCAACGCCCATGCCGTGCTGGAAGAAGCGCCCGTTGCCGCGGCTTCCGACGCTTCCGACTGGCCATTCCAGGTGCTGGTCGTGTCGGGCCGCTCGCGGGCTGCGGTGGACGCGAACGCCAGGGCGCTGGCTGCCCATCTGCGCGCCCATCCGGAGCAGGATCTGGCCGATGTGGCCTTTACGCTGAAGGAAGGCCGCCGCGCGTTCGAGCACCGGCGCGTGCTCGTGGCCGCCAGCCATGAAGAGGCCGCCACCCTGCTGGAGGGCACCGACACCCGCCGGGTCTTCACCCACAACCACCTGGGCGATGACCCCGAGGTGGTGTTCATGTTCCCCGGCGGTGGCGCCCAGTACGCGGGCATGGCGCGCGAACTCTATGCGACCGAGCCCGTCTTCCAGGACTGGATGGACCGGGGTCTGGATGTCCTGCAGCAGAAGCTGGACTACGACATCCGGGCCTTGTGGCTGCCCGAAGCACACAACCACGCCGACGCGGTCGAAAAACTCAAGCGGCCATCGGTGCAGTTGCCGCTGATCATGATCGTGGAGTACGCCCTGGCCCAACTGTGGATGTCCTGGGGCGTGAAGCCCTCGGCACTTGTGGGTCACAGCATGGGTGAGAACACGGCCGCCTGCCTGGCGGGTGTGATGTCTTTCGAAGACTGCATTGGCCTCGTGCTGCTGCGCGGCCAGCTGTTCGACACCGTTCCGCCGGGCGGCATGCTCAGCGTGCCCCTGGCCGCCAGCGAAGTGCGCGGCCTGCTCGGCACCGAACTCGACATGGCCAGCGTGAATGCACCGGAGCTCTGCGTGGTCTCCGGCCCGCAGAGCGCGCTCGATGCGCTCGAAGCCACCCTGCGTGCGCGCGACGTGGAGCCCCAGCGCATCCAGATCGACATCGCAGCGCACTCGCGCATGCTCGAACCCATCCTGGGCCGCTTCGAAGCCTATCTGCGCAGCATCCGCCTGAGCGCACCCCAGCTGCCCATCATCTCCAACCGCGATGGCCAACCTCTGAGCGCGGGCCAGGCCACCGATCCCCTGTACTGGGTCGGCCACCTGCGCAACACGGTGAACTTCGCCGATTGCATGGACACACTCAAGGGTGCAGACCCGAAACGGGTGTACCTCGAAGTCGGTCCGGGCAAGGCGCTGGGCTCACTGGCCCAGGCGAATGCGATCCCATCCTCCCAGGTGATCAATTCCCTGCGCCACCCCGACCACCAGGTGGCAGACGACGTGTGGTTCCTCGGCACGCTGGGCCGCCTCTGGGCCAACGGCGTGCCGGTGGACTGGGAACCCATCTGGGGCGAGGCGCGCCGCCGCCGCGTTCCCCTGCCCACCTACGCTTTCCAGCGCAAACCGTATTTCATCGAACCGGGCAAGGCCACCCAGGCCGTGCCGGAATCCACCCTGCTGACGCGCACCGACGACGTGGGTCAATGGGGCTACCAGCCTCGCTGGCGCCCGCGCCAGGCGGATGTGGACATCGACGTCACCCAGGACCTGGCGAACACGCCGCCACAAAGCTGGCTGGTGTTCATGGACGAGACCGGCCTGGGCGACGCGCTGGTGCAGCGTCTTCGCGCGGCGGGCCACCGTGTCACGGCCGTGCGCGCCGGCGACGTGTTCGCCCGCGTGAACGAGCAGGAATTCTTGCTGGCACCGGAGCGCGGCCGCGAAGGCTATGACGAACTGGTGCGCGAGCTCATGGCGACCGGCCATCCGCCGCAGCACATCGTGCACGCATGGCTGGTCACGCGTGAAGAACGCTTCCGACCAGGCAGCAGCTTCTTCCACCGCAACATCGAGCAAGGCTTCTTCAGCCTGCTGTTCCTGGCCCAGGCCCTCGTCGAGGAAAACCTCCCCAAACCCCTGCACCTCACGGTGCTGAGCACGGGCGCGGTCCGCGTTCGTGACGAGGCCCTGCCCTACCCGGAAAAGGCCACCCTCATGGGACCGGCCCGCGTGGCACCCCGCGAACTGCCGGGCATGACCTGCACGGTGCTCGATCTGGTCTTGCCCACACAGGACAACCGCTGGCGAGCCAAGCCCCAACCCGAAGCGCTCGGCACCGTGGCCGACCGCGTGCTCGAGGATCTGTTCGCCACGCCGGGCAACCGCGTGGCTGCGCTGCGTGGCGACAAGCGGTTCGAGCTGGGTCATGTTCCTCTGGCGCTACCGGAAACCACCCAACTGCCGCAACTGCCCGAGGGCGCCGTGTGCTTCATCACCGGTGGCCTGGGTGGCATCGGTCTGACGGTCGCGGAGCGTCTGGCGCGTGAGAAGCGCGCCCGTCTGGTGCTGCTGGCACGCCAGGCCTTGCCCGCGCCTGAGACCTGGGACACCGTCCTGCGTGGCCCCGACACGCAAGGCGCACAGGCCATGCGCATCCGTGCGGTGCGCCGCCTGCAAGACCTCGGTGCCGAGGTGCAGGTGATTGCCGCCGACGTGTGCAACGTCAACGACATGCAGGCCGCCGTCGAGCAGGCCCGCCAGCGCTTTGGCCGCATCCACCTGGTGGTGCACGCGGCCGGTGTGGTCGACGACGGGCCGCTGCTCACCAAGACCTCCGGCGCGGTGGAAGAGGTGTTCGCCGCCAAGGTGCATGGCCTGCAGATCCTGCATGAGCTTTTCCCGGATGGGAGCATCGATCAGATGGTGCTCTTCTCATCCACCAGTACCGTCATCGCTCCCGCCGGCCAGGTGGACTACGTGGCTGCCAACGAGTACCTCAACGCCTATGCGCACAGCCGCGCTGCTGGCCGTACGCGCGTGCTGGCGATCGACTGGGGTATCTGGAACGAAGTGGGCATGGCCGCGAAAACGCTGGCCAGCCGCCTCGGCGAATCCGCTCCGGCGCCACGGCACGCAGCCGACAGCCCCCTCTTTGACGAAACCACTTTTGATGCGGCGGGGCACCGGTTGTTCACCGCCACCTGGCGCACCGAGGACCTCTGGATTCTGGATGGGCACCGCACCGCCTCGGGCCAGGCACTGTTGCCCGGCACCGGCTACCTGGAACTGGCTGCGCAGGCGTTGAGAGGCAACGGTGAGAAGGGCCCGTTCGCCATCCACGACCTGTACTTCTTCCGCCCGCTGGAAGTCAATGACGGACAGAACCGCGGAGTGCGCGTGAAGCTTGCGCGCAGCGAAGAAGGCTATGCACTCGAGGTGCGAAGCGATGTGCTGTTCGAAGGCCGCCAGGGATTCCAGCTCAACGCGCAGGCCACGCTGGTGCCCGGCCCACAACCCCAGGCGCAGGCACTGGACATCGCGGCCCTCACCGCACGCTGCCCGCAGCACCACGCAGCCGACCCTGCGGGTCTGCGTTCGCCGCAGGAAGAGCACCTCAATTTCGGGCCGCGCTGGCGCGTGCTGCATTCGGTGGCGTATGGCGAGAACGAGGGCATCGCCCGACTGCAACTGCCTGCGGCGTTCCATGGTGATCTCCAGGAAGGCTTCATGCTGCACCCCGCGCTGCTGGACCTGGCCACGGGCTGGGCCATGCGCCTGATCGCCGGCTACGCGCCCGATCACCTGTGGGTTCCGGTCTCGTACCGCGAGGTGCGCGTGCACAAGCCCCTGCCCGCCCACATCTGGAGCTGGGTGCGCAATGCGCAGGACAACCGCGCCGACGCGCCATTCGCCGTGTTCGACGTGACCTTGTGCGACGAACACGGTGAGGTCTGCGTGGAAGTGCTGGGCTTCTCCATCAAGCGCCTGAGCGACGGTGGCTTCGCCGCCTCGGCCAGCCGGCTGGACGCGCGCGAACTGGTGTTCGATGAAAGCGCGCGCGCCGACGCCCATTCAAAGCTGTCGCCTGCCGAGGAACTGCTACAGCACAACATCGAGCAGGGCATCCGGCCCGCAGAAGGTGCGGACGCCTTCGGCCGGGCACTGGCGACGGGTTTGCCGCAGGTGGTGGTCTCGTCCATGAACTTGGACGCGCTCGTGCGCCAGGCCAGCCAGGCGGTCACAACGGACACGGGCTCGGGCCAGAAATTCCAGCGCCCCGACCTGGACAGCGACTACGTGGAGCCGCGCAACGACGTGGAACGCACCCTGGTGGGCTTCTGGGAAGAGTTGCTGGGTGTGAACCAGGTCGGTGTGGAAGACAGCTTCTTCGACCTGGGAGGGCACTCGCTGATCGCGGTGCGTCTGTTCGCCATGGTCAAGAAAGCCTACCGGGTCGAATTCCCGATCTCGGTGCTGTTCGAAGCACCCACGATCGCCCTGTGCGCGGGCATGATCCGCGAGCGCATCGGTGACACGGGCACAACCGCCGAGGGCGCAGACAATACAGCCGGCACCGCGCCGGCGAGCTCCGCCCCCAGACGCCGATTCACCCATCTGGTGGCCATGCACGATGGAGAAGGCGGTGAACGCACGCCGTTCTTCCTGGTCGCGGGCATGTTCGGCAATGTGCTCAACCTGCGGCACCTCGCCCGTCTTATCGGTGTGGGCCGCCCGTTCTACGGTCTGCAGGCGCGCGGCCTGTATGGCGATCAGGCGCCGCACGCCACCCTCGTGGAAGCCGCCACCGACTACATCGCCGAGATGCGCCAGGTTCAGCCGCATGGCCCCTACCTGCTGGGAGGCTTCTCGGGCGGTGGCATCACCGCGTACGAAATCGCCCGCCAACTCGAAGCCGCGGGCGAGAAGGTGTCGCTGCTGGTGCTGCTGGACACACCGCTGCCCATGCGCCCCAGCCTGAGCCGCCCGGACAAGGCACTCATCAAGCTGGCCGATCTGCGCAAGGGAGGCTTCGGCTTTCTCAAGGAATGGGTCCAGCGCCGCATCGCCTGGGAGCTGCAACGCCGCAGGGGCGATGCAGCGCCCACCGCCAGTGCCCACCAGCTGCACAACGCGGAAATCGAAGCCGCGTTCCGTGCCGCGTTGCCCACCTACCCGCTCAAGTCCTGGGACGGCCCGGCCGTGCTCTTCCGCCCGCCGCTGGACCGGCACTGGAAAGTCACCAACGGCCGCTGGGTGAGCGCGGCGCGCGAGTACGTGTTCGACGACAACGACTGGACGCGCTACATGCCCGCGCTGCGGGTGATCGAAGTTCCGGGCGACCACGACTCGATGGTGCTGGAGCCCAACGTCCGGGTGCTCGCCAGCCATATCCGCAACTGCATCAACGACGCCGAATCGCTTGCCTGACATGAACGACTTTCCCACCGTCCTGACGGTTCTTCTGAACTACCGCACCGCCGACATGACCTTGAAGGCACTGGAAGCAGCGGTGCGGGAAACGGCCGGCATCGCCGGCTCCATCACGGTGGTGGACAACGACTCCCAGGACGGCTCCTACGAGAAGATCAGGGACGCGGTGCTCGCGCAAGGCTGGAGCGATCGCGTGCGGGTGGTGGCGTCGGGCCACAACGGCGGCTTCGGCGCCGGCAACAACGTGGCCATGCGCCTGGGCCTTCCTGACGGCTCCGCGCCCGACTTCGTCTACCTGCTCAACTCCGACGCTTTCCCGGAGCCTGGTTCCGTCCGCATCCTGCTGGATGCGATGCTCGCTCACCCCCATTGCGGCTTTGCCGGGGGCTACACCTTTGGCCAGGACGGCGTGTACCACAACACCGCGTTCCGCTTTCCCGGAATCCTGAGCGAGTTCGAGACAGCCGCTCGCACCGGGCCGATTTCTGCCCTCCTGCGCCGCCATATCGTGGCCATCCCCGAGCCGGCGGAGTCGATGGAAGTCGACTGGCTGGCAGGCGCGAGCCTGCTGATCCGGCGCAAGGCGCTCGATGAGATCGGCCTGTTCGACGAACGCTTCTTCCTCTACTTCGAGGAGACCGACCTCTGCCTGCGCGCGCGGCGCGCAGGCTGGCCCGCCCGCTACGTCAAGGAAAGCCGGATCATGCACATCGGCTCGGTGTCCACCGGCATGAAAGGCTGGAAACGCATGCCGGGCTACTGGTTCGACTCGCGGCTGTGGTACTACATCAAGAACCACGGTCCTTTCTATGCAGCGCTGGCCACCCTGTCCTACGTGGCGGGCTCCATGGTCATGCAGGCCCGGCAGCTCTTTGGGCGCAAGCGCGCCACCGGGCCGGACCGTTTCCTGGGTGACCTGATCTCCCATGCGTTCCGCAGCCTGTGGCAGCGCAAGCTCGTGGGCGGCCGGCCCAGCTAGCCAGCCAGACCCTTCTCACGTTTTTGGAGCGATACATGAGCGGTTTTTCGTGTGTGGTGATGGGCAACGAGTCCCTGCTGATCCAGTGCGCCGATCGCGTGCTGCAAGGGGGCGACAAGATCTCGGCGGTGGTCACGCGGAACGCCGACATCCGAGCGTGGGCCGTGCACCAGGGCATCCGCGTGGAAGCCCCCGGCGAAGGTCTGGGTGATCGCCTGGCAGATGTCAGCTTCGACTGGCTGTTCAGCATTGCCAACCTCTCGGTGATTCCGCAGAGCGTGCTGGATCGCGCAGCGCGCGGCGCCATCAACTTCCACGACGGCCCGCTGCCCCGGCACGCCGGCCTGAATGCACCCGTGTGGGCCATCCTGGAACGCGAGAAGCAGCATGGTGTGACCTGGCACATGATCGAAGGCGGCATCGACGAAGGTGACATCGTCAAGCAGAAGCTGTTCGACATGGCACCCAACGAAACCGCGCTGACGCTGAACACGCGGTGCTACGAAGCCGCGATGGAAAGCTTCGCGGAGCTGCTCGCCGACCTGCGCGGGCCAGGCGTCAAACGCGTTCCCCAGGATTTGAGCCAGCGCAGCTACCACGCGCGGTTGGACCGCCCCGCCGCTGCCGCGCGGCTCGACTTCACCCAGCCCGCCGAAACGCTGGTCGCCCTGGTCAACGCGCTGGACCACGGCACCTACTGGAACCCACTCTCCTGCCCCAAGGTGGAGGTGGACGGTCGCGTGCTGATCGTCACCAGCGCTGCGGTCGAAACGCAGGCAGCCCATGCCGCTCCCGGCGAAGTGATCGAATCCACGCCTGGCGGCCTCGTGGTGGGCACGGCGTCCGCGCCCGTCCGCCTCGCGGGCCTGCGCGATCCCCAGAGTCAGGCCGTGTGCCCGACCACCGTGGCCAGGGTGGGCGACCAGCTGCCTTCGCTGGACGCCAGCGCGGCCAAGACCCTGAGCGACAGCCTGGCCAGCGTGGCGGCGGGCGAAGACGCATGGCGCCGCTGCCTGCAATCGCCCCAGGCCATCGATCTGCCCTCGGCCACCGCCGCCACGACCACGGGTGCACTGAAGCAGGCCCCACTGAAGGTGCCGGCCGGTCTCACCGGCGATCGCCTGATCGCGGCCGTGGCCGCCTGGGTGGCCCGTGTGAGCGGCAAGCATTCGCTGGATCTGGCCTACCGTGATGCGGCCGCACCGAAGGCACCTGGCTACCTGTCAACATGGGTGCCGCTGCGCCTCGCTGCGGCGGGCGACACCACTTTTCCGGCGTTCCATGAACACTGCGCGGCCGTGCTCGAAAAGGCACGCCGCCATCCCGCGTTCGCGCTCGACCTCGTCGCCCGCGATCCCGCCATCAAGGGCCTGTCGGTGCCCCAGGTCGGGCTGTCGCAAGGCGCGGGCTTCATCGACGGCTCGGCCGTCACCGTGCAGCTCGACACGGATGGCGGTCTCACGCTGTTTCACGACACCAGTCGCCTGCCCGATGACGCTGCCACGCAGCTCACGCAACGCCTGCAAGGCGTGCTGGACGCGCTGGGCGATGCGGCCGGTCAAGCGACGACACTGGGGCGCCTGCCCATCATGTCGCCTGCCGAACGCGAGCAGGTGCTCTACGGCTGGAACGAAACCGTCTGCGACTACGAGCGCCACACCTGTGTGCACCAGTTCTTCGAGAAGCGGGTGCAACAGAGCCCGGACGCCCCTGCGGTGGTGTTCGAAGGCGAAACCCTCAGCTACGACCAGCTCAACCGCCGCGCCAACCAGGTGGCCCACCGTCTGCAGGGCATGGGTGTTCGCCCCGGCACGCTGGTCGGCCTGTACTCGGCCCGCTCGCTGGATCTGCTGGTGGGCGCGCTGGCCATCCAGAAAGCCGGTGGCGCCTACGTGCCCTTGGACCCCGCCTACCCACCCGACCGGGTTGCTCTCTACATCGAGGACAGCGGCGCACCCGTGATCGTGGCGCAAGCCGCGTTGCAGGCCAGCCTGCCCCCGCACAAGGCCCAGGTGCTGGTGATCGACCAGGACACGCAGATTGGCGCGCAGCCGCAGGCCAACCCCGACAGCGGCGTGCAGTCGTCCGACATCGCCTACATGATCTACACCTCGGGCTCGACCGGCCGGCCCAAGGGCGTGATGGTCGAGCACCGCAACGTGGCCAACTTTTTCCGCGGCATGGACGACCGCATCAGCCACGACCCACCCGGCGTGTGGCTGGCCGTCACCAGCCTGTCTTTCGACATCTCCGTGCTGGAGCTGTTCTACACGCTGGCGCGCGGCTTCAAGCTGGTGCTCTCCAGCGACGAGAACCGCGCGCTGGTCTCCGGCGGCACCCTGCCCCTCTCGGACGCGAAGATGGATTTCAGCCTCTACTACTGGGGCAACGACGACGGCGCGGGACCGAAGAAGTACGAACTGCTGCTCGAAGGCGCGAAATTCGCCGACGCCAACGGCTTCTGTGCGGTGTGGACACCCGAGCGCCACTTCCACGCCTTCGGTGGCCCCTACCCCAATCCGTCGGTGACCGGTGCGGCCGTCGCCGCCGTCACGAAGAACATCGGTGTTCGCGCGGGCAGCTGCGTGGCGCCGCTGCACCACCCGGCGCGCATCGCCGAAGAGTGGGCGGTGATCGACAACCTCACCAATGGCCGCGCCGCGATGGCCATCGCCTCGGGCTGGCAGCCGGACGATTTCGTGCTCCGTCCCGAGAACGCGCCCCCGCGCAACAAGGCCGCCATGCTGGACACCATCCAGGTGCTGCGCCGCCTCTGGCGTGGTGAAGCGGTGGAGTTCCCCAACGCCGACGGAAAGCCATTGGCCGTGGTCACCCAGCCCCGGCCGGTGTCCAAAGAACTGCCGGTGTGGGTCACCACCGCCGGCAACCCCGACACCTGGAAGGAAGCCGGCGCCATCGGCGCCAACGTGCTGACCCACCTGCTGGGCCAGACCGTCGACGAAGTGGCGGGCAAGATCAGGATCTACCACCAGGCACTGCGCGACGCGGGCCATGACCCCGCGAAGTTCACCGTCACGCTGATGCTGCACACCTACATCGCGAACGACCGCGACGCCGCGCGCGAGACGGCGCGTGGGCCGATGAAGGATTACCTGCGGAGTGCGGCCGGGCTGATCAAGCAGTACGCATGGGCCTTCCCGGCTTTCAAGAAGCCCGTCGGCGTGAGCAACCCCTTCGAGCTGGACCTGCGCTCGCTGAATGACGAGGAAATGGAAGGCATCCTGGACTTTGCATTCCAGCGCTACTTCGAGGACTCCGGCCTGTTCGGCACCGTGGAGGACTGCCTGCAGCGCGTCGAGGAACTCAAGCGCATTGGTGTGGGCGAAGTGGCCTGCCTGATCGACTACGGCATTCCCCGCGAACAGGTGCTCGAAGGCCTGCGCCCGCTGGCCGAGGTGCTGCGCCGCTCGAACCAGCCCGTCACGCTGCCGGACGATGACTTCTCGATCGCCGCCCAGATCCTGCGCCACAAGGTCACCCACCTGCAGTGCACGCCCAGCATGGCGCGCATGATCGCCATGAACGACGAGGCCCGTGTGGCGCTGTCGCGCGTGAAGCACATGATGATCGGCGGCGAGGCCCTGCCTGGCACGCTGGTGGCCGAACTCGGCAAGGTCACTTCCGCGTCCATCGAGAACATGTACGGGCCGACCGAAACCACCATCTGGTCGTCCACCGAAACCGCCAGCGCGGGCGAGGCCGTGGTCAACATCGGCCGCCCGATCGCCAACACGCAGTTCTATGTGCTCGATGAAAACCAGCAGCCGGTGCCGGTGGGCGTGCCGGGCGAGCTCTACATCGGCGGCGACGGCGTCACGCGCGGTTACTGGCAACGTGCCGACCTGACGGCCGAACGCTTCCCGGCCGACCCTTTCGTGAAACCCGCGCATGCCGCACCGGCCGGCGCGCGCATGTACCGCACGGGCGACCTCGCGCGCTGGCGCAAGGACGGCCGCATCGACTTCCTCGGTCGTGCCGACTTCCAGGTCAAGATCCGCGGCTACCGCATCGAGCTAGGTGAAATCGAAGCGGTGCTGGAATCCGCGCCCGGCATCCGCCAGGCGGTGGTGGTCGCGCGCGAAGACCAACCCGGCGACGTGCGGCTGGTGGCCTACCTGCGCACCGACCCCGGTTTTTCCGCCGACCGCCTGCGCGACTGGACGGCCGAACGCCTGCCCGAGCACATGGTGCCTGCGCACTTCATGACGGTCGACGAGTTCCCGCTCACGCCCAACCGCAAGGTCGACCGCAAGGCCCTGCCCGCGCCCTCACAGCACACGCTGCGCGAACGCACCGAAGTCTTCGTGGCGCCGGAGAACGAGATCGAAGGCAAGATCGCCGAAATCTGGTCGCGCGTGCTGGGCGTACCGAAGATCGGTGCCAAGGACAACTTCTTCGCGCTCGGCGGCCACTCGCTGCTGGCGGTGCAGGCCCACCGTGAAATCCGGCAGGCCCTCAACACCACGCGCCTGAGCATCACCGACATCTTCCGCTTCCCCACGCTGTCGGCACTGGCCGCCCACCTGGACGACAAGCCGAAGGACAGTCCGCAGGCGGCGGCGGAATCCGCCGAGCGCGCGCAGATGCGCACGGACGCGATGTCGCGGCGGCGCGCGATGCGGGCCGGCAAGCAGACGCAGGAATGAGAGAGTCCGCCGCCTGTGCCGAACCACCCCTGGCACTGCGCACCCTGTGTGCCGACCTGACCGAGCGGTTGGGGCCAGGGATCGGCGTTGCGTGCACAGGGGTGGATGGCGATCCGCGGACGCTGTACGCGGAAGAGTTTGCGGCGGTACAGAAAGCCATTCCCCGGCGCCAGCGCGAGTTCGCGGCCGGACGGCTGGCGGCCCGGCAGGCGATGGCGCAGATCGGCCGGCCGCCAGCGGCCATCCCGAGCGCACCCGACCGCTCGCCCATCTGGCCCGAAGGTCTGACGGGCTCGATCTCCCACACGGATCGCGCCTGCATCGCCGTGGTGGGCGCGTCCGGCAACGGACGATCCATCGGCATCGATCTCGAAGACGACGTGCCGATGGACCCAGGGCTGTGGGATTCGATCTGCACCCCTGGCGAGCGCGCGTTCGTGAGCAGCCAGCCCGAGACGTTCCAGGGGCGCCTGGTCACACGGCTCTTCTCGGCCAAGGAGGCGTTCTACAAATGGCAGTACCCCAGAACCCGCTGCATGCTGGAGTTCCAGGACGTGCATGTCACGCTGCCATCGAATGAACTCCCGTCACGCTGGCGAGTCGTCAGTACACACCGCGATGCGCACGCCGATATCGAAGGCCATGGCATTGCCAGCAACGGCTACTTTGTGGCCTGGGTCATCGGCCACGACTGACGCCCGAAAAGACCACCGACTTCAGCTGAAAGCCCTCCAGAGATGACCGACAAGAACGACACATTGCTGCTGTACGCACCTGTTCCGATCTACAGCAGCGACCAGGGATACCTCCTCGAAGACCAGGCCTGCAACGGGGTGAGGCTGTGGGCCGAGAACTTCGGCCGCGTGATCATCATGTTCCCGGTGCTCCATGGCAAGGCACCCCCCAGCTGGATCCCGATCCAGACATCGGGCATCGACATGGAGCGCGTGGAGATCGTCAGCCTGCCCACCGCCTACCGTCCGGATCAGTTCGCGCGGCACTACGCCGCCACCCGGCGGCAGATCGGGCAACTGATCGACCGGGCCCGCTACCTGTCCTTTGCCATCGGCGGCCTCTTCGGCGACTGGGGCGCGGTCGCCGCGATGGAGGCACACAAGAAACAGCGGCCCTTTGCCGTCTGGGCCGACCGGGTGGAGTCCGAAGTGGTCCGGGAGTCGGTGCGCTCGGCCAAGTCCGCGAAGGAGCGGATCAGGGCCGCGCTGACGTACCGGCCGATGGCCATGCTGGAACGCGCCGTGATCCGCAAGGCCACGATCGGCCTCTTCCACGGCGCCGAAACGCACGCCACCTACGCACCGTACGCCAAGGTGGCGGAGATCGTTCACGACATCCATCTGAGCGAAAAGGACCGCATTCCACCCGAGTTGCTGGCCGCCAAGATGGCCGATGCGGCACAAGGTCCCCTGCGCATCTGCTACGTCGGGCGCGCCGACGCCATGAAGGGCCCGCACGACTGGATACAGGCGATGGTGGACCTTCATCGCAGAGGGGTGGACTTCCAGGCGACCTGGCTGGGCGATGGCGAAGCGCTTGCTGCCATGCGCGCAGAGGTGGCCAGCCATGGCCTGACCGACCGGGTCCACCTGCCTGGGTTCGTGAGAGACCGCTCGCTGCTGCTCGAGACCTTGCGGCGTTCGCACGTTCTCGCGTTCTGTCACAAGACGCCCGAGTCACCGCGCAATCTGATCGAATCCCTCGTGTCGGGAACGCCCATCGTCGGCTACGACAGTGCATTCCCCAGGGATCTCATTTCGGTGCACGGCGGTGGTGTCCTGACGCCACTGAACGATGTCAACGTGCTGGTGAACGCGCTCGAGACCCTGGGCAACGATCGCCCCCGCCTCGCCGCATTGATGAAAAGCGCGGCGCTCGATGGCGACCCTTTCAATGACGTGGCGGTGTTCAAACACCGCAGCGAGATCATCCGGGCACACCTCTGACGGCCCGCTCATCGAACAGGCTCTGCTGACAGCTTCATGAACAAGTTCCGATCGCTCAAGAAGTCGCTGACCTGCCTGGTGCTGATGGGACTCTCCGCCTGCGGGCTGGAAAAAAGCCTGGCCCCGGCAGAGCTCGACAGCCTCTATGCCGCACCACTGACGCCTCCCTCGGAACCGCTTCAGGTGTACCACCTCGGCCACAGCCTGGTAAACCGGGAAATGCCGGCGATGCTCCAGCAGATGGCCGGTGAGGGTCATGACTACCGGTCCCAGCTGGGATGGGGCGCTACGCTGAAATCGCACTGGGAACCTGACGTGCCCATCAATGGCTTCGAGAAGGAAAACGCGCACGCCAAATACGAAGACGTCATGACAGTGGTGAAGAGCGGCCAGCTCGACGCCATGGTGCTGACCGAGATGGTCGAGATCAAGGACGCCATCAAGTACTTCGACAGCCCGAAATACGTGCGCACCTGGGCGCGCGAGACGCGTGCCAGCAACCCGGCAACCCGCGTCTACCTGTACGAGACCTGGCACCCGCTCAACGACCCCAAGGGTTGGCTGGCGCGCCTGGACGAAGACCTGCCCAGGCACTGGGAAGGCGAGCTGCTCGCCAAGGGCATGGCGCATGGCGACACCGGCGGGCCGGTGTATGTGATTCCCGCCGGGCAGGTGATGGCACGGTTCGTGCGTCTTCTGGACGAAAAGGGTGGGCTGCCTGGCCTGCGTTCACGGGAAGACCTGTTCGCCCGCAACCCGGATGGCACACAGGACCACATCCATCTCAATGACTTGGGGAACTACCTGGTGGCACTGACGCATTACGCCGTTCTCTACCATCGCAGCCCAGTGGGCCTGCCGCACCGGCTCAAGCGTGCCGACGGTACGGATGCGGATGCCCCCGACCCTGAGACCGCGCTCGCGATGCAGGAGGTCGTCTGGGAAGTCGTCACGAGCTACCCAAAGACAGGCGTTGCGCAACGCTCATGAGCAAGCGAGGCCTCGTTCGCTGCGCGCAGCGCCTCATGCCGGTGGCACGACCACCACAGGGCAAGGAGGTGAACGTGAACATCAGCACATTTGAGGACAAACCGGCCCACGCAATGTGTTTCACGGGCTTCTGAAGACGGTCCCACACCTATACTCCCCCCACCATGGTCGCTCCCAAAAGACCCCTCCGATCCATCCTCAAACGCCGCGGCAGCATTTCCACGGCGGTGCAGACCGTGCTGGATCTGGTGGCCGTCATGGGACTGGCGCTGCTGCTGATCCACCAGCAGATCGGCAACCTGACCGCCGAGTACTCGGTGATGCTGTTGCTGCTGGCCATCGGCATGATGTTCGCGTACGACCAGTTCGGCGTGTACCGCAGCAACAGCAGCATGGGTCGCAAGGCCCTCACGCTGTTCAAGGCGTGGTCGCTGGCCTACGGACTTTTGCTGGTGGTGGGCTTCGCGACCAAGCAGACCGAGGGTTTCTCGCGCCTGTTGCTGGGTCAGCTGTACGTTGCCGGGTACCTGCTGCAGATGGTGCTTCAGTACCTCAGCCGCGAGGTGCAGACCCGCATCATGCGCCGTGCCGTTCCCATCGAGAACGTCCTGATCGTCGGCACGGGCAAGCTGGCGCGCTACCTGCAGAACAAGATCTCGGGCAACCCGTGGCTGAACCAGCGCGTGGTCGGCTGCCTCGAGCTGTCCAACCCCGAGTTGAACCGTGCCAGGGACACCGGCGCCTCCCTCTACGAAACCTCGGACTTCGCGCCGCTGAACGATCCCAACGTCATCGGCAATCTCGACGAGATGCTGGCGATCATCGACCGCCACGACCTGCGCACGGTCTACTTCGCCATCCCGTTGAGCGAATCGTCGCTCATCGAGGATGTGTACTTCGAACTGCTGGACCGCCATATGGCGGTGCACTGGGTGCCCGACATCTTCTCGGTGCTGCTGGTGAACCACAGCGTGCGGGAGATTGCCGGCCTGCCCGTGCTGACGCTCTCCGAGACCCCGCTGACCGGCACCCGGCTGCTGCTCAAGGCGGTGGAAGATTTCGTGCTGGCGTCCCTGATCCTGTTGATGATCTCGCCGCTGCTGCTGCTGATCGCCATTGCCATCAAGCTCGACAGCCCGGGCCCCGTCTTCTTCCGCCAGGCCCGCAAGGGGTGGAGCGGGAAGATCTTCCACATCTGGAAGTTCCGCAGCATGTTCGTGCACCAGCCCGATGCCAAGGTGGTGCAGCAGGCCACCCGCAATGATCCGCGCATCACCCGGGTGGGCGCCTTCCTCCGCAAGACCAGCCTCGATGAACTGCCCCAGGTGTTCAACGTGCTGCTGGGCGAAATGTCGCTGGTGGGCCCCAGGCCGCACGCGGTGCAGCACGACGAGGAGTATTCCCAGCGCATCGACTCCTACTTCGCGCGACACAACATCAAGCCCGGTATCACGGGGCTGGCCCAGGTCCGGGGCCTGCGAGGTGAAACCAAAGAGATTCACAGCATGGAGCAACGCATCGAGGCCGACATCGAATACATCAACAACTGGTCGATCTGGCTGGACCTCACCATCCTGGTCCGCACATTCGGCGCGTTTGTCGGCAAGAACGCCTACTGATCCGTAGGCCGCTCTGCCGGGTGTTCGTGGATCGTGACGATCCTGCCTGGCCCCGTCGACCCGGTGAATGCCGTGCAACCGACGAACCAGGCGCCCATGCAAGGCCCGCCTGTCCACACGGTTGATCCCTTCTGACCTGCACCTCGACACCTGAAACACCAGGCATGACCCAAGCACATGCGATGACCTACCGACCAGAGATCGACGGCCTGCGGGCCATTGCGGTGCTGGCGGTCGTCCTCTACCACTTCGGGCTGCCCGGACTCGCCGGTGGTTTCGTCGGCGTCGACATCTTCTTTGTCATCTCCGGCTTCCTGATCGGCGGCATCCTGTGGGATGAGTGGACGCGCACGCAGCGCGTCGCGCTCAGCCAGTTCTTCCTGCGCCGCATCCGCCGCCTCGCCCCCGCGTTCTTCGCGATGACCACGGTCACCGCGGTCTTTGCATATTTCGTTCTTCTGCCGTTCGAGTTCAGGGAGTTCGGCAAGCAGCTGATCGCGGCCACGGTGTGGCTGTCGAACGTCCAGTTCTTCCGGGAGTCGGGGTACTTCGACATCGGTGCCGACAGCAAGATCCTGTTGCACACCTGGTCGCTCGCGGTCGAAGAGCAGTTCTACCTTGTGCTGCCGCTGACCATGTTGCTGCTGCGCAAGTCCAGGCGCAACCTGCTCGGCGTGCTGATTGCCACCTGGGTGATCTCCCTTGCGGCCTGCATCGCGCTGACACCCGTTGCACCCACCGCCACCTTCTTTCTCTTCCCCTTCCGGGCCTGGGAGCTGCTGTCGGGTGTGTTGCTGGCCATCTGGGGCCGGGAGGCCGGAACGCAGTGGCGCTTCAACGCCATCCTTTCCTGGGTCGGCATCCTGCTGCTGGCCTGCGCACTGACGCTGATCCGGCCCGGAACGCAGTTCCCGGGCTGGCAGGCCATGTTGCCCGTGGCCGGCACCGTGCTCATCCTGCTCAACGGCCGGCATGCCAACACCGTCAACGCGGTGCTGGCGTCGAGGATCCCGGTCTTCATCGGCCTGATCTCCTACTCGCTGTACCTCTGGCACTGGCCGGTGCTGACGCTCTCCACCTACTGGCGCGGCGCCTATGCCAACGGCCTCGAAGCCGCGGCCTGGCTCGCCCTGGCGGTGGTCCTCGCGGTCGCGGCCTGGGCTGGCGTCGAGCGGCCGATACGGCGCTCGCTGTCGACGCCCGTGCTGGTCACCGGTTTTGTCGCGCTGTTTGCCTTGTCCGTCGGGGCCGGGCTCTGGGCCTACCTCACCAACGGCGCTCAGAACCGCTTCAGCGCGGCCGCACGCGTGCACATCGAAGCGTCCAATGGCTTCTTCATGGACTGGAGCCGCTGCTCCATCGCCAGCAGCGGCAGCCTGCAAGACCTGGACGTGTGTACCGTGGGACCACCCGGCCCCCCGCAAGTGCTGTTCTGGGGCGACAGCCACCTGCGCGCCATGATGGGCGGCGTCGGCCAGGCAGCGATCGATACCCACACCCCGGGCCTGATCGTGTGGCATGCCGGGTGCCCGCCCCTGTTCGGGGTGGCCAAGAAAGAAAGTGCGGCCACGCCGGCGCAGGACCAGAAGTGTATTGCGGATACCGAGAAGATGCGCAAGGCCGTGACGGAAATGAAAGACATCCGCCGCATCGTTCTCGTGGGCCGGTGGACGTACTACGCCACGGGGAAAGGCACAGGCCTGGATGCGCACAACCAGATCGAGCTGTCTGCCGCGCCGGCGTCCCCCCTTCAAGGCGAGCCCGCTTCCGCGCTCTACGCGTCGGCCTGGCGCCTCACCGTGGCCGAACTCAAGCCGCACTTCGACGAGGTCTTCGTGCTCAGGCAGGTGCCCGAGATGCCGGGCTACGGCGCCAGGGACATCGCCCGACGGATCGTTCACCGGGGCGCGGGCCCCGCCGACATCCAGGATGCGCTCACCGTATCGAACGACGTGCTGCAGGCACGGGTGGCGGCGGCCGAGGCGCCGCTGAATGCACTCGCGAAAGAAGGGCTCATCACCCTGATCGACACCTGGCCCACGCTGTGCACGCCGGATTGCGCGGTGGTGCACGACGGGCAGTCCTACTATTTCGACAACAACCACCTCAGCAATTCGGGCGCGCTGGCCTTGCGGGGGTTGCTGCAACCGGCCATGACGGGACGGAGACCCCCATGAAAGAGCTTGTTGATCGCGTCTGGGACGTGATCGTCATCGGCACGGGAATGGGGGGTGGCACCGCCGGGCGCGCTCTGGCCGAGGCCGGCAAATCGGTGCTGTTTCTCGAGAAGGGGCGGCAGGGCATCCGGACCGAACGGCAAGGCATCGACCAGTCCCTCACCGACCCGGTGGCGCGCTCCATCCGGGGGTTCTGGCCCGACGAGGTGTCTGGCACCGTCAATGGCAAGCAGCAACAGTTCCTGCCCCCACTGGGCACCGGGCCCGGGGGCAGCTCGGTCTTCTATGCCGCCACACTCGAACGGCCGGAGCCACACGATCTCGACCACAGCGACGCCCGGCCGCATCCCACGGGAGGCTGGCCCGTCCGCTACGAGGACATGCGCCCCTGGTACGACAAGGCGGAGGCGCAGTTTCAGGTGCATGGCGAAGTGGACCCGCTCTGCACCGTCCCCAACCCCAGCCTCGCTCCACCACTGGAGTCGACCGCCACGGATTCCGCCATCTTCGAACGGCTGAGGAGCAACGGGCAGCACCCATATCACCTCCACATTGCCATCGCCAATGTCGAGGGCTGCCTGGGCTGCCTGGGTGTGAAGTGCCCACGCGCCTGCAAGATGGACGGCCGATCTGCCGGCGTGGAACCTGCCCTGGCCACCGGCCGCGCCACCCTGCTGGACGAGTGCGAGGTGACCGCCCTGCACGGCTCTGCCGAGCAAATCACCCACGTGAGCGCCATCCGACATGGCGAACACCTCGAATTCCGGGCACGGCAGTACGTGCTGGCGGCGGGAGCCCTGAACTCGCCCCGCCTGCTGCTGGCATCGCGCAACAGCCACTGGCCGCAAGGCTGCGCGAATCAACACGATCAGGTGGGCCGCAACCTGATGTTTCACGTCAATGAGATCTTTGCCATCTGGCCTCCCCACCGAGGCGGCCCGGTGAGCCCCAGCAAGGCGCTGGGGCTGCGGGATATGTACAGCGTCCAGGGCCAGCGCCTGGGCATGGTCCAGGCCATGGGGGTCAATGTCTCGCACGGGCTGATCGCCCAGTTCATGAAGGAGCAGATGGAAGAGCTGGGCCTGGGCCGGTTCTCCCGCCTGGCCCACCTGGCCGCCTGGCCAGCCACCCAGGCCCTGGGGACCGCGCAGCTCTTCGTCGGCCTGCTGGAAGACATGCCTTACGTGAACAACCGGGTCACCTTGAATGTCGACCAGCCGGCACGGATGCAATTCGAATACACCATGCAGCCGGAACTGCGCCAGCGGCGCAAGCTGTTCCGGCAATCGATCAAGCGCGCGTTCAGGGGACTGCACCCCATCTTCGGCGGCTGGGTGCCCAACCTGAACTACGGTCATGCCTGCGGCACACTCCGGTCGGGAACCGACCCGAAAACGTCCGTCGTCGATGCAGACTGCCGGGTGCACGGGCTGGACAATCTGTACGTGGCGGACTCGTCTTTCTTCCCGACGTCCATGGGCGTCAATCCCAGCCTGACCATCGCCGCCAACGCCCTGCGCGTGGCCCATTTGATGAGCGAGAGACCATGAACGATCTGACCCGAGGCCTTGCTATCGTGACGGGTGCCGGCTCCGGCCTCGGTCGTGCCATGGCCATCGCACTGGCTCACAAGGATGTTCGCGTGGCGGGCTTCGGACGGCGTGCCGACGCGCTCGAGGAAACGGCCCGCCTGGCCGGCCCGCGCTTCGTGCCTTGCACCGTGGACGTGAGCTCCACAGAGGAAGTCGAGGCGGTGATGGCACGCCTGGCGCGCGACGTGGCGCCCGTGACGATCCTCATCAACAACGCTGCGGTGTATCCGCGCCGCGATTTCCTGGATGAAACGCCGCAGAGCTTCATGCACAGCGTCGCCATCAATCTCGGCGGCATGGTCAATTGCAGCCACGTTGCCCTGAAGCAGATGGTGCAGACCGGGCGGGGCCGCATCCTGAACGTGTCGACCTTCGCCGACCTCGCGCCCATCCCGATGAGCAGCGCCTATTCCGTGTCCAAGGGCGCCGCCAAGATCTTCACGAGAGCACTGCGCGCGGACATCGAAGACCGCTTTCCGGACATCATCATCAACGACTGGATGCCCGGTGCGCTGGCCACGGAAATGGGCATTCCCGACGGCATCGCCCCCGAGGTGGCCGCGCGGTGGGGCGTGGAGCTGGCGTTGTGGAATGACCCGTCCCTGCGAGGCACGATCTGGGAGCGGGACACGGAGCAACTGCCCCACCGCTCGCTCAAAGGCCGGATCAAGGACAAGTTGCTTCGCCGAACCCGGACACCCCGACGTCTGACCAGCGCGTGAAATCGGACACGCTCGTTGACCCCTCTGCCACCTGCCGCCGGTTGCCCATACCCCCTGCGATACACTCGGGGCTCGCCCGCATGTCCAAGCGACTGCCGCGGGTGAATGCGGGGTGCTTGCGGGCACGCCTCATCCAGGATCGACCCGAGGTACCGGGCTGGTATTTCCTGCACTAGCACACTCCCCAGCTACCTTGTTCACCCTTGCAAGTCGCGTCCGCCGCAGGTCTGAAGAGTTCAGAGACCAGCCTGCCATCGTCCTGCTCCAGGCGGATCTGGTGTCCACCGAAACGCTCACGTATGGTGAGCTCGTCGACGCCTCGCACCACATCGCATCGCTGCTGCTCCAGCAGGTTCAACCCGGTGATCGCGTTCTTCTGGCCTACGACAACTGCCTCGACGCGGTGCTGCTTTTCTGGGGCTGCATCATGGCGGGCGTGGTCGCGGTGCCCGCCCCGGCGACCGATGCCAGACGCTCCAAGGTCGGCTGGCGCCGGTTGCAGTCGATGTGTGAAGACGCACAGGTGGCCATGGCCTTCACGCTCGGCGACCAGCTGGAAGCCGCACGGGCTCAGGTTCCTCAGGTGAAATGGGCGACGCTCGATGGCCTGGGCGACTGGCGCCGTGCAGCGCCACCCGCCGCCAGCGACGCGATCGCCACCCGACAGCACAAGCTCCGCGACCTCGCCTACCTCCAGTACACGTCCGGCTCGACCGGACGGCCCCGGGGCGTGCAGATCACGCATGGCAACATCCTGGCGCAGTGCGAGGCGCTGACCGCGGCGGAAAGCATGGATCCGGCGTTGTCCAGAACCCTGACCTGGTTGCCCTGGTTCCACGACTACGGACTGGTTCACGGGCTGCTGGTGCCGGCCTTCACCGGCACGACGTCCTACCTGATGTCCACGCAGCAGTTTCTTTTGCGGCCACTCAGGTGGCTCGAAGCGATTGCCCTGCACGGCATCACCCACAGCGGCGCGCCGGATTTCGCCTACGAAGCCTGCGTGAATGCGCTGGCCCGCTCGCCCGACTGGAAGAACCGCCTCGACACCTGGAAGCTCGCGACCTGCGGCGCCGAGCCCATCCGGCCGCAGACGCTGCGGCGCTTTGCCGAAACGTTCTCGCGCTTCGGCTTCAGGCCGGAAGCGTTCGCGCCATCGTACGGCCTGGCGGAAGCCGTGCTGGCGGTGTCCCTGGGCAACTCCACAAAGGCGCCCACCACCTTGCAGGTGGACCGGCAACTGATCGAAAAGCGGCTGGTGAGGGAAGCCTCCGCCGCGTCAGACAACACCATGGAGCTGGTCGGCAGCGGCCGGGTGCTGCCAAGCATGGCGGTGCGCATCGTGCAGCCGGAAACTCGGCGCCCCTGCCCGCCCGATGAGGTGGGCGAAATCTGGGTCCACGGGCCCTGCGTGGGCGAAGGCTACTGGAACCAGCCCGACGCCTCCACCGAGAGGTTCGGGGGCGTCATCGATGAACCGGGTGCCAGCGAACGCTTTCTGAGAACGGGCGATCTCGGCTTCATCTGGAACGGAGAGCTGTTCGTCACTGGCCGGTACAGCGATCTCATCATCGTCCACGGCCGCAACATCCATCCACAGGATCTTGAGGAAACCGCCCTCGCGACGTCCCCCTGGGTGCGGCCCAAGGGGACGATCGCCTGCCCGGTGGAGCACGCGGGCCGGGAGCGCGTGGTGCTGCTGGTCGAATGCCGCAACCAGCTGGCACCGGGCGACCACGGCTCGCTGCAAGCCAGCCTGCGCCACGCCATCGCGGAAGCCCACGAGGTCGATCTGCTGGAAGTCGTGCTCCTGCGCGGTGGCGTACTGCCCCGCACCTCCAGCGGCAAGCTGCAACGGCGAGAGGCACGCAGGATGTATCTCAGCGGCGAACTGGTGCCGAACCAGTTGAAGCCCGTGGAGGGCAGCGAGCCGGTGCGCACAACCAGCGAAGCCGTTGAACGGCTCAGTTCAGAACTTGCACCGCTATGGGCCGATGTGCTCAACCTGCCCCAGGTGCCGGAGGACGCCCATTTCCTGCACCTGGGCGGCGACTCGCTGACCGGTACCCAGCTGCTGTCCAGGGTGCGCACACGCTGGGGGGTGGACCTGCCCATCTCCGCCCTGTTCGCCGACCCCAGCCTGAGGGGTATGGCCAGCGCCCTGGCCGACAGACTGGCCTCGGCACCGACCACCGCCGCCACCGACCCGCAGCGCGATCCCGCACCCACCAGCACCGATGCCGACGACACCACACTGCTGGCGTACTCGCAGGAGCGCATGTGGTTCATGCAGGCGCTCGCGCCGGCCAGCAGTGCCTACAACGTGCCACTCGCGCTGCGCCTGCAAGGCCAACCCGATGCCGACGCGCTCGAACAGGCCTTCATGGCTCTGATCTCCCGCCATGAGATCCTGAGGACGAGGTTCATCAACACCGACCTCGGCCCCGTCGCCGAGGTGGTCGGCGGCGGCGACTTCCAGCTCGCGCGACTGGATGCCCCCCCCGGCGGCGAGGCAGGGCTGCACGACCTGATGAGCGAACTGAGCCAGCAGGTGTTTGCACTCGATCAATGGCCCCTGATACGCGCCTCCCTGATCCGCGTGTCGCCGCAGGACCATGTTCTGCTCGTCGTTCTGCACCACATCGTGGCGGACCAGTGGTCGTTCTCCGTGCTGGGACGGGACCTGAGCACCGCGTATCGACTCGCGCGCGCCAACAACGGAAAGCCGCCATCCGGCGCGCCCCTGCGCTTTGCCAGCTATGCCAGCTGGCACCGGCGGTGGTTCGAAACCGAGCGCCAATCGCAGGAAACCGCGTACTGGCGCCAACGCCTCGATGGCCTGCGCCCCGTCGCACTCGTTCCCGACAAGGCCCGGCCGCGCGTCCCCAGTTTCCGCGGTGGCAGCGTGCGCGTGCCCTTGCCGCCCGGCGTCACCGACGCCTTGAACACGCTGGCCGCAAGCCAGGGCGCCACGCTGGCCATGGCGCTGCTGGCCGTCTTCAAGGTGTTTCTCCAGAAACACACGGGACAGACCGACCTTGCCATCGGCATGCCGATCGCCAACCGGCACCACCCCGCCTCGGAAAACCTGATCGGCACCCTGGTCAACACGCTGATCGTTCGCACATCGCTGCACGGCGACCCCGATTTCAACGAGGTTCTGCAACGTGTCAAGGTGGCGGCCCTGGAGGCCTACGAGCACCAGGACATGCCCTTCGAGCTGCTGGTCCGCACACTGGACTACAAGCGCGATCCATCGCAAACGCCGCTGTTCAACGTCATGTTCAACCTCGTGAACACACCCGTGCGCGATGTGGATTTCGGCGACCTGAGCTGGTCGCGGATGGACGTGAACCGCCTGTCCTCGCAGGTCGATCTGACGATGGTGGTCGATCCCCAGTTCGACCGCTCCATCGTGCTCGAGTACGCAACGGACCTGTTCGAAGCAGCGTCCGTGCAGCGCATGGGTGATCAGCTGCTGACGCTGCTCCAGTCCGCCATCGAACACGCCCGCTCGCCTTTGTCTCGGCTGACGCTCCTGGACTCAACGCAGCGGCAACAGGTACTGTCCTGGGGTTCGGGTCGCAAGCGGCCCGCCGAGGGCATCGGGCTGGCGGCCTTCATCGAGCGCGGCCTTCAACTCGACCCCGAGGCCACCGCCGTGGCTTTCGGCGATCAACGCCTGTCGTACCGCGAGCTGGATCGGGCATCACTCAGTCTGGCGGCCCACCTGCAGTCACAGGGCTTCGCATCGGGCTCGCGCATTGGTCTGTGCCTGCCGAGGTCACCGGATCTGATCATCGCCCTGCTGGCGACCATCCGCAGCGGCGCGACCTATGTTCCGCTGGACCCGACCTACCCCGAAGAACGCATCGGCTACCAGATCGAGGACGCGAGCCTGTCGCTGATCGTGGGCACCACGCAGACACTGACAGTGCGTCGCACGGCGCAGGTACCCTGCCTGGCGATGGATGAGGGCTGGCCCGATATGCGCGCCACGGATCGCCTGGCCACGGACGTGGCGGCACCCGCCTACCTGATCTACACCTCCGGATCGACAGGACGCCCCAAGGGGGTCTGCCTGCCTCAGCATGCGGTGGTCAATTTCCTGCGCAGCATGGCGCATGAACCTGGCATGCGACAGGGCGACCGCGTGCTGGCCGTCACGACCCTGGGTTTCGATATCGCTGTGCTCGAACTGCTGCTGCCGCTGAGCGTGGGTGCCACCATCGTGCTCGCGTCCGACAGCGAAGTCATTGACGGCGCGGCCTTGAAGGCGCTCGTCGAGACCCAACGCGTCACGCTGATGCAGGCCACACCGTCACGCTGGCACCTGCTGCTGGAGGCGGGTTGGTCCCGGACACCGGGCATGCGCGCACTGGTGGGTGGCGAACCTTTGCCCCACGCACTGGCCAACGACCTGCTGCTGCGATGCGATGAAGTCTGGAACATGTACGGCCCCACCGAGACCACGGTGTGGTCCACGTGCTGGCGCGTGCAGCCCGATGTGCCCATCTCGCTCGGTCAGGCGATCGACCAGACGCAGATTCTCGTGCTCGATGAGGCAGGCCAGCTCACCCCCGTCGGCGCCTGGGGCGAAATCTGGATCGGAGGCGATGGCGTGGCCGACGGCTACTGGCAGCGCGAGGAGCTCACGCGCGAGCGCTTCCGCGTGCTCGAAACCCTGGGCGCGGAACGCTTCTACCGCACGGGTGACCGGGGTCGCTGGCGCCACGACGGATCGCTCGAGCACGGCGGCCGGCTTGACGATCAGGTCAAGCTGCGCGGATTCCGCATCGAACTCGGCGAGATCGAGGCGTTTTTTGCCAGCCAGCCCGATGTCCAGCGCTGCGTGGCCCAGGTGCGTGAAGACAACCCCGGGGACCAGCGGCTGGTCGCCTACATCGTCTCGCCATGGCCATCGCTGGATATCGAGCCGTTGCGCGCACGGGCGCGCCAATGGCTGCCCGATCACATGGTGCCGGCTGTCTACATGCAGGTATCGTCCCTGCCGGTGCTTCCCAACGGGAAGATCGACCGCCATGCGTTGCCGGTTCCGCCCGGCAATGCCGTGTCTGCCGGCCGCAGGCGGGCGCCCCAGAGTGAGGCCGAGCACCGCCTCATGGCCATCTGGCAAGACCTGCTTCAGCACCGCAACTTCGGCATCGACGACAACTTTTTCGATCTTGGTGGGCACTCGATGCTCGCAGCACGGATGATCCGGCGCATCGAGACGGAGTTTCAAAGTCCATTCAGTCTCAACATGCTGTTCGAGCAGCCCACGGTGGCAGGCATCGCGCTTCAGTTGAAAGGCCCACACCCCGGGCCTGACAGGCCAGCAGCGGTGCTGCGGCGCGGCGCGGCACCGGCCGGGTTGTTCCTTCTCGCGGGTGCGCAGATGTACCAGGAGCTGGCGCGTCAGCTCACCGTTGACATGCCCGTGTATGGCCTTTTCTCGCAAGCCGAAATCGATTTGCTGGAGTGGCCGGTGCATCGGCCCCTGC
Organism: Hydrogenophaga laconesensis; assembly: GCF_031457235.1. Lineage (NCBI taxonomy): Bacteria > Pseudomonadati > Pseudomonadota > Betaproteobacteria > Burkholderiales > Comamonadaceae > Hydrogenophaga > Hydrogenophaga laconesensis. The sequence goes on from NZ_JAVDWE010000001.1 coordinate 99,423, forward strand.
CGCCCTTCTCCGTCGAGGCGCTCGCAGGGGCCTATGTGGACCTCATCCGTGCGCAGCAACCTCACGGCCCCTACTACCTTGGGGGGTTCTCCATCGGTGGGGTGCTGGCATATGAGGCCGCCCAGCGCCTCATCCAGGAAGGTGAGGAGGTCGGCCTGCTGGTGATGCTCGACTGTGCGATGCCTGGCCGAGGCTGGCGCCGCCTGAAGGCCGGCGTCGTGCGGCGCATCCGCATGATCCGGCGAGACGGCTGGCGGCATTTTGTCCATCTGTACCGCCAGCTCCGGCAGTTGCAGATCGCCAGTGGTCAGGCGGGCGGGCGCCGGAATCAGGTGTACGCGCAAGCCATCCACCAATACCAGGCCCGTGCCAGCAACGTACCGGTGGCCTTCTTCCAAGCCGCCGGCGATACCTCCACCGAACCGGCCTATGGCTGGGGTGAGCTGGCATCCAGCATGACCATCAAGCTCGTTCCCGGCCGGCACTCCGACATTCTGGAGACCCCCAACGTCTCGGAACTGGCCCGCGAGTTGAGCCTGCAACTTGCGTCGGTGGTGGGCGAGTCGCGCGCGGACTCGCGGATCACGTAAGCGCTCGCAACAAACGTTCTTGTCGGCGGGCGGTCGTTACATGCGACCACTACCACGCATGCATGGCCTTGCGTGGTTGCGCATGCAACTTTGAAAACAAACGGTTTATCAGACGTGTCCTGCGAAGTATCAGACACGTCCTACAGCCAGCCGCACCCGGTCCATGCCTTGTAACAAGTCCCACAAATCCGAAATATCTGCTCCGGATAATTTGCCGATGAGGTCGTCAGGCAATATCGGGAACCCCTGAATGTCGGCGGCTTTGCAGCCCTGAGACCTTGCTGCCGCTTGCCATCCCGATTGAACCGCCTGGCTGCACATGGTTTCGTTCGTAGCCGCGCTTGATCCGTTTGTCGCTGTGACCTACTTCACGGTCGCCAGACGACAGAGACTGCTTTCAAAACTAGCTCGCCAACTCAGCTGCAAATGGGACCCGCAGCGAAGACGGTGTGATCCATTTAGGGTATTTCATGACGAACTCAGTGCAAGCTCAATCGAACAGCCTTCGGGCCGCGCTCCCTGCGCTCTTCTCTGCCGTCCTGGCTGCTTGCGGAGGAGGAGGTGGTGGTGGCGCTGATGTCGTGGCCAGCGAAACCGCACAGGTCGCAGCGCCTGCAGCTTCGCCTGCAACCAAGCCGTCCACATCGACGCCCGCACCGTCTCCTTCTGTTTCGTCGCCGAAGCCTTCTCCTTCTCCTTCTCCTTCTCCTTCTCCCTCTCCGTCACCCTCGCCAACGCCTGCTCCGTCGCCCACACCGGCACCGTCCCCGGCACCCACCCCTGCTCCGTCGCCTGCTCCGACACCTGCGCCTGCTCCGAGCACTGGCACGATGATGCCGACGATCAACAGGGCGGCCATTCCGGCACCCGCAGCCGGCTACTCCTCGGATCGGGTTAGAAGCACCACCGAGCAGCCCAGCGGCAGCGATGGCACGGGCGCCTTCCGCACGGTCTGCGACTTCAGCCACATGGCGTTCGATGACCCCATCGTGCTGCCTGGCCAGCCTGGCGCCTCGCACCTGCACACCTTCTTCGGCAACACCGCCGTCACCGGCAACTCCACCGCCGCGTCCATCGCCAATTCCGGCAACTCCACCTGCCGGGGTGGCACCATCAATCGCAGTGCCTACTGGGTGCCGGCGATGATCGACACCCGTGATGGCACACCACTGCGTCCGCTGGAGTCCAACTTCTATTACAAGACCGGCTACAACAGCGTGGCACCCGGCACGGTGCAGTCCCTGCCTTCGGGCCTGCGCATGATCGCGGGCGACGCGAAGAACGCAGCACCCAGTGGCCCGTTCTCCTACAGCTGCCACTCGGCCACGGCCATGACCCAGGTGGGGGCGGCCATCCCGAACTGCCCCGTCGGCACGCAGCTGCAGCAACACATCGTGTTCCCGCAGTGCTGGGACGGTGTGAACCTGGACTCGCCCGATCACAAGAGCCACATGGCCTACCCCACCGCAGGCCGTGGCTGCCCGTCGTCGCACCCGGTGCCGCTGCCCGAGATCACCTTCAACATCGTCTACCTGGTCACGGAAGCCAACTCAACGCAGCGCTGGCGCCTGTCTTCGGACAACTACAGCACCTCGCTGCCGGGGGGCTACTCGGCCCACGGCGACTGGTTCAATGGCTGGCGTCCGGACATCATGGACACCTTCGTGCGCTACTGCGATCGGGCGGCCGTGGACTGCGGATCGCACCTGCTGGGCGACGGTCGGGTCATGTACTGACACCCGACAGCGACACACGACGCTCCGACAGGGGCGTCTCAGGCGGCATCCCGATCAGTCACGAGCGGGATGCCGTCGCCGTTTCTGAGGGCACATTCAGAAGTGCCCTCGGCACCACATAGCGCGCCCCGTGTGGCGCAGTCCATTCCAGCTTGACCGGTGCGCCCGAGTCAGCGATCTTGTTGACGATCACCTCCACAGGATAGAAGCGCCCTGCGGCCAGCTCCACCTTTCCATCGGGAGGCGCATCCACGCCCGCCACCACGTTGCGTGCAACCAGCACCTGCATGTTGGGTGCATCGGCATGGAAGCGATACGACCCGCTCATGGGTGGTTTGATCCAGCCACTCCATCGGACAGACCCCAGGGCGGGCACGTCTCCACTGCCGGGTCGTTTGATCGATGCATCGAAATCGATCGTCTCGTCCACGCGCACCAACGCTGCCTTGCCGCGCAGGAAAGGCTGCGTGAAATACTCGCCGCGAAGCCCGACACCCACCGCATTGGCCGCGCTACAGATGTCTGCGCGCGCTGCCGCACGAACCAGCTCGGCCTCCATCAAACCGGCTGAGGACTTGGCGGGCGCCAAAGGCAACACCGCGGATCGCGCCAGGAACAAGGCGGTGCCACCGCCCGCGATGACGGCCAGGGCCATCGCGCTGCGCAAGAACCATTTGCGTGAAGGTGAGCCAGCAGGAGGAAACATGGTCGTGCAACTCTATCGCGGGTGAAAAACCAGGAGAAGCCCCTATTCCCTGAAATGTCTATCAGGGCACATCGTGATGCGCTCAACCCCGATCCATCTCGGGAAGACTGCGGCCTGCCCCAATGGGTTCAATGGACAAGACCGTGGAAATGGCATGCATCCAATGAAGCGAAAAGCCCTGGAATCTGTCAGTTCAAAATGCCGACGGCATCCCGCTCGAAACCGATCGGGATGCCGCCAGTGACATATTGCAAATCGATCAGTACATGACCCGACCGTCGCCCAGCAGGTGCGATCCGCAGTCCACGGCCGCCCGATCGCAGTAGCGCACAAAGGTGTCCATGATGTCCGCACGCCAGCCATTGAACCAGTCGCCGTGGGCCGAGTAGCCCCCCGGCAGCGAGGTGCTGTAGTTGTCCGAAGACAGGCGCCAGCGCTGCGTTGAGTTGGCTTCCGTGACCAGGTAGACGATGTTGAAGGTGATCTCGGGCAGCGGCACCGGGTGCGACGACGGGCAGCCACGGCCTGCGGTGGGGTAGGCCATGTGGCTCTTGTGATCGGGCGAGTCCAGGTTCACACCGTCCCAGCACTGCGGGAACACGATGTGTTGCTGCAGCTGCGTGCCGACGGGGCAGTTCGGGATGGCCGACCCCGCCTGGGTCGTGGCCGTGGCGGAGTGGCAGCTGTAGGAGAACGGGCCACTGGGTGCTGCATTCTTCGCGTCGCCCGCGATCATGCGCAGGCCCGAAGGCAGGGACTGCACCGTGCCGGGCGCCACGCCGTTGTAGCCGGTCTTGTAATAGAAGTTGGACTCCAGGGGCCGCTGTGGCGTGCCATCACGGGTGTCGATCATCGACGGCACCCAGTAGGCACTGCGGTTGACGATGCCACCCCGGCAGGTGGAGTTGCCGGAATTGGCGATGGACGCGGCGGTGGAGTTGCCGGTGACGGCGGTGTTGCCGAAGAAGGTGTGCAGGTGCGAACGACCGGGCTGGCCAGGCAGCACGATGGGATCGTCGAACGCCATGTGGCTGAAGTCGCAGACCGTGCGGAAGTTGCCCGTGCCATCGCTGCCGCTGGGCTGCTCGGTGGTGCTCCTGAGGCGCTCTGTGGAATAGCCCGCCACGGCGGCAGGAATCCTGGACACATCGATCACCGGCATGAAGGCGCCGGTGTTTGTGGAATCCGGCACCTGGGTGGTCGGGTTCGATGTTCCGCCACCAGTGGAACCGCCACTGGTGACGTCGCCACCACCGCCTCCACCACCACAGGCGCTGAGCGCCAGCAGGCAGACAGCCACAAGCGAGAAACGTGAAACAGCAGACCGCGACACGGTCGCGATGGTGGTGAGGGAAGTCATAGGGCGGAAGAAGGAATCTCGGGGGTCAGGTGCTCAAATCCGCCTGATGAACACGCACTGGACCGGTCAAACCGAGATATCAGGAAGCAGTGTGAATCGCGCGGTATTGAAGCCAAAACGCACGCAAGAATCGTGCGAAATGGCAACGTGTCGAATTATCGCTTCTGCGCAGGCCCCCCAAACATGCAAATGCCCATTGGCGCAACAAGCTGTAATTCGAAGCCCTGCCACAATTGCCTTTGAAACAGGAAACCATTGACTTCAAGAGACATTTTTCAATGAATGAAAAAGCATTGCTTTTTTCGGTATGGGTCCGACCGAAAGCAGGAACAGTCGGGTCTGCGTCTGGCTTATTTCATGATCAACAGTCCATCCTGAGAAAGGGATGGGGATCTGCAGTTACAAACGTTCACGCCTGATACGGCCGGACCGGTTCCACAGGATCGATCGTCCACAGCAGCAAATACCAGCGCTGTCCATGCAGCATGGTTGGCCTGCCTGCGCGTCGTGTGCACACGGCCCCGCTAAAATGCCGGGTTGCCCTCGTCCCCAACCCCAGGAACTCCAGCATGTCCCTCTTCTCCGCCGTCGAAATGGCACCGCGCGACCCGATTCTGGGTCTGAACGAACAATTCGCCGCCGACACCAACCCCAACAAAGTGAACCTCGGCGTCGGCGTGTACTTCGACGACGGTGGCAAGCTGCCCCTGCTTCAATGCGTGCAGGCCGCTGAGAAGACCATGATGGACAAGCCCTCGGCGCGCGGCTACCTGCCGATCGACGGGATTGCCGCCTACGATGCGGCCGTGAAGAGCCTGGTGTTCGGCAATGAGTCCGAACCCGTGAAGTCCGGCCGCGTGGCCACCGTGCAGGCCATCGGCGGCACCGGCGGACTGAAGATCGGCGCAGACTTTCTCAAGCGGCTGAACCCCGACGCCACCGTGCTGATCAGCGACCCGAGCTGGGAAAACCACCGCGCGCTGTTCACCAATGCCGGCTTCAAGGTCGACACCTATGCGTACTACGACGCCGAGAAGCGCGGCGTCAACTTCGACGGCATGCTGGCCAGCCTCAATGCGGCCGCACCGGGCACCATTGCGGTGCTGCACGCCTGCTGCCACAACCCGACGGGCTACGACATCTCTGCAGCGCAATGGGACCAGGTCGTCGCTGTGGTCAAGACCCGCGGCCTCACGCCCTTCCTCGACATGGCCTACCAGGGCTTCGGCCATGGCATCGCCGAAGACGGCGCCGTGATCGCCAAGTTCGTCGCCGCCGGCCTCACCTTCTTCGTGTCGACCTCGTTCTCCAAGAGCTTCAGCCTCTACGGTGAGCGCGTGGGCGCGCTGTCGGTGCTGTGCCAGAACGCCGAAGAAGCCTCGCGCGTGCTGTCTCAACTCAAGATCGTCATCCGCACCAACTACTCCAACCCGCCGATCCATGGCGGTGCGGTCGTGGCCGCCGTGCTGAACAACCCCGAACTGCGCGCCCTGTGGGAAAAGGAACTGGGCGAGATGCGCGTGCGCATCAAGGCCATGCGCCAGAAGCTGGTGGACGGCCTCAAGGCCGCCGGCGTGAAGCAGGACATGGGCTTCATCACCAGCCAGATCGGCATGTTCAGCTACTCCGGTCTGACCAAGGACCAGATGGTGCGCCTGCGCAGCGAGTTCGGTGTGTACGGCACCGACACCGGCCGCATGTGCGTGGCGGCGCTCAACAGCAAGAACATCGACTACGTCTGCCAGGCCATCGCCAAGGTCGTCTGAGTTCGCGCGTGCCGCAAGCAGAAAAGCCGCTCGATGAGCGGCTTTTTTTCTTGGGAAAGGCGACCTTCAACTCCAGATGACGGAGCGCATCGAGATCGATGCACCCTGGAAGCCTTCATTGAAAAAGCGGGGCTCCTCATCCGCCTGCACCGCACCGCCTGTGTAGAGCAGTGGCAGGTAATGTTCCCAGCTGGGGTGGGCCATCTGCGCCAGGGGGCCCAGCTGCTGGAAGTCGTTCAGCGCCTCCAGCCGCCCCTGCGCGATGTGCTCCGCCGTGATGCGGTCGAATTCGATGGCCCAGTCGTAGGCCTGGTTGTCGGTGGCTTCGCGGCGCATGGTGCGCAGGTTGTGGACGATGTTTCCGCTGCCCACGAGGAGCACGCCGCGCTCGCGCAACTGCGCCAGCTGGCGACCCACGGCAAAGTGCTCGGCCGCAGGCCGCCGGTAGTCCATGCTGAGCTGGATGACAGGAACGGTCGCCTCCGGAAACATGGGCTTGAGCACCGACCAGGCACCGTGATCCAGGCCCCAGTCGCCTTCGTCGAGGTCGAGTGCACGGCCGGAATCCGGTTGCTGGACGACGCCGCTGATGGCCCTGGCGATCGTGGGTGAACCGGGCGCCGGGTATTGCTGGTCGAACAGCGCCTGCGGAAACCCACCGAAATCGTGGATGGTGCGGGGTGCATCCATGGCCGTGAGCTGCCATCCCGGCGTCAACCAATGGGCCGAGATGCACAGGATGAGGCTCGGCGCCGTGCCGCGCTCTTGCAGGGCCTGCCCCAGCGCCTGCCAGTTGCGCCGCCAATGGTTGTCTTCGATCGCATTCATCGGGCTCCCATGCCCAAGAAACACCACGGGCATGCGTTCGGTCGATGGCAGTGCGGCGGCCAGCTGGGCCAGGGCCGCGGAAGCTGGCACGGGGGCGGAGTTGCTCATGCAGTTCTCGTGGGGCGACAAGGGAAGATTCCGGCGCCCATTCTTTCACGAAGGTGACAGAAGCCCTGGGGAGTTAGGTGTTTTCCTCCTGCCGGCAATATGCACATGCTGATATATTGCACTGCAACATAACGACTCCCCTGCCCATGCTGTACCAGATCTACGAAACCCAGCGCTCGATCATGGAACCGTTCGCCGACCTTGCAGAGGTGGCGTCGCGGATGTTCACGAACCCGATGCTGCCGCTGGCACAGTTGCCTGGCGCACAACGCATCTCGGCGGGTTACGACCTGCTGCACCGCCTGGGCAAGGACTACGAGAAGCCGGTGTTCGGCATCCGCACGGTGGACGTGGATGGTGTGGACGTGGTGATCCACGAGCATGTCGAAATCGACAAACCGTTCTGCGAACTGCGCCGCTTCAAGCGCTTCACCGACGACACCCAGACGCTGGCCAAACTCAAGAGCCAGCCCGTGGTGTTGATCGTGGCACCGCTTTCGGGTCACTACGCGACGCTGCTGCGCGACACGGTGCGGACCATGCTCAAGGACCACAAGGTCTACATCACCGACTGGAAAAATGCCCGCCTCGTGCCGCTGGCAGACGGTGAGTTCCACCTCGACGACTACGTCAACTACGTGCAGGAATTCATCCGCCACCTGCAGAAGGCCTACGGCAACTGCCATGTGATGAGCGTCTGCCAGCCCACCGTGCCGGTGCTCGCGGCCGTCTCGCTCATGGCCAGCAGGGGCGAGACCACGCCCCTGTCCATGACGATGATGGGCGGCCCGATCGATGCGCGTAAATCGCCGACCGCCGTGAACAACCTGGCCACCCAGCGCAGCCACGAGTGGTTCGAGAACAATGTGATCTACCGCGTGCCGGACAGCTTTCCGGGCGCGGGGCGCCGCGTGTATCCCGGGTTCCTGCAGCACACGGGCTTCGTGGCCATGAATCCGGACCGCCACGCATCGAGCCACTACGACTATTTCAAGGACCTCATCAAGGGCGACAATTCCAGCGCCGAGAGCCACCGCAAGTTCTACGACGAGTACAACGCCGTGCTCGACATGGACGCCGACTATTACCTCGAGACCATCGAGACCGTGTTCCAGGAGTTCAAACTTGTCCATGGCACCTGGGACGTGAGGAACGAACAGGGTGAACTCGAGCGCGTACGCCCGCAGGACATCACGCGCACCGCCCTGCTCACCGTCGAAGGCGAACTCGACGACATCTCCGGCTCGGGCCAGACTGCGGCGGCGCACGACCTGTGTTCCGGCATCGCCAAGTCACACCAGATGCACTACGAGGCGCAGGGCGCCGGCCACTACGGCATCTTCAGCGGCAGGCGCTGGCGCGACATGGTGCACCCTGTGGTCAAGAGCTTCATCGCGGCCCACCAGCCTACCGCTGGAGTGAAGGCGACGGCGAAGCCTGCGGCCAAGGCCGTCAAGACCGCACCACGCAAACCCGTGGCAAAGACCCCTGCTCCCGCGCGCAAGGCAGCCGCCCGCAAGACCGCCAGAGCCTGAGCAGCGCGCTTCTTTGGTGCCACGACGGCGCCGGTATATTCGTCGGCATGAACGACCTCGCCCGGCGCATCGACGCCGCCCTGCCGCAGACGCAGTGCACCCGCTGCGGTTACCCGGACTGCGCCAGCTACGCGCAGGCCATCGCGGCGGGTGACGCCGGCATCAACCAGTGCCCGCCCGGCGGCGCCGAGGGTATTGAACGCCTGGCCGCGCTGACCGGCCAGCCCGTGCGCCCGCTGGACCCCACCTACGGCATCGAAGGTCCGCTGACGGTGGCCGTCATCGACGAGGACTGGTGCATCGGTTGCACGCTCTGTATCCAGGCCTGCCCCACCGACGCCATCGTCGGGATCCACAAGCGCATGCACACCGTCGTGGAGCCTTACTGCACCGGGTGCGAGCTGTGCATACCCGTGTGCCCGGTGGACTGCATTTCACTGGACATCGTCAGTGGCGAGCGCACCGGCTGGGCCGCATGGACCGTCGAGCAGGCACAACAGGGCCGGCAGCGCTACGACCACCGGCTGCAGCGGCTGGAGAAAGAAAAGAAAGAGCACGACGCGCGTCTGCAAGCCAAAGCGGCGGACAAGCTGGCCGATCTGGCCGCGCAATCGAAAATCACCGACGACGCGGTGCTGGACAAGAAGCGCGCGGTGATCGAGGCAGTGCTGGCCCGTTCCCGCGCCCGGCGCGGGCCATCCACGGAATGAGGCCGGGCGCTCAGGCCACCTGCCGTGCGGCAGCGGTCTTGTAGACACCGCAGCCCACGTAGAGGTCGTCGATCTTCACCACGTAGGACATCTTGGCCTGGATGGCGCCGGTCACGGGATTGGCAATGTCGTACTCCACCCAGCCCTCGCCCACTTCGCCCTGCGCCACGATGGCGTTGAGCAGGGCCTGACCGTCTACCCCGGGAATGTCCTGCACGCGGCTGCCCACCTTCTCCGGCTTGCCACCGAAAGCACGGTACACACCCGTGCCATCGAGCGCGAACACGTACATGTCGCGGTCGTGGAAGCCATTGGACGGTTCGGTGATCTCGCGTGCGAAGGCCTCGCGGCTGCCCTGCCTGCGGCGGGCCATGGCGCGACTCACCAGTTGCATGGCCTCTTCGGCCGTGCCCTGCTGCAGCATGAAGGACGACACGGCCTTGGACAGGTGCGCGGCCCGTTGCTCCAGCTGGTTGGCCTGCGTCACCGCGCGCTCCACCATCTGCGCGTTGCGCTGGGTGATCTGGTCGAGCTGGGTCACGGCCGAAGAAATCTCGTTCAGGCCCGTGCTCTGCTCGGCGCTGGACGCCGAAATCAGCGACATGTTGGCGGCCACGCCACGCACGCCGTTGACGATCTGGCCGATGCTGCTGCCTGCCGTGCGGATCTGGGCCACGCCCGCCTCCACCTGGCTGCGCGAAGCCTCGATGAGTTCGCGGATCTCCCGCGCCGAGGCAGACGAGCGCTGCGCCAGCGTGCGCACCTCGGCCGCCACGACGGCGAAGCCGCGCCCCTGTTCGCCGGCACGCGCGGCCTCCACCGCCGCGTTCAGCGCCAGGATGTTGGTCTGGAACGCGATGCTGTCGATGACGCCGATGATCTCGTTCATCTGCTGCGCGCTCTTCTGGATGCCTTCCACGGACTCGACGGCCTGCCCCATGAACTTCGCGCCCGATTCGGCGACATCGCGCACCTGGGCGGCCTGTTGATCGGATTCACCCGCCGTGCGCGCGTTCTGCTGCACGGCGCTGGAGAGCTCGTGCACGCTGGCCGCGGTCTGCTCCAGGTTGGCGGCCTGCTGTTCGGTGCGGTCGGCCAGATCGCGGTTACCGGTGGCCAGGCTCTTGCCCGCGTGCGCCACCAGCGCGGAGTTGCTGCGCACCTCGGCCACCATGGACGACAGGTTGCCGATCGTGCGGTCGAGCAGGCGGGCGAGCTCGGCCAGTTCGTCACGGCCCGTGAGCCGGATGGAGGACTGCAGGTTGCCCGAGACGGTCTGCTCCATCACCGCAAGCAATTGGCGGAAGTCCGCGGTGAAGCTGGCGTAGAACGACAGCATCAGATACGCCAGTGCGCCCAGACTCACCAGGGGGAGCGCAAGGGCACTGCCTTGCAGGCTGCCAGCAGCGTGCAGGGCCCATGTCAACAACAGAGGCAGAACCGCCGAGGCCGCCAGCAGCAGGAGTTTGCCGCGCAGGCGCACGCGGCGCATCAATGCGATGCCGGGAGACAGGGGATGGAATCCGGACATGGGGTTACCGCTCCTCGAGTTGGATGCTGTCTTATCGGTGAGGGGGCCACCGGCTTGAGCCGGGGAAACCCCCGGTGCTCAATGCATGCCGACGATGCCGGACTGCCGCGCCTCGAAATGCCGGAACAATTGCACGGCCATCAGCCGCAAGGTGTCGTCGGCCATGTTGTGGGCGTGCGAGAGCTGCTCCAGCGCATAGCGGCGGTCGCAGATCATCAGCGCCCGGCTCACGCACATGCCCTGGGTGGACATGCGCAGGCAGAAGGACTCCAGCAGCTCCTCCGGCCACGCAGGCGACATGTCTCGTCCGTGCCAGGAAGTGGCGGACGGACTGGAGAGGTCTTTCGATGGCTGGCCGGGGAACGGGTTCATGGCGAACTCCTGCGACTGAGGCGGTATGGGCGGCGCCACCATCGGCACAGCCCCCACAGGCCACAAGATTAAATTCGCCGACCCATCGCCAGTGGGCCGAACAAGGCAGGAAAAGGCGCCCTGCTCTGTCGTTCGTCGCGTCAGCGGTCTCTCAGCGAGGCTGGCCGGCCAGGCGGGCGAAGGCGCTCACCACCTCGGGCGGCGCCTGCACGAGTTCCACCAGCACGCCCTCGCCACCAATAGGGAACTCCTCGTTGCCCCTGGGGTGGAGGAAGGTGATGTCGAACCCGGCGGCGCCCTTGCGGATACCGCCGGGCGCAAAGCGAACACCCTGCGCGCTCAGCCATTCCACGGCGGCAGGCAGGTCATCGATCCACAGGCCCACGTGGTTGAGCGGCGTGGCATGGACGGCTGGCTTCTTTTCGGGGTCCAGCGGTTGCATCAGATCCACCTCGACCTTGAACGGCCCGCTGCCCATCGCACAGATGTCCTCATCGACGTTCTCGCGCTCGCTGCGGAAGGTGCCCGTGACTTCCAGGCCCAGCATGTCGACCCAGAGCTTGCGCAGGCGCAGCTTGTCGGGCCCCCCAATGGCGATCTGCTGGATACCCAGCACCTTGAAAGGACGTGGATGGCTCATGCGTGCTCCTCCTGTTGCACGGAAACCTGGCGCGTGGAGTAGCCCAGCTTGTCCAGCAGGCGCCGGTCAGCGTCCGCGTCGGGGTTGCCGGTCACCAGCAGTTTGTCGCCGTAGAAGATCGAGTTGGCACCGGCCAGGAAACACAGGGCCTGCACCGGCTCGCCCAGTTGCTGGCGACCCGCCGACAGGCGCACACGGGCCTTCGGCATGAGGATGCGTGCCACGGCGATCACGCGCACGAAATCCAGTGGGTCGATGGGGTCGCTGTCGGCCAGCGGCGTGCCCGGCACACGCACCAGGCTGTTGATCGGCACCGACTCGGGATACGGCTCCAGGTTGGCCAGTTGCGCCAGCAGGCCGGCGCGGTGCACGGGCGCTTCGCCCATGCCCACGATGCCGCCGCAGCACACGCTGATGCCAGCCGAACGCACGTGGGCCAGCGTGTCGAGCCGGTCCTGGTAGGTGCGCGTGTCGACGATGTCGCCGTAGTACTCGGGCGCGGTGTCGAGGTTGTGGTTGTAGTAGTCCAGGCCCGCGTCGCGCAGCGCCTGCGCCTGGTGCGACTCCAGCATGCCCAGCGTGGCACACGACTGCATGCCCAGCCCCTTCACGGCCCGGATCAGTTCGGCCACCTTCTCGATGTCCCGGTCCTTGGGTGCTCGCCAGGCCGCGCCCATGCAGAAACGCGTGGCACCCGCGTCCCGCGCGGCCAGGGCGGCCTGCGTCACCTCTTCCACGCTCATCAGCTTCTGCGCCTTCACGCCCGTGTCGAACTCCGCCGACTGGGGGCAATAGCCACAATTCTCGGGGCAGCCACCGGTCTTGACCGACAGCAGTGTGGCGAGTTCGATGTCGCGCACTGGCCAGTGCTCGCGGTGCACCGTCTGGGCGCGGAACATCAGCTCGTCGAACGGCAAGTCCAGCAGCGTCTGCACGGCTTCCACCGACCAGCGGCCCGGGTTCGCAGGGGCCGCGGCCGGTCTGTGCAGCGTGACAGGCCGCACCGCCTCCTTGCCAAGCACCTCGATCATGCGAACTCCACGATCGGCTGGTCCACCACCAGCGACTCGCCCTTGTTCGCGAGCACCTTGGACACGGTGCCATCGGCGGCGGCGAACAGCACGTTCTCCATCTTCATGGCCTCGATCACCGCCACGCGTTCACCGGCCTGCACCTTCTGCCCGGGCTGCACCGCGATGTCCACCAGCAGGCCAGGCATGGGCGAGAGCACATACTTGCTCATGTCGGCCGGCGCCTTGAAAGGCATGAGCCCGTGCAGCTCGGCCATGCGCGGCGACACCACCATGGTTTCGATGCGCGTGCCATTGTGCTGCACCACGAGCGCCAGCGGATTGCGCGGCGTACCGCGCTCGATCTGCACGGTGAAGGGCTGGCCGTTGCAGGCGCCCGTCACGCAGATGTCGTTCAGGCGCGAGAGGCTGGAGATGGCGTAGCGCTTGCCATCGACGGTGACCACCGCCGATCCGATCTGCCCGACCACCTCGTCCACGTGCACCGCCTTGCGCACATGCTCGCCTTTCGCGTCGAGCACGATCACCGAGTAGTCGTGGCCCACCTTCACGCCGTAGCCCGGCAACTGGCCCGAGAGGCCCGCAGCGCGCTCGCGCGACTTGCGCCGCACGAAAGCAGCCATGGCGACGAGGAAATCGGGATCGCTGTGCGGCACGTCCTCGGCCCGGAAACCCTGGCCATAGTGCTCGGCGATGAAACCGGTGTTGAAATCACCCGCCACGAACTTCGGATGCGCCAGCAGCGCAGCCTGGAACGGGATGTTGCTGCTGATGCCACGGATCACGAAACCGTTGAGCGCCTCGCGCATCTTCGCGATCGCGTCGAGGCGGTCGGTGCCATGCACGATCAGCTTGGCGATCATCGAGTCGTAGAACATCGGGATCTCGCCACCGTCCTGCACGCCCGTGTCCACGCGCACGCCGTTCAGATCGGTCGTGTTGGCCTGGAACATGGTCTGTGCCGGCGGCGTGAAACGCACCAGCCGGCCGGTGCTGGGCAGGAAGTTGCGAAACGGGTCCTCGGCGTTGATGCGGCATTCGATGGCCCAGCCGTTGCGCTTCACGTCGGCCTGCGCCAGTGGCAGCTTCTCACCGGCCGCCACGCGGATCATCAGCTCCACCAGGTCCAGCCCGGTGATGCATTCGGTCACCGGATGCTCCACCTGGAGGCGGGTGTTCATCTCCAGAAAGTAGAAGTCCTGGTCCTTGCCGACCACGAACTCCACCGTGCCCGCGCTCTGGTATTTCACCGCCTTGGCCAGCGCCACGGCCTGCTCGCCCATGGCCTTGCGCGTGGCCTCGCTGATGAAGGGCGACGGGGCCTCCTCGATCACCTTCTGGTGGCGGCGCTGGATCGAGCATTCGCGCTCGTTGAGGTAGATCACGTTGCCATGCGAGTCGCCCAGCACCTGGATCTCGATGTGGCGCGGCTCCTGCACGAACTTCTCGATGAAGATGCGGTCGTCGCCGAAGCTGTTGCGGGCTTCGTTCTGGCAGGCCGTGAAGCCTTCCAGCGCTTCCTTGTCGTTGTAGGCCACGCGCAGGCCCTTGCCACCACCGCCCGCGCTGGCCTTGATCATCACCGGGTAGCCGATGCCCTTCGCGATCTCGACCGCGCGCTCCGCGGACTCGATTGCGTCGTTCCAGCCCGGAATGGTGTTGACCTTCGCCTCGCTCGCCAGCTTCTTCGAAGCGATCTTGTCGCCCATGGCCGCGATGCTGAAGTGGCGCGGCCCGATGAAGGCCATGCCCTCGTCTTCCACGCGCTTGGCGAAGGCCTCATTTTCCGAGAGAAAGCCGTAGCCGGGGTGGATCGCCTGCGCGCCGGTTTTCTTGGCGGCCTCGATGATCTTGTCGGCCACCAGGTAGGACTCGCGCGAGGGCGCCGGACCGAGCAACACCGCTTCATCGGCCAGCTGCACATGGCGCGCTTCCTTGTCGGCTTCGGAATACACCGCCACGGTGGCGATGCCCATCTTCTTGGCGGTGGCGATCACGCGGCAGGCGATCTCGCCACGGTTGGCAATCAGGATCTTGGTAAACATGGTTCTTCCAATCTGTTCAATACCGATTCATGTCCGGAGCGACATTCCAGAAATGCCGCGGAACCGGCTTTGCCCGGCCGCTGGCGCTGCCCCTTTGAGGGAGTGACCCGCGAAGTGCGGCGGGGGTGTGGGCCTGCTCACAGGGGAATGTTGCCGTGCTTGCGCCACGGGTTTTCGAGCTTCTTGTCCTTGAGCATCACCAGCGAACGGCAGATGCGCTTGCGCGTCTCGTGCGGCAGGATGACGTCGTCGATGAAGCCGCGCGCGCCAGCCACGAAGGGGTTGGCGAAGCGGGCCTTGTACTCGGCCTCGCGCTGCGCGAGCTTGGCCGGGTCCTTCTTCTCCTCGCGAAAGATGATCTCCACCGCGCCCTTGGCGCCCATCACGGCGATCTCGGCGTTGGGCCAGGCGAAGTTCACGTCGCCTCGCAGGTGCTTGGAGCTCATCACGTCGTACGCGCCGCCGTAGGCCTTGCGCGTGATCACGGTGATCTTGGGCACCGTGCATTCGGCGTAGGCGTAGAGCAGCTTGGCGCCGTGCTTGATGATGCCGCCATACTCCTGCGAGGTGCCAGGCATGAAGCCGGGCACGTCGACGAAGGTCACCACAGGAATGTTGAAGGCGTCGCAGAAGCGCACAAAGCGCGCGGCCTTGATGGAGCTCTTGATGTCCAGGCAGCCCGCCAGCACCAGCGGCTGGTTCGCCACGATGCCCACCGTCTGGCCGTCCATGCGCGCGAAGCCGATCAGGATGTTCTTCGCGTACTCCGGCTGCAGTTCAAAGAAGTCGCCGTCGTCCACCGTCTTGAGGATGAGCTCCTTCATGTCGTAGGGCTTGTTCGGGTTCTCTGGCACCAGCGTGTCCAGGCTGAGCTCCACGCGATCGAGCGGGTCGCCACTGGGGCGCACCGGCGCCTTTTCGCGGTTGTTGAGTGGCAGGTAGTTGTAGAGCCGGCGCAGCATGAGCAGCGCTTCCACGTCGTTCTCGAACGCGAGATCGGCCACACCACTCTTGGTGGTGTGGGTGACCGCGCCACCCAGCTCTTCGGAGGTCACTTCCTCGTGCGTCACGGTCTTCACCACCTCGGGGCCGGTCACGAACATGTAGCTCGAGTCCTTCACCATGAAGATGAAGTCCGTCATGGCGGGCGAGTAGACCGCGCCGCCGGCCGAGGGGCCCATGATCATGCTGATCTGCGGCACCACACCGCTGGCCATCACATTGCGCTGGAACACGTCGGCGTAACCACCGAGCGAGGCCACCCCCTCCTGGATACGCGCACCGCCCGAGTCGTTGAGGCCGATCACCGGCGCGCCCACCTTCATCGCCTGGTCCATCACCTTGCAGATCTTCTCGGCATGGGCTTCGGACAGCGCGCCACCGAACACGGTGAAGTCCTGGCTGAAGACGAACACCAGGCGGCCGTTGATCATGCCGTAGCCGGTGACCACACCGTCGCCAGGAATCTTGTTGTCCTGCATGCCGAAATCGGTGCAGCGGTGCTCGACGAACATGTCCCATTCTTCGAAGGTGCCCTCATCGAGCAGCACCTCCAGCCGCTCGCGGGCGGTGAGCTTGCCCTTGGCATGCTGCGCGGCAATGCGCTTCTCGCCTCCGCCCAGGCGGGCCGCAGCGCGCTTGCGTTCGAGTTGTTCAAGGATGTCCTGCATGGAAGTTCTCCGTAATAGAGCGGTCGTTCAAATCAGTCGAAAAGGTCGAGCAGCTGCCGCGCGGCGGTGGACGGCGGCAGTTCGCCTGCCAGCACCTGGCGCGTGGTGTCGTCGAGTTGCTGGCGCACCTGCGGGTGCGCGCGGAAGCGTTGCTTGAGGCCGGCATCGATGCGCTCCCACATCCAGGCACGCGCCTGCTGCTGCCGGCGTGCGGGCAACTGGCCGTTGCCCGTCTGCACCTCGCGGAACCGCGTGACCTCGGCCCAGAAAGCATCCACGCCCCGGCCCTGCAAGGCACTGAGCTGGATCACTTGCGGATGCCAGAGGGCGGTGTCGTGGTGCGCATGCTCGGGGTTGCCATGCAGGCCCAGCAGCCGCAGCGACGAGGTGATCTGCGCGCGGGCGCGCGTGGCGGCATCGGGGTCCAGATCGGCCTTGTTGATGACGACCAGGTCGGCCAGCTCCATCACACCTTTCTTGATCGCCTGCAGATCATCGCCCGCGTTGGGCAGTTGCATGAGCACGAACATGTCGGTCATGCCACTCACCGCCGTCTCGCTCTGGCCCACGCCCACGGTCTCCACGATCACGATGTCGTGCCCCGCGGCTTCGCACACGAGCATGGCTTCCCGCGTCTTCTCGGCCACCCCGCCCAGCGTGCCGCTGCTCGGGCTAGGGCGGATGTAGGCGCGCTCGTGCACCGAGAGCCTTTCCATGCGCGTCTTGTCGCCGAGGATGGAGCCACCCGACACCGACGAGGACGGATCGATGGTGAGCACCGCCACCCGGTGGCCCCTGTCGATCAGGTACAGACCCAGCGCCTCGATGAACGTGCTCTTGCCCACGCCAGGCACACCGCTGATGCCCAGGCGAAGCGCCTTGCCGGTGTGGGGCAGCAGAGCGGTGAGCAATTCATCGCCCTGCGCCCGGTGATCCGCTCGGGTGGACTCCAGCAGCGTGATCGCCTTGGCCATGGCGCGGCGCTGCACGGCAGCTCCACCGCGCAGGATGCCTTCAAGCAGCGCCTGAGGGGTCACCCCTGGGCTTTCCTGATCTGCTCCAGCACGTCCTTGGCGCTGGCGGGAATGGGCGTGCCCGGGCCGTAGACGCCCTTCACCCCGGCCTCGTAGAGAAAGTCGTAATCCTGGCGTGGAATCACACCGCCCACGAACACGATGATGTCGTCCGCACCCTGCTTCTTCAGCTCGGCAATGATGGCCGGCACCAGCGTCTTGTGGCCGGCCGCGAGGGTGGACACGCCCACTGCGTGCACATCGTTCTCGATCGCCTGGCGCGCGCATTCCTCGGGTGTCTGGAACAGCGGGCCCATGTCCACGTCGAAGCCCAGGTCGGCGAACGCGGTGGCCACCACCTTGGCGCCCCGGTCGTGGCCGTCCTGGCCGAGCTTGCTGATCATCACGCGCGGACGGCGGCCCTGCTCTTCGGCGAAGGCGTTGATCTCGGTCTTGAGGGCTTCCCAGCCCTCGGCGGAATCGTAGGCAGCTGCGTACACACCGGTCACCTTTTGCGTATCGGCGCGGTGGCGTCCGTACACCTTTTCCAGGGCATCGCTCACCTCGCCCACCGTGGCGCGCAGGCGGATGGCCTGGATCGAAAGATCGAGCAGGTTGCCCTCCCCGCTGTCGGCTGCAGCGGTGAGCGCGTCGAGCGCGGCCTGCACCCTGGCGCCGTCACGCGTCGCGCGGATCTGCTTCAGGCGCGCAATCTGCGATTCGCGCACCTTCACGTTGTCTACTTCCAGAATATCGACCGTGTCTTCCTGCTTGAGCTTGTATTTGTTGACGCCGACGATCACATCCTTGCCGGAGTCGATGCGCGCCTGCTTCTCGGCGGCCGCCGCCTCGATCTTGAGCTTGGCCCAGCCGCTGTCGACCGCCTTGGTCATGCCACCCATGGCTTCCACCTCTTCGATGATGGCCCAGGCCTTGTCGGCCATGTCCTGTGTGAGGCTTTCCATCATGTAGCTGCCGGCCCAGGGGTCCACCACATTGGTGATGTGCGTCTCTTCCTGAATGATCAGCTGCGTGTTGCGCGCAATGCGCGCGCTGAACTCGGTCGGCAGCGCAATGGCTTCGTCGAGCGCGTTGGTGTGCAGGCTCTGCGTGCCACCGAACACCGCGGCCATCGCCTCGATGGTGGTGCGCACCACGTTGTTGTACGGGTCCTGTTCGGTGAGCGACCAGCCCGAAGTCTGGCAGTGCGTGCGCAGCATCAGGCTCTTGGGGTTCCTGGCGTTGAAGCCCTTCATGATGCGCGTCCACAGCAGGCGGGCGGCGCGCATCTTGGCGATCTCCAGGTAGAAGTTCATGCCGATCGCCCAGAAGAACGAGAGGCGGCCGGCGAAGTCGTCCACGTCCATGCCCTTGGCAATCGCGGTCTTCACGTATTCCTTGCCGTCGGCCAGCGTGAACGCAAGCTCCAGCGCCTGGTTCGCACCGGCTTCCTGCATGTGGTAACCCGAGATCGAGATCGAGTTGAACTTCGGCATGTGCTTCGCCGTGTACTCGATGATGTCGCCAATGATCTTCATCGACGGCTCGGGCGGGAAGATGTACGTGTTGCGGACCATGAACTCCTTGAGGATGTCGTTCTGGATGGTGCCGCTCAGCTTGTCCTGCCCCACGCCCTGCTCTTCCGCCGCCACCACATAGCCCGCCAGCACCGGCAGCACGGCGCCGTTCATGGTCATGGACACGCTCACCTTGTCCAGCGGAATCTGGTCGAACAGGATCTTCATGTCCTCCACGCTGTCGATGGCCACACCGGCCTTGCCCACGTCGCCGGTCACGCGCGGGTGGTCGCTGTCGTAGCCGCGGTGCGTGGCCAGGTCGAAGGCGACGGACACGCCCTGCCCACCAGCGGCCAGCGCCTTGCGGTAGAAGGCATTGCTTTCCTCGGCGGTGGAAAAACCCGCGTACTGGCGGATCGTCCAGGGCCGCACCGCGTACATGGTGGCCTGCGGCCCACGGATAAAGGGTTCGAAGCCCGGCAGTGTGTTGGTGTGCGGCAGGCTGGCTGTGTCGGCTGCGGTGTAGAGCGGCTTGACGCGGATGCCATCGGGCGTGATCCAGTCCAGCGCGGACACGTCGCCACCGGGCGCCGATTTTTGGGCGGCCTGGGCCCAGGCTTCCAGGGTGACAGGGGCGAACTCAGGCGGTTTCTGGCTCATGGCGAAAACTCGGTGGATGGGGAAAACCCCCGGCATCTTACATCATTCATAATTATTGATGCAAAATATTCTTCCTGACTTACAATGCAGACCGTCTTACCTGATGGCACTGCCCCCCCCCGACACATGTCCGCCCTCTCGCTCTCGCCCCGCGCCCTGTACGAAGAAGTCGCTGAGCTCCTGCGTCAGCGCATCTTCCGCCGCGAGCTCGAACCCGGCAGCTGGATCGACGAACTCAAGATCGCCGAGGAATACGGCATCAGCCGTACCCCGTTGCGCGAGGCATTGAAGGTGCTTGCTGCGGAGGGCCTCGTCACGATGAAGGTGCGGCGTGGCGCCTACGTGACGGAAGTGTCAGAGAAAGACCTGGCCGACGTCTACCACCTGCTTGCCCTGCTCGAGTCGGACGCCGCCGGCGTGGTGGCCATCAAGGCCACCGATGAGGAACTGGCCGGCCTCCAGGCGCTGCACGAGGAGCTTGAGGGGGCGGTCAACGAGCGCGATCGTTTTTTCGCCCTCAACGAGCAGTTCCACATGCGTGTGCTGGAACTGGCGCGCAATCGCTGGCGCGAACAGATGGTGGCGGACCTGCGCAAAGTGATGAAGCTCAACCGGCACAACTCGCTGCTCAAGAGCGGCCGCATCGCAGAATCGCTGACCGAGCACCGCGCCATCGTCGCCGCACTCACCCAACGCGATGTGGCGCTCACGGTGCAGCGCATGCGCGAACACTTTGAAAGCGGTCTCGAAGCGGCTGTTTGAAACACCCCCCTGCGCCGCTTTGCGGCTTCCCCCCTCTCTGACGCGCCTTCGGCGCTTGGAGGGGAGACGGCATCTCGGGCCGGCGGAGCCGGACCTTTGATGCCTCTGGCTAAGGTGGTTTCATTCGTTGCGGGCCGCGCTCCGGAGCCGTTAAACCCTGCTGAACCGACTTTCCGTCGTCAGGTGGTTTCGGCTTCCAGACCCACGTATTCCTGCGCCATGGCCCACACCTCGCGCGGGGGCAAGGGTTTCAGGCGGTGGTCGCTCCAGATCTGGCGCCAGCGGCGGGCGCCACGCAAGCCATGGCGCAGGCCGAGCATGTGGCGGGCAATCGCGTACCAGGGGCAGCCGTCTTCCTGGAACGCGCGTTCCATGTAGGTCACCATCTGCTCCTCGACCGCTTCCCGGGTTGCGGTTGACGGTGCCGCGCCGAAGAAGGCCTCGTCCCACGACGTGAGCAGCCAGGGGTTGTGGTAGGCCTCGCGGCCCACCATCACGCCGTCGACGTGCTGCAGGTGATCAGCGATCTGTTCATTGGTGGTGATGCCACCGTTCACGCCGAAGGTGAGCTGCGGAAAGTCGCGCTTGAGGCGGTGCGCAAGTTCGTAGCGCAAGGGCGGAATCTCGCGGTTCTCTTTCGGTGACAGGCCTTGCAGCCATGCATTGCGCGCATGCACGAGGAAAACCTCGCAACCGGCCTCACTGACCGTGCCCACGAAATCGCGCACGAAGTCGTAGCTCTCCACCTTGTCGATACCGATGCGGTGCTTGACCGTGACCGGGATGGACACCGCGTCCACCATCGCTTTCACGCCGTCGGCCACCGTCTGCGGCTCGGCCATCAGACAGGCTCCGAAGGCGCCGCGCTGCACGCGCTCGCTGGGGCAACCGCAATTGAGGTTGATCTCGTCGTAACCCCATTGCTCACCGAGCCGCGCCGCATGCGCCAGATCGGCCGGTTCACTGCCACCGAGCTGCAGGGCCACCGGGTGTTCCTCGGCGTTGAAGCGCAAGTGCCGCTGCACGCTCCCGTGCGTGATGGCACCGGTGGTGACCATCTCGGTGTACAGCAGGGTGTGCTTCGAGAGCAGGCGGTGCAGGTAACGGCAGTGCCGGTCGGTCCAGTCCATCATCGGGGCGACGGAAAGGCGCCAGGGACTCAGCGGTGGGTGCGAGGGAATGTGTTCCACGAGATTCGGACGTCGTCAGTCGTACACGGGCGGGGCACGTGCGAAACCGACATTGTCCCATCCGACAAAAGAAAACCCGCCGAAGCGGGTTTGGAACCTCCTGGCGGAGGAGAAGCTCGGGAAGGGGGAGAGCTTCGGAGACATTCTGTCTGACAGTGACCGCAGTATCTGGGGGCATACCTCCGTGACCTTGTCGGAAGGGTTGCCACGCCCCTGTAGGACAGCAGGCCGATTGACGCTTCGAGGGTGGTGCCATCGCGGTTCGGTGGCCAAAATGAAGTGCATGAATACCCGACCGCTCCCCATGAAGTACCGCACGTGTGCGGTCATCGCCCTCCTCGCGACATCGCTTGCCGGATGCAGCACCACCGTGCAGAAGGTTCCGCTGCTTCCCCCCACCGTCGCATCCACCGCCGCCGCAGGTGTGCAAGTGATCGACTCCCGCACAAGCCCTGACGTGAAAGTTGATACGGAGCGCGTCGTCGGTGATGGCGGGCCGGTGATCATCACGACGGAGCCCTCGGTGACGGAAGCCTTGCGCAGCTGGGTGGCCGCAGGCTACCAGGGGCCGCAGCCGTTCTACGTGGGGCTGGAGAAGCTGGAGGTGCGCCACAAGCAGGGCCTGGCGTCCGCCGACCAGTTCACATGCGCCGTGGATTCGCAGGTGCGCGCCGGCGGTGAGACCGGACGCCCCGTGCGCACCAGTCTGAGCAGCTCCCCCACGGGCGACGCGATCGGCGTCGGGGTTTTCCTCTCGCAATGCCTGGAAGCCCATGCCCGAGACATCAACCAGGCCGCTGCGGCAACGCGGTAGAGACACCCCCCACTTTCTCGTTACGCAGCCCTGCCTATGCCCAACAACAACACCCCGAACCCAAGCCAGACCCGCGCATCCACCGGCATTTCCGGACTGGACAACGTGCTCAACGGCGGCCTGCCCAGCGGGCACCTCTACCTTTTCGAAGGGGAGCCGGGAACCGGCAAGACAACGCTGGGGCTGCACTTCCTTCTCGCGGGTCTGGAAATTGGCGAGAAGGGTCTGTACGTCACACTCTCGGAAACGGCGAAAGAGCTGAAAACCGTGGCGCGCTCCCATGGCTGGGACCTCGACCAACCTGGCATCACCGTGTTCGAACTGGTGGGCGAAAACGAGTTGGGCCCTGATGCGGAGCAATCCATCATCCACCCCGCCGAGCTGGAACTCAGCGAGACGGTGCAAGGGGTGATGAAACAGGTGGAAAACATGCGCCCCCAACGCGTGGTGTTCGACAGCCTGTCGGAAATGCGGCTGCTGGCCCAGGATCCGCTGCGCTACCGCCGGCAGGTGCTGGCGCTCAAACATTTCTTCGCGCAACACGGCTGCACGGTCCTGATGCTGGACGACCTGAGTGCCAGAACCGGCGACATGCAGTTGCGCAGCATCGCCCATGGCGTGGTCTGGCTGCACCAGGTGGTGGGTCAGTACGGTGCCGACAAGCGCTATCTGCGGGTGGCGAAGATCCGCGGCATCAAGTTCCGCAGCGGCGAACACGACTTCAAACTGGACACAGGTGGCATACAGGTTTTCCCCCGCCTGGTGGCGGCCGAGCACCACAACCATTTCAAGGCCGAGAACGTGAGCACGGGCAACCACGCACTGGACGTCGCTTTGGGCGGCGGGCTGGCAAGGGGCAGCAACACGCTGTTCATCGGTCCCTCGGGCGTTGGCAAGACGACCACGGCCCTGGCCTGTGTGCACGCAGCGATCCAGCGCGGCGAGAAAGCCGCCTACTACCTGTTCGACGAAGGCCTCGGCACGCTGCTGCCGCGGGCGCAAGCGCTGGGCTACAGCCTGTCTGAAGAGATCGAGCGTGGCAATTTGCTCATCAACGCACTCGATCCCGCCGAGGTGACGGCCGGTGAGTTTGCCGCCCGCGTGCGGCAGGCCGTCGAGAGGGACGGCGTTCAGGCCGTCGTGATCGACAGCCTGAACGCCTACCTTCAAGCCATGCCGGGCAGCAAGTTCCTCCTGTTGCAGATGCACGAGTTGCTGACCTACCTCAACCAGCGCGGCATCATGACCATCCTCGTGCTGGGCCAGCACGGCGTTCTGGGGGAGGGGCGTCAGGACATCGACTTGAGCTACCTCAGCGATGCGGTGGTGATGTTCCGGTACTTCGAGGGTCGGGGCAATCTGCTCAAGGCGCTGTCCGTCACCAAGAGCCGCACGAACCAGCATGCCACCAGCATCCATGAGTTCCGTCTCGGCGCGGGCGGCGTGGAAGTGGGCGAGGCACTGACCGATTTCGAGGGCGTCATCGCCGGCGTGTCGCGCTACACCGGAAACCTTGCGTTGCTGGGCGACTCGACCGACGACACATGACGACGTCAACCGAATCCCGCGTCCTGGTGATGGCCCCGCAAGGCCGCGATGCGCAGGTGGTCTGCCAGGTGGTGAGCGGCCTGGCACCCACGCACACCGTCTGCACTGCGCAGTCGCTGCTGGAGGAGTTGCAGCGCGGCGCGGCGGCAGCCGTGGTCACGGAAGAGGCGTTCACGGTGTCTGCGGGCAGTCCGCTGGACGGCTGGTTGAGGGCACAACCGTCCTGGTCCGACCTTCCCTTCGTTGTGCTGGGGAGCAAGCGCACCGGACGGCGGCCCGTCAATGCGCTGTCTTCACTGCACCTGATGGGCAACGTGATCCTGCTCGAGCGCCCCCTGAGTCCCGACACATTGCGCAGCGCGGTCGAGGCCGCCGTTCGCGCCCGTGCGCGCCAGTACTCGACGCGAGAAACGCTGCAGGAACTGAGCGACACGCGGGACAAGTTCGGCCAGCTCAACCTCGACCTGGAAAAACGCATCGAGGGTCGCACGCGCGAGCTCTCGGACGCCAACAACCGCCTCATGAACGAGATCACCGAACGCGAGCGCGCCCAGACTGCCCTGCTCCAGGTGCAGAAAATGGAGGCAGTCGGTCACCTCACGGGTGGTATCGCCCACGACTTCAACAACTTGCTGCACGTCATCGGGGTCAACCTCGACCTCCTGCTGCGCATCGAGGACAACCCCCAGGCGGTGAAGGTGGTCGAGGTGGCCAAGCGCACCGTCAAACGCGGCAGCCAGCTCACCGCCCAGCTGCTGGCATTCGCGCGCACGCAATCGTTGCTGCCCCGGCCCACGGACATCAATGCACAGGTCCATGGCATGCGCGAACTGATCAGCAGCTCCATCGGCTCACGCATCCAGCTGGATTTCCGGCTGGAGCACCCCCGCGCCGTGGCCCTGCTGGACCCGAACCAGCTGGAGATGTCAGTGCTCAATCTCGCGCTCAACGCGCGCGACGCCATGCAGGACGGTGGCACCCTCACCATCTCGACCGTTGATGCATCGACCGTGGTCGACCGCAACACGGCCCCGGCCATCCGCCTCACCGTGGCCGACACCGGCAGTGGCATTCCAGCTTCGATCCGGGAAAAGGTGTTCGAGCCCTTCTTCACCACCAAACCCATGGGCAGCGGAACGGGCCTGGGCCTGGCACAGGTGTACGGCTTCGCGCGGCAGTCGGGCGGCGAGGTACGGATCGACAGCAGTCCGGTCGACGGCACACGGATTCACCTGCTGTTTCCGCTGCTGGACGAATCGCAGGAGAAGGTGCTCGTCGAACCGCCTCCTGTCATGGCGGTCACACCGCGCAAGCGCATCCTGGTCGTCGAAGACGATCCGGATGTGCGTCAGTCCATCGTGCAGAGCCTGGAAGTCATGGGCCACGAAGTCAGCTCGGTGAACAATGGCCCCGCCGCCCTCGAATTCCTGACCCGGACCCAACCGGACCTGCTGATCGTGGACTATGTGATGCCGCTCATGAACGGTGCAGAGGTGATCCGCCAGGTGCAGGCCACCTGGCCTCGGATTGCCATCATCCTGGCCACGGGTTATGCCGACATGGAAAACGTGGGCCGCGTGCTGGGCGCGAAATCGATCCTGAAGAAGCCCTTCGGCGTCGCCACCCTCGCCGAGGCGGTGCACCTCGCCTCGCTCTAGCGGGCAGCCTTGCCGTCAGGCTGCGGCGCGAGCGCCGTTGTGGCCGTGGTTGTGCGTGGCGGCGCCCCGGGAGTGCTCCAGCACGTAGCGCGTCATCGACTGCGCCAGTTCCTCCTCGCCGAGAAACACCTTGCCGGCCACTTCCTTCTCGAGCAGGCTCGCTTCTTCCTCGCTGTGGGTGCGCACCACGGTCTGGATGTCCGGGTTCAGTGTGCGCGCAGTGGCGATCATCTGGCGGACGTTGAGTGTGTCGGGCGTGGCGATCACGAGCATGCCGGCGCGCGCGATATGGGCCTGGATCAGCACCGCCGGGTCGGCCGCATCGCCGAACACAGCGGCAATCCCACGCTCGCGCAGTCGCTCGACGATGTCGCGGTTCTCTTCGGCCACGACGTAGGGCAGGTGCTGCTCTTCCAGCGCGGCGGCAATGCGCCGGCCCACCCGGCCATAGCCCACCAGCACCACCTGGCGAGAGAGGAATTTCTCGTGCGTGGTCATCGGCAGTTCGGCCAGCGGGTCGTCGCGCTGCTCCAGTTTGCGGGCGAACTCGGAGTTCTTGCGCAGCCACCCCTGCAGCGGGTTGATGGCCTTGAACCACAGCGGGTTGGTGGCGATGGAGATGAGCGCACCGGCCAGCACCAGGCTCTGGCCCTCGGGTGGCAGCAGCCCGAGCGACGCGCCGAGCCCCACCAGGATGAACGAGAACTCACCGATCTGCGCCAGGCTCGCCGAGACGGTGAGCGCGGTGTTGAGCGGGTAGCGCATGGCCACCACAAGCGCGGCGGCGGCCACCGACTTGCCCACGATGATGATGAGCACCACACCCAGCACTTGCAGCGGACGCTCGATCAGCACAGCCGGGTTGAACAGCATGCCCACCGACACGAAAAACAGCACGGCAAATGCATCGCGCAGCGGCAGCGACTCCTCCGCCGCGCGGTGGCTGAACTCGGATTCGCGCAGCACCATGCCAGCGAAGAACGCACCCAGCGCGAACGAGACACCGAACAGCGCGGCGGACCCGAAGGCGATGCTCACCGCTGCGGCCACCACACACAGCGTGAACAGTTCGCGCGAGCCGGTGCGCGTGACCTGCCAGAGCAGCCAGGGAAACACGCGCCGCCCCACCACCAGCATCAGGGCCACGAAGCCGCCCACCTGCAACAGCGTGAAACCCAGCGTGCGCCAGATCGAGTCGAGGTCGCCGTCGGAGCCCTTGCCCCCCAGAAAACCCGCGAGCGGTGGCAGCAGCACCAGCACGAGCACCATGGCCAGATCTTCCACCACCAGCCAGCCGACCGCGATGCGACCGGTGAACGAATCCAGAATCCCCAGGCTCTCCAGCGCGCGCAGCAGCACCACTGTGCTGGCCACCGAGAGCGAGACCCCAAACACCAGTGCACCGCCCAGGCTCCACTCCCACCACCACATGGCCATGGCCATGCCCATGAGCGTGGCCACCGCCATCTGCACCACTGCACCAGGCAGCGCGATCTTGCGCACCGAGAGCAGGTCTTCCAGCGAGAAGTGCAGGCCCACGCCGAACATCAGCAACATCACGCCGATCTCGGCGAGCTGTGCGGCGATCTCCGCGTCGGCCACGAAGCCGGGCGTGAACGGCCCGATGATCACACCCGCGAGCAGGTAACCCACCAGCGCGGGCAGACGGACCTTGGCTGCAATGAAGCCAAGGATCAGCGCCAGCCCCAGGCCCGCAGCAATGGTGTTGATCAATGAAATGCTGTGGGGCATTGGCCGGAAACTCCTGGCGCTGAAAGGTAGAAGGGATGGGTGGGTGCGTTCGAATTTACACCAGCACCCCGATTCACCGTGCGGAAACAAAAAAGAAACCCGCCGAAGCGGGTTGTCGTGCAGGCGGAGCGGAGAGCCGCTTCAGCCCATGTGCAGGCCTCCGTTGACGGAGAAGTCGGCACCGGTGGCATAGCCGCCCTCCTCGCTGGCCAGCCACGCGATGATCGAAGCGATCTCGCTCGGTTCGCCCAGGCGCTTGACCGGCACGGTGGCCACGATCTTCTCCAGCACGTCAGGGCGGATGGCCTTGACCATGTCGGTCCCGATGTAACCTGGGCTCACGGTGTTGACCGTCACGCCCTTTGTGGCCAGCTCCTGCGCCAGCGCCATCGAGAAACCGTGCATGCCCGCCTTGGCGGCCGAGTAGTTGGTCTGACCGGCCTGGCCTTTCTCGCCGTTGACCGACGAGATGTTGATGATGCGGCCCCAGCCCTTTTCCACCATGTCGGCCACGACCTGCTTGGTCACGTTGAACATGGAGTTCAGGTTGGTCTCGATCACGGCGTCCCAGTCGTCGCGCGACATCTTGAGGAACATGCGATCGCGCGTGATGCCGGCGTTGTTCACCAGCACGTCGATGGTGCCGTGCTCGGCCTTGGTCTTGGTGAAGGCCTCGACGGTGGAATCCCAGTCGCCCACATTGCCGACGGAGGCGTGGAAGGTGTAACCCTGTGCCTTCTGTTCGTCGAGCCACTTGTTGTAGTCGCGCGTGGGGCCGCAGCCCGCGATAACCGTGAAACCTTCCTTGTGCAGGCGCTGGCAGATGGCGGTACCGATGCCACCCATGCCGCCTGTGACGTACGCGACTTTCTTGCTCATTTCTTGTGCTCCTTGTGCCTTCTGGCGATGTTGTGATGCGTTCCGATTTAACCGTGAATTCAGCGTTCGACCGCGAGGGAAACCCCCATGCCACCACCGATGCACAACGCGGCGAGCCCCTTCCTCGCATCGCGGCGCTGCATTTCGTTGAGCAAGGTGACGAGGATGCGGCAGCCGGAGGCGCCAATGGGATGCCCGATGGCGATGGCGCCGCCGTTGACGTTGACACGGGCTGGGTCGATGTCCAGCGCCTTGTTGACGGCGCAGGCCTGGGCAGCAAAGGCTTCGTTGAGCTCGAACAGGTCAACATCGCTGGTCTTCCATCCCGCACGGGCCAGCGCCTTCTTCGATGCGGGCACGGGCCCCATGCCCATCGTGGCCGGGTCCAGGCCGCTGGTGCCGAACGCAGCGATGCGCGCCAGCGGCTTGAGGCCCAGGGATGCTGCCTTCTTGGCGCTCATCACCATCACGGCGGCCGCGCCATCGTTGATACCCGACGCATTGCCCGCCGTGACGGAGCCGGCCTTGTCGAACGCGGGCCGCAGGCCAGCCAGGGCTTCGGCGCTGGTCTTCTTGTTGATGAACTCGTCGGTGTCGAACACCAGCGGATCGCCCTTGCGCTGCGGAATGCTCACACCGACGATCTCGTCCTTGAACTTGCCGGCGTCCTGAGCGGCGGCGGCCTTCTGCTGGCTGGCCAGCGCCAGCGCGTCCTGCGCATCGCGGCTGATACCGTGTTCCTTGGCCACGTTCTCGGCGGTGATGCCCATGTGGTACTGGTTGTAGACGTCCCAGAGGCCGTCGACGATCATGGTGTCGGTCATCTTCCAGTCGCCCATGCGCTGGCCGTCGCGGCTGCCATTGAGCACGTGCGGCGAGGCACTCATGTTCTCCTGGCCACCGGCGATCACGATCTCGCTGTCGCCCCAGGCCACGGCCTGCGCCGCCAGCATCACGGCCTTGAGGCCCGAGCCGCAGACCGCGTTGATGGTGAGCGCCGGGGTTTCCTTGGCCACACCCGCCTTCATCATGGCCTGGCGCGCCGGGTTCTGGCCCACACCCGCCGCCAGCACCTGGCCCATGATCACCTCGCCGATGGCGTCGGCCGGCAGGCCCGTGCGCTCCAGCAGCGCCTTGATGACGATGCTGCCCAGCTCGGTGGCCGGCGTCTTGGCGAGCGAGCCGCCGAACTTGCCCACGGCGGTGCGGGCGGCTGAAACGATGACGATGTCTTCCATGCGATGTCTCCTTGGTGAAGTCAAAAAATGAGCGAGCGTCCGACGCACTCCTTTCCAGGGACATCGAGAACCCGGCTTTGCCAGGCCTCGGATGCCGCCCCCTGGAGGGGATAGCGCGAAGCGCTGCGGGGGTGTTTCATCAGGCTTTTGCCTTGACGTAGCGGCCAGGCGCCGGCTCGATGGCCGCATAGCGTCTGGCTTTCCCGTACGTTTTCGGTGCAGCAATTTGCTTGCCAGCCAGCGGCTTGAGCCAGGCGGACCAGTCGGTCCACCAGCTGCCGGGGTGCTCGGTCGCGCTGGCGATCCAGTCCTTCACGTCGGACGGGAACTTGCCGGCAGGGCCGATCCAGTGGCTGCGCTTGTTCTTGGAAGCGGGATTGATCACGCCCGCGATGTGACCCGAAGCGCCCATGACAAAGCGCTTCTTGCCAGGGAAGATCTGCGTGCTGCCGTACGCGCCGCCGATGGGCACGATGTGGTCCTCGCGCGAGCCGTAGATGTAAACCGGCAGCTTCACCTGGCGGAAGTCGATCTTCTCGCCGCACACCGTGGTCTTGCCTGGCTTGACCAGGTTGTTCTCCAGGTACATCTGCCGCAGGTACCACGCGTAGTAAGGCCCGGGCAGGTTGGTGCTGTCGGAGTTCCAGTAGAGCAGGTCGAACGGGGGCGGCGTCTCGCCCTTGAGGTAGTTGCCCACCACATAGTTCCACACCAGGTCGTTCGGTCGCAGGAAGCTGAAGGTGGTCGCGAGATCGCGACCGGGCATCAGGCCGCCGTCGGAGAACTGCATCTCGCGGAACTTCACGAAGTTCTCGTCGATGAACACGTCCAGGATGCCCGTGTCGGTGAAGTCCAGCAGCGTGGTGAGCAGGGTCACACTGTGCACCGGCTCATCACCACGCGCGGCCAGCACGGCCAGCGCGGTACCGAGCATGGTGCCGCCTACGCAGAAGCCCAGGGCGTTGATGGTCTCGGCGCCGGTGATGTCCTGCGTGACGCCGATCGCCTTGATGACCGCGTCCTCGATGTAGTCGTCCCACGTCTTGTGTGACAGCGATTCGTCGGGATTGCGCCAGCTCACCACAAAGGTGCGGTGCCCCTGTTCCACACAGTAACGGATCAGCGAGTTCTCGGGTTGCAGATCGAGGATGTAGAACTTGTTGATGCAGGGCGGCACCAGCAGGAAGGGACGTTCGTACACCTTGGCGGTGAGCGGCTTGTATTCGATCAGCTGGAACAGCTCGTTCTCGAACACCACCGCGCCTTCGGTGGTGGCCACGTTCTTGCCGACCTCGAACACGCTCTCGTCCGTCATGGAAACGTGGCCCTGCTTCATGTCGTGCAGCAGGTTGGCCATGCCCTTGGCGATGCTCTCGCCCTGGGTGTCGATGGCCTTCTTCTGGGCTTCGGCGTTGAAGGCCAGGAAGTTGCTGGGTGCACTGGCGTCGATCCACTGCTGCACGGCAAAACGAACGCGCGTTCGCGTCTTGGCATCGCCCTGCACGGCATCGGCCATCGCCATGAGCGTGCGCGCGTTGAGCAGGTAGGCGGCAGCGGCAAAGGCGGCCATCGGGTTGCTGCTCCAGGCTTCCGATGCGAAGCGACGGTCGCCACCGGGCTTCACATTCGGGCCCTGGTTCCACAGGCCTGCGATTTCCTTCAGGTAATTGTTCTGGATCTCCAACAGCTGCGCCGGGTCGAAGCTGACCTGCTGGCCGTTGTTCGCCTGGCTGAACATCTCGCCCAGCGCGGGCATGCCGGGAAACGCTGCGCCGGCGGACGGCATGGGCATGCCGAAGGGGTTGGCCGCGCCGCCCTGTGGCATGAAGGCCTTGAAGGCCGCGAAGGGATCACTGGCGCCAGCCTGCGCACCCGCCACCGCACCCGGAAGGGCCTGGGCCATCTGTGTCCATTGCTGCACGAGGTTCTGCTGGAACTGCTGGGCGGTTTCCAGCCAGTCCGTGGAGGGGTTCTTGCCCGATGTCATGCTGGTCTCCTGGGGTGTTGCCTGACGCCTATCATGGGCAGCCCTTGGGGGAGAGATTTCCGGATCTTCCCCAGGGTTCGCGTGCCCGCTTCCAGCAGGCTGGCACGGTGGTCCGGGCTGCAAGGAATGTCGTGTATCTGGTGGTGATCGGTTGGATGTACGTGGTGCTCATGATGTCGGTGGCCGAGGCAACCAACTCCACGGGCTCTGTTCTGGGAGCCATTGTGACCTTTTTTCTTTACGGTTTGCTTCCATGCGCACTGGTGGTTTACCTGATGGGCACGCCGCTGCGGCGCAAGGCCATCAAGGCACGCGAGGCGACAGAGCTACAGGCGCAGCAAGCCGCGCAGGCCACCACCCCGTCAAACGATCCAGACGCAGGCGGCCATGCGCCCGGTGCTGCCGAGCCGGGCAGCGTCGCGCCGGTGAGAAAAGAACCTTGAGTCCTGCGCGACGGTGCACCAGTCGCCGCTGCCATCATTGCCATGTATCTGGGTGACGCCCACGGCCCGCAGGCGACGCCGCGCCAGGGCCGGCAGGTCGGCCAAGAACTTGCCGTCACCCCGGGGCCAGAAGTGCGCAGCAGCGCCCGGGTCGGGGCCGACGAAAGCCGCACACACCTCGGGTCCGACCTCGAAAGCCTGAGGCCCGATGCAAGGCCCCAGCCACGCCACCACATCGCCCTCGCCGGCTGCATCGCCCAGTGCCTGCACGGTGGCCTCGATCACGCCATGCGCCAGTCCCCGCCACCCCGCATGGGCGGCAGCCACGGCCGTGCCCGAGGCATGGGCCAGCAGCACGGGCAGGCAGTCGGCCACCATGATCGTGGCGGCCGCGCCGGGCCCGACAGCCACGCAGCCATCGGCCTCGGTGCCATCGGGCGTATCAGGCGAGAGCCGCACGACCGCCGTGCCGTGCACCTGCCGCAGGAAGACGGGCCGCGCGGGCGCGAGGAACGCCGCCAGCCGTTCACGGTTGACCGCCACCGCCAGCGGCTCGTCTTTCACGTGGTCGCCGAGGTTGAAGCTGTCGAACGGCGACGACGACACACCACCGGCGCGGGTGGTGAACAGTGCGCGCACGCCCGGCGGTGCCGGCCAGTCGGGCAGAAGGCCGTCCGACGCCGGCTGCATCAGGCCTCCGCGTCGGGACAGGCCGAGGGCTGGGCCTGCTGGAAGGCCGGCAACGCCATGCAGGCCTCGAACGCCGCCATGGTCCGCGGCAGACCACTGAAGTCGGTCTTGAAACGCTGGCCGTTGAAGATCTGGGGCACCAGGCAGCAATCGGCCATGGTGGGTGTGTCGCCAAAACAATACGTGGATGCCGGCTGCTGCTCCAGCTGGCGTTCGAAAGACTCCAGGCCAGCGCGCACCCAGTGGCGGTACCAGACGTTCTTCGGCTCCTCCTCCACCTTGAGTTCCCTGGTGAGGTACTTGAGGACGCGCAGGTTGTTGATCGGGTGGATCTCGCAGGCCACGATCTGGGACAGGGCACGCACACGGGCACGGCCCACTGCACCGGCGGGCAGCAGCGCGGGCTTGGGGTGCAGCTCGTCCAGGTACTCGATGATCGCCATCGACTGCGTCAGGCGCGTGCCGTCATCGAGTTCGAGCATGGGCACCAGGCCTTCCACCGCCTTGTCGGTGAACGCCGGCAGCTTGTGATCGCCACGTGCGATGTGCACGGGTATGTAGTCGTAGGAGATGCCCTTGAGCGCGAGTGCAATGCGCACGCGGAACGAGGCCGAGGAGCGGAAGTAGTTGTAGAGCTTCATGCGCGCAAGGATAAACCGAGCGCTCTCGCGCAACCGCCTGCCCTCAGTTGGAGAAGCCGGCCAGCACCTCGAGCACGCTTTGCACCGCCCGGTTGGGTTGCGGCGCACGCCGATGAGCCACCGCCATCGGGCGCGTCAGCGGCGGCTCCAGGTGGCGCACCTGCACCCCCGGGCTGCGCAGTTGGTCCTGCACCTCTTCCAGCGGCAGGATGGCCGCGCTCTGGCTGGCGGCCGCCAGACTTTTCAGCGCGCCCGGATAACTCATGGTGAGAAACGGCCGGGGGTTGTGGCCAGCCTGGCCGAACCAGGCGGCAATGAGCCCATGCATCTGCGTGGCCGGCGCGAACGAGGTCCAGCGGCGGCCGGCCAGCCAGTCGGGCGTCACGCGCTCGGGCGCATCCCAGGACGCGGGCAGCAACACCACCATGTCATCGTTCCGCCAGGGTGTGAGCACGATGTCGCCCATGGCGGGTTGCGGGCTCGCGACGATGGCCACGTCCAGCGTGCCGGCCTTCAACCGCAACATGGCCTCCGCCGAGCCGACCGCTTCCAGCTTGATGTCCACCCCCGGGTTGCGCCGGGCCAGCGCCTCCAGCATCAGCGGCAGCAACCGGGTGCTCACACCCGCCGACACGCCGACCTTGACCATCCCTTCACGGCCGGCGGCGCGCCGCTGCACCAGATCGATCAGATCGTCGCTCGCTGCCAGCAGCTTGCGCCCTTCCTGCACCAGGGCTTCACCGGCGGGTGTCAGATCGGCCCGGCGCCGCCCGCGCACGAGCAGGCTGGCCTGCATGCGCGATTCCAGCTCCTTGATGTGCAGACTCACGGTCGGCGGAGCCAGGTGCAAGGCCTGCGCGGCGGCAGCGAAGGTGCCGAGATCGGCAATCGCCACCAGCGTCTGCAGCTGGTCGAGGTTCAGATTTCGCATCAGGATTTGTGAAGTTGGTGTTCATTCAATTCAACTTTACAGATGGTAAGGCCTTGGCGAGCATCGTCTGCATGCGAGACAACACCACCCAGACCTCCCCAACCCGCCTCCCGCATCGGGCGGCCACGCCCCATAAAAAAGACCGCAACACCTGGCGGCGTGCGGTCGATTCCGTGCGAGACAGCTGGTCGCGTGCCGCTGCCGCGCTGGCGCGCGCCGAACAGCACATCATGGAAAACTTCCGTCAGCCGCCCCACGGCGGCTGACGCCTGCGGCGGGGGCCTCAGGCCTGGGTGGCGAGCGTCGGATAGTCGGTGTAGCCCTTGGCGCCACCGCCGTAGAAGGTCGTCTTGTCAGGCGCATTGAACGGACCGCCCTGCTTCAGCCGCGCCACGAGGTCCGGGTTGGCGATGTAGGTCTTGCCGAAGGCGACGAGGTCGGCACCTTTGTCCAGCGCGGTCTGCGCCAGCGTGGCGTCATAGCCGTTGTTCACCATCCACGCGGCGCGGCCGCCGGCGGCGCGGTAGGCCTCACGCAACGCGGCGTAGTCGAACGGGCGGTCCGGAATCTCGCGCGGGCCGCCTGTGGCGCCCTCGATAAAGTGCACGTAGGCCAGGTCGAAACGCGCCAGCTCGCGCAACACGTACGTGAAGAGTGGCTGCGGGTCAGCGTCGACCACGTCGTTCGCCGGCGTCACCGGGGAGAGGCGGATGCCGGTCCGGGCTGCGCCGATCGCATCGGTCACCGCCTTCACCACCTCCAGCAGCAGGCGTGCGCGGTTCTCGATGCTGCCGCCATAAGCGTCCGTGCGGTGGTTGCTGCCGGTCTTGAGGAACTGATCGATGAGATAACCGTTGGCGGCATGGATCTCCACACCGTCGAATCCCGCTTCAATGGCGGCCAGTGCGGCCTTGCGGTAGTCCTCGACGATACCGGGCAACTCGCCTGCCTCAAGCGCCCGTGGCACCGAGGTATCGACGAAGGTTGGCACGCCGTCCTTGATCAGCACGGTCTTGGTTTTGGCCGCGATGGCCGATGGCGCCACTGGCGCGCCCCCGCCGGGCTGCAGCTCGGTGTGCGACACGCGGCCCACATGCCAGAGTTGGGTGACGATCTTGCCACCCGCAGCGTGAACCGCTGCCGTCACACGCTTCCAGCCTTCGATCTGCTCCGGCGCGTACAGGCCGGGTACGTCGGCATAGCCCTGCCCCTGGTGGGTGATGGCGGTGGCTTCGGTGATCAGCAGGCCCGCGCTGGCGCGCTGTTCGTAGTAGGTGGCCATGAGCGGCGTGGGCACGGCGTTCGGCGCACGGTTGCGCGTGAGCGGCGCCATGACGACGCGGTTGGACAGGGCGATCTGGCCAGCGGTGGTGGGTTCGAAGAGACGGTTCATCGGAAAAACAGTGGGTGGGTGAACGATGCGCCATTCTGCGCACCGTCCCACGCACCCGCCCCACGTGTGGGCCAAATCCCCATGGCGGAAGGGTCGTTGTGGCGGGCCCTGCAGGCCCGCCACGCTTGTGCTGGACATTCAGCCCACCACCAGCCGGATGCCCGGCAGCACCTGTTCGGATTCGCTGCGGCGCTCCAGCGCCAGCCGCATGTTCATCTGCGCCACCTCGGTGTGCTCCACGGCCAGCGCCTGTGCACGCGCACCTTCACCGCGCCGCAGCGCGTCGAACAGCATGTGGTGCTGACGATGGGCGTAGAGCATCCAGTCGCGGTCCATGGCCACCGTGCCCTGCATGGGCAGCATGGCCGAGGCCGGGGCGAACGGCAGCTTGTCGTTGAGCTCGACGGCACGCTGCAGCGCGCGGTTGCCGCAGGCATCGAGGATGAGGGCATGGAAGCGGTCGTTCATCACTGAGTAAGCGGCGTAGCTCTCGATGGTGAGCGGGTTGTCGGCCAGCAGGCGGTCGCCTTCGTCGAGCACGGTCTGAAGCTGACCCTGCAGCTGGCGCGAGACACCGTGCTCGGCCACCAGCCGCGCGGCCATGCCCTCGAGGTGGCCGCGCACCGAAATCGCGTCGATCACTTCCTGCGCGGTGAACTGGCGCACCAGGTATTTGCCCGTCTCGTTCGCCTCGACCAGGCCCTCCTGCTCCAGCGTGACCAGCGCGGCACGCACGGGCGTGCGCGAGGCCCCGAGGCGCTCGGCCAGTTGCTGCTCGGCCAGGCGCTGGCCGGGTTCGAACTGACCGCTCAGGATCAGGTCGCGCAATTGCATCAAAACAGTATCTTGCAGGCTCATGGCACAAAATGTACACCGAAATCAAAAAACGGGATACCATTTCATACCCCCACCCGTTTATCGCTCCTTTTTGCCGGAAAGCCCCCCATGAAAGCCGAACTCAATCAACGCATCACCCAGGTAGGACCCGGCACGCCCGGCGGCGAATTGTTGCGCCGCTACTGGCAGCCCGTGGCCCTGCTGGACGAATTCGACCCCACACTGGCCCCGGAGATGGCGGTGCGCCCGGTCAAGGCCGTGCGCGTGCTGGGGCAGAACTTCGTGCTGTTCCGCGATGCCCGGGGCCAGTTCGGCCTGCTCGACCGCGATTGCCCGCACCGCGGCGCCGACCTGGCCTATGGCCGCAACGAAGGCGATGGCATCCGCTGCCCCTTCCACGGCTGGAAGTTCGACACGACCGGCCAGTGCATCGAAACCCCGGCGGAGCCCGCCGGAAGCAAGATGTGCAGCCGCATCAAGCAGCGCAGCTACCCGCTGGTGCAGCGCAGCGGCGTGCTGTTTGGCTGGTTCGGCCCCGAAGACCAGACGCCGCCGCCCTTCCCCGAGCTGGACTGCTTCACGGCACCCGACACCCACACCTTTGCATTCAAGGGCCTGTGGCACTGCAACTGGCTGCAATCGCTGGAAGTCGGCATCGATCCGGCCCACGCCTCCTACCTGCACCGCTTCTTCAACGACGGCTCGCTGGAAGACAGCTACGGCAAACAGTTCCGTGGCGCCAGTGCGGGCGACGTGGGCGGCGAACGCTGGCCCATGACCCGCGTGATGCGCGAGTTCGGCCAGCCCACCATCACCTTCGAGCCCAAGCCTTATGGCTTGCAGCTCACCGCGCTGCGCCCGATGACGGACGAGTTGACCCATGTGCGTGTGACCAACGCCGTGTTCCCGCAGACCTTCGTGATCCCGCTGTCGGAGACCATGACCATCACGCAGATGCACGTGCCCGTGGACGACACGCACAACTACTGGTACGCCTTCTTCACCAGCTTCACCGGCCCGGTGGACAAGGACGCGATGCGCACCCCGCGCCTGCAGGCCGTCACCCTGCCCGACTACATCCCCAAGGCGGGTCGTCACAACAACTGGGGCTTCAACGCCGAAGAGCAGCAGACCCGCACCTACCTCGGCATGGGCGAGGACGACATCAACGTGCACGACCAGTGGGCCTGTGAGAGCATGGGCGCCATCCAGGACCGCACGCGCGAACACCTGGGCACCACGGACAAGGTGATCATGGCCAACCGCCGCATGCTGCTGCAGGCCATTGACGCCGTTGAACAAGGCGGCACCGCGCCCGGCGTGGCCGACCCCGCGCAGCACAGCGCCATCGCCGGCCCTGACACGGTGGACGGCATCGCCCCCGCACAGGACTGGGAGAACTGGTGGCAGGACGCGGTGCGCGAGAAACGCGAGGGCGCGCCCTGGCACGACCGTGCGAAGAAGGCGTCAGCCGTCGAGGAAACGGCGGGCGCCAAATGACGTCGTTTGCCCAACGCTGCGGCCTCCACTCTGAAGAGCGCGAGGCCGGGTGCCAGCGCGTGGCCAAGCTCATCGAAGCGAGCGGCATCGAACTGGTGCGATTCGGCTGGTGCGATGCGCACGGGGTGCTGCGCGGCAAGACCCTCACGGCACACGCGGCCTTGCGCGCGCTGCGCGACGGCGTGGGCATGGTCGGCACGCTGATGCTCAAGGACACGGCGGACCGCACGGCCTGGAAAGTGTTCGAACCCGGCGGCGCGGATGACCTGCCCGGCTTTGCCGGCGCGTCCAACCTCATGCTCATGCCTGACCCGGCCAGCTTCACCGTGCTGCCCTGGATGGAGCGCACCGGCTGGCTGCGCTGCCAGCCCTGGTTCGGCGACGGCACACCCGTGCCGCTGGACCCGCGTCGCATGCTTCAGACCGCGCTGGCACGGCTGGGCGAGAAGGGCTATGGCCTGAAGACCGGGCTGGAAGTCGAGTTCCACATCTACCGCATCACCGACACCACGCCCCAGCTGGACCCCGAACTCGCGGCCTGGCCCGGCCTGCCTCCGCGGGTGGAGATGATCCACCCCGGCTACAACCTGCAGGCCGAAGCCATGGTGGACATGAGCGATGAGCCGCTGCGCATCGTGCAGCGCACCGCTCAGGCCCTGGGTTTGCCTTTGCAATCGCTGGAAATCGAGCTGGGCCCGAGTCAGGTGGAGGCGGTGTTCGACGCCACCGACGCCCTCACCGCCGCCGACCAGATGGTGCTGTTCCGCAACGGCGTGCGCCAGGCGCTGCGCCGTGCGGGCTACCACGCCACCTTCATGTGCCGCCCTCCGTTTCCGAACATCATGTCCAGCGGCTGGCACCTGCACCAGTCGCTGATCGATCTGAAGACCGGACGCAACGCCTGCGTGCGCGAGGCGCCCGCGGCCGGCACCACCCGTGCCGACGCCACGCACACGCTCTCCGAGGTGGGCTCTCACTGGCTCGCCGGCCTGCTCTCGCACGCGCGCGGCATGACCGTGCTGTGCACGCCCACCATCAACGGCTTTGCCCGCTTCCGGCCGAACGCGCTCGCACCGCAGGCCGCGCTGTGGGGGCAGGACAACCGGGGTGCCATGCTGCGCGTGGTGGGCGCCGCTGGCGACAACGCCACGCGCATCGAGAATCGCGTGGGCGAGCCGGCCGCCAACCCCTACCTCTACATGGCGGCGCAGATCCACGCCGGACTCGATGGCCTGGCGCGCGCCACGCTGCCCCCGCAGGCCAGCGAGTCGCCCTACGCGGCCGACAACCAGAAGCTGCCGTCCTCGCTGGGCGAAGGCCTGGAGGCGCTGCGCGCCGACACCGCGCTGTGCTCCGCACTGGGCGATGACTTCGTGCGCTACTTCAACCGCATCAAGCAGAGCGAGATCGATCGCCACGCCCAGGCCGAGGACAAGACCGACTTCGAGCGGCGCGAGTACTTCGCCAGAACCTGAAGCACCATGATCTCCATCCGCTTCATCAACGCAGACGGCTCTGAGCAGGTCATCCAGGCCGAGCCCGGCCAGAGTCTCATGAAAGCCGCCGTGGACGCCAACGTCCACGGCATCGAGGCCGACTGCGGTGGCAGCCTCACCTGCGCCACCTGCCACGTCATGATCGGTGCGCCCTGGGCCGCGATGCTGACGGCACCGGTGCCGGACGAAGTCGACATGCTCGATTTCGCGTCCAGCCCGGTCGTGCCCGAGAGCCGTCTGTGCTGCCAGATCCGGCTTACACCATCGATGGACGGCATGGAGGTGCGCCTGCCTGCCTCGCAGCACTGAAGCGCCCCGAAACGGTGCCTGGGCCCGGGGCCGGCGCGTGGCACACTGGTCGTCTCCCGATCCAAGACCTCATCCCGCCATGCAAGACACCCCCTATCTGTTTGCTCCCCCCGCGGTCGTCAGCGTGCCCGTGCTCGGCCGCCCGGAGCGTTTTCCCGTGCACCGCATCTACTGCGTGGGGCGCAACTACGAAGAGCACGCGAAAGAAATGGGCTTCACCGGTCGCGAGCCGCCCTTCTTCTTTCTCAAGCCGGCCGACGCCCTCGTGGTGGCCGAGGCGGGCCAGACGGCCGACATGCCCTACCCCACGCTGACGAAGAACCTGCACCACGAGATCGAACTCGTGGTGGCGATCGGCAAAGGTGGCAGGAACATCAAGGCGGCGGATGCCACCAGGCACATCTACGGCTATGCCGTGGGCCTGGACATGACGCGCCGCGACCTGCAGAACGACATGAAGAAGCAGGGCCGCCCCTGGTGCATCGGCAAGGCGTACGACCAGTCCGCGCCCATCGGCCCCATCACGCCGATCGATCAGGCCGGCAACGTGAACGAGGCGCCGATCTGGCTACAGGTGAACGGCACGGATCGCCAGCGCAGCACGGTGGCCAAACTGATCTGGAACGTGGCCGAGACCATCGAGCACCTGTCCGCCGCGTGGGAACTGCAGCCCGGCGACCTGATCTACACCGGCACGCCCGAAGGCGTGGCGGCGGTGGTGACCGGCGACACGCTGCACGGCGGTGTGGATGGCCTAACACCCATCTCTGTGCGCGTGGCCTGAGCGTGACAGAGGTCTCGACCGAGGGTTAGACCTCTCACGTCCACCACCTGGCCTGACGTATGCTTTTCCCGTTTTTTCATTGACCCCAGGAGACTTTCAAGATGATCCAACGCAGAACCCTGCTCCAGTCTGGTGCAGCCGTGGCCCTCGGTGCACCCGCACTCACAGGCTTCGCCCAGCAAAGCGTCACGCTCAAGTTCCACACCTTCATGGCGCCCCAGTCCAACGTGTACATCAACATGCACAAGGCCTGGATGGACAAGGTCGAGAAGGAATCCGGTGGCCGGATCAAGTTCGAAGGCTATCCTGCCATGCAGCTGGGCGGCACGCCGGTGCAGCTGTTCGACCAGGCACGCGACGGCGTGGTCGACATCGTCTGGACGCTGCCTGGCAACACGCCCGGCCGTTTCCCGCGCACCGAAGTGTTCGAACTGCCATTCATGATGAACAACGCGGAAGCCACCTCCAAGGCCTTCTGGGAGTACATCACCACGATGGCACCCGACGAGTACAAGGAGATCCAGCCGATCGCGCTGCAGGTGCACGGCCCCGGCATGTTCCATATGCGCAGCAAGCAGATCAAGACCGCTGAAGACCTGCGCGGCTCCAAGGTTCGCGGTCCGACCCGCCAGATCACCAAGATGCTGGGCTACCTCGGCGCGATCCCCGTGGGCATGCCGCTGCCGCAGATTCCCGACGCGCTTTCCAAGGGCGTGATCGACGGCTGTGTGATCCCCTGGGAAGTGGTGCCTTCGGTGAAGGTGCACGAACTCACCAAGTTCCACAGCGAGTTCGACCCCGCTGGCGGCGCGCTTTACACCACCACCTTCGTGATGGGCATGAACCGCAACAAGTACGCCTCGCTGCCGCCCGACCTCAAGGCCATCATCGACAAGAATTCCGGCATGGAAACCTCCGGCTGGCTCGGCAAGGTGCAGCAGGCTGGTGACGCGCCCGGCCGTGAAGCCGCCGTCAAGCAAGGCAACACCATCTACACCATCCCTTCGGCCGAAGCGCAGGAATTCAA
Organism: Hydrogenophaga laconesensis; assembly: GCF_031457235.1. Lineage (NCBI taxonomy): Bacteria > Pseudomonadati > Pseudomonadota > Betaproteobacteria > Burkholderiales > Comamonadaceae > Hydrogenophaga > Hydrogenophaga laconesensis. The sequence continues at coordinate 141,120 of NZ_JAVDWE010000001.1, forward strand.
GCGCAAGGCGCGCCTGGTGGAGGTGGAGTGGGTGCAGGACATGGACAAGCGCGGTTTCGACGGCAAGAAGCTGCTCGAATCGGCCAAGGCCCTGATCGCCAAGCACGGCAAGAAGGCCTGATCTTCACCAGGAAATAGCCGGGCCACAGGCCCGGTTTTTTTTCGCCCGAAGAAACCGTCACCATCCAGAACGTCGTGGGTCCGGCTCCGCCGGCCCGCCAACGCTGCCCCCTTGAGGGTGCGGCGCGAAGCGCCGCAGGGTGGGCTCTCTTACACTGCACCGATGCGTCCGCCCATCAAACACTGCCGCAACTGCGGCACCGCCGTCGAGATGCGCCTGCCCGACGACGGCGACACCCGCATCCGTGCGGTCTGTCCGGCCTGCCATACGGTGCACTACGAAAACCCGCTCACCGTGGTCGGCACCGTGCCGACCTGGGGAGACACCGGTGAGTACGTGCTGCTCTGCAAGCGCAACATCGAACCGCGCTGGGGCAAGTGGACGCTGCCAGCCGGCTTCATGGAACTGGCCGAAACCACGGCCGAGGGTGCGGCCCGCGAGACGCGCGAGGAAGCCGGCGCGCAATTCGAGATCGGCAGCATCTTCACCCTGATGAACGTGGCACGTGTCGGCCAGTTGCACATCTACTACCGTGCCCGCCTGCTCAGCGACCGCTTCGACCCCGGCCACGAGACCATCGAGGCGCGGCTGTTCACCGAAGACCAGATCCCCTGGGAAGAGATTGCGTTCCGCACCGTCAAGGAAACGCTGGAACACTACTTCGCCGATCGTCGCACCGGTCGCTTCGGATTCCACGACTTCGACATCGCCTGAAACCTGGCATGGCCCTGGCACGTGACTGGCCCCTGGTCCTTCGCCTGGGCACGGCGCAAACCCTGGCCTGGGCGTCCACCTACTACCTGCCGGCCCTGCTGGCCGCACCCATGGCGCAAGGCCTGGGCGTGCCGGCATCCCATGTGTGGGGAGCGGTCACCGCCGCCATGCTGCTGTCCGCGGCGCTGGGTCCCTGGGCAGGCCGCGCCATCGACCGCTGGGGCGGGCGGCCAGTGCTCACGGGATCCAGTCTGCTCGCCGCACTCGGCCTGGCGGTCCTGTCCCAGGCGCAAGGCCATGCAGGGCTGGTGCTCGGCTGGCTGTTGCTGGGCGTCGTCATGGGCTGCGGCCTGTACGAAGCGGCCTTCGCCGCGCTGGTGCGGCTCAAGGGGCAGGAGGCCCGCGCATCCATCACCGGCATCACCCTGCTCGCCGGCTTTGCCAGCACCGTGGGCTGGCCGCTCAGTGGCTGGATGGAAGCCACTTTCGGCTGGCGCGGCGCCTGCCTGGGCTGGGCCGCGCTGCACCTGCTGCTGGGCCTGCCGCTGAACGCCAGCCTCCCCCGCGCAGCTCCCATGCCTGAGCCCATCCGCGCCGTGGCGGCGGCAGGCACCGAGCCGCCTGCGCCGCAGGACACACCCCATCCGTGGACAGCCTGGGTGCTCGCCTACGTGTTCGCTGTCACCTGGTTCGTGAGCACCGCCATGGCCACCCACCTGCCCACGCTGCTGATGGCCGGCGGTGCCACCCTGGCTGGAGCCATCGCCATCGGCGCACTGGTTGGCCCCGCCCAGGTGGCGGGGCGCCTGCTGGAGTTCGGCCTCCTGCGCCGGCTGCACCCCGTGTTCGCTGCGCGAGCGGCTTCGCTGGGGCATCCATTGGGTGCGGCCTGCTGGATGCTGCTCGGCCCGGTCGCCGGGCCGCTGTTCGCCATCCTGCATGGCGCGGGCAACGGCATCATGACCATCACCAAGGGCACACTGCCACTGGTGTACTTCGGCCCGGTGGGTTACGGCCGCCGCCAGGGCCTCATCATGCTGCCCTCTCGCCTGGCGCAGGCCTTCGCCCCATTGGTTTTCGGCGCCTGCCTGGCCCGCTGGGGCGAAGGCGCGCTGTGGATATCCAGCGCGCTGGGCCTGAGCGCGTTCGCCGGACTGATGTGGCTGCGCTCCGGCACGTCACGCTGACACCCCGCATTCAGGCATCGGGCATCCCGCCTTCGAGAAGCGACCAGTCCAGCAGTTCGGCCAGGCGGCGCACCACCCACACCGACTCCGCCTCGCTCACCACCACCGGCTCCACCCGCAGGCCCTGCAGGCAGCGCGCGAGCACATCGGACTCGGCGATGCCCAGGCCGAACTCCATGTTGCGGGCAGTCTCCGTGAGCATCTGGGCCAGGTCCTCGCACAGCTCGTAGCGCACGGCCAGCTCGGCGCGCGGCAGGCTGGGCTTCTGGCGGCCTGGCGCCACATACAGCGCCAGAAAGGACGGGGGAATTTCGATCTGCGATTCGTCGGACATGGCGCACTGTAACTGCCACCCTCGCGCATCAGTGCGCGCTGGCGGGCGGGCCCTCGGGCACATCGGCCAGCAGTTGCCGCGCCCAGGCAGGCCAGCGCACCGGGTTCTTCCAGAGCACGCGCCCGGCTCGGCAGCGAGCCACCAGCCTCGGCTGCTGCACCACGCGGTTGCGCGGGCCCGAAGTGTCGTACAGCAAGGCCAGATCGGCCAGCGGAATCGCCCTGGCCAGGTTGGCGAGCGTGCGCGGGTAGCGCGCCAGGATGCGCTCGGGTGGCACGCTGTGGCCGCCTTCCAGCATGCGCTGCTGCACGCGCACCAGCAGATGCCTGGGGTCGTCCACGCAGACGATCAGCAGGATCACCAGGAAGCCGGCGGCTCGCGCGGCCACCAGAAGGTCCAGCTTGGAAGGGTGAGAAAACACCGTCTCGCTCACGAAGGATTCACCAGCCGCCAGGCAGGCCGTGCGCTGCGCGTCGGCCCATTGCCGCGCCATCTGCGAGCGCCTGACGGGCTGCGTGATGTGCTGCAGGTGTGCCGCCTCGTGCAGGTCCGCATTGACGAAAGGCGCTTCGGCCGGGATCAGCCCGGTCTCCAGCGAAGCCCGGTACAGCGTGGATTTGCCCGCGCCGTTGGGCCCTGCCAGCAGATAGAAGACGGGACGGGTCACGCAGCGCGGCGCGCGGCGGGTGCCTTGCTACGGTTGTCCAGCACAGCCTGGCGCACCGCCTGCGCCAGGCGCCCGCTGGACTCCGCCGCCAGGAAGCGGGCCTCGATCGCGTCCACCGGATCGGCCACCTCGGCATGGCGGGCGGCGGCATCGTAGCGGGCAATGGCTTCGCGCGCTTCCTGCACGGTAAGACCGGTTTCCTCGGCAATTCGACCCAGCGTGGCCCAGTATTCGATCTGCCCGGCGACCGAGCGGCGCTGGGGCTGAGCGGCCTCCTTCGCCTGCCGCACAAGACCGGCGGGCAACTTGACCGAGGAAAATGCGCTGCTGCTGGAAGACGACATGGAAAATCTCCTGGATGGCGCATTTTGCGCCATTTGGGATAGCATGACAACCGAACAGGCTTTTCCGGCCGGACACCCATTCAGACACGCCGATCATGAAAAAGCAGGGCACCGTGGTGCGCTGGGACAGCAAGAAGGCCTTTGGCTTCATCCGCTGCCCGCAGATTTCCGCCGACGTCTTCTTCCATCTGCGCGACTACGAGGGCCCACCGCCGACCGAAGGGCTGAGGGTGATGTTCGAAGACATCCACGTCGGCGGCAAAGGGCCGCGCGCCCTGTCGGTGGAGCCGGCGCGCAACACCATCGTCAACGCGCCGCCTGCCGCACCGCCGCCGCCTGCAGGCCCGGAACTGCTGACCAGCAGACAGGCGCCTTCGCGCTCCCGCTCGCAGTGGCAGAAGCGGCGCGATGAACGCCCCCTCTGGATCGGTCTCGGCCTGATGGTTTTCTGGCTGATCCTGTGGCTCGTCGGCATTGGCATGGGGCGCTTCCCCTGGGTAATCCTGACCGCGGTGGTCCTGCTCAACCTGATCACGTTCTACATGTACTGGCGCGACAAGGAAGCGGCCGTCAACGAAACGCAGCGCACGCCCGAAGACTGGCTGCATGGTCTGGCGGTGCTGGGTGGCTGGCCGGGGGCGTGGTTCGCCCAGCAGATCTTTCGCCACAAGACCAGCAAGCAGCCCTTTCGCCTGATCTACTGGGCCACCGTGGCGATCAACATCCTGGCCCTGCTGGCCTGGATGGTCTGGCCGATGCTGAGGTGACCACCGCGCCACCGTCGGCGTCCCCCCTCAAGGGGGCAATGCCTGCGGCCCGGCAAAGCCAGTTGCGCGGCATTTCCGGTCAAGGCACGTCGCTTCGGAAGCGACACCTTCACCGCGGCTTGCGTTTGCCCGCGCCGGTCTCGCGCGGCGGCAGGCCGGTGTGCTGTGTCAGCAGACGGCCTTTGCCGGGCGCACCATTGCCCTTCGCCACCGGCGTGCTGTTCTTGCGCCGTGCGCTCTGGTAGGCGCCATCCGTCATCGGCTGGAACGTCGGAATGAGGTGCTGCTTGCCGTTGCCGATGAGGTCCGCACGGCCCATGGCCTTGAGTGCTTCGCGCAGCAACGGCCAGTTGTTCGGGTCGTGGTAGCGCAAGAAGGCCTTGTGCAGGCGCCGGCGCTTTTCACCGCGCACGATGTCGACCCGCTCGGCACGCTCGTCGCGGTGAATGCCCTTGAGCGGGTTCAGGTTGGTGTGGTACATGGCCGTGGCGGTGGCCATGGGGCTGGGGTAGAAGGTCTGCACTTGGTCAGCGCGGAAACCGTTCTTCTTCAGCCAGATCGCGAGGTTCATCATGTCCTCGTCGCTGGTGCCCGGGTGCGCCGCGATGAAGTACGGAATGAGGTACTGCTTCTTGCCGGCCTCTTCGCTGAACTTCTCGAACAGCTGCTTGAAGCGGTCGTAGCTGCCGATGCCGGGCTTCATCATTTTCGAGAGCGGCCCGCCCTCGGTGTGTTCGGGCGCGATCTTGAGGTAGCCACCCACGTGGTGCTGCACCAGCTCCTTCACGTACTCGGGGCTCTTCACCGCGAGGTCGTAGCGCAGACCCGAGCCGATCAGGATCTTCTTGATGCCGCGCAGTGCCCGCGCGCGCCGGTAGATCTTGATCAGCGGGCCGTGGTCCGTGTGCAGGTTGGAGCAGATGCCGGGGTACACGCAGCTGGGCTTGCGGCAGGCGGCCTCGATCTCGGGCGACTTGCAACCCAGGCGGTACATGTTCGCCGTGGGGCCGCCGAGGTCGGACACCACGCCGGTGAAGCCTTCCACCTTGTCGCGAATGTCTTCGACCTCCTTGATGATCGAGTCTTCCGATCGGCTCTGGATGATGCGGCCCTCGTGCTCGGTGATCGAGCAGAAGGTGCAACCGCCGAAGCAGCCGCGCATGATGTTCACGCTGAAGCGGATCATTTCCCAGGCGGGGATCTTGGTCGCGCCGTCGTGCCGGCCGTGCTCGTCGGCGTACGCCGGATGAGGGCTGCGGGCATACGGCAGGTCGAACACGAAGTCCATCTCGGCCGTGGTCAGCGGGATCGGCGGCGGGTTGATCCAGACGTCGCGGGCGGTGGCGCCTTCGCCGTGCGCCTGCACCAGCGCGCGGGCGTTGCCCGGGTTGGTTTCCAGGTGCAGCACGCGGTTGGCGTGGGCGTAGAGAACGGCATCGCTCTTCACCTGTTCGTAGCTGGGCAGGCGGATCACGCTGCGCTCGCGCAGCGGCACCTTCAGCCGCCCCTTGCCCTGCAGCGCAGGGTTGGGCAAGAACTTCAGTGTCTGAATCGCCGGGTTGACCTCGGCCACTTCGGCCCCGCCCTCTTCCTTCGCGCAGCTCTGCCCCTGCGCCTGGGCTTGCTCGCTGGTGGTGAGGTAGGGGTTGATGTGGCTGTCCACGCGGCCCGGGGTGTCCACTTCCGTGGAGTCGATCTCGATCCAGCCGGCCGCCGTCGGGTCGCCAGGGCGGCGAACGAAGGCGGTGCCGCGCACGTCGGTGATCTGCTCGATGGGTTCGCGCGCCGCGATGCGGTGCGCCACCTCGACCAATGCCCGCTCGGCATTGCCGTACAGCAGCAGGTCGCATTTGCTGTCGACCACGACGCTGCGGCGCACCTTGTCGCTCCAGTAGTCGTAATGCGCGATCCGGCGCAGGCTGCCTTCGATGCCACCGAGCACGATGGGCACATCCTTGAACGCCTCACGGCAGCGCTGGCTGTAGACGATGGCCGCACGGTCAGGCCGTTTGCCGCCTTCGTCGCCCGGCGTATAGGCGTCGTCGCTGCGGATTTTCCGGTCCGCCGTGTAGCGGTTGATCATGGAGTCCATGTTCCCGGCGGTCACGCCCCAGAACAGGTTGGGCCTGCCCAGGGCCTTGAAGGCTTCGGCGCTGGTCCAGTCGGGCTGCGCGATGATGCCCACGCGGAAGCCCTGCGCCTCCAGCACCCGGCCCACCACGGACATGCCGAAGCTGGGGTGGTCGACGTAGGCGTCGCCGGTGACCAGGATGATGTCGCAGCTGTCCCAGCCGAGCTGCTCCATTTCGGCGCGGCTCATCGGCAGGAACGGCGCCACCCCGAACCGCTTTGCCCAGTAGGGGCGGTAGCTGGAGATCGGCTTGGCGGCGCGCGCGAAGAAGGAGACGTCGATGGGGGCGTTCATGGGGCTGTGCACAGACCCGGAGCGCGGGTGGGTGGAAAACCTGTGATTTTACTGGCCCACCCCTGTTTCAGGGGACCGCAGGGGTACTGCCCGGCACCTGCGCCTTACCTGGGCTTGAGATTCCAGTCCGGCACGGATTCGGGCGCCTTGCGCACGACGCGTTGCCGGTCGAGCTTCTGCGCGGTAAGCCGGGCGGTGAATTCCAGGTTCTTGAGGTCTTCCGTGTTCGGCTGGTCGTGCGGGTGGAAGCTGAAACAGCACAAGGTGCCGTAGATGTCGCCGTTCTCCAGCACGATGGGCGTGCTGATGTGCGTGCCGATGGGAAAGGGCACGCTCTTGAGCAGCTCCCTCGTCTCCGGCTGCTTCGAGGCATCCGCGATGAAGCGCGGCAGGCGACCGTCGACCACGCGCTGGCACCAGGAGCGCTCGAGCGGTTCAGCGCCGCCTTCGCTGATCACGGGGGAGTCGGGCGCGGTGGAGACGTGCCGGAACACGCGCTGGCCTTCGGTGAATTCCGAGACGAACACCACATCCATCTTCATGCGTTCACGCAAGAGGCGCAGCACGTCGGACACGGACTTGTCGATGAGCTCGTCGGAGCTGTCTGCGGTGGCCACCAGCAACTCGGTGACCTGCACGGTGAGGTCGTCGGCCTTGTAGCCCAGATCGTTCAGAGGATTCAAGGTGTGCTTCATGGCTTTTTATAAACGAAGCCATTCAATCCCCGCCACTGTGGAGTTGGGAATGCGCGATGAGTCGGTCAAAAAATGTTTCCAACTGTCTCTGCTCGCTGGCGGACAAGCAACCAAAGATGTCGGCGTTGCGCTGCGCGATCAGGCGCATCACGCGCTTCCAGAGCACACGCCCGCTGCGCGTGGGTGTGAGCACCACACCGCGCGCATCGACCTCGCTGGCCGACTTGAGCACCAGCTCGCGCTCCACCAGCATCTGCGCCGCGCGGCTGGCCTGGGCCTTGTTCAGATGGGCTCGGGCGGCGAGGTCGTTCACCGAAAGCGGTGCGAATTCACCGATGGCCGCCAGGCAACGTGCCTCGCCCACCCCCAGCCCCATCGCGGCGTAGGCCTCGCCCGTATGGCGATCGGTGAGCTTGTTGAGCTTGTGCAGGCGATAGGTCAGGAAGGCCTGCAACGAAGGGGCTTCAGCGTCCATCGGGTCCTCCGTCCGCGCTCTGCGCCAGCGCATTGGCCACCAGCGGAAGCACCTGGTCGGCGCGCTCGAAGCGGCTCATCAACGACAGGCACAGCATGGAAAGAAACAGCGGTGCACGCGCTTCGCCCACCTGAGAGAGCGCCTCGCAAACGGCGCTGTAGGTCTGGTCAAGATCGCTGTCGGTCATGCCAGCACGCCTGTGGTCTTGAGGGCCGCGCGCACCGGCGCGGGGTCGAGGCCGTGCCAGCGGCCCATCACGTAGCCATCGGGCCGGACGAGCACCAGCGCGACCTCATCAGGGCCCTTCAGGCCATAGCGCTGCCAGGCCTGCCCCAGGGTGTCCGTCGTCGGCGGCAGGTCGATCACGGTAACGCCAAGATCCTGCAGCGTCGGCCCCACACCACCAAAGGCCAGGCAGACGAAGCCTTGGCCCAGGCGGCTGCTCAGGTGCCATACCTGCGTCCCGTCCGTCAGCTGCGCCTCAGGGGCAGGCGCGCCCGGCGCAGCCCGCTGGTCGGTCCATCCATCGCCCTGCGTGGCGTTCAACGGCGAACCCACGTAGTTGATGGGCGATGACTGACGCGGATTGATCAGCGGACGCACGTGACTGTCGCTCACCGCCAGGCGCAAGGTGGCTTCGCGCATGAGGCGGTAGGCGAAGTTCGGGGGAGCCATGAATTCCGTGCTTTTGGCACCGTAGGCGATGTTCTCGCGCGTGGCGTGAACGCGTTCGATGGAATAGGAATCCAGCAGGCGATCAGGCGACTGGCCTCGCAACACCCGCGCCAGTTTCCAGGCGAGGTTGCCGGCGTCGTCCAGACCGGAGTTCAGGCCCCGCACACCGAAGATGGGGACGAGGTGGGCCGCGTCCCCCGCGAAGAACACACGGCCCTGCCGATAGCTTGGCAACGTGAGGCACTTGGCGTTGTAGATCGAAATCCACAAGGGCTCCCAGGGTTCGTTCTCGCCGATCATCGCCAGATGGCTGCGCACACGCGGCAGAACGTTCTCGGGCTTGACCGCCTCGACGGGATCTTCGTCGTCGCGGATCTGATAGTCGATGCGCCAGACGTCGTCGGGCTGGCGGTGCATGAGGATGGTCGATCCGGGGTTGGACGGCGGATCGAACCAGGCCAGGCGCTCCACCGCACGGTGCGTTTTCTGCACCACGTCCACGATCACGTACTTGCCCTCGTACTGCGTACCCTGCAGCTGCAAGCCCAGCTGTTCGCGCACCGTGCTGCGCCCGCCATCGCAGGCCACGAGAAAGCCGGCGTGCACGGTCTGTCGGCCAGTGGGCGTCTCCACCTGCACCTGGACGCCGTCGGCCTGCGGTCGTACCGCCACCAGACGACTGTTCCAGTGGACGCGGGCCAGATCGCCGAAGGACAGCGCTGCGCGGTGGGCGAATTCCTCCACGTAGAACTGCTGGATGTTCACCATGGGCGCGAAGCGCTGCGTCGGCTCGGTCGGCATTTCGAAATGAAGCACCTCGGCATCGCGCCAGTGGCTGCGCCCGCCGGCCCAGCTCAGGCCCTTCTCGACCAGGGGAACGTCCGCACCCACCCAGCCCAGGATTTCCAGGGAACGCCGGGACATGCAGATGGCGCGGCTGCCACTGCAGTAACCGTCATCCGCCTCGATGACGAGATGGCCAATGCCTTCCTTCGCCAGCAAGGCGGACAGCGTGAGGCCTACGGGACCGCCTCCGGCGATCAGGACAGGGACGGTAGATGGCAGATTCTGGTGCATGACATCGGCATATGGTTGCGCGCGCAACTTTACGCGGATTCAGTTGCGTGCACAACCATATGCCGATGTCCCGCATGCAACTGCGGCCTTCGGAACAGCTGCCTATCATGGGGAAAACCCAGGAGACAACCATGCCCGACTTCAAGACCTTGCGCATCGAAAGAGACGCGGATCAGCCCCGCATTGCCCGCCTGCTGCTCAACCGCCCCGAGCGGCTCAACGCCATCAACGACGACACGCCGCGGGAGATTCGTGCCGCCGTGGAGTGGGCCAATGCCGACGACGAGGTGCACGTGATCGTGGTCGAAGGCGCGGGCAAGGGCTTCTGCGGCGGCTACGACCTCTCCATGTTCGGCGAAGGCGAGATCGACCATCCCTGCCAACAGGAACGCCACCCATGGAATCCGATGGACGACTACGCCTTCATGAAGCGCAACACCGAAGACTTCATGGCGCTGTGGCGCAGCCCCAAGCCCACCATCGCCAAGGTGCATGGCGCGGCGGTGGCCGGCGGCAGCGACATCGCCCTGTGCTGTGACCTGCTGGTGATGGCCGACGACGCCCGCATCGGCTACATGCCGACGCGCGTATGGGGTTGCCCTACCACGGCAATGTGGACCTACCGCCTGGGTGCGGCGCGCGCCAAGCAGATGATGTTCACCGGCAACGTGATCGATGGCCGCACGGCCGCCGCCTGGGGCCTGGCGAACGAGTCGGTGCCGCTGGACGGCCTCGAGGCCGCCACGATGCGGCTGGCCGAGCGCATCGCCGGCGTGCCACGCTCTCACCTGGCCATGCACAAGATGGTGGTGAACCAGGTCATGCTCACCATGGGGCTCGAGCAGACACAACAGATGGCCACGCTGTTCGACGGCATCACGCGACACAACCCCGAAGGCCTGTGGTTCCGCCGGCACGCGCAAGAGGCAGGCTTCAAGGACGCGGTGCAGTGGCGCGACAGCGGACGGCCGATTCCGGAAGGCGACGAAGCACGTGCCCTGATTCAGGCCATGGAGAAACGCAAGGGGTCATCCCCGAAAAAATGAAACCGCATGTACGGTTCATCTCGTTACCCCTCTTACGGAACGCATAGGAATGTAAGGGGCATGGCCCTTAGCATGGCCGCTTCACTTTTTGAAGGAGCTGGCATGGCACTGCACTTTGGCAAACGAGACGACCAACCCAAAACCCTGAACACCGGCATGGCCACGCAACGCTACGGCCAGCCCTCCAGCAGCGCGACCAGCTCGCAAGCCCAGCCGCAGACCCCATCCACCCCCGAGGCGGATCTGGCCACGCCGGTCGCCAGCACCACCACGGCATCCGCCGCGGTGCCCGAAGGCGGCAGCAAGCTCACGGTCGGACCGAACATCAAGCTCAAGGGCGTGGAAATCACGGACTGCGACACGCTGGTGGTCGAAGGCCTCGTGGAAGCAACGATGGATTCGCGCGTGATCCAGATCGCGCAACAAGGCGAGTTCAAGGGGTCCGCCGAAATCGATATCGCCGAGATCCGTGGTGTGTTCGACGGCAACCTCACGGTGCGCCAGAAGCTCGTCATCTACGCATCGGGCAAGGTCACCGGCAAGATCCGCTATGGCAAGGTCGTGATCGAGGAAGGTGGCCAGCTCGCCGGCGACATCGAATGCTCCGCCTCGGCCCAAGAGGCCAAACAGGGGGCGCAACGCTCCATGGCCCTGGCGGCCTGATCCCGCGGGCTGACGCCGGGCCGGGGCCTGCCCGGCGTCGTTGCCCGCCCCCGGCGGCCCCGTTATGCTCTGGGGCATGTACGCCGAATTCTTCGGGTTGAAGCAGGACCCGTTCTCCATCGCGCCCGATCCGCGCTACCTCTTCATGAGCGAGCGCCACCGTGAAGCCCTGGCACACCTGCTCTATGGCATTCGTGGTGGTGGCGGCTTCGTGCTGCTCAGCGGGGAAATCGGCGCCGGCAAGACCACCATCTGCCGCTGTTTCCTTGAGCAGATCCCGGAGCAATGCCGGGTCGCCTACATCTTCAACCCCAAGCTCACCGTCGGCGATCTGCTGCGGACGATCTGCCGCGAGTTCCATGTCGAGGTCAAGCATGAGGGCACCGGTCCGGCCACGATCAAGGACTACCTGGATCCATTCAACGAGTACCTGCTGGAAAGCCACGCCAGGGGCGAGCGCAACGTGCTCATCATCGACGAGGCGCAGAACCTCACGCCGCATGTGCTGGAGCAGTTGCGGCTGCTGACCAACCTGGAAACGAGGGAGCGCAAGCTGTTGCAGATCATCCTGATCGGCCAGCCTGAGTTGCGCGATGTGCTCGCGCGCCCCGAGCTCGAGCAGCTTGCCCAGCGGGTCATCGCGCGCTTCCACCTGGGTGCGCTCAACGAGGCCGAAACCCGCCAGTACATCGAGCACCGGATGCAGGTCGCCGGCCTGCGCGGGCCACTGCCCTTCTCCAGTCAGGCGATCCAGCGCATCCACGAAATCGCGCGCGGCGTGCCGCGCCGCGTCAACCTGCTCTGCGACCGTGCATTGCTCGGTGCTTATGCCACCAACCAGGCGCGGGTGGACCGCGCTGTGGTGGACAAGGCCGCCGTCGAGGTGTTCGGGGACGATCCGCCGCCGGTGAAAACCAGCCGACGACCCGCCCTGCTGTCCCAGGCGGTCAATGTCTCGCTGCTGGGCACACTGGGAATCGGCCTGGTGGTGGGCGCGCTGGTCGCGGGAGCGCTGTTCTGGCTCTGGAACCAGAGCGCGCCACGACCGGTCCCGACGGCGGTGGCCGCACCGCCACCTGCCGTCGCAGCGACCACGCCGGCCACCACCCCTCCCCCTCGCCCGGAGCCATTGACCGGCCCACCCGAAGCCTCTGCCCTGCTGAAGAACGAGACCGAAGCCTGGCGGGCGCTCGGCCCGCTCTGGGGGCAGACCCTGGCGTCGGACGACCCCTGCAACGCCGCGCAGCAGGCGCAGCTGCAGTGCTACCGCACCGACCGCCTGACCGTCGCCGGCCTGCGTCAGCTCAACCGCCCGGGCATCGTGACCTTGCGCCCGGCCGGCCAGGGCTCGGGCATGGCCCTGGTGACCGCGCTCGACAGCGACACCGCCACACTGCAGGCCGGCGAGCAACGCTGGCGCATGCCGCTGGCCACGCTGACCGACATCTGGAGTGGCGACTTCGCCACCCTGTGGCGCACCCCGCCCGGCCAGACCACCCGCCTGGTGGATGGCCGCACGGGCCCGGCCGCCGACTGGCTGGGGGAGCGCATCGCGAACCTGCAGGCGGCCGGCAAGGTGCCGCCCTCGGCCAAGCAGCTCACCGCCCGCATCCAGGCCTTCCAGCGCGCCAACGGCATCGAAGCCGCAGGCCTGGCCGGCCCGATCACCTTCATGCAGGTCAACCTCGCCAGCGGCGTGGACGAGCCCCGGCTCGCCACCTCCGGCTCCTGAGGCGGGATTCCAAGATGTCCTACATCCTCGATGCCCTACAGCGCGCGGAGGCGGAACGCGAACGCGGCCACGTGCCCGGCCTCAAGAGCCAGATCGTGCCGCCCGCTGGCCTCAAGACCCAGCCGGTACGGCGCTGGAAGCCCGCGCACACCATCGCGGCGGCGGTTCTCGTTCTGATCGCCGCGGGCGCCTGGTGGTGGCTCAGCAGGCCCGAACCACGAGCCACGGCCACGCCGTCACCCACGCCCGCGGCACAACCGGCTCCCACCGCGTCATCGACGCCATCCGTGGTGGCACCGGCCAATCAGGTCGCGCAGGCGCCCATGCCGGCCAGCCCCGCGCCGCCACCCGCCCCGGCGCAGCCCATCCTTGCGCCTCCTCGGGAGGAGCCGCCGAAGCGGGCCCCGGCACCTGCACCGACACCACACCCGACCCCAGCCTCAGCCCCGGCAGCGCGCACCGCGGCCACGACCACCGCGCCAGCACCCGCACAAGCCGCACCGGCTCCCTCCGCCACGAGCACCGCATCCGACGCCAGCGCGGCAGCCGTGCGCAGCTTCGCCGAACTCTCGCCAGAGGCCCGCGCGCAGTTGCCGCAGGTGAGCGTGAGCGGATCCACTTACTCGAAGAACCCAGCGCTGCGCATGCTGATCGTCAACGGCAAGGTGCTGCAGGAAGGCCAGGAGATCTCTCCCGGTTTCAAGCTGGAGACCATCGGCCAGCGCAGCGCGGTGCTCAACCACAACGGCCTGCGTTACTCCATAGGCTATTGAAGTGAACACGGATCCTGAAGAGCCTGTGCTGCAGGTCAAAGGCCTGCGGTTCGGCTGGTCCCGGCCGCTGCTGTTCGATGGTCTCTCCTTCGACGTGCTCCCCGGGGTCACCCTGGTGCGGGGTGACGACGGCCGTGGCAAGAGCACCTTGCTGCGGTTGATGGCGGGTGCACAGAACGCGGATGAAGGCTCGCTCGTCGTCCACGGCATCCACCTCGGCGAGCACCACGACGCCTACCGGCAGCGGGTGTTCTGGATCGATCCCCAGACCGAGGCCCATGACGCGCTCGCGGCCAAGGGCTATCTGGACAGCCTGAGCCACCACTACCCGCACTTCGATGCGGACGCGATGGCCGAGCTGATCGAGGGCTTCTCGCTCGGCCCGCACCTGGCCAAGCCGATGTACATGCTGTCCACCGGCAGCCGGCGCAAGGTCTGGCTCACCGCCGCGTTCGCCTGTGGCACGCCCCTGACGCTGATCGACCAGCCGTTTGCCGCGCTGGATGCACCCTCGATCCGGTTCCTGCTCGGGCTGTTGCAGGATGCGGCCACCCACCCGGCCCGCGCCTGGGTGCTGGCGGACTACGAGGCCCCTGAAGGAATTGCGCTGACCCGCGTGATCCAGCTCTGAACCTGCGTCAACCGGGTTCTGGCTGAAAAAAAGTGAGGCGGTTGCCGAAGGGGTCTGCGATCCGCACCTCACGGCTGCCCCAGGGCGTGTTCTCGATGCCAGGACGGGCATACCTGTAATTGGCCGCGGTCAGGCCGGCGTGAAAGGCGTCGAGTTCGTCGGTTTCGATGCGCACTGCGGAACCCGGGCACGCGTCGCCGTGATGCTCTGAAAGGTGCAGCACGCAACCACTGCGGGACACTTGCAGGTAAAGCGGAAAACCGGGCTCGAACCGGTGCTCCCAGTCGAGCTGGAAGCCCAGGAAGTCGAGATAGAACTCGCGCGCCTTCGCCTCGTCGAAGATGCGCAAGATCGGCGTGGTCCTTCCAAAGCCCATGGCATCACCTCCCGCCCAGGCCCATGCCGCGCGAGATCACTTCCTTCATGATTTCGTTCGTGCCACCGTAGATGCGCTGCACGCGCGCATCGGCATAGGCGCGGGTGATGGGATATTCCCACATGTAGCCGTAGCCGCCGTGCAGCTGCAGGCATTCGTCCATCACCTTGCACTGCAAGTCCGAGCACCAGTACTTCGCCATGCTGGCTGTGGCGGTGTCGAGCTTGCCTTGCACGATGAGTTCGCAGCACTTGTCGACGAACACGCGCGCCACCTGCACCTCGGTCTGCAACTCCGCGAGCGTGTAGCGCGTGTTCTGGAACTGCGCCACCGTCTGCCCGAACACCTTGCGGTCTTTGGTGTACTGCACCGTCCAGTCGATCGCGGCCTGTGCCGAGGCGACCGCGCTGATGGCAATCTGCAGCCGCTCCCAGGGGAGCTGCTCCATCAGGCAGATGAAGCCCCGGCCTTCCATGGCGAGGCCACCCAGCAGGTTGTCGGCCGGCACCTTCACGTTGTCGAAGAACAGTTCGGACGTGTCCTGCGCCTTCATGCCCAGCTTCTTCAGCCGCTTGCCTTTCTCGAAGCCTGGCATGCCGCGCTCCACCAGCAGCAGGCTCGTGCCCTTGGCGCCCGCACCGGGATCGGTCTTGGCCACCACGATCACGAGGTCGGCATGCCAGCCATTGGTGATGAAGGTCTTGCTGCCATTGAGCAGGTAGCTGCCATCGGCCTGCCGGATCGCCGTGCTCTTCACACCCTGCAGATCGCTGCCGGCGGCGGGCTCGCTCATGGCGATCGCACCCACCATCTCGCCGCTGGCGAGCCTGGGCAGGTAACGGTTCTTCTGCTGCTCCGTTCCGTAGTGAAGGATGTAGGGCGCCACGATCTCGCTGTGCAAACCGAAGCCGATGCCGCTGAAACCGGCGCGCGCGATCTCCTCCATCTGGACCACAGAGTACAGCTTGTCGGCGTCCGATCCACCATAAGCCTCGGGCAGCGACATACAGAGAAAACCGTTCTCGCCCGCCCTGCTCCACACCGCCCGGTCCACATAGCCCTGCTCTTCCCAGGCCTCGTGGTGCGGTGCGATCTCTTTCTCCATGAACTTGCGGAAGCTGTCGCGGAAGGCTTCGTGGTCGGCGTTGAACAGGGTGCGTTCGATCATGATGTCACCTATCAGACTGCGTCGGGGAATTTTGCAAAGCAAATGCTTGGCAAAAGTCTATACTGGTTCGCGCCATCCGCCATCCCCCAGGAGACACCATGAGCGAAGCCTTCGTATTCGACGCCGTGCGCACACCGCGCGGCAAGGGCAAGAAAGACGGCAGCCTGCACGAGGTCAAGCCGATCGACCTGCTGGCCGGGGTGCTGACCCAGCTCCAGCAGCGCAACCGCTTCGACACCGGCGCGGTGGACGATGTGGTCATGGGCGTGGTGTCGCCCATCGGTGAGCAGGGCTCGGTCATCGCAAAGGTGGCGGCGCTCAAGGCCGGCTGGGACTGGCGCTGTTCGGGCGTGCAGCTCAACCGCTTCTGTGCCTCCGGCCTCGAGGCCGTGAACATGGCGGCGATGAAAGTGAAGAGCGGCTGGGAAGACCTGGTGGTGGCCGGCGGCGTGGAGAGCATGAGCCGCGTGCCCATCGGCTCCGACGGTGGTGCCTGGGCGCAGGACCCGCAGACCAACAGCGAGACACTCTTCGTGCCGCAAGGCATTGGCGCCGACCTGATCGCGACGCTCGAAGGCTTCACCCGGGAGGACGTGGATGCGTTCGCGCTCGAGTCCCAGAAGCGCGCCGCCGCCGCTCGCCAGGCCGGCCACTTCAAGGGCTCGGTGGTGCCGGTCACGGACTTCCTCGGCCAGACCATTCTGGAAGAAGACGAGTTCATCAAGCCGCACACCACCATGGAAGGACTGGCCTCACTCAAACCCGCGTTCGACCACCTGGGCAACATGGGCTTCGATGCGGTGGCGTTGCAGCGGTATCCGCAGGTGGAGCGCATCCACCACGTGCACCACGCGGGCAACTCCTCGGGCATCGTCGACGGTGCCACCGCCATGCTCATCGGCAGCGAGGGCGCGGGCCGCACGCACGGCCTCACGCCGCGCGCGCGCATCGTCTCGGTGGCGCTCTCGGGCGCAGACCCGACGATCATGCTCACCGGGCCGATGCCGGCGGCGCGCAAGGCACTGGAAAAGGCCGGCCTGTCGATCGACCAGATCGACCTGTTCGAGGTGAACGAAGCCTTCGCCGCCGTGCCGATGAAATTCATGAAGGACATGGGGGTGCCGCACGAGAAGGTGAACGTGAATGGTGGCGCGATCGCCATGGGCCATCCGCTCGGGGCCACCGGCGCCATGATCCTCGGCACCCTGATCGACGAACTGCACCGGCGTCAGTTGCGCTACGGCCTGGCCACGCTCTGCGTCGGTGGCGGCATGGGCATCGCGACGATCGTCGAAAGGGTCTGACGAACCACCCCCGCGCCGCGCTTCGCGCCTCACCCCCTGAAAGGGGGCAACACCTGCGGCCCGGCGAAGCCGGTTCCGCGGTGTTTCTGGACTGAAGACATTCGTAAGTTGAAAGCGAAACGATGAAAACCATCCGCTACGAACTCGCCGACGGCATCGCCACCATCACCTTCGACGAGGAAGGCTCACCAGTCAACACCATGTGTGCCGACTGGCAGGCCGACCTCACCGAGGTCACCGCGCAGGTGATGCGCGACTGCGCCAACATCAAGGGCATCATCCTGGCCTCGGCCAAGAGCACCTTTTTCGCTGGTGCCGATCTCAAGGGCACGATGCGGCTGCAGGCGAGCGACGCCCCCGCCGTGTTCGCCAGCATCGAGCAGACCAAGAAGAACTTCCGCACCCTGGAGACGCTGGGCGTGCCGGTGGTGAGCTGCATCAACGGCGCCGCGCTCGGCGGTGGCTGGGAAGTGGCGCTGATGGGTCACCACCGCATCGCGGTGAACGACCCGAAGATCCAGCTCGGCCTGCCCGAGATCACGCTGGGCCTGATCCCTGGCGCGAGCGGCATCACGAAGATGGTGCGCCTGCTCGGCCTCATGGGCGCGCAACCTTACATTCTGGAGAGCAAGCTGTTCAACCCGCGCGAGGCGCAGGAACTCGGCCTGGTGCACGAGCTGGTGCCGCCCGAGGGCGATGTGGCAGCCGCGCTGCGCAGCGCGGCACTGGCCTGGATCGCGACGCACCCGCATTCGCGCCAGCCGTGGGATGCGAAGGACCACAAGATTCCCGGCGGCACGCCCTCCAACCCCAAGGTCGCCGGCATGCTCACCGTCGCGTCGGCCGTGCTCAAGCAGAAGACACGCGGGCTCTACCCAGCGCCGGAAGCCGCGCTGGCGGCCATGGCCGAAGGCGCGATGGTGGACTTCGACACCGCGCTGCGCATCGAAAGCCGCTACCTGGCCAGGCTGATCGTGAGCCCGGTGGCCAAGAACATGATCAACACATTCTTCTTCAACCTGAACGCGATCAAGAGCGGCCAGTCACGCCCGCAAGGCATCTCGCGCTACAAGCCGAAGAAGGTGGGCATCCTGGGCGCGGGCATGATGGGCGCGGGCATCGCTTACGTGCAGGCGGGCCGGGGCATCCGCACCGTGCTGGAGGACGTGAGCATCGAAACCGCCGAACGCGGCAAGTCCTACAGCTTCAAGCTCACGCAGGAGCGTGTCGACAAGGGCCGCATGAGTCCCTACGACCAGCGCGACCTGCTCGACCACATCCACCCCACCGATCATCCGGGCGACCTCAGGGGCTGCGATCTGATCATCGAAGCGGTGTTCGAGAACCGCGAACTCAAGGCCGCCGTCACCAAGGAAGCCGAGCCCATGCTGGCTACCGGGGGCTTTTTCGCCAGCAACACCTCCACCCTGCCCATCACGGGTCTGGCGCAGGCCAGCAGCCGACCGCAGCGCTTCGTCGGCATCCACTTCTTCAGCCCGGTGGACAAGATGAAGCTGGTGGAGATCATCCGGGGCAAGGAGACGGACGACGAGACCATCGCGCGCGCCTACGACTATGTGCAGGCGCTGGGCAAGCTGCCCATCGTGGTGAACGACTCGCGCGGCTTCTACACCAGCCGCACCTTCGGCACCTTCGTGATGGAAGGTGCCGCAATGCTGGGCGAAGGCATTCCCGCGCCCGTGATCGAGAACGCGGCCGTGCAGGCCGGCATGCCGGTCGGGCCGCTCGCGGTGCTGGACGAGACCGCGCTCTCGCTCTCGGTGCATGTGCTGGACCAGACCCGCGCCGACGTCGAGAAAGAAGGCCGCAGCTACGCCGCCACGCCGGGCGAATTGCTGGTCGAGCGCATGGTGCGGGAGTTCAAGCGCCCGGGCCGCGCCGCTGGAGGCGGTTTCTACGACTACCCCGCCGGCCACAAGAAGCAGCTCTGGCCCGAGCTCAAGACCCGCTTCGAGAAGCCCGATGCCGCCTGGGACCTGCAGGACATCAAGGACCGCCTGCTCTACCGTCAGTCGGTGGAAACGGCGCGCTGCCTGGCCGAGGGCGTGCTCACCACCGTGCACGACGGCAACATCGGCTCGATCTTCGGCATCGGCTTCCCGGCCTGGACGGGTGGCGCGCTTCAGTTCATCTACGGCATGGGCATCGAAGCTTTCGAACGGCGCTGCGGTGAGCTGGCCTCACGCTACGGCGCGGGATTCGCACTGAGCGATGCCGTGAAGAAGGCCATCCGGCAGCACCAGCCCGTTTATTGACCCCTGTTCCCCCACGCATGAAACGACTCGAAGGAAAAATCAGCCTCATCACCGGAGCGGCCCAGGGCATCGGCCTGGCCACCGCCCTCAAATTCGCCCGGGAGGGCGCCGCCGTCATCGTCTGCGACGTGAAGCAGGCCGCTGTCGACGATGCCGTGCGCCAGTGTGAGGCGCTGGGTGCGCCGGCCGCGGGCTTCGTGGTGGACGTCACCCAGCGCGAGATGGTGGACGCCGTGGTGGCCCAGGTGCACGAACGCTTCGGCCGCATCGACGTCCTGGTGAACAACGCCGGCATCACCCAGGACGCTCGCCTGCAGAAGATGACCCTGGAACAGTTCGACCGCGTGATCGATGTGAACCTGCGTGGCGTGTTCCATTGCGCCCAGGCCGTGGCCGACGGCATGGTCGCGCAGGGCAGCGGCGTCATCCTCAACGCCTCATCGGTCGTGGGCATCTACGGCAACTTCGGGCAGACCAACTACGCGGCCAGCAAGTTCGGCGTGATCGGCTTCACCAAGACCTGGAGCCGCGAACTGGGCCCCAAGGGTATCCGGGTGAACGCGGTGGCGCCGGGCTTCATCGCCACGCCGATCCTGGACACCATGCCAGCCAAGGTGATCGAGGACATGGAGCGCCGCGTGCCGCTGCACCGGTTGGGGCGACCGGAGGAAATCGCCAACGTCTATGCCTTCCTGGCCAGCGACGAAGCGAGTTACATCAACGGCGCGGTGATCGAGGTCTCGGGCGGGATGTCGGTGTAAGAGAGCCCCCCTGCGCCGCCTGCGGCGTCTTCCCCCGGGGGGGACCGCACCTGGCGGCCCGCCCGAGCCGGTTCCGCGGGACGCTCTGGTGGCTGGTGCCCCGCGCACCGCGCTTGCTGTTTCCGATCAAGTACGCCCCAAACGTGACGGAATCGTGTGTAGCACTTCCGGGTACCGGCATGCGCCGTCCGGCGTATCGCGCATACCCTGCCCGGTATGCAATCATCGGGCACCCCCTGCTTTCCCTCCGGTTCCGGCCCGCATGCAGACAGCCCCCCTTCCCCACAACGAAGAACAGCGCCTGGCCCGGTTGCGCGGCCTGGGCGTGCTCGACAGCCTGCCGCAGAAGGCGTTCGACGACATCTCGGCGCTGGCCCAGGTGATCTGCGGCACGCCGGTGGCACTGATCACGCTCGTCGACCGCGACCGGCAGTGGTTCAAATCGCGCGTGGGGGTGGACGTGTGCGAAACCCCGCGCGAAATGTCCTTCTGCACGCACGCCATCCTCAACCCGGAGCAGGTCATGGTGGTGGAGGACATGAGCCAGGACGCCCGCTTCAGACAGAACCCACTGGTGCAAGGCACGACCAACGTGCGCTTTTACGCGGGCGCCCCCATCGTCACGTCCGACGGTTTCGCCCTGGGCACGGTCTGCGTGGTGGACCAGATGGTGCGGCAGCTGCACTCCG
Organism: Hydrogenophaga laconesensis; assembly: GCF_031457235.1. Taxonomy (NCBI): domain Bacteria; kingdom Pseudomonadati; phylum Pseudomonadota; class Betaproteobacteria; order Burkholderiales; family Comamonadaceae; genus Hydrogenophaga; species Hydrogenophaga laconesensis. The sequence continues at coordinate 162,020 of NZ_JAVDWE010000001.1, forward strand.
TGCAACTCACCGCGCTCAGCCGCCTCTCCGGTCTGGTGGCCACCCTGCTGGAAAACGAACGCGCGCGCCAGATCGAGGCCGCACGCAAGGCCCGCGCGGTCAAGCAGGAACACGAAGAGCTCACCGCCATGGCCGCCGCCGGGCTGGACCTGCAGGCCTATATCGACACCGATGGGGTCTACCGCCACATCAACCAGACCTATCTGAACTACATCGGGTGCTCGCGCGAGGAAATCATCGGCATCACCGTGAAGCAACGCCTGGGTGAGGCGGCCTACGCCCTGGTCGGCTCCAAGCTGGACCGCGCCATGGCTGGCGAGACGGTGATCTACCAGCGCGTCTCCGACTTCAAGGTCGCCGGCAGCCGGCACATGGAAATCGCGTTGCTGCCCGTGCGGGACGAAGACGGGGGCATCACTGGCGTCGTGATGCGCGGGCGCGACATCCAGGAGCTCAAGAACAAGGAACGGCTGCTGGGCGACACCATCCTCCAGCTGGAGCGCAAGACGCTGGAGCAGGAGCGCTTCATCCACATCATGTCGCACGACCTGCGCGAACCGATCAACTCCATCAACAACTTCAGCTCGCTGCTCGAAGCCGATCACGGGGAACGGCTTCCACCCGAGGCCCGGCGCTACCTGGGCTTCGTCAGCGCCGGAGGCCAGCGCATGGCCAGCCTGCTCGATGGCCTGCTGCGGTATGTGCGGCTCGACCGCCACGCGCTCGACAGCGGCCCGGTGGACGTGAACCTGCTGGTCGAACAGGTCCGCGACGACCTGAGCGCCGCGATCACGCAAGCCGGTGGCCAGCTGGACATGGCCACACTGCCCACGGTGCAGGCCGACGCATCCCTGCTGCGCATCGCACTGCAGAACCTCGTGGCCAACGGGATCGCGTTCGCGCAACCGGGTGTCCCGCCCCGGGTGCGCGTGAGTGCCACACGCGAACACGGTTTCGACCAGATCCACGTGGAAGACAACGGCATCGGCATCGCGCCCGAACACCAGGCCAGCATCTTCGATCTTCTGAAGCGGCTGCACTCGCGCAAGACGCATGCCGGCTCGGGCCTGGGCCTGTCCATCTGCCGGCGCATCGCCGCGCTGCATGGCGGGCACCTCTCCGTGCAATCCACCCCTGGCGAGGGCAGCCGCTTCACGCTGCACCTGCCAGTGCCCCATGGCACCCCCTCGTAAAGGCGACGCGATGCCCATTCCCCAGCGCTTCATCCTCGTCGACGACAACGAGGCCGACAACGTCTACCACGAGATCATGATCCGCCGCGCCGGCTTCACGGGCGAGGTGCACGTGTTCGAAAGCGGTGCCGACGCACTGGCCTTCCTGCGCGTGGACGAATTGACCGTGCCCACCTGCCTGTTCCTGGACATCAACATGCCACAGATGGACGGCTTCGAGTTCGCGCGGCAGGCCCGACCGCTGCTGCAGGACAAGCCGACCATGCTCGTCATGATGCTGACCTCGTCAGACGCGCCGCAGGACCGCCTGCGCGCGGGCGACATGCCCCTGATCCGTGGATTCGTGACCAAGCCTCTCACCCGCGAGCGGGTGAGAGAGATGCTGCAAACGGGCTGAAGACAGTCGCGTCAATCATTTAATTGCCTGAGTCAAGTAAATGCGCCAGAATCCGGGCGATGACAGACGCCATGCCCGGGACCGCGCCGGTCGACCCCGCCCAGGTGCGCGCCATGCGCGCCTTCAACCGCCTCTACACCCAGCGCAGTGGCCTGCTCGACCCGTACCTGGGCAGTGCGTTCTCGCTCACCGAAGTCCGGGTGCTCTACGAACTGGCGCACCACGCGCCATGCACCGCGAGCGAGCTGGGGCGCCGTCTCCTGCTCGACGCGGGCTACGTGAGCCGCATCGTTCGGCGCTTCACTGAAGCGGGCTGGATCACCCGCACACCCTCGCCCACCGATGCACGGCAACATGCGCTGAGCCTCACGGCCGAAGGCCGGGCCGCGTTCGAGCCGATGCAACAGCGCTCGCGCGAAGAGGCCGCGCGCCTGCTGGCCCCATTGGCGCCCGACCAGCGCCACACGCTCGTCACGGCACTGGCGCGCGTGCAGTCCCTGCTGGACCCCACCGCCACATCCCAGCGCACCGCCGTGCTGCGCGACGTGCGAGCGGGCGACATGGGTTGGGTCGTGGAACAGCATGGCGAGATCTACGGGCTCGAGTACGGCTGGAACAGCGAATTCGAGGCCCTGGTGGCGGAGATCGTGGCCGGCATGATCCGGCGCCACGACCCCGCCTGGGAACGTGGCTGGATCGCCGAGCTCGACGGCGAGCGCGTGGGCTCGGTCTTCGTGGTCCGCAAGAGCGACACCGAAGCGCAGTTGCGGCTGCTGATCCTCACCCCGGCCGCTCGCGGCCTCGGCCTGGGCGCGCGGCTGACCGAGGAGTGCATCGCCTTCGCGCGCGCCAAGGGGTACCGCAAGATGGTGCTGTGGACCAACAGCAACCTCGACGTGGCCCGCGCCATCTACGCCCGGCGCGGCTTCGAGCTGGTGCACAGCGAGCCTTACCACGGCTATGGCCAGGATCTCGTCGGTGAGACCTGGGAGCTGGCGTTGTAAAGGCCCCCAACCCCACAGACCGCCACGGCCTTGGGAGCCGGCGCACCGATAATCCCGGCATGCCCGCCACCGCTCCGATACCGCCCGAAGCTGCCGACCAGCAACCCCTCCACCGCCCCCTCTCCAAGACCGATCTGTTCGTCTCGTTCACCTGGCTGGCCTTGCAGGGCTTCGGCGGTGTGCTGGCGGTGGTGCAGCGCGAGCTGGTGGAGAAAAAGCGCTGGATGACGCGTGAGCAGTTCGTGGAGGACTGGGCCGTTGCGCAGATCATGCCGGGCCCGAACGTGGTCAACCTCTCGATGATGATCGGCGGGCGCTACTTCGGGCTTCGGGGTGCCCTGGCCGCGCTGGCCGGCATGCTGACGGCACCTCTGGTGTTGGTGCTGCTGCTGGCCGCGCTCTACGGCAGCGTGGCCGACAGTGTGATCCCACAGAACGCGCTGCGCGGCATGGGCGCGGTGGCCGCCGGACTGGTGGCCGCCACCGGTATCAAGCTGATCGGCGCGCTGAACAAGAATGCCATGGGCATGGTCGTGTGCATCGGTCTGGCCGCCCTCACCTTCGTCGCCATCGCCCTGCTGCGCTGGCCCCTGCTCTGGGTGCTGCTGGGCATCGGTGGCAGTGCCTGCCTCTGGGCCTACCGCGTGCTGAGCGATGCGGACGCCGATCGGCAGAAGAAGGGTGAGGCCTGAACCATGATGCAGCCGACCGCCGCCAACTGGTTCGACCTTTTCACACACTTCGCCTCGCTCTCGCTGCTGGCGATCGGCGGCGCCATCACCACGGCGCCCGACATGCACCGCTACCTCGTCTTCCAGAACGGCTGGCTGAGCGACGCGCAGTTCACCTCCTCCATCGCCATCTCGCAGGCCGCACCCGGCCCCAACGTGCTGTTCGTGGCCGTGCTGGGCTGGAACGTCGGCCTCAACGCGGGTGGTGGCCCCGCCGGCGGCTGGCTGGCCTGGGCCTTCGCCATGTTCGGCGTGCTCGTCACCCTGGTGGCCATCCTGCTGCCCTCTTCCGTGCTCACCTACACCGCCACGCGCTGGGCGCACGACAACCGCGAACTGCGCGCGGTTCGCGCCTTCAAGACCGGCATGGCACCGATCGTGATCGCCCTGCTCATCGCCACCGGCTGGCTGCTCACCGGTTCCCACGAACACCCGGCACGCGACTGGCCGCTGTGGCTGCTCACGGCCGTGGCCACTGTGCTGGTGTGGCGCACGAAGATTCACCTGCTGTGGATGATCGGCGCGGGCGCCGTGCTCGGGGCGCTGGGCCTGGTCTGACCCGCCGCCTACTGTTGCTGCTGGCCGGCCTGCAGCAGGGCACCCATCTTCTGGTGAATGAGGTTGATCGCCTTGAGCGGGCGGATCATGACCTTGAAGTCGGTGATGCGGCCCTCGTCGTTCCAGCGGATCATGTCGACCCCGTTGACGGTGATGCCGTCGATCTCCACCTGGAACTCCAGCACCGCGTCACGCGGGCCGACCACCTCGCGCACATAGCGGAACGAGGGGTTGAAAAACACCTGGAACGCGGCGGCCAGGTACTGCGTGGTCACAGCCCTGCCCGCCTGGGGTGTGTGCACCACCGGTGAATGAAAGACCACGTCTTCCGCGAGCAGGTCGCGCAGGCCTTTGGCGTTGCGGTTCTGAACCAGGTCGTGCCAGATGTCGAGGGTGGCGATGGGCATGTGACGTCTCCAGGGGTTGAGGTGAAAGGGGTGGCTCAGGCCAGCAACGCGGGCAGGCACACCGCTGCGGACTCACCCAGCCGGTGTTCCGCCACCGCGTCCAGTGGCGTCGGCTCGGGGTTGACGACGACCACGCGGGCGCCGCTCTGGTGCGCGGTGAACGCCAGGCCAGCGGCGGGATAGACCTCGCCGGACGTGCCGACCACCAGCATCAGCTCGCACTTGCGAGCGGCGCGTTCCGCGTCTTCCAGCGCCTGCGCGGGCAGATGCTCACCAAACCAGACCACGGCGGGCCTGCGGAGATTGCCACACGAGGGGCAGCGCGGCGGGTGGCCAGCTTCGAGGCGATCGGGCTGGCAGCAATCGCGCGGCGCATCGAGCCAGCGGTCCTGCGCGATGTTGCCGTGCAGGGCCAGGGCGTCGGTGTTGCCGGCGAGCTGGTGCAGCCCGTCCACGTTCTGTGTGATGAGCGTGAGGCGGCCGGGGTTGCGTTGTGAGAACGCCGCCAGCGCCCGGTGGCCCGCGTTGGGTTGCACGGCAGCGATCATCTCGCGGCGGTGTGCGTACCAGTCCCACACGCGCTGCGGGTGGGCGCGGAAGGCGGCCTCGGTGGCGAGCTCCTGCGGGTTGAAGTGCGCCCACAACCCGGTCTGCGCATCGCGGAAGGTGGGCACGCCGGACTCGGCGCTCATGCCCGCGCCGGTGAGCACGGCCATGTGGCGCGCCTCCCGGATCCAGTCGCGCACCGTGTCGAGCATGGCCGTGATCAGTTGCGCTGGCGCAGCGCTTCGTACAGGCAGACGCCGCTGGCGACCGAGACATTCAGGCTCTCGACCGCACCGGCCATGGGAATGCTGACCAGTTCGTCGCAGGTCTTGCGCGTGAGCTGGCGCATGCCAGCCCCCTCGGCGCCGAGCACGAGCGCCACCGGGCCCTTGAGGTCGACCTGGTAGAGCGTCCTGGGGGCGTCGTCACTGGTGCCGATGACCCAGATGTTGCGTTCCTTGAGTTCGTTCAGCGTGCGCGCAAGGTTGGTCACCATGAAGTACGGCATGGTCTCGGCCGCGCCGCTGGCCACCTTGGCCACGGTGGCGTTGATGCCGGCCGCGTGGTCCTTGGGCGCGATCACGGCGTGCGCACCCGCACCGTCGGCCACGCGCAGGCAGGCCCCGAGGTTGTGCGGGTCGGTGATGCCGTCCAGCACAAGCAGCAGCGGCGGAATGCCGGTCGGCTCGAGTTGCTCCAGCAGTTCGTCGAGCGAACGCACCTGCGCCACCGCTTCCACGCGCGCAGCCACGCCCTGGTGGCCATGACTGCCGGCCAGCTTGGCGATGCGCAGGCTGTCGGCCTCGATCAACCGTGCATTGGCCTCGCGCGCCTTGTCCAGGAACTGGCGCATGCGCGCATCGCGCCGCGTCGGCTCGTAGTAGATCTCGATGATGGATTTCGGGGCGGTTTTCAGGCGCACGCCCACGGCATGGAAGCCGAACAGCACTTTGGGGGAAGACATCGGGCGATTATCGGCGCTAGCGCTGCCCGGCCACCGCTCATGCGCCGTGCGCGAGCTCGCCGAGCAGCCGCAGCGCCGCGTCGAAACGTGCGTCGTCCGGGTGGCCGACGTTGAGCCGCAGGTGGTGCGTGAAGCGGCGGTCGGCCGAAAACAGCACCCCGGGCGCGGTGCTGATGTTGCGGGCGCGCGCCCGATGGTGCAGCGCGAGCGCATCGACCGCCGGTGGCAGCTCGAGCCAGAGGAAATACCCCCCCAGTGGACGCGTGACGCGGGTACCCGCCGGAAAATGCCGCTCCACCAGCCGCAACGCCCGCTGCTGCTGGCCAGCCAGCGCCTCGCGCAGGCGACGCAGATGGCGGTCGTAACCCCCTTGCGCCAGATAGTCCACCAGCGCCAGCTGGGGCGGAATGGCGGTGGCCAGCGAACTCGACATCTTGAGGCGCTCCACCGCACCGGCATAACGCCCGGCAGCGGTCCAGCCGACGCGGTATCCCGGCGCCAGGCATTTGGAGAAGGAAGCGCAATGGAGCACGCCACCCTCGCGGTCGAACGCCTTGGCCGGCGGTGGCCGGCGGGCCGCCGCATGCAGCTCGCCATACACATCGTCCTCGATCAGCGGCACGCGGTGGCGCGCGAGCAAGGCCACCAGCGCCTGCTTGCGCTCGGGCGGCATGAGCGCACCCAGCGGGTTCTGGAAGCTGGGCATGAACCAGCACGCAGCCACTGGCTGGCGCTCCAGCAGGTTGGCGAGCGCACCGATGTCCACGCCTTCGCGCGGATCGGTGGCGACCTCCACCGCCTTCAGGTGCAAGCGCTCGAGCGCCTGCAGCGCGGCGTAGAACGTGGGCGACTCCACCACCACCACGTCACCCGGTTTCGTGACGGCCTGCAGACAGAGGTTGAGCGCTTCCATGGCGCCGTTGGTGATGACCAGCTCGTCCGCAGCCAGCGGCACACCGTGCAGCGCGTAGCGCCGCCGCAGGGCCTGGCGCAGCCCTTCATCCCCGGCCGTCAAAGCACCGGTGATGCGACTGGCGGGCAGACGCCGCATGGCACGCGCGCCGCTGCGCGCGAGGGCATCGAAGGGGAACAGGTGCGGTGCGGGAAACGCCGACCCCAGCGGTACCACCTCGGCATCGCGCGTCGAGCCCAGCAGCTCGTACACCAGTTCGCTGATCGCCACCGGCGTGGCCTCGGCACTCGGCCGTGCGGCCTTGGGCACCGAGCGCGTGGGCCGGCGCGTGGCACGCACGTAGAAGCCGGAACGTGCACGCGCCTCCACCAGTCCTTGCGATTCCAGCTGCCCATAGGCCTGGAACACCGTGGACGGGCTCACACCACGCTGCTCGCACGTCTGGCGCACCGAAGGCAGGCGTTCGCCAGGGCGCAGCACCCCCGCCCGGATGCCATCGGCTATCTCTTCGGCGAGTTGCTGGTAGCGGGTGAGGTGTGCGCCGCTCATGGGGTAGGCATCGTGGACAGGGTCGGGCGATCTTAGCGGCGCGGCCTCCGCGCCCTCTTTCCTCCGGGTCCTCACAGCCAGCGCGCCAGCAGGGCGATCACCAGCGCGGTGCTCACGCCATTCAGGCCCATGGCCAGCGCCGCGAACGCCACACTGCCCGGGTGCGTCTGCAGCACGCGGGCGGTACCGATGGCATGCGCCACCAGCCCCAGCGCAAAACTGCGCGTGGTCGGGTCGTCCAGCCGCACAAGCCGCAACACAGGCCCGGCGAACAAGGTGCCAAGGACGCCCGTGGTCACCACGGCCAGGGCCGCCACCGCCGGCACGCCACCCGCCCGCTCGGCCGCCTGCATGGCGATGGGCATGGTGGCGGCCTTCGGAGCCAGCGAGAGCGCAAGCGCCAGCGGTGATCCCAGAACCTGGGCCAGCAGCAGCGTGCCCAGCACGGACGCCAGGCATCCGGCCAGCAACGCGCCCAGCAGGGGCAGCGCCAGGCGGCGCAGCAAGGCGGCCTGCCGGTACAACGGTACGGCGAGCGCGATGATGGCCGGGCCAGTGAGCCAGCTCAGCACGCGGGTCGCCTCCTCGTACAACGGATAACCCACCCCCATCAGTGTCATGGCCCCCAGTACCAGCGCCGTGCCGCTGAGCACCGGCAGGCAGAGCAGATGGTGGCCGCTGCGCTGGTACAGCCGGAGCGCCGTCGTGTAGGCCAGCACGGTCACCAGTGTCCAGAAGAGGGTCGACGGACTCACGGCTGACGGTCTTTCAGCAACCGGTGCAGTGTCCAGCCCGTCACCACGATCGTGACCACCGTGCCCAGCGTGGCTGTCAGAACGAACAGGGCCACATGCTCCAGCAGCAGGTGGGCGTACAGCCCGACGGCGGCCACCGAGGGAATCAGGAACAGCATCAGGTGCCTGAGCAGCGGCGCGGCCACCTCGTCCAGGCCGCGCGGCACGCCGCCCCGCAGCGTCAGCAGCCCGAGCAGCATCAGCAGGCCCGCGAGCGATCCGGGCAGCGGCCAGCCCAGCAGCGCGACCAGCTGGTCACCCAGCCACTGAAGGCCGCACAGCGCGCCGGCCGCGAGGAGCCAGCCTGTTACGCGCCAGGTCTTGGGCCACGTATCTCTCATGGTCTTGAACATCGGGCCAGTATCGCCTGCAGCACGCCATCTGCCACGGATCAGATGCCGCGCAATCCGGGCGGAGCAGAGCAGATCAGCTCGCACATCTGATCTGGTTGTATTTCAATAAAACTGCATATTGCACATCAGATGGGCATGAACGACGATAACGGCATGTCCACCCATGCCCGAGAAATGTCCCATGACGCTGGCGCCACGGCTCTGATGCAGGTGGTGGACAGCGGCTTGCTGCGCTGCGGCGTGCCACCCCGACTGGGTGGTGACGGTGGGCTGGACCACCTGATCGCAGGCGCGGCGGAGCTGGCACGCCACCATCCCGCTGCCGCCTGGCTGCTGTGGGCACAACGCATGACCATCGAGGCGCTGCTGCTGTCGCCCAACATCGCCTTGCGCGACCATTGGCTGGTCGACCTCCTGTGCGGCGAGCGTGCAGCAACCCTCTCCCCCTGGTTGGAACCCTTGCGGGCACGCGACACCGGCCGCGGCTGGTTGCTGCGTGGCGAGATCACGGCGGTACCCAATCTGCAATGGGCCGGCTTCTCCCTGGCCGCACCGGTTCACCTCGGCGAACAACGCGGCCAATGGGTGCTGCTGCGCAGCGAGGAAAATGGCCTTTCGACCGTGCCCGGTACGGTGGCCCACTGGCCCGCTGCACAGGCGGCGGCACTCGCCATCGACAACGTGTTCTTCCGCGAGGATGAATGGCTCGGTGGTCCGGAACTGCCAGCCCGCCTGGCGCCCCTGGCCACCGCACTGGCATGCTGCCTGCCCCACCCCACGGACTGGAACCGAACGACCTCGCCCGCGCTCTCACCGACAAGACTGGCCACGACATGACCTTGTTCTCCTGCCTGCCGCCGCGCCATGCATGGCGCAGTGCCCTGCTGCTCGCCTTCGGAGCCCTGCTGTTGCCCTGTGCAGCACAGACCACCCACCGTTTCGAAGACACCATGGCACAACGCATGATGGCCTGCACCGCCTGCCACGGCCCGCAGGGGCGTGCCGCGCCCGATGGCTACTATCCCCGTCTGGCGGGCAAACCGGCAGGCTACCTCTACAACCAGTTGCTCAATTTCCGCGATGGCCGGCGTGTCTATCCGCTGATGACGCAGCTGCTCACCCCGTTGAGCGACACCTACCTGATGGAGATCGCGCAGCACTTCGCCGCCATGGAAGTCCCTTACCCGGCACCCGTGCGGGTGAACGCCACACCGCAAGAGCTGCAACGCGGCGAGCAGCTGGCGCTGCGGGGTGATGCCTCCCGCCAGTTGCCGGCCTGCGTGGCCTGCCACGGCAGCGCGCTCACCGGCGTGCAGCCGGGCACGCCCGGCCTGCTCGGCCTGCCGCGCGACTACCTCAACGCCCAGCTCGGCGCGTGGCGCGCCGGCTTGCGCAAGGCCCATGCGCCCGACTGCATGGCCGATGTCGCCCAGCGCCTTGGCCCGACCGACATCGCCGCCGTGAGCGCCTGGCTGGCCACACAGCAGGCGCCTGCCGATGCCCATGCGGCTGCGCCCTCCACCGCTCCGCTGCCGCAGCAATGCGGCAGCGCACGGCCACCTGCCGGAGGCCGCCCATGAGAGCCGCCCACCTGCGTTCCACCGGCCGCAAGGCCTTGCTGGTCCTGGGCGGGGTGCTGCTCGCTGGCGCCGCCGTGATGGCATGGCTGGTGTGGCCCGCCCAGCCCCTCGTGGTGAGACCGGCCGACGTGGCGTCCAACCCGGCCGACCCCCACACCATCGAGCGCGGGCGCTACTTGGCCGTGCTTGGCAACTGCCAGGCCTGCCACACCACGCGCGGCGGCACGCCGTTCGCTGGCGGTCTGGGCGTGGTCACCCCGTTCGGTACGGTGTATGGCAGCAACCTCACGCCCAGCGAGAACGGGCTAGGCGACTGGAGCGCCGACGATTTCTGGCGCGCGCTGCACCACGGCCAGGGGCGCGACGGCCGCTGGCTCAATCCGGCCTTTCCCTATAGCAACACCACGCGCCTTTCGCGCGAGGACAGCGATGCCCTGTTCGCGTTTTTCCTCAGCCTGCCGCCCGTGGACACGCCGGTGCCCGCGCACGACATGCGCTGGCCCTACAACACGCAGTTCGCGCTGAAGGCCTGGCGCACCCTGTACTTCCGCGCCCAGGACGCCGCGCCGCCCGCGGCAGCCACCACGTCGACCGCCACCCTGGAGCGCGGCGCCTACCTCGTGAACGGGCTGGGACATTGCAGTGCCTGCCACGTACCGCGCGACGCGCTGGGCGGCCAGGGCAACCTGCTCGGCCTCTCCGGCGGCCTCATTCCCATGCAACGCTGGTATGCGCCCTCGCTGCTCGACCCGGCGGAGGCCGGCCTGCAGCACTGGTCGGTGGACGAGATCGTGGCGCTGTTCCGCGACGGCCGTGCCCGCGACGCGCTGGTGAGCGGCCCCATGGCCGAGGTGGTGCAGCACAGCACCCAGCACTGGGCGCCACAAGACCTGCAGGCCATGGCCATCTACCTGCGGCAACTGCCCTCGGAAACGGTGACACAGCGGCTGCGCCACGAACCAGCGGACAGCCGGGTTCTGGCGGCCGGCGGGCAGCGATATGAACAGCATTGCGCCCAATGCCATGGCGCGCGCGGGGAAGGCGTGAGCAGCCAGGGCGCGGTGGCCTATCCGCCGCTGGCGGGCAACCGCACGGTGACCATGGCGTCGCCCGCCAACCTGGCGCAGATCGTCCTGAACGGCGGTTTCGGCCCTTCCACCCAGGCACACCCGCGCCCGTTCGGCATGCCGCCCTTCGTGCTGCAGTTCAACGACCAGGAACTCGCGGAACTGCTGACCTACGTTCGCACTCAATGGGGCAACCAGGCGCCACCGGTGAGCGCGCTGGACGTGCAGCAACTGCGGAGACCGCTTGGCCATTGAACCCCTTCACGTCATCAGCCTGTGTGCCCAGTGGTGTGGCACCTGCCGAGACTGGCGGCCGGTGGTCGATGCCGTCGCGGCCGCGCATCCGCAACTGCACTGGCGCTGGCTGGACATCGAGGACGAGGCCGACCTGATGGGAGACCTGGAAGTCGAGACCCTGCCGACCCTGCTCGTGGGCCGGGGCGGCGATGTGCTGTTCTACGGACCGGTGCTGCCGCGGGAGGAATTGCTGACGCGCCTGCTCGCCACGCTCATGGAAGCCGGGCATCCGCCAGCCCGGGTGGGCGATGACGTGGCGGCGCTCTGGCAGCGCCTGCACCCGTCGACCGGTTGACAGCCCCTCAGGCCGGCTCTGTTTCGACCGCCACCTGCCCCGCATCGATGGTGATGCGGCGCTCGCAGCGGTGGGCGATGGCGCGGTCGTGCGTCACCAGCACGAGCGTGGTGCCCTGCTCCCGGTTGAGCTCGAACATCAGCTCCATGATGCGTGCGCCGGTGGCAAAGTCCAGACTGCCCGTGGGTTCATCGGCCAGGAGCACCGCCGGCTGTACCACGAAGGCCCGCGCCAGTGCCACGCGCTGCTGCTCGCCCCCGGAGAGCACCTTGGGGTAGCTCGACAGGCGCTCGCCCAGGCCCACGCGCTGCAACATCTGCGTGGCGGTGGCGCGGGCGTCGCGCAGGCCGGCCAATTCGAGTGGCAGCATGACGTTCTCCAGTGCCGTCAGGTTGCCCAGGAGCTGGAAGCTCTGGAACACAAAGCCGACCTTCTGCGAGCGAAGGGCGGCGCGCTGGTCCTCGTCCATGGCGAACAAATCGACACCGTCGATGTGAACTGTGCCGCTGCTGGGCGTGTCCAACCCCGCGATGATCGACAGCAGCGTGCTCTTGCCCGAGCCGGACGCTCCCACGATGGCCGCGGTTTCCCCTTTGTTCAGCGTGAAATCGATGTCGCGCAGAATGGTCAGGGAACCGGTGGAGTCGGTCACCGACTTGAACACATGCTGAACCGCAATCATCACATCGGACATGGAAAGGACTCTCAAGTTGAAACGCCGTCACTTTAACGCGCTGGCCAGCTCGCTGTGCGCACTGTCCGCCGCAGGGTTTTCGGGCATCACCCTGGCACAGGCCCCGGCCGATCCGGTCGTTCTCGTGGTCGGTGATTCGCTGAGCGCGGAGTACGGCCTCAAGCGCGGCACCGGCTGGGTGGCCCTGCTGGAAGAGCGTGTGACCAGGGAAAAAGTTCGCGCACGTGTGGTCAACGCCAGCATCAGCGGCGACACCACCTCGGGCGGGCGATCACGCCTGGCTGCCCTGCTCAAGCAGCACCAGCCCGCCGTGGTGGTGATCGAGCTCGGTGGCAACGACGCACTTCGCGGCCTGCCGCTGAACATGACGCGCGACAACCTCGCCGCCATGGCCCGCCTCTCGCGCGAAGCCGGCGCCAGGGTGCTGCTGCTGGGCATGGAGATGCCGCCCAATTACGGTGCGAAGTACGGTCAGGAGTTCCGGGAGGTGTTCACCCGCGTTGCCCAGGCCGAGAAAACCGCACTCGTGCCCTTCTTCCTCAAGGGCGTGGCGGACACGAAGGATCCCACGGCGCTGTTCCAGTCCGACCGCATCCATCCGAACGAAACCGCCCAGCCGACCATGCTGGCCAACGTCTGGCCCGAACTGCGAAAGCTGCTCCCGGCTCGATAATCGGGCATGCCCGTCCACATCCTGAGCGCCGCCGAGGCCATGACCCGCCTCGGCGACTTCGACACCGTCATCGACGCACGCACCCCGGACGAATACGCGCTCGACCGCCTGCCGGGTGCGGTGAACTGGCCCACACTGGACAACCAGCAGCGCATCGAAATCGGCACGATCTACAAGCAGGTCAACCCCTTCGAGGCCCGGAAACGGGGTGCCGCCCTCGCCGCCCGCAACATCGCAGCGCACATCGAACGTGAGGTGATCGACAAACCCAAGGGCTGGAGGCCGCTCACCTACTGCTGGCGAGGCGGCCAACGCAGCGGCGCGCTGGCCACCGTGCTCGGTGCCATCGGCTTTCACGTGACGCTGATCGAAGGCGGCTACAAGGCCTGGCGGGCCGCACTGGTCGATGCCCTGCCCGGGTTGGCCCAGCGTCTGTCGTACCGCGTGGTCTGCGGCCCCACGGGCAGTGGCAAGACGCGCCTGCTGCACGCGCTGGCGGCGCAAGGCGCGCAGGTACTCGACCTGGAAGCCCTGGCGCGCCACCGAAGCTCGGTGCTGGGCCACATTCCCGGGCAGACGCAGCCCAGCCAGAAGCGCTTCGACGCCCTCATCTGGGACGTCCTGCGCGGCTTCGACCCCGGGCGCGTGGTGTACGTGGAGAGCGAAAGCCGGAAGGTGGGCAACGTGCGGGTCCCGGAGGCCCTGATCAACGCGATGCGCAACAGCACGTGCATCGACCTGCAGCTGGCTGACGAAGAACGTGTGGCGCTGCTGCTGGAAGACTACGACTTCTTCGTGAAGAACCCGGCCGCCTTCTGCGAGCGCCTGGAAGCACTGACAGAACTCCGCGGCAAAGCCGTTGTCGCGGCCTGGACGGCGAAAGTCCGCGACGGCAGAACGCCGGAAGTGGTGATGGAACTGCTGACCGGGCACTACGACCCGATGTACGCGCAGTCGATTTCGCGCAGCTTCACGCGGTTCCCGCAGGCCCGGCGGTTGCCCTTGCGGAACCGCTCGCCTCAGGCGTTGGCGGAGGCAGCGTTCGCCCTGATCGCCAGCGAGCCCGCAGGCATTCCTGCGCCCTGAGCACGCGGCCCGGGCGCGACGAGCGGGGCTGCGGTTTCAGTCTGCTGCGCCGTCTCCACCTGCCGAGGCGTCATCCGGTGCCTCGGGAGCACCGGTGTCCGAGCCCTCCGGGGCGTCGGCATCGTGCTGTTGGCGGTTGGCCTTGGCTTTGAGCTTGTCCTCTTTCTTTTTCTTCTTGGCAAGCTCGCGTTGGCGCTTTTCGTATCCGTAGTTGGGAGTGGCCAAGTGAGTCTTTCAGGTGGGTGGAAGAAGAAGGTCAGGTGTTCAGTGCGACCAGCGCCTGCGCCAGATCGGCTCGCAGGTCGTGCACGGATTCCAGGCCCACGGCAAAGCGTACCAGACCGCCCGCATGCGGCCAGCCCTGGGTGCGGCTGGGGCCGATGTCGTAGGGAGCACACAGGCTGATCGGCCCGGCCCAGCTCCAGCCGAGCTTGAACAGGCACAGGCGGTCGCAGAACGCATCGATCCGTGCCTGCGGAATGGTGGCATCGAACACGGCGCTGAACAGGCAGGCCGCAGCGGTGGCGTCGCGCCGCCAGGTGTCGTGGCCGGGAGACCCAGGCAAGGCGGGGTGCAACACCTGCACCACGCCCGGCTGCTGTCCCATCCAGGCTGCCAACTCACGGGTGCTGGCGTCTTGCGCGTGGTAACGCAACTGCATGCTGGAGAGGCCGCGCAGCACCAGTTCGGCATCGTTCACCCCGATGTTCAGGCCCAGACGCATATGGGTCAGCAGCACCTGGCGGTGCAACGTCAGATCGCGCGTGACGACCGAGCCCATCAGCACGTCCGCGCCACCGCTGGGGTACTTGGTGAGGGCCTGCACCGAGATGTCCACGCCCAGATCGAAGGGCTGGAAAGCGATGCCGGCGCCCCAGGTGTTGTCCAGCGCGGTGACGATGGGGCGGGCGCTCTGCCGCGCCGCATTGGCCTGGCGCACGCATTCGACCAGGGCGGGAATGTCGGGAAACTCCAGCGTTACCGAGCCGGGGGCTTCCAGCCAGACCAGGCGCGTGGCGGGACCGATCTTGCGCGCCAGGTCGGCCGGGTCCATCGCATCGAAATACCGGTGGGTGATGCCCCATGCCGCAAGCTCCACCGAGGCGAACGACTTGCCCGGCCCGTAGGCATTGTGGGGAATCAGCACCTCTTCGCCCTGGCGCAGCAACGCCATGTCCACCAGCGACACAGCGGCAAGGCCGCTGGGTGCGAGAACGCAATGATGGCCGCCTTCGATGGTGGCAATGCGCTCTTCCAGCGTGAAGGTGGTCGGCGTGCCGTGCAGGCCGTAGGTGTAGCCGCTCTTGTCCTTCCAGTCCGTCGTGCGCAGCGCCTGGACGTTGGGAAAGAAGACGGTGGACGCCTTGTGCACCCCCGGGGCCACCGCCTCGAACCCCTCAGGGGGCTTGTAAGCGTGATGAATCAGGCGGGTGGACAGGTCGTCGCTCATTCAGCTCAAAGCTTCCACTTTTCGAGCAACTGCGCCGGGCGCATGCTGTCGTAGCCTTCAAAAGGCTGGTGGATCCAGGGGTTGGTGGGCAGGAACTCCACCGAGTAGTCCGGGGTGAAGGTCGAAAGCTGCTTGGTCCAGATGACGGCACTGCGCAGCTCGCTGATGGGCTTGTAGTTGTTCTTGAGCAGGTCAATGACCGCCTTGAGTGTGTGACCCGAGTCGGCAAGATCGTCCACCAGCAGCACCTTGCCCGCGATTTCGCCCTTGGGGGTGGTGATGTAGCGCGCGATGTCCAGGTTGCCCTGCTGCGTGCCGGCGGCGGCGCGGTAGGAGCTGGTGGACATGATGGCCAGCGGCTTGTCGAAGATCCGCGAAAGGATGTCACCCGGGCGCATGCCGCCACGTGCCAGGCAGAGGATGGTGTCGAACTCCCAGCCCGACTGGTAGACCTTGAGCGCGAGCTTCTCGATCAGGTTGTGGTACTCGTCGTAAGAGACGTAGAGGTGTTTGCCGTCTTCGGTCAGCATGCGGGCTCCGGGTGGGGGATCGTTCGATGGGGATTCTGCACCAAGGGCCTCGCGAAGGCCCCGGTGATTTCACCCATGGTAGGGGTTGTGCACCAGGATCGTGTGATCGCGATCGGGACTGGTGGAAATGACGTGGATCGGCACACCGGTGGTTTCCGCGATGCGGGTGAGATAGCGCTGGGCGTTGACAGGCAGGTCCTGATAGCGCGTGGCGCCCACCGACGATTCGCTCCAGCCCGGCAGGGTTTCGTAGATCGGCTTGCAGCGCGCGATGTCTTCGGCACTCATGGGCAGAATGTCGATCACTTCACCATCGAGCTCGTAGCCGGTGCACAGCTGCAGCTCCCTGAGGCCGTCGAGCACGTCGAGCTTGGTGATGCACAGGCCGGACAGGCCGTTGACCTGTGCCGAGCGCTTGAGCAGCGCGGCATCGAACCAGCCGCAGCGGCGGCTGCGACCCGTGGTCACGCCTTTCTCGGCCCCCACGGTCGCCATGTGCCAGCCCGGCGTGCCTTCCTTTTCCCACTCGAGCTCGGTGGGAAACGGACCGCCACCCACACGGGTGCAGTAGGCCTTGGTGATGCCCAGCACGTAGTGCAACAGACCAGGACCCACCCCGGAACCCGCAGCGGCGTTGCCCGCCACGCAGTTGCTGGACGTGACGAACGGATAGGTGCCATGGTCGATGTCCAGCAGCGTGCCCTGGGCACCTTCGAACAGCAGGTTGGCTCCTGCCTTGTGTGCTTCGTTCAGTTCGCGCGAGACGTCGGCGATCATGGGCTTGAGCAACTCGGCCTGCTGCATCGCCTCGGCATACACCGATTCGAACTGGATCGCGCCGTCCTTCATGTACGGAGCGATCTTGTCGTCCCAGGCCATCTCCGCGGAATGCAGGTAGCTGGTGAGCACATGGTTGTGCAGGCTCAACAGCTCCCGCAGTTTGGCAGCGAAGCGCTCGGGGTACTTCAAGTCCTGAACGCGCAGCGCACGGCGCGCGATCTTGTCTTCATAGGCCGGACCGATGCCACGGCCCGTGGTGCCGATCTTCTCGGAACCGGCCTTGACCTTGGCGGCTTCGCGCGCGATATCGATCGCGGCGTGAAACGGCAGGATGAGTGGGCAACCCTCGCTCACGCGCAGGCGCGAACGCACTTCCACGCCGGCTTTCTCGAGACCCGCGATCTCCTCGAACAGCTTGCTCACCGAGAGCACCACGCCGTTGCCGATATAGCACTTGACGCCCGCGCGCATGATGCCACTGGGAATCAGATGCAAGGCGGTCTTCACCCCGTTGATCACCAGCGTGTGGCCGGCGTTGTGCCCACCCTGAAAACGCACCACGCCTGTGGCGGTCTCGGTCAGCCAGTCGACCAGCTTGCCCTTGCCTTCGTCACCCCACTGGGTGCCGACCACCACCACGTTGCGCCCGGGGGTCACGGCGCTGCTGCTGTTCGTCATTTGCTGTTTTCCGTCTGAAGGGGTTGTATTGTCCAGGCGCCGCGTCGGGCCGGATCGGGCACCAGTTCGCGGTCGCAATGAAATTCGTCGACCTGATGCCCGTGGCCCGGCAGTGCGCACACCACGGTATGGCCTTGCGACCGCAATTCGGCAATCGCCTGGCGCAGGCCGGCATCCATGCCCCATGGCGCGCGGATGGCAGCCACCAGAGGACGCGGTGCGACGGCGGCCACGAGTTCCTTGAGATCGAGACTGAAACCGACGGCGGGCCGGTTGCGGCCAAACACCGCCCCCACTTCGTCATAGCGCCCACCGCGGGCCAGCTCCAGCGCATGCCCAGCCCGCCCGTCAGACATCTGGGCGAACAAAGCGAAGCGCATGCCGGTGTAGTAAGCGTATCCACGCAGGTCGGCCAGGTCGATCGACACGTCCATGCCTTGCACCTGCGAGGCCAGCCAGCGCAGGCCATCGAGCGCTGCATGCAGGGCTGGGGATGGCTGGAGGACACGCTGCGCCTCGTCGAGCACGGCCACACTGCCGAAGAGCCGAGGCAATGCACCCAGGTCACGGCGCACGGCCGCGGGCAGGTCGCGAGACAGTGCTTCGAGTTCGGCCACGTCCTTCGCATTGAGCGCGGCGTGGATGCGGCCCTCCTGCGCGGCGGTCAGCGCCGCCGGTGCGAGCACGGCGTCGATCACGCGCACGTCGGCCATGTCCAGCTGCAGGCCCTTCACGCCCGCACCACGGAGGCAGGCCTGTGCCAGCTCGATCACTTCGAGGTCGGCTTCCTGACCAGCATGGCCATAGATCTCGGCACCGAACTGCAGTGGCTCACGGCTGGCCAACGGACGGTCGATGCGCGTATGCACCACCGGGCCGCAATAGCTGAGGCGGGCCACGCCTTCGCGGTTGAGCAGGTGAGCATCGATCCGGGCGACCTGGGGCGTGCTGTCCGCGCGCAAACCCAGCGTGCGACCGGAGAGCTGGTCGACCAGCTTGAACGTCTGCAGATCGAGGGCTTCGCCCGTGCCGGTGAGCAACGACTCCAGATGCTCCAGCAGCGGCGGCATGACCAGCTCGTAGCCGTAGCCACGGGCTGTGTCCAGCAAGCCCCTTCGAAGTTCCTCGATGTGCCGGGCCTCTGAGGGCAGGACATCGGCAATGTGATCCGGGAGGACCCAGGCAGACATGGATATTTCTGGGGAGCTGTTAAAAACGTGATTCTACCGGCCGCCCGGGGCTACCCCGGCGAGTATCACCCGCCTGGCCGGCTGGAAACGGCAAAGGCGCGGGAAGTCAGGTCAGCGACCACCAGAGCAGCATGCCACTGCCCAGGCAGACGAGGCCGAAGAACCGGAGCTGCCCATCGCGCAGGCTCAGCATGTCGGTGAACACGCGGCGCCAGAGCCGGGGGGCCAGCAAGGGCAACAACCCCTCGAAGATCAGCACCAGGGCCAGCGCCGGCCAGATCGCGTCAGACATGTTGCGCCCGGTTTTTCAGCGCCGTGCGCTCAGCGGGCGGGCGCGACGTTGCTGCTGCGCATGCCCTTGAAGAAGTCGGAAGAAGGATCCACGACGAACACGTCGGATTTGTTCGCAAAGCTCGACTTGTACGCCTCGAGGCTGCGGTAGAACTGGGCGAAGGCCGGGTCGCGGCCAAAGGCATCCCCGAAAGTGGCAGCAGCCTTGGCGTCGCCTGCGCCCTTGATCAGTTGCGCGTCGCGGTATGCCTCGGACACGATCACTTCGCGTTGACGGTCTGCATCGGCGCGGATCTTCTCGCCTTCGGCAAAGCCGGTGGAGCGCAGCTCGTTGGCCACGCGCTTGCGCTCGGCCTCCATGCGCTGGTAGACGGAGGCGGTGATGCTCTCTGCGTAGTCGACGCGCGTGATGCGCACGTCCACCACGTCCATGCCCCAAGGCTTGTCGGCGCTGCGCACAGCCGCCAGCACCTCACGCTTGACGTCGGCCATCAGCTGTTCGCGGCGAGTCGAGAGCAACTCGTTCACGGTGCGCTTGTTGACCTCCTGCTGGAAGGAGTTGCGCACCACACGGTTGAGCTGCAGGGCGCCAGCGCGCTCGTTCACGCCGACATTGCGGATGTACTCCTGCGGCTCGCTGATGCGCCAGCGCACGTACCAGTCGATCACCACGCGCTGCTTCTCGGCCGTCAACGTGGGCTCGGTGTCGGTGCTCTCCAGCGTGAGCAGGCGCTTGTCGATGTACGACACGTTCTGGAATGGGGGGGGCAGTTTGAAATTCAGGCCAGGTTCGGTGACGACCTGCTTGATCTGGCCCAGCTGGAAGACCACGCCGAACTGGCGCTGGTCCACCACGAACAGCATGGAACTGGCGATCGCCAGGACCACGATGAGGGATGTGATGATGAAACCGAGTTTGTTCATGTTGCTTCTCTGATCACGGGCGTCGTTCAGCGGCTCTCACGCTCACGCGAGCGAGCGGCGTTGTCCAGGCTGCGGCTGGTCGGCGCAGGCGGGGTGCTCGTGCTCGGGGTGGGCAGGCTCGACGAATTGGTCGTGCTGGACGTGGTCTGACCCGTCATCTGCATGATCTTGTCCAGCGGCAGGTACAAGAGGTTGGAGCCCGACTTGGAATCCACCAGCACCTTGGTCACGTTGCTGTAGATCTCCTGCATGGCATCGGTGTACATGCGTTCGCGGGTCACCTGCGGGGCCTTCTGGTACTCCGTCAGCACGGAGCGGAAGCGCTGCGAATCACCCTCGGCCTGCGCGACGATACGGGACCGGTAGCCTTCGGCCTCTTCGGTCAGCCGGGACGCCGCACCGCGCGCACGGGGCACGACGTCATTGGCGTAGGCCTGCGCCTCGTTCTTGGCGCGCTCGCGCTCCTGGCCAGCCTTGAGCACATCGTCGAAAGCGGCCTGCACCTGCTCCGGCGGGCGAACGCCGCCTTGCTGCAGGTTGATGCCGACCACTTCGATGCCGACCTTGTAACGGTCCAGGATGTTCTGCATCAGCGCGCGCACGCGGGGTGCGATCTGGTCACGTTCTTCCGCCAGCGCAGCGTCCATCTTCATCTTGCCGACCACTTCGCGGACGGCCGTTTCGGCCACTTTCACGACGGCAGCGTCGGGATCACGACTCTCAAACAGGAAGGCACGTGCATCGTTCAGCCGGTACTGCACCGCGAACTTGATCTCCACGATGTTCTCGTCTTCCGTGAGCATGGCCGACTCACGCAGGCCGGTGGCGGGAACGACGTTGTCGCGCCCCACGTCCACCGAGCGAATCTGCGTGACGAAAACGGTTTCATGGCGCTGGATCGGGTATGGAAGACGCCAGTTGAAGCCGGCGCCCACAGAACTGTGGTACTTGCCGAACTGGGTAATCACGGCCTGCTGACCTTCCTGCACGATGAAGAAGCCGGTGCCCATCCAGATCAGAACGGCCACGCCGGCAATCAGACCCGCGCCAATGCCTGTGGCTTTTGGATTCGGGTTGAAGCCGGACGAACCGCCACCCGAGCCATTGCCACCGCCATGGCCACCACCCCGCCCCTTGTTGCCGAGCAGGCCTCCCAGCTTGCGATTGAAGTCGCGCCAGAGTTCGTCCAGGTCCGGTGGACCCTGGTTTGGCCCCTGGCCGCGCGGCGGACGCTGTGCACCGCGATCGTCATCACGGCCGGGATCCTGACCACCCTCGTTGCGGGGTGCATCGTCACCACGGCCCCAGCGGGGATCATTCAGATTGAACATGCCCCACAGCCCACGCCAACGGGGACGGCGAACTGGGCGAGCTGCTGATTCGGCGCCGCGGGCAGGGTTTTGCAGATTCACATCCATGGGTTTGCCAACTCTTTATCGATTCAAAAAACCATCACATTGTGCCCAATCAGGACACGGGTTCACCGATTTCCGGCAGTGAACCGGGGGGCATGGGGTCAGATCCGGCCTTCTGGGCGAGCACATGCGAAGCCAGCAGCGCCCGCAACTCGGGCAATCCCTCGCCCGTTTGCGCACTCACGAAGATTCGAGGGACCGACTGGCCGTCCAGTTCCATGGCATCGACGAGGACATGCGGAGCGTTCGCCGGCTCCATCGCGTCGAGCTTGTTGAAGAGAAGGAGTTGGGGCACCTGATCGGCACCGATGTCCCTGAGCACGTCCAGTACAGAGGCGATCTGCTCAGGATGGGAGGGGTTGGAGGCGTCGACCACGTGCAGCAACAGATCGGCGTCGGCGGCCTCCTGGAGCGTCGCGGCGAAGGCATCGACCAGGCCGTGCGGCAGGTCTCGAATGAAGCCGACGGTGTCCGACAGCGAGACCGAGCGGCCGGCTTCCCCCAGGTAGAGCTGACGGGTCGTGGTATCCAGGGTGGCGAAGAGCTGGTCGGCAGCGTAGGCACGGGCCTTGACGAGGCCGTTGAAGAGCGAGGACTTGCCCGCGTTCGTGTACCCCACCAGGGAAATGGAGAAGGTATCTCGCCGCTCGCGCTGGCGCCGCTGCGTGGACCGCTGCTTCTTCACTTTCTCGAGCCGCTCCTTGGTGCGCTTGATGGCCTCGCCGATCATGCGACGGTCCAGCTCGATCTGGGTTTCACCCGGACCGCCCCGCATGCCGATACCGCCGCTTTGCCGCTCCAGGTGCGACCAGCGCCGGACCAGCCGGGTGGACAGGTACTGCAGGCGCGCCAGCTCAACCTGAAGCTTGCCTTCGTGGCTGCGCGCCCGCCGGGCGAATATCTCGAGGATGAGCAAGGTGCGGTCGTTGACCGGCAGCCCCAGGTGCCGCTCCAGATTGCGCTGTTGTGCCGGGCTGAGTGACTGATCGAACAGCACCTCGGATGCACCGGTCGATTGCGCCAGCATCCTGATTTCATCGGCCTTGCCCGAACCCACGAACAGCGCAGGATCGGGAGCGCGGCGTTTGCAAGTAACGCGTTCGGCCACCGCATAGCCCGCCGTCTGCGCCAGCAGGCCCAATTCCTCCAGGCCCGCATCGAAATGGGGAGCGCCAAAATCCACGCCGACGAGGATCACGGATGGCGTGGAGGACTGGGCAGTGGGAAAAGCATTCAAATCGGTAAGGCAGCAACGCGCGCAGCGTTGCGGGCCCGGCAGGTCGGCTGCACGGGCCGGGTTTGACTCAGGCGCTGAATCAGGAGGATGACGGCTCGTCCGTGCCGACGGCCGAGAATTGCACCGGGCGTCCCGGTACGATGGTGGAGATGGCGTGCTTGTAGACCATTTGCGTGACCGTGTTGCGCAGCAGCACGACGTATTGGTCGAAAGATTCGATCTGACCCTGCAACTTGATGCCGTTGACCAGATAGATCGACACGGGCACATGCTCCCGGCGAAGCTGGTTCAGGAAAGGGTCTTGCAAGAGCTGGCCTTTGTTATTGCTCACGATATGCTCCGTGTTCAACGTAAGTTAATGAGGAATGGACCATACCACAGCCGAGCGCGCGGGCCGAGGTTCAGTCGAAATTCCTACTCCTTGAAGGGATTGGCGGAGGTTTTGAATTCGATCCGCAGGGGCGTGCCGACCAGATCGAAGGCTTTGCGGAAACGCCCTTCCAGGAACCGCTTGTAGGCGTCCGGCACATTTTCCAGAGAATTCCCGTGGATCACGATCACCGGCGGATTCATGCCGCCCTGGTGGGCATACCGCATCTTGGGACGGAACATGCCACTGCGGGTCGGCGCCTGAAAGGCAACCGCCTCCATCAGCAGACGCGTCAGCACCGGCGTGGACATCTTTCGCATGGCGGAAGCATGAGCCTGGGTAATGGACTTCCAGACCGGGCCAAGACCCTGGCGTTTCTGGGCGGAAATCAGGTGCAGCGACGCAAACTTGAGGAACGCCAGCCGGGTTTCCACCTGCCTCTCGATCTGTTCGCGCTGGTAGGCGTCCACCGCATCCCATTTGTTGATCGCCAGCACCACGGCGCGGCCACTTTCCAGGATATAGCCCGCGATGTGGGCGTCCTGGTCGGTCACGCCCTGGCTGGCGTCGAGCAACAGCAGGACGACGTGGGCATTCTCGATGGCCTGCAGGGTCTTCACCACCGAGAACTTTTCGATGGCCTCGAATACCCGTCCCTTGCGGCGGATGCCCGCGGTGTCGATCAGTTCGAATTTCTGGCCCGAGCGCTCGAAAGGCACGGAAATGGCGTCCCGCGTCGTGCCCGGCATGTCGAAAGCGACCAGGCGCTCCTCACCCAGCCAGGCATTGATCAGGGTGGACTTCCCCACGTTGGGTCGTCCAGCCACCGCGAGGCGGATGACACCAGTCTCGATCTCCGGCTCTTCTTCGTCCTCGGGTGGCAAGCCAGGAATCAGTTCCAGCGCGCTGTCAAGCATGGAGCGCACGCCCTGCCCGTGCGCACCGGAGACGGCCATCACCTCGCCAAGACCGAGCTCATAGAACTCGACCAGTTGCAGACCCTGGGTCATGCCCTCGGCCTTGTTCGCCACCAGCAACGTGGGCTTGCCCAACCGGCGCAGGTAACCCGCGATCTCGTGGTCCTGCGCACTGATGCCGGCGCGAGCATCGACCACGAAGATGACCACGTCAGATTCCGCGACGGCCTGGCGGGTCTGTTTGGCCATTTCCTTATAGATGCCCTCGCTCGCCTCGGGCTCGAAGCCGCCCGTGTCGATAACGATGTATTCACGGCGCCCCTGGCGGCCATTGCCGTAGTGGCGATCGCGGGTCAGGCCCGCAAAGTCGGCCACGATGGCATCGCGTGAACTCGTCAAGCGGTTGAACAGGGTGGACTTGCCCACATTGGGCCGGCCCACCAGGGCGATGACGGGTTTCAAGGAAAGGACTTTCGTTCAGGCGTTCGCGGACCGGGCGTTCACGCTGGCGTTACTGGGGGCGCCAGGCGAACACGCCGCCGTTGCGCGTCTGGACCACGAGGGCGTCGCCCGCGAGGACCGGCGCAGCCAGGATCGGCGAGCCATCGGTGTTGAGGCGGGTCATTTCGCTGCCGTCCTCACGGGAGATCAGGTGCACCAGACCACGGCTGTCAGCGACCGCCACCACCCTGCCCAGCGCCAGTGGCGCGGTCAGACCTCGGTACTTGAGGCGATCGATACCCCACGCGGGCTCACCGTTGCTGCGTTGCCAAGCCTGAAAACGGCCATCGGATTCGCTGCCGAACACGAGTCGGTCGTCGCCATGCACGCCGGTCGTCCCCTGCGCGGCGCGTGTCCAGGTCACCGTGCCGCGGCTGGCATCCACGCACCCCACAGCGGCGGAATACGCACGAGCGCAGATGCTGTTACCGATACGGCTGACCGGGCCCATGATGTCGACCAGACGTTCGACTTCGTTGGTCCCGCGCGATGTGGCGATGGGCGCTTCCCAGCGCACCGCGCCGTTGTCGGGGTTCAGGCCCGTGAGGCGACCAGCCAGACCCGCCACCAGCGTATCGCCAACCGCCAGCAACGCACCCGTCTGGCTGAGCACCAGGGGCTCGGCGGGGCGGCTCTGGTTCCAGAGGCGCGCGCCGGTCTTGCCATCGAAAGCGGTGACGACGCGGTCGGCCGTCAGCACGAAGACGCGGCCCCCAGCCACCAGGGGTGCAGTGAAGGAGCGCGCCGGCAAGCGGACTCGCCAGACTTCGCCGCCATCGCTGATGGCCACGAGCTGGTTGTTGCGCGTGACGACCGCCGCCGTCTGTCCATCGGAGCCAACGCCGGCCGCGATGGGGGTGTTCAGGTTGAGCCGCCAGACATCCTTGCCGGTGGCGGCATCGATCGCCGCCACGGTACCGGCATTGCCTGCCACGAAGACCCGCCCTGCGACAAAAAGCGGGGCAAGCGACGCATGACTTTCACCGACCTGCGTCGACCAGGCCAGTTGCGTGCCCATCAAAGCCGCCACAGGCGGCAACTCGGCTGGCTGGGGCTTCTTGGAACTCGAAGAACATGCCGACAACAGAACAACGGCGGCCAGCCCGGCGACGGGCAGTGCCCGGCGCCAGGACGCGGTGAAGGAACGGGTGGTGCAGAGGGCCATGGATTTCAACGTGCAGTGGGAGACAGGCTGGCGACGTCCACGCCCAGAGCGGCGAGCTTGACTTCGACCAGGCGGCGGTACTCGGTGCGTGGGCCGAGGGCTTGCCATGCGGTCTGATACTGTGCCCTGGCTTCGTCTGGTTTGCCTTGCGCCATGTACACATCGCCCCGGCGGTCGGCCACCAGGGGTTCGAACGACTTGGGCACCGGCACCTCGAGCGTTTTCAGGGCCTGGTCGAACGCCTTGGACTCCACGTCGAGCGCGGCGAGGCGCAAGCGTGCCACGGCCTTGTAGGAAGCGTCGCCGGACTTCTCTGAAGCCCAGGTGAGCGCAGCGCGGGCCTTGTCGACCTGACCTGCATCGAACAGCGTCTTGCCGGCAAGCAGCGCGGCCTGGCTGGCAAAGGTAGTGCTGCCGAAGCTGGACTGCATGTCGGCCAGGGCGCGCTCCACACGTTCGATGTCACGCGCCAGCACGGCGCGATCCACCTCGTCATACAGGGCGGCGGCTTTGACGCCCTGCGAGCGTTGCCAGTAGTTCCAGCCATTCCAGGCCGCAAAGGAACCCAGAATGACGATCAGCACCCAGCTGATGAGGTTGCCGTACTGAGCCCAGAAGTGCTTGATCTGATCGATCTGTTCCTGTTCTTCGAGGTCGAGGTGCTTGGCCATGATGAATGCTTGTCTGGAAATTCGGGCGCGGCGTGCGCAACGGGGCATTGTAGGCGGGAGGCCTCTGGCCACCCGGGCGAACGCACGGCGTCAGGCACTTCGCAGGCGTTGCGCCCAACTGGCCACGCCGTCGAGCGGCAACAGGCTTTGCGCGGCATCGGCCGGCGCGTCGTTTCGCGGACCGCGCAGGGCTTTGAGCGCCACCGACCCCTGCTGCATTTCCTGCTCTCCGAAAATGAGCGCGAAGCGGGCGCCGCTGGCATCGGCCTTCTTGAACTGCGACTTCATGCTGCCCATGCCGTCGGCTCCGCCTGCGTGCATCTGAACATTCACGCCTTGCTGGCGCAAGCTGCGCAGCACGGGCATCACAGCGGGAACACGTGCGGCATCGGGCACCACGGCATAGGCGTCCGGCACCGGTTGTTCGGGCAGCAGGTTCTGCTCTTTCAGCAGTTCAAGGATGCGCTCCATGCCCATGGCCCAGCCGACGGCTGGCGCCGCCTTGCCACCGATCTGCTCGAACAGGCCGTCATAACGGCCGCCTGCGCAAACGGTACCCTGCGAGCCCAGCTGCGTCGTGACGAACTCGAACACCGACAGGTTGTAGTAATCCATGCCCCGCACAAGGCGCGGGTTGATGCGGTACGCGATGCCATGGGCATCGAGCAACCCGCGCAGGCGGTTGAAATGATCCAGCGACTCGGCACCGAGGTGATCCATCAGACGCGGGGCCGCATTGACCAGATCCTGCATGGATGGATTCTTGGTGTCGAGAATGCGCAGCGGATTGCTGTGCAGCCGGCGCCGGGCTTCCTCATCAAGCCGATCGATGTGCGCTTTCAGGTAGGCGATCAAGGCCTGGCGGTGAGCGAGGCGCTCGGGCGGTTGCCCGAGGCTGTTGATCTCGAGCTCGATGCCGGTCAGGCCCAGCTCGGCCCAGAGGTCGCAGGCCAGCACAATGAGCTCGGCATCCACGTCCGGCCCGGCAAAGCCCAGCGCTTCGGCGCCAAACTGGTGGAACTGCCGATAGCGGCCACGCTGCGGACGTTCGTGCCGGAACATCGGCCCCATGTAGTAAAGCCGCTTGCCACCGTCGTACAGCAGCGAATGCTCCAGTGCCGCACGCACCACCCCTGCGGTGTTCTCGGGCCGAAGGGTGAGCTGCTCACCGTTGAGCCGATCTTCGAAGGAGTACATCTCCTTTTCAACGATGTCGGTCACCTCGCCCAGGCCGCGCACAAACAGCGCGGTGGGCTCGACGATGGGCGTGCGCAGGTTGCGGTACCCGTAGCGGCGCATCAGCGTGCGCAGCGTGTCTTCCAGCCACTCCCAGTGCGCGGACGCGGGAGGGGCAATGTCGTTCATGCCTTTGACGGCGCTCAGTTTGTCTGCCATGCCATTTCTCGTTCAGCCATGCGCCGCGCGCGGGAGGATCGCCGCCACTCAACGCGCCGCGCCGAATTTGTTCTCGATGTACTTTTCAACGACCTGCTGGAATTCGCGTGCGATGCCATCGCCACGCAGCGTCATGGCCTTCTGCCCGTCGATGAAGATCGGGGCTGCCGGTGCTTCGCCTGTGCCGGGCAGGCTGATGCCGATATCGGCGTGCTTGCTTTCACCCGGTCCATTGACGATGCAACCCATCACCGCCACCTTGAGGCTCTCCACACCAGGGTAGCGTGCACGCCAGACCGGCATGGAACTGCGCAGGTAGTCGTCGATCTGCTTGGCCAGTTCCTGGAACGTGGTGCTGGTGGTGCGCCCACAGCCCGGGCAGGCGGTGACGGACGGCACAAAGGCACGCATGCCCAGGGCCTGCAGGATCTCGGAGGCGATCACCACCTCCTGCGTGCGCGATTCGCCGGGTTGCGGCGTGAGCGACACGCGGATCGTGTCACCGATACCCTGCTGCAACAACACCGACAGCGCCGCAGCCGAGGCCACCGCGCCCTTGGTGCCCATGCCGGCTTCGGTCAGGCCGAGATGCAGTGCATAGTCGCAACGCTGCGCCAGCGCCTGGTAGACAGCGATCAGGTCCTGCACCGCGCTGACCTTGCACGACAGCACGATGTTGTTGCCAGCGAGACCAATCTCTTCTGCCTTGCGAGCGGAGTCGAGCGCCGACGTGATCAGCGCTTCATACATCACCTGCTTCACGTCCCACGGTGCGTCACGTCGTGCGTTGTCATCCATCAGGCGCGCAAGGAGATCCTGATCAAGGCTGCCCCAGTTGACACCGATGCGGATCGCCTTGTCGTGGCGCGCGGCGATCTCCACCATCTGCGCGAACTGCCGGTCACCCTTTTCGCCACGGCCCACGTTGCCGGGGTTGATGCGGTACTTCGACAAGGCTTCGGCGCAGGCCGGGTGGTCGGTCAGCAAGCGGTGACCGTTGTAGTGGAAGTCACCGATCAGCGGCACGTTCACACCCATGCGGTCAAGCTGCTCCCGGATATAAGGCACGGCTTTGGCGGCTTCGTCATTGTTGACGGTGATGCGCACCAGCTCCGAACCGGCCAGCGCCAGTTCCTTGACCTGGATGGCCGTGCCCACGGCATCGGCCGTGTCGGTGTTGGTCATGGACTGCACACGCACCGGCGCGTCACCCCCGACCGTCACCCGGTGATCACCCCAGGCCACCACCCCTTGCCGGCTGCGGCGGGGCCGTGCCGCCGACAGCGGAATCGGTTCGCAGGATGCAGAGGCGCGCACCAGGGTGTCCATCTTCATTTCACCTCGAATCGGGCCACGTTGTTGCGGACGAAGCGGCTCACGTCGAACGGCTTGCCGCGCACCGTCACCTGGGCCACCTCGGCTCGGCCCAGCACCACGGTATAGGGGGGCGTGCTGGAAAAATCGACCGCATCGCCAGCCTGCAGCACGCGCTGGATCACCACGCTGCCTGAACCGTTGGTCACCTCTACCCAGGATTCGCCTGTGGCAGCGATGGTCAGCAGGCTGCTGGTGTTTGGTGCGGGGGATGTTGCGGCCGCAGGCGCTGTCTCCACCGGGGAGGCGATCGCAGCTGGAGGAGCGGGTGCAGCGGGAGCGGCCGGTTCGGCCTGCGCGGCACCCTCCACCACGGGCGTGGCAGGCACAGCGGGCTCTTGCGCAGGTTCCGGCTCGACCGCTGCCACGGGTTCGACCGTCTCGACGGGCGTGACCACACTGCCAGCCTCGACCTGTGCCGTCTCTTCCAGGCGCGGCATGAAGACGATCACCAGTGCCCCAAGCAGCAGAACGATGGCCGCCAGCAGCGCGGGACGCGAGAGCCAGCCAAGCGGGTTGAGTGGCGCAGGATCGTGCGCCGGCTGGAACGGTGTGTTGATCGCCTGGCGGGACCCGCCGAGTTCGGGAATCGCCCCCTGAGGAATCTGTTCGAGAACGGGAGCCGGATCGATCTTGAGATGGCGGCAGGCACTGGACGCGAGCGCCCGGGCGAATGTCAGGTCAGGCAGTTCGCTGTAGCGCCCCGCTTCCAGGGCTTCAAGTTTCCTCACGGGCACCTTGAGCGCTGCCGCCAGGGCGGCAATGTGCAGACCCGCCGCTTCGCGTGCCGTGCGCAGCAGCAACGGGCGAGATGTGCCCTCCACTGCTTGTGTTCCTTCGTTGGCCAACGCCTCACTCATCAAATGCTCTCCGCTGATACGAGGCCCATTCCCGCGACTCCGGATAACGCCGGCTGAGTTGCTGGGCCAGTTGCGCCATGGCTTCGGTGTTGCCCAGGCGCTGCTCTACCTTGATGCCGAGCCACAGGGTTTCGGCATTGGCAAATTCGCCGTTGTTCAGCCTGCGGATGGTGAACTGAGCCTTGGCATTCTCGCCACGGCGGAATTGCAGCGCCGCCAGGTTGTACGCCGTGATGGGATTGCCCGGATCGAGCTCGTAGGAGCGCGCCAGACTGGCTTCGGCTTCGTTGAACTGCGCTGCCCGTACCTGGCAGATGCCTTTCGCCATCAGTGTTTTGGCCTGACCACCATACACCGGGCTGGCCAGCGCCTGCTGGAACAGGTCGATGGCCTGGGGATACCGGCCCTGCTGGCAAGCGTACAGACCGTAGTGATGGAGCACGTCGGGATCGCGGGGGCTCAACTGTTGAGCACGCCTGAAACTTTCGTCGGCCAGCCGGAATTCGTTGAGCCTCGCATAGACGAGGCCTCGCAAGGTGTAGGCCGGCGCGTAGTTCGGATCGGCACCCAACGCCAGCTTGA
Source organism: Hydrogenophaga laconesensis (assembly GCF_031457235.1). Taxonomy (NCBI): domain Bacteria; kingdom Pseudomonadati; phylum Pseudomonadota; class Betaproteobacteria; order Burkholderiales; family Comamonadaceae; genus Hydrogenophaga; species Hydrogenophaga laconesensis. Next base: position 192,451 of record NZ_JAVDWE010000001.1, read on the forward strand.
TTTCGTCGAGCGCAACCGTCGTCTGGCCCTGCTCGAAATAACCCGAAGCCAGTTCCACACGGATGCGCGCGCGTTTGCGTGCTTCGGGCTCGTCCGACTCCGTGATGGGTTCGGTTCCCGTAGCAACAGCCGCCGCCGTGCTGGCGGGCAGCCCCTGCGTCTGGGCACACCCGGTCAAAAGCACCAGCAACAAGGTCAGCCAGAAACCAGCCGCCACACCACGGCGGTTCAGGCTCTCGCAAAGCGCCCGGGAACGGGTGTGGATCGCGTGTGTCATGCCTGCCTTTCCTTTTGAACGAATCGAATGGGGCGCTCGCTGGCCTGGCGCCGCTGCGCGAGGCGCTGGGCGGCATTGGTGCGGTCGAGCACATCCCCCGCAAGCTGGCCGCAGGCGGCGTCGATGTCATCGCCACGCGTCTTTCGCACGGTGGTCACCACACCGCCTTCGTTGAGCATTTGTCCGAAGCGCTGAACCACAGCGCGTGGCGAGCACGTCAGTCCCGAGTCGGGAAAGGGGTTGAAAGGAATCAGGTTGACCTTGCAAGGCACGCCTCGCTCGCCATGCTGGCGGAGCACGGCCAGCAGCTCGCGGGCATGCTCGGGCTGGTCATTGACACCATCGAGCATGCAGTACTCGAACGTGATGAAATCGCGCGGTGCTGCAGGCAGGTAACGCAGGCAGGCGTCCAGCAGTTCGGCGATGGGGTATTTGCGGTTGAGCGGCACCAGGTCGTTGCGCAGCGCATCGTTGGGCGCGTGCAGCGAGACCGCCAATGCCACCGGGCAATCCTGCGCCAGGCGATCCATCATCGGCACTACGCCGGAAGTCGAGACGGTAACGCGACGGCGTGAGAGGCCGTAGCCGTGGTCGTCCAGCATGGCGCGCAGGGCCGGCACCAATGCGTGGTAGTTCTGGAGGGGTTCGCCCATGCCCATCATGACCACATTCGTGATCACCCGTTCCCCACGCTGGAGGTGGCGACGCAGAAAATGCTCGGCGTGCCAGAGCTGGGCCAGAATTTCACCGGTGGTGAGATTGCGCGAAAAACCCTGGTGTCCCGTGGAGCAGAAACGGCAACCCACGGCACAACCAGCCTGAGAGGAGATGCAGAGCGTGCCGCGGTCGTCCTCAGGGATGAACACGGTTTCCACCGCGTTGCCATCGCCCACGTCGAACAACCACTTGATGGTGCCGTCGGCCGAGTCCTGGCGCGACAGGACAGGCAGGTCGGTGATGGTGCAGACGGCGGGCAACTTGTCGCGCAAGCTGCGCGCAAGGTCGGTCATCTGGGCAAAGTCAGATGCACCCTTCTGGTGGATCCAGCGGAACAGCTGAACGGCGCGAAAACGCTTCTCGCCCAGCTGCTCGCAAAAGGCGGCCAAACCCTCGAGATCGAAGTCGAGCAGATTGGCCGTCATACCATGATCAACGCGAGTAGACGTTGAGGCCAGCGAAGAAGAAAGCCACTTCGGCGGCAGCGGTTTCGGGCGCGTCGGAACCGTGCACGGCGTTGGCGTCGATGCTGTCAGCGAAGTCAGCGCGGATGGTGCCGGCAGCCGCCTTCTTGGGGTCGGTGGCGCCCATCAGGTCGCGGTTCTTGATGATGGCGCCTTCGCCTTCGAGCACCTGGATCATCACGGGACCAGAGATCATGAAATCGACCAGATCCTTGAAGAAGGGGCGGGCCTTGTGCACGGCGTAGAAAGCCTCGGCTTCACCACGGGACAGGTGGGCCATGCGGGAGGCCACGATCTTCAGACCAGCCGCTTCAAAACGGGCATAAATCTGGCCGATGACGTTCTTGGCGACGGCGTCGGGCTTGATGATCGAGAGAGTGCGTTCGATGGCCATAGAAATCCTGAAGTTTTTCGGGTGAATCTTCAGAGACCCGGGCGGGTCTCACAAAGCCCACGATTCTACATTGCTCAGGTGTAGGTGCCACGGCAGGCCAGGCGCAGACCCTTGCCTCGTCAACGCCCGCCCGAGCGCCCGCCACGCCGGCGCCCGCCCCCGGAGGGTCCACCCCGCCCGGCATCCTGCTCCCGGCGACGCTGAAGGGCATCCTGACCGATATAACCGAACGACGTTTTCATGGGGTCGGGCTGGGAACCGGCTGCACCCTGCCCCTTGCCGCCGCTTTTGCCTCCACGTGACTTGTTACCACCCGGTGTACCCGCCGCCCCATAGCCGCCGTTGCCACGGCGATCACCAAATCCTGGTCCATCGGGCCGGGTACCCTGTGGTTTGCCTGGCGCGCGCGGGCCCTTGGCGACCTGCTTGCCCCGCTGGGCAGGGTGGCGGCCACCGGGGCGTGGTCCTCGCGGGTCGTCGGCGCTGGCCAGCCCCGCGGCGGCCGTCAACCGTCCGATGTCACGGTCATCCAGCTCCAGCCAGACGCCCCGCCTGAGCCCGCGCGGCAACATCACGGCGCCGTAACGGATGCGAATCAGCCGGCTCACGGCATGACCCACTGCCTCGAACATGCGGCGCACCTCGCGGTTGCGGCCTTCGCCGATGGTCACGCGGTACCAGCAATTGGCACCCTCGCCACCACCATCCTCGATGGATGCAAACTGCGCCACACCGTCGTCCAGTTGCACGCCGCCAAGCAATCGCTGCTTTTCCTCATTGGACAAAGCCCCCAGCACACGCACGGCGTACTCACGTTGCAAGCCGAAGCGCGGATGCATCAGGCGATTGGCCAACTCACCGGAATTGGTCAGCAGCAGCAGGCCTTCGGTGTTGAGATCCAGCCGCCCCACCGACTGCCACTTGCCCTGCATGAGTTTGGGCAGCCGTCGGAACACGGTCGGACGGTTCTGGGGATCATCGTGAGACACCACCTCCCCAGCGGGCTTGTGGTAGGCCAGCACGCGCGGCGGCGGCGGCGTCATGCGCACGCGCACCGGCTTGCCATTGACCTTGATCACGTCGCCGAACTGGATGCGCTGCCCGATGTGGGCAGGCTCTCCGTTGACCGAAATACGCCCCTCGAGGATGAGTTGCTCCATCTCCAGGCGGGAGCCCATGCCGGCTTGCGCCAGCACCTTGTGCAGCTTGGGCGACTCGGCCTGGGGTGCCAGCACGCGTTTGGTGGGCAGCGGGGCATCCTGCTCCTGCTCTGCGTCGAAGGCGCCACTGACAACGTCATCAAAAGCCAGGGCATCGGCGTCCGGCAGCGGGCGCGAAGACGCCTCAGCCCCGGCGTCAGCCCCCCTGGGCCCCGGGGTTGCGTCGCCAGGCACGATCGGATCGGACGTCGGCTCAGTCGTCGCGGGAGGGTTGTTCGCCGGGTTCATGGTGTTCCTGGGTGGAGGAAGAATCGTTTTGCTGCGGATCGGCAGCGCTGGCGCTGTCGTCAATGGAGCCCATGGCCGACTCGGCCGGCGCGGGCGATGCGATGTCGTCCGCCACGGGTATGGCAGGTTCAGCCACCTCCTCCACCGGCCCGGCGGCGTCCGCCGTCTCGGCCTCGTCGGACTGCAGACTCGAGGAAAGCGACTCGAAATCCAGCCGGTCCAGCGCCGACTCCTGGATTTCGTTGCCCTCCAGCGGCGGCAGTTGGTCGAGCGATGAAAGGCCGAGGTCGTCGAGGAACTGGCGGGTGGTGGCAAAAAGCGCAGGACGCCCCACCGTCTCGCGGTGGCCGATCACTTCGACCCAGCCACGGTCTTCCAGCTGTTTGATGATCAGCGAGTTGATGGTCACTCCGCGGATGTCTTCCATGTCCCCACGCGTCACGGGCTGGCGGTAAGCAATGATGGCCAGCGTCTCCATGGTCGCCCGGCTGTAACGCGGCGGCTTCTCAGGGTGCAGCCGATCGAGGTACGGGCGCAACTCCGGCCGGCTCTGGAAGCGCCAGCCGCTGGCCACCTGCACCAGCTCCACACCGCGACCGGTCCATTCGAGTTGCAGGTCGATCAGCAAGGTCTTGAGCGTGTCCGCCGAGACTTCGGCATCGAACAACGCACCCAGCTCCCGCACGGACAGGGGCTGGGGAGCGCAGATCAACGCCGTCTCGAGGACGCGCTTGGCATCCGTGGTGTTCATGGTGTCAGTCTGTCAAAAGCCGGCATGACCGGGGCGGTACAGGAGGGTGGGCATGGAGCCCGTTGCACTCGAACCGGCGACGACGGGACGATGACCGTCGGCTCAGGGCGCCGGAGAAGAACCAGTTGCCCAGCAGGGCAGGAAACCGGGGGCAGTGAGCTCAGGACCTCGACACCGCCAGACGGTGGCTGCTGGCACAGTGGCATTCACTCGAGAAATCCGAAGTCCGCACCGGGCTGATTGTAACGGAGCCCGCTGTCATCGATGGCAGCGAGCAGGTCTGGGGGTGGGGACGACTGGAATGCCAAGGGCGCACCCGTGATCGGGTGCCGCAGCGTCAACCGCGCCGCGTGCAACGCCTGCCGCGACATGCCCCACAACGCACGTCCACCGTACAGCGAGTCCCCCACTAGGGGGTGCCCCATCCACGCCATGTGGACGCGGATCTGATGGGTGCGCCCGGTGTGCAGCTTGCAGGCCACCAGACAGGCCTGCTCGGAACCGTCCAGCAGGCGAATGGTGGTCTGCGCGGTTTTTCCCATGCCTGTTTCGGGGCGGACCACGGCCATGCGCAGGCGGTTGCTCACGTCGCGGCCGATCGGCTGGTCCACTCCCTTCTCGTGGGCCCCCTGCCAGCCGCCGTGCGCCAGCGCAAGATACTGGCGATTCACCTCGCGGGCGGCAATGGCCCTGACCAGGGCTTCGACCGCCTGCCTCGACTTGCCCACCAGCATCAGCCCAGAGGTGTCCTTGTCCAGTCGGTGAACGATGCCCGCCCGGGGCAGTGCGGCCGCGCCCGAGTGATGCGCCAGCAACCCGTTGAGCAGCGTGCCCGTCCAATGGCCCGCCGCCGGATGCACGACCAGCCCTGCAGGCTTCTGGATGACCAGCAGATCCGCATCCTCGAAAACGATGTCCAGTGCCATGGTCTGCGGCACGAAGGCCTGGGCCTGTTGGGTGGGCCTGAGCTCCACCGACAGGCGATTACCCACCCCGACGCGGGCTGCCGGCTTGTGCAACACCTTGCCACGCATCACCACGGCACCATCGGCCATGAGCTGCTGCAGATAGGAACGGGAAAACTCCGGGATCAACTGCGCGAGCGCCCGATCGATGCGCCAGCCATGCATGTCCGCCGGCACCTCGCACACCCGCGTTTCCACCTCCGGCAACAGCTCGTCAGGCACGGAACCGCCCTCACCGTCATGCCCCGGTGCGGAACCTTCCCCGGGATCCCCCGTCGATATAATTTGCGAAGTCAAACCCATTGTTCCGTTGTAAAGGTGCGCCCGTGAAATTGACGTCCAGATTATCGGCTGTGCCCCTGTGTGTGCTGGGTTCCGTGCTCGTGCTCAGTGCATGCAGCACCACCACCAAGGACGAAACTGCCGGCTGGAGCCCCAACCGCATCTACAGCGAAGCGACCGACGAGCGTGCTGCGGGCAACTTCGAAAAGTCGGTGACGCTGCTCGAAAAGCTGGAGGGTCGTGCCGCTGGTACGCCGCTGGCCCAGCAGGCGCAGATCGACAAGGCTTACACCCAATACAAGGCCGGCGAACAGGCACAGGCCCTGGCCACGCTGGATCGCTTCCAGAAATTGCATCCCACCAGCCCGGCGATGGACTACGCGCTGTACCTCAAGGGCCTTGTGAACTTCAACGACAACCTCGGCCTTTTCGGTTCGCTGGCCCGCCAGGACCTGTCGGAGCGCGACCAGAAAGCCGCCAAGGAGTCTTTCGAGGCTTTCCGTGAACTCGTCACGCGCTTCCCGGATTCCCGCTACAGCCCCGATGCCCGTGACCGCATGACGTACATCGTCAATTCGCTTGCGCAGTATGAAGTGCATGTGGCGCGCTACTACTACAGCCGCGGCGCTTACCTGGCGGCAGTGAACCGGGCGCAGACGGCGCTGAGCGACTACGTCAACGCGCCCGCACTCGAGGAAGCCCTCTTCATCATGGTGCGCTCCTACGAAGCCTTGGGCCTGACCCAGCTTCGCGACGACGCGCAGCGCGTGATGGTGGCCAACTACCCCCAGAGCGAGTACCTGACCAACGGCTTCAAGGCAAAAGACGATCCCTGGTGGAAGATCTGGTAAGCACCAGGGCATCCAGGGCCGCTTCCATTTCGGCCTCGTCCACGAGCCGGCGCATTGCCGGCAGTGCCGCCAGCAGACGGTTTCCGTAAGAGCGCGTCAGCAGGCGACGGTCCCCGATCACCATCACGCCTCGATCCGTTTCGGCACGGATCAGACGGCCGGCCCCCTGCTTGAGCGCCATGGCAGCCTCGGGCACGAAGGCATCGTTGAAGGCACTGAGACCGCGTGCCTCCAGCCGCTGTCCACGCGCCTGCATCAGTGGGTCGTCCGGAGGCGGAAACGGCAACTTGTCGATCACCAGCAGTTGCAGCGCATCGCCGGGCAGATCAACCCCCTCCCAGAACGACGCGGAAGCCATCAGCACCGACGGTACATCCGCGCGGCGAAACCGCTCCAGCAGGGTTCGTTTGGAGAGGCGCCCTTGTACCAGCACCTGCAAGGTGGCGCAACGGCCTTGCGCCACCAGGGTCTCCAGGTGACTCGCCATGCGGAACGCTGCCCGCAAGGTCGTGGTCAGCACCAGGGTGCGCCCCCCCAGGCGCGAGGCCCAGCGAGCCACCGCATCGGCAAGGGCCTGCGTGTGTGATGCGTCGCCCGGCTCCGGCAGATCGTGCGGTACGTAGAGCGAAGCCTGTGCCGCATGGTCGAATGGACTGGGTACCTGCAGCGTGCGCAACCCAGGCCAGGCGTCCAGCCCAAGCCCTCGCGTGAACCAGCTCAAGTCATCGTCGCTGCCGAGCGTGGCGGATGCAAACACCCAGCTGCGGGCACCTGAAGAATTGTCGACCAGAAGGCGCTGGAACAGACTGGAGCTGTCGGGCGGAGCCCACAACACACGCCAGTCATGGCCCTCACCCCACTCCACCCATCGCGCACCACCGGGCGAGCGTCCCGAGGGTGCAAGGCGGGCGATGGCGTGCAGGACGCCGCGCAGCCCCAGCACGCGCTCGCGCAGCCGCTCCAGATCGGGCGCAGCCTGTGCCGTCGCGGTGAGCGCCTGCAGACTCGACGCCAGCGCGTGGTCCAGGTCGCTCAGACAACGCATCCAGGCGTCTGCCCCCACCCCTTCAGGGGCATCCCCCTGCCAGCGATGGCGACGCGCGCGGCCGTCAGTCTGGCGAGGCACGGATGCCACCGCCCGCGCCGCCTGCTCGATGGTCAGCGCCAGATGGGCCCACGGCTGCTGACCCCGTGCCCATTGGGGTCCCCGGGTCGCCAGATCCCGGGCCAGCTCGCGCAATTGCCCAGCGCTCAGCATGCTGCCCAGAAAGGGAATGCCGGTGTCGTTCAGTTGATGGGCCTCATCGAACACCACCACTTCGGCCGCAGGCAACAAAGTCGCCACACCCGACTCCTGCAGCAGTTGGTCGGCGTAGAACAGATGGTGGTTGATGACCACCCAGTCGGCATGCAGCGCCTCGTCGCGCGCGCGGTTCACGTGGCAGGCAGCGTGCTGCGGGCAACCCGATCCCAGGCAGTTGTCGCGTGTGGAAGTGACCAACGGACGCAACGGCGAGCGCTCGTCCAGGGCTTCGAGTTCGGCCAGATCACCGCTGCGCGACTGTCTGGCCCAGCGCAGGACCTGCGACAACCCGATGGTGATGGAGGGGTCGCGCAGGCCTGCGGACGCAGGGCCTTCCAGTGCCTGCTCCAACCGGTGCAGGCAGACGTAGCTGGCGCGGCCTTTGAGCAGGGCTGTGCGCACGGGCAAACCCAAGGCGCGCGACACGGCTGGAATGTCGCGCGCGAACAGCTGATCTTGCAGGGCCTGGGTGGCGGTGGACAACAGCGCACGACGTCCACTCAACAGCACCGGCACCAGATAGGCGAAGGTTTTGCCGATGCCCGTGCCCGCCTCCACCGCAAGCGCCTCGCCGAGATCGATGGCGCGCGCCACGGCCTCGGCCATGGCGAGTTGCCCTTGGCGAGGGCGCGGGTTTCCATGCATGCGTGCGATCGGCCCGTCCGCGGCAAACGCCGATGCCACCCCCTCCTGCAGCAGGCTCAAGTTCTCCCCTTCATGCCCGAAATACCGTTAAGCCGATGCTTGCCACCGAATGGCGGACCGCCGCGCAGGGGTTCACGGTTTCGGTGACGGTAGGGCTGTCCGCACCATATAAGTGGATACCATTGCATTCACTTTTTCATTTGCATTCGAACCGAGCGCCGACAACATCCATGTCCAAAGGCTACCGCATCCAGGCATCCACCGGCATCCACCGGGGTGACCGTGACTACCAGCAAGACCAGGTCTGCCTGCTGAGCCACCCGCGCCACGGTTCCTGCATGCTGGCGGTGCTAGCCGACGGCATGGGCGGGCGCAGCGGCGGGCGCAAGGCGTCGGACCAGGTCATGCTCACAGCGCGACAGCTGTTCGACCGCTACGACCCGGAAACCGATGACTCTGCGGCCTTGCTGCGCCAGATCGTCGAGGAATCCCATCTGGTCATCAAGCTCACGGCGGTTTCGGCCGAGCAGGAACCGCACAGTACCATCGCCGCCTTTCTGATCAACCCGGGTGGCGACAGCCACTGGGTGCACGCGGGCGACTCGCGGATCTATCACTTCCGCAACGGCCGCATGGTGTTCCGCACCATGGACCACTCTTATGTGCAGACGCTGGTGAACCAGGGCGAAATCAGTGAGGAAGAAGCGCTCGATCATCCGCACGCCAACATCCTCATGGGCTGCCTGGGCACCGAAAACGAGCCGCCGGTGGACATCCACGTGGTGCCTCAATTGAGCGCGGGCGATGCGCTGATGGCCTGCAGCGACGGCATCTGGCATTACTTCACCCCGGAAGAACTCTCCAGCACCATCGCCATGCTTTCCCCGCGCGAAGCCTGTGAATTCCTGATCCAGAAGGCCCGCTCACGCGCCAAGGGCATGGGCGACAACCTCTCGATGGCGATCGTCAAGCTCGAGCCGCTCGGCTGAACGAGCCTCAGGTGAGGCCGGTGTCCACGAGCCGGTGTTCGAGTGACAGGAACTCCTGTGACTGCATCTCGGTCAGGCGCGAGACGGTGCGCGGGAACTCGTGAGACATCGGGCCTTCCACATACAGCTCTTCCGGGGCAACGGCGGCCGACATCACCAGCTTGACACGGCGGTCGTAGAGCACGTCCACCAGCCAGGTGAACCGGCGCGCTTCAGATGCCTGACGCACCGACATCTGGGGCACGTTCGACAGCATCAGCGTGTGAAACTGGCTCGCGATCTCAAGGTAGTCGTTCTGCGACCGGGGCCCGCCGCACAGCGTGCGGAAATCGAACCAGATCACGCCACCCGCACGCCGCACGGCCTGGATCTGCCGCGCCTCGATGTTCATCACCGGGTCCTGGTCCCCCACCTCCGCCAGCTCGGAAAAGGTGGTTTCCATGGCGGCATCGGCCTCGGGTCCCAGAGGGCAGTGGTACAGCTGGATGTGGTTGAGCGTGCGGCGGCGGTAGTCGGTGCCGTTGTCGACACTGAGCACCTCCAGCCGCTGTTTGAGCAATTCGATGGCGGGCAGGATGCGATCGCGATGCAGGCCATCTGGGTACAGATCATCCGGATGGAAGTTGGAGGTGGTCACAAAGCCCACGCCGGCCTTGAAAAGCGCATCCAGCAGGCGGTGCAGGATCATCGCGTCGGTCACGTCGGCCACGTGGAACTCATCAAAGCAGATGAGCTTGTAGCGTTTGGCGATCCGCATTCCGAGTTCGTCCAGCGGGTTCACCGTGCCCTGCAATTCGCGCAGCTCACGGTGTACCTCACGCATGAACTCGTGAAAATGCAGGCGCGTCTTGCGCCTAAGCGGTACCGCGTTGAAGAAGCAATCCATGAGGAAGCTCTTGCCCCGCCCCACGCCCCCGTACATGTACACGCCACGCGGAATCTCGGGGTTGACGAAGAGCTTCTTCAGCGAGTTCGAACGCTTCTGCTTGTAGACCGTCCACTCGGCTGCACAGCGCTCCAGCGCGCCGATCGCCCGTTCCTGGGCAGGGTCGGACGTGTAGCCACGCTCCTTGAGCGCGGCTTCGTAGGTGCTGCGAACGCTCAAGATCGCCGGATCAGAAGTTCAGCGTGCGCTTGTCCACCGCGAGCGCGGCTTCCTTCGTCGCCTCGGACAGCGAAGGATGCGCGTGGCAGATGCGGGCGATATCCTCTGCGCTGGCTTTGAACTCCATGGCAACGACGGCCTCGGCGATCAGCTCGCTGGCCATGGGGCCCACGATATGCACGCCCAGGATTTCGTCGGTCGTCGCATCGGCCAGGAACTTGACCATGCCGGTGGTGTCACCCAGCGCTCGCGCACGGCCGTTGGCCAGGAACGGGAAAGTGCCTGCCTTGTATTTCACGCCGTCGGTCTTGAGCTGCTGCTCGGTGCGACCGACCCATGCAATCTCGGGGCTGGTGTAGATCACCCAGGGAATGGTGTTGAAGTTGACGTGGCCATGCTGTCCAGCGATGCGCTCGGCCACCGCCACACCCTCTTCTTCCGCCTTGTGCGCCAGCATCGGGCCGCGCACCACATCGCCCACGGCCCAGACGCCTTTGAGGCTGGTGCGGCACTCTGCATCCACCACGATGGCACCACGCTCGTCGAGCTGCAGGCCCACGGCTTGCGCGTTGAGGCCAATGGTGTTCGGGACCCGACCGATGGACACGATCAGCTTGTCGGCATCAAGGCTTTGCGCCTCGCCCTTGGCGTTGGTGTAAGCCACGCTCACGCCCTTCTTGCCGGTCTTGACCTCACCGACCTTCACGCCCAGCTCGATCTTCAAGCCCTGTTTGTCGAAGGCCTTCTTGGCTTCCTTGGCGATCTGCTCGTCCACCGCGCCGAGGAACGTCGGCAGACCTTCCAGAATGGTGACCTCCGAGCCCAGTCGGCGCCACACGGACCCCATTTCAAGTCCAATGACACCCGAGCCGATCAGCACCAGTTTCTTGGGCACTGCACCGATGCGCAGCGCACCGTCGTTGGACAGCACCGTTTCCTCGTCGAACGGCACACCCGGCAGCGCGCGTGCGTTGGAACCCGTGGCCACGATGATCTGCTGCCCCGTGATGACCTCTTCCTTGGTGCCGGCGACCTGGATCTCGTACCCCGCCTCCACGGCCTTCACGAACGAGCCACGACCGTGGAAGAAGGTGACCTTGTTCTTCTTGAACAGGTACAGGATGCCGTCGTTGTTCTGCTTCACCACCGTGTCCTTGCGGCCGATCATCTTGGCGATGTCGATCTTCACGCTGGTCGCGCTGATGCCGTGGTCCGCAAAGTGGTGGTTGGCGTGTTCGAAATGCTCGGACGACTGCAGCAGCGCCTTGCTGGGAATGCAACCCACGTTGGTACAGGTGCCACCCGGAGCGGGGCCACCCGATGCGTTCTTCCATTCGTCGATACAGGCCACCTTGAAACCGAGCTGGGCCGCGCGGATAGCCGCGATATAGCCACCGGGGCCACCACCGATGACGATGACGTCAAATGCTTGAGACATGTGATTCTTTCAATTCAGAGACACCGCGGAACCGGCTTCGCCGGGCCGCAGGTGTCGCCCCCTTGAGGGGGGATTCGGCTACACGAAGTGAGCAAGAAACGGGGGTGGATCAGATATCAAACAGCAGGCGGGCAGGATCTTCCAGCGCTTCCTTCATCGCCACCAGACCCAGCACAGCCTCGCGACCATCGATGATGCGGTGGTCATACGACATGGCGAAGTAGTTCATGGGGCGAACAACGACCTGGCCGTTTTCAACCATGGCGCGATCCTTGGTGGCGTGCACGCCGAGGATGGCTGACTGTGGCGGGTTGATGATGGGGGTGGACATCATCGAACCAAAGGTGCCGCCGTTGGAGATCGAGAACGTGCCCCCGGTGAGATCGTCCAGGCCCAGCTTGCCATCCTTGGCCTTCTGGCCGAATTCGGCGATCTTCTTCTCGATGTCGGCGAAGCTCATCTGGTCGGCATTGCGCAGGATGGGCACCACCAGACCGCGCGGCGAGCCCACGGCGATACCAATGTCGAAATAGCCGTGGTAGACGATGTCGTTGCCATCGACCGAAGCGTTCAGGATCGGGTACTTCTTGAGCGCGTGAACCGCGGCCTTCACGAAGAAGCTCATGAAGCCCAGCTTCACGCCGTGTTCCTTCTCGAACTTCTCCTGGAACTTCTTGCGCATTTCTATCACCGGAGCCATGTTCACCTCGTTGAAGGTGGTCAGGATGGCGTTGGTGGACTGGGACTGCAGCAGGCGCTCGGCCACGCGGGCGCGCAGGCGGGTCATGGCCACGCGCTCTTCAGGACGGTCGCCCAGATCAGGTGCCACCACGGGCACCTGCGGCAGCACCTTGGAAGGCGCGCCCGTCGGGATGGCCACGGGAGCGGCCACGGCCGCCTTCGGAGCCGCCACGGCGGAAAGCACGTCACCCTTGGTCACGCGACCATCCTTGCCGGTGCCCGCCACCGAGCCTGCGGCGAGGTTGTTGTCGGCCATCAGCTTGGCGGCCGCGGGCATCGCCACGCCAGCCTTGGATGGCGTGGCAGCAGCGGCCGCCGCAGGCGCTGCCACTGGAGCGGCGGCTGCGGGTGCCGGTGCGGCGGCTGCAGGAGCTGCAGCACCCGCGACCGCGGCGGTGTCGATGCGCGCGATCAACTGGTCGGCGGCGACGGTGGCACCGTCGCCCTGCACCAGCTCCACCAGCACGCCAGCCGCAGGAGCGGGAACTTCGAGGACGACTTTGTCGGTCTCGATCTCGATCAGGATTTCATCAGCGGCGACGGCTTCGCCGGCCTTCTTCTTCCATGCCAGCAAGGTGGCTTCGGCCACCGATTCGGACAGCTGCGGAACTTTGACTTCTACGATTGCCATGTTGGTTCTACCTGGTTTTTTGGGATGCACCGGACGAGCAGACCATCCATCGGATGGCCTGCATCAGGTCCGTTCAGATCACTTGGTGAGGATGAAGCCCTTGAGCTTGCCGAAGGCGGCTTCGATGAGCGTCTTCTGCTGCTCCTGGTGGAGGTGGGCATAACCCACCGCCGGCGAGGCGGAAGCTGCACGGCCCGCATAGCCCAGTTTCTGACCGTCGAGCATGTTCTCGTGGATGTAGTGCTGCACGAAGAACCAGGCGCCTTGGTTCTGCGGCTCGTCCTGGCACCACACGATGTCGGTCGCGTTGGGGTACTTGCGCAACTCTGCGCCGAACACCTTGTGCGGGAACGGGTACAGCTGCTCCACACGAACGATGGCCACGTCGTCCGAGCCACGCTCCTCGCGCTTCTTGACGAGGTCGTAGTACACCTTGCCCGAGCAGCAGATGACGCGTTTGACCTTGTCGGCCTTCTTCACGACATCGGCGTTCTGCTCCGGAATCACGGTCTGGAATCCACCCTTGGTGAACTCGGACAGCGGCGAGGTCGCGTCCTTGTTGCGCAACAGCGACTTGGGCGTGAAGATGATCAGCGGCTTGCGCAGCCCACGGATCATCTGGCGCCGCAGCACATGGAAGATCTGGCTCGCGGTGGTGGGCTGAACCACCTGCATGTTGGTGTCCGCCGCCAGCTGCATGAAACGCTCAAGGCGCGCCGAGCTGTGCTCCGGACCCTGACCCTCATAGCCGTGCGGCAGCATCATCGTGAGGCCGTTGACACGGCCCCACTTCACTTCGCCGGAAGCGATGAACTGGTCGATCACCACCTGTGCGCCGTTGACGAAGTCACCGAACTGGGCTTCCCAGATCACGAGCGTGTTCGGGTCGTTCGACGCGTAGCCGTATTCGAAACCGAGCACGGCCTCTTCGGACAGGATGGAGTCGATCACCACGAACGGGGCCTGGTTGTCGGCCACGTTCTGCAGCGGCACATACGTGCCTTCGTCGTACTTCTCGCGGTTCTGGTCGTGGATGACAGCGTGGCGGTGTGTGAACGTGCCTCGGCCGCAATCCTCACCTGACAGGCGCACCGGGAAGCCGCTGGCCACCAGCGAGGCGAACGCCATGTGCTCGCCCATGCCCCAATCCACCGGAATCTCGCCACGACCCATGGCCGCGCGGTCGGCGTACACCTTCTTCACCAGCTGGTGCGGCGTCACGCTGTCGGGAATGGTGGTCAGGCGTTCGGACAGGCGCTTCCACTCGGCCAGGGGGATGGCGGAATCCGCGCTGTCGGTCCATTTCTTGCCCAGGTATGGGCTCCAGTCCACCGCGAACTTGCTCTTGAAGTTGGTGAGCACGGGGTCGACCGTGTGGCGGCCTGCGTCCAGGGCGGCACGGTAGGCTTTCACCATGTCGTCACCCAGGGTCTCGCCCAGGCCTTGCGCAGCCAGCTTGTCGGCGTACAGCTTGCGCGTGCCAGGGTGGGCCGCGATCTTCTTGTACATCAGCGGCTGGGTCAGGCTCGGGGTGTCCTGCTCGTTGTGGCCGAGCTTGCGGAAGCACACGATGTCGACCACCACGTCCTTCTGGAAAGCCATGCGGAACTCGAGCGCGAGGTTGGTGGCGAACACCACCGCTTCGGGGTCATCCCCATTCACGTGCAGCACGGGTGCTTCGATCATCTTGACGACGTCGGAGCAGTACAGCGTGGAGCGGCTGTCGCGCGGGTCTGAGGTGGTGAAGCCGATCTGGTTGTTGATGACGATGTGCACCGTGCCGCCGGTGGAGTAACCACGCGTCTCGGCCAGCGCCAGCGTTTCCATCACGACACCCTGGCCGGCAAAGGCCGCGTCCCCGTGCACCAGCACTGGCAGCACCTGCTTGCCCAGAGGGTCGCCACGGCGGTCCATGCGGGCGCGCACCGAACCTTCCACCACGGGGTTCACGATCTCGAGATGCGAGGGGTTGAATGCCAGCGACAGGTGAACCGGGCCACCGGGGGTGGTGACGTCGGAGCTGAAACCCTGGTGGTACTTCACGTCGCCCGCAGGCAGATCTTCCGGCGCGGTGTGGTCGAACTCGGCGAACAGGTCCTTGGGCATCTTGCCCAGCGTGTTGACCAGCACGTTGAGACGGCCACGGTGGGCCATGCCGATCACGATTTCCTGGATACCGATCTGGCCTGCCTGGCTGATCACCTCGTCCATCGCAGCGATGAAGCTCTCGCCGCCCTCAAGGGAGAACCGCTTCTGGCCCACGTACTTGGTGTGCAGGAAGCGCTCCAGACCTTCAGCGGCCGTCAGACGGTCAAGGATGTGTTTCTTCTTCTCGGCATTGAACGCCGGCTTGGTGCGCGAGCCTTCCAGGCGCTCCTGCCACCAGCGCTTCTGGGCCTGGTCGGTGATGTACATGTACTCGGCGCCGATGGTGCCGCAGTACGTCTCACGCAGCGCGTTCAGCAAGTCGCGCAGGGACATGGTCTCCCGGCCGAAGAACGTGTTGCTGGTGTTGAAGACGGTCTCGAGGTCGGCGTCGGTGAAACCATAGAACGACAGTTCGAGTTCGGGAATGTGATCCCGCTCGGCTCGCTTGAGCGGATCGAGGTCGGCCCAGCGGGCGCCGACGTTGCGGTATGCGGCAATGAGCTGCTGGACGGCGGTGCGCTTGCGTGCGAGCTCCGAGTCGGCGCCAGCGGCCACCACAACCTTGGTGCCGCCCTGTTTGGCGCGCTCGGCAAAGGCGTTGATGACGGGCAGGTGGGGCACGTCACGGGCATCGGTGCCGTCGACGGCAGGCACGTGCTGCAGAGCGTCGAAGTAGCCGCGCCAGTTTTCGGGCACGCTGCCGGGGTTGTCCAGATAGTTCTCGTACATCTCTTCCACGTACGGCGCGTTGCCGCCGAAGAGGTACGAGTTGCCCTTGTAGGCAACATAGACGTTGCCCCCGTTCGATTGGGAATCGCTCATAAATCCGCTGACCTCCGTTTCCCTTCAGGAAACATAAGCTGGTTAAGAAAACCTCCCGCGGCACGGCTGAACCGTTAGGCGGATGCGACAGTGACTGTGGAAGGACCTGACTGCAGCCCGCGATTGTGCCACCGCGGGAACCGCCCTGTGTAAAAAGATGCGAACCGACGCCGACTGGCTATCAGGATGCGACGCGCGGGGACAGGCGTTCGGAAGCGGGCACCGAGCTGGGTTCGTCCATCTCGATCGCGATCTGGGTGCAGACCGTGCGGCACAGTGTGACGGCCTTCTCGCTCTGGACGCGGTAGATGACTTGTGTGCCATCCTTGCGTTTGGCCAGCACGCCTGCGCGGTAGAGCAGGTTCAGGTGTTGGGACAGGTTGGGCTGGGTCGTGTCAATTTCCTGCAACAGCTGGGAAACCGACTTTTCCTTGTCACAAAGCGCGCTGAGGATGCGCAGCCGCATGGGGGTGGCGAGCACGCCGAAGAGTTCGGCCGCGAGTTCGAACACGCGGACTTTTTCCACTTGGCCTTCGGACGCGATCATCTGTTCCATGGCGGACGTTGCTCGTATGAATATAAGCATGAATCATACTTACAAAAGCGCCACGCGCCACCGCGAACCTCCCAGGTTTCCAGGAGGCTGGCAGGGTCTGGAGGCTCAGGCAAGCAGGTCCCTGATCTGCTGCAGCGCAGCAGGATCGTCCATGGTGGTGAGGTCGCCAGGGTCGCGACCTTCGCAAACGGCCTGGATGGCACGGCGCAACAGCTTGCCGCTGCGCGTCTTCGGCAAGACGGACACAAAACGCACCCGGGCCGGACGGGCAACAGCCCCCAGTTGTTCATCCACCCGTTTCATGATTTCGCCCTCCAGCCTGAGCTTCGAGGCGTCATCGCCGAGTGCGGAACTGTCCTTGGCCACCACGAACGCCATGGCCACCTGCCCCTTGAGCTGGTCAGCAACCCCCACCACCGCCACCTCGGCCACATTGGCGTGGCTGGAGATGCTTTCCTCGATCTCGCGGGTGCCCAGACGATGGCCTGCGACGTTGATCACGTCGTCGGTACGCCCGAGGATGTAGAAGTAGCCATCCTTGTCACGGATGCCCCAGTCGAAGGTGCTGTACACCAGCTTGCCCGGAATGCTCTTCCAGTAGGTGTTCACGAAGCGCGCGTCGTCCTTCCAGACGGTCTGCATGAAGCCGGGTGGCGTCGGCCCCTCGATGACGACCACGCCCTTTTCATCGGCACCCGTGAGCTCCTCGCCCGTGGCTTCGTGCAGCAGCTTGACACGGTAGCCGTACATCGGCACCCCCGGGCTGCCGAACTTGCTCGGCTTCTTCTCGACACCATTGGCAATGGTAAGGATCGGCCAGCCGCTTTCGGTCTGCCAGTAGTTATCGATGATGGGTACGCCCAGGCCGTCGCTGATCCAGCGTGCTGTGGGCTCGTCCAGCGGCTCACCCGCCAGGAACAGGGCCTTGAGGCTGGAGAGATCGTACTGCTGCAGGTAGGCAGGGTCCTGCTTCTTGAGCACGCGCACGGCGGTCGGTGCGCTGAACATGACTGTGACCTTGTACTTTTCCACCAGACGCCACCACACACCACCATCGGGCCGGATAGGCAGTCCTTCATAGAGGATGGTCGCCATGCCTGCGATCAAGGGTCCATAGACGATGTAGCTGTGGCCGACAACCCAACCAATGTCGCTGGTGGAAAAATAGGTTTCCCCCGGAGCGCCCATGAAGATGTGCTTCATGCTCGCGGCCAGCGCCACGAGGTAGCCCCCGGTGTCGCGCTGAACGCCCTTCGGCTTGCCCGTGGTACCGCTGGTGTAGATGGTGTAGCTGATGTCGGTCGACGCCATCCACTCGCAAGGAATCTGTGCATCCAGATGCTGCTCGCGCAGCGCAGCGTAGTCATGGTCTCGACCCGGCACGAGATTCATGGGCGCCAGCCCTCTGTCCACCAACACCACCGATCCCGGTTTGTGGGTGGACAGGCGGATGGCTTCGTCCAGCAGCGGCTTGTATTCCACCACTTTGCCCCCGCGCGATCCGGCATCCGCACTCACGATGGCCACGGGCGAGGCGTCATCAATGCGGTTGGCCAGCGAATGACTGGCGAAGCCTCCGAACACCACGGAGTGGATGGCCCCGATGCGGGCACAGGCCAACATGGCAAATGTCGCTTCGGGAATCATGGGCATGTAGATCAGAACACGATCGCCCTTCTTCACGCCTTGCCCCTTGAGCACGGCGGCCATGCGCTGCACCTCGGCATGCAGCTCGCGGAAGCTGTAAATGCGTTCAATGTCCGTTTCTGTGGACACATAGATGAGCGCATTCTGGTCCGCCCGGTCCTTCAGGTGGCGGTCCACCGCGTTGTGACACAGATTGGTCAGCCCGCCCTCGAACCAGCGGGCAAACGGCGGGCTGTCCTCGTTGCACACGCGATCGAAGGGTTTGTGCCAGTCCACCAGTCCAGCCTGCTCGGTCCAGAAGGCGTCGCGGTCTTCGACGGAGCGGCGGTAGAACTCGGCATAGCCCTGGGGGTTGCTCATGAATGTCTCCTGCGGGTGGCGTGTGGGTTGGTGCTGATCAAACTGAATTCATAATTATTCGAAACCGGCTTGCTTGAGGCTGACATGCCGACAAGCATCTGTCCAGATGCCACTGGGAGACTGGCACATCATGGGAAGCCGCACCGAGGCACGCGCCCCGCGGGTCTTACCTGATCAAGGCTTGAATCTCGCGGAACGCGGGGTGATCCGCTGTCCGCAGCCATTCGAAGGCCACCATTTCGGTGGTCACCAGTTCGGCCCCGGCACCCGCCAGCCGGTCGAACGCTGCGTCGCGGTTGCGTTCCGTGCGCGAACTGCAGGCATCCGTCACCACCCACACATCAAACTCCTGCTCGATCAGTTCCAGCGCGGTCTGCAAAAGGCAGACATGGGCCTCGCAACCCGCCACCACCACCGTCTGCCGCTCGGGCGCGGCAGGGGCGACCGGCTTCTGCAAATGCCTGGGCAGGCTGCGCGCGTTGCCCGACGCCTGGCGCGCGGGCGGGCGGAGCCAGTCGCCCAGCCCATCCGACACCGCGCCAAAGTGCATCTTCGACAGGGTTTTCTGGCACAGATCGCGCAACTCGGGCGGGTTGGGGCCGAGCTTCTCCGGGTTCTGTTCGGTCCCCCAGACAGGAACGCGCAGTGCTTTCGCCATCCGAGCCAACCGCACGCCATTGGCCAGCACCTGGGGTCCTTCAAAAATGGCGGGCATCAGGCGTGCCTGGTAGTCCACCAGCACCAGTTGGGAATCAGAGGCATCCAGCAGCATCGAGGGGTTTCTTTCGGATCGAGGTTCAAGGGATAAACCGGAGGATTTTCGCAGGCCTCAGCCGTTGAACAGGTCGGCCTGTCCCGGCTCGCCGGCGGACGAGGGGGTCTGTCCCGGGTTCAATCGCGCCACGAGGTGAGCCACGTAAGCCTCGAACAGGTCTTCGGGGGACTGGCCGAACATGCGTATACGGCCCGTGTGCTGCAGGAGCAGAAGACCCACGCCATGGGCAAAAAGTGCCGTGTTCTCGCGCAGCGCCAACTCGGGCGAAAGCCCCATCGCCTGCAGCGCCTGCTCGCAAGGGCGCAGTGCGTCGTGCAAGCGGTCGTTGAGCTGCCGGTTGAGCTCGCTGGTCAGGCCACGCGGCGCGAGGCCCTGCACGAGGTAGAAGCCGAGGTCGAGGTCGCGCGGATTGCGGGCGTAAAAGCCGAACCAGGCCTGCGCCTTGGACGCGAGCGTCAGCGAAGGCTGCGACCGATGGGACTTCGCTGCGACCACCGCCTGGTTCAACCGCTCGAGAGACTCGGCCAACAACGCGGCGTAAATGGCTTCCTTGCTTTCGAAATAACTGTAGATGGCGCCCGGCGTGTACGCCGCCCGCTTGGCGATCTCGCGAATGCTCGCGCCCTCCACGCCCTTCTCCGCGAACACGCTGCGGGCCGCCTCCAGCACCAGCGCGCGCCGTGAATCCGACATCGCGGCTTGCCGCAGCTGGCGTTGCCGCAACTGCTCCCGAGCCGCTTCGGCGTCGGCTTCCGAAGGCACAGGAATGAGGTCGTTCAGGTGGACATCCATGGACGCAGTTTATCGCCCGATCGAACGCCCGACATTGAAAATGAACATTTGCACAAAATATTGAACGCTGTTCAAATAAATCCCCGGTACGCTATTTTCTTCACCTGCAATGCCCCATCGAACAGGCGCAAACCCCATGAACGACAGTTTTACCCAAACCCCCAGGCTCATGAGCGGCCAGCAGTTCCGAGAGTCGCTGAGGGAGCGCAAACCCCGGGTATTCGTGGACGGACGCGCCGTGGAATGCGTGGCCGACGAACCGGCGCTGCAGCCAGGCATCAACGCCATCGCCCTCACCTACGACCTCGCACTCGACCCGCGCCATGCGGCGCTGATGACAGCGGTTCAGCAGACCAGCGGCCGCACCGTGAACCGCCTCTCACACATCAACCAAAGCAGCGGCGACTTGCTCAACAAGCTGGAAGCCGTGCGGCTGGTGTGCCAGGAAACCGGTTGCGCCCAGCGCTACCTCACCCATGACGCGCTCAACGCGATTGGACAAGTCTCGGCCCGCATCGACGATGCGCGAGGCACGACCGATCACACGGAAAGGTTTCTCGACTACCTGCACCGCGTGCAGGATCAGGACCTCACCATGGCGGTGGCCATGACCGACGCCAAGGGCGACCGCAGCCGTCGTCCAAACGAGCAGGCCAACGTCGACAGCTACGTGCATGTCGTGGAGAAAACTGCCAAGGGCATCGTCATCAGCGGCACCAAGGCGATTGTCACGGGCGCGCCGTATGTGCATGAATTGCTGGTGATGCCCTGCCGCAACATGGGCCGGGACGACGCCGATTTCGCCGTCTGCTGTGCCGTACCGATCGACGTCCCCGGACTGACCATCATCGCCCGCCCGGCGGGACGGCCGGGCGACAAGGTGGAGCACGGTGAGGCGCTGTTCAGCCGACGGTACGGCCAGAGCACCGCCGTCTGCATCTTCGACCGCGTCTTCGTCCCGTGGGACCGCGTGTTCTACGCTGGCGAATGGGAGCACTCCGGCCATCTCACCTACAGCTACGCCACACACCACCGGCACACCTGCATCGGCGCACGCGCCGGCTTCGGTGATCTGTTGATCGGCGCCGGAGCGCTCATGTGCGAAGCCAATGGGTTCGACCCTGGCCAGGAAACCCACCTGCGCGAACAAATGGTCGAGCTGATCACCATCACCGAGGGCTTCTACGCCTGTGGCGTCGCCGCGAGCGTCTACGGCAGGGCCGACGAGCACAGCCGCACATTCATGCCTGACCCGGTGTTCTCCAACATCGGCAAGCTGCTGCTGGCCACGAAGATCTATGACATGCACCGCATCGCCCACTACGTGAGCGGTGGCCTGATCGTTACCCTCCCAGGCCCGGACGAGGACCACAACCCCGAGACCGGCGCCAGGCTGTCCGACGTGCTGCGGGCCAACCCGGACGTGCCGTACGAGCAGCGCATCGAAACGGCGCGCTTTCTCGAGGACCTCACCGCCGGCTATCAGGGCGGCTGGTACAGCGTGATCAGCCTGCACGGCGGCGGCTCGCCAGCGGCCATGAAACAGGAGATCTGGCGCAACTACCCAGTGGGCAACAAGGTCGAGCTGGTCGAACGCTTGCTGGAACGTGGCGTGGCTGCCGATGGCACTGCCGCCGCCGCACCGCATGATCCCGCGCGGCCGATCACCCGGAACCGGCAGCCAGGCAGGTGCTGCGACACCGGCTGCACGGCCCCGGGCCAGCCGATCATGGTCGATCTTCCGTCGCCCACAGGCGACCGTGCATCGCGCCAAAAGCCGAGTAGCGCTGCCCGAATAAGAAAGTGGTTGTAAATCAAGGGCTTGGCCATCAATTCTCGCTTGACTTCCAGCAGCGGCGCCGATACCCTCCACCGCCATGACCCGCTGGATCCCCATTCTTCTGTTGAGTTGCTCTGCTGTGGCACATGCCGCACCCGGCAACGGCTACGAAGACATGGACGCCCTGCTCAACGACAAGGGAATCATGGCGCGCATCGGGCAGCAGGTGCAACACGCCCGCGACACGGTCAGTGAGCAGGCGTCCAGCCTGGTCATCAATGCCATGGCGTTCCTTGACGTGCCTTACCGTTATGGCGGCAACAGCGCCGAAACCGGATTCGACTGCAGCGGTTTCGTGCGTGCGGTGTACGAGCAATCCCTGGGCAAGATCCTGCCCCGGCGCTCCGACGAGCAGGCGGCCGCCACACAGACCATCGAACGCAGCGAGCTCAAACCCGGCGACCTGGTCTTCTTCAACACCATGCGCCGCGCCTTCAGCCACGTCGGTATCTACGTGGGTGACGGCAAATTCATCCACTCGCCTCGCAGTGGCGCACAGGTTCGCATGGAAGACATGCGTGCGACCTACTGGAACAAGCGCTTCAACGGCGCGCGGCGCGTGCAAGTCGCCGAAAAGACGACGCCCTGACCCTTCGTCCGGCGCGACCAGATCGCCCGCTGACGCCTATTCCATCCTGATGTTCGCGCCCTTGAGTGGGCGGTTGCTGCGCCATTCCTCGGCAATGCGGCGCACGAAGGACGCCCGGTCTCCGGTGGCCGGGAGGTTGTCCGACGCGAGCAGGCGCTGGCGGATGGACGGCGTCTGTATCGCCCGATTGATCTCAGCGTTGAGCCTGTCCAGCACCTCCGCAGGCGTACCGCCCGGTGCGAAAAGGCCAAACAGCGAGGTGACATTGGCTTGCGGCAGACCGAGTTCGGCGAACGTGGGGACTTGCGGCAACACCTCCAGGCGCTGAGGCGCCCCCACCGCCAGGGGTCTGAAACGCCCCTCCTCGATATGTCGCAGCTGTGCCGGGGCGACGTTGGTCGACAGCAGCTCGAACTGACCACCCAATGCATCCGTGAGTTGCTGGCCACCGCCCTTGTAGGGAATGTGCGTGACCGACACGCCAGCGCCCAACTGCACCTGCTCCAGCACGAGGTGGCCTGCCGTGGCCAGCCCCGAACTGGCCCAGCGCAAGGCCCCTGGGCGTGCCCGTGCCTGCGACAGCACATCGGCAAAATCCCGTCCGGTGAATGCGGGCGTGCCCACCAGCAGCACGGGTGTGTACATCACGCTGGCCACCGGTTCGATGTCGCGAAAAGGGTCGTAACCCACCGTCCCCAGATGAGGCCGCAGGGTGAGCGGGCTGACCGCGGAGAAAGCCAATGTGTGCCCGTCGGCAGCTGAACGTGCCAGCGTCTGCAACCCGACGCTGCCACCGCCACCCCCCCGGTTCTCAACCCGCACCGGCACGCCCAGTTGCTGCGCGAGGCGATCGGCCAGGCTGCGGGCCACACCGTCGCTCAGGCCACCAGGTGGGTAGACGACCACGATGCGCACCGGCTGACCTGGCCAGACGGCCTGAGACTGGGCAACCCGCCACGCGGCCCCCCCCGCCAACGCAAGCACAGCGGGCAGCACATGGCGACGAAGCAGCATCATGGGATGCGCCCCCGTCGCACGCGCCCTTGCGCCTTGCGCGCGGTATCGCGCGCGATCTTGAGGAAATGGGCTGCGGGCCCGGAGGCCTCGGCCGAGCGGTACACCAGGGTGAGCGGGGCATCCAGCGGGGTGCCATCGCGCAGCGGCAGATAGACCACGGCATGCGGATGCAGACCGGTGATCGAGGCAGGCACCACCGCGACGCCGGCACCGGCCGCCACCAGGTTCAGGCTGGTGACCATCCGCTCCACTTCAGCCGCGATCCGCGGCCGGAACCCCTGAGCCTCGCACAGCGCCAGCAGGTTGGCATACAGCCCCGGAGCGCCAGGCTGGCGGACGAGGATGAACCCCTCGTCGCGAAGCTCCGCCAGCGAAATGGCGTCAGGCCGCCGTCGCGCAAGGGGGTGATCGCCAGGCAGCGCCACGAGCACAGGCTCCCTCAACAGCGTCTCGAAGGTCAGGCTGTCGGGCTGCGAGACCGGCACGCGGATCAGCCCGCAATGCAGCCGCCCGCCCTCCACTGCCTCGGTGATGCCGGCGGCGTGGTCTTCGCGGATCGACAGCTCGATCCCTGGCCAGGCCCGGCGGCAGGCGCGCAGCGCTTCTGGCGTGAACGCGTGCGCCGCAGCCGAACTGGTGAATCCCACGTTGAGCACGCCAAGCTCACCCCGTGCCACGCGCGCCATGCGCTGTTCCATCGCGGCCATATCGTCCACGAGCCGCCGCGCCTCGGCCTGGAACAGGCGCCCTGCATCCGACAATGCCACGCCCTTGGGATGGCGGTGGAACAGAGCCACCCCGAGCTCCTTCTCCAGCGCCTTGATCTGCAGACTCAATGGCGGCTGCTGGATACCCAGTCGCTCGGCGGCACGCGTCATGTGGCCGGTTTCGGCCACAGCGAGAAAGTAGCGCAAGTGCCGGAATTCCATATTCAGAAGGTATTGAAATGTACGTTTCAGTATATTTGACGTGGGGTTTCCCTGCGCCTATCGTCCCGTGCTGCCAACCACAACAGGAGACATTCCGTGCCCATCCGCCCCCTCGCGTTGCTCGTGTTGACCGTGGCCTACCACCTCGGCACCGCCAACGCCCAGCCCACCGACCCCAAAGCCCAAGCCTGCCCGACGGAAGTGCCGCCCAACGCGGCCTGCTACACAGGCGAGGACGGGCTGGGTGGCTTCTACTGGATCGCCCTGCCCGCCAACTGGAAGTCCGAAACCGGCGTGCTGGTGATGCACGCGCACGGCGGCCCCGCCGATACCGGACCCGCCACACTGGCGCGGGGAGAGGAAGACCTCAAGCGCTGGGCCGTGACGGTGAAGGCGGGCTACGCCTGGGCTGGTGCGACTTACCGCCGAGGCGGTTTCGGCGTGAGCATGGCGGCCGAAGACACCGAACGTGTGCGCCGCATCTTCGTGAAGCACTTTGGTCCTCCGCGTCGCACCATCCTGCACGGGCAGAGCTACGGCGCCTCGGTGGCGGCCAAGGGTGCCGAGATGTATGCCACCGTGGACGGCCCTGCCGGTCAGGTGAAGGGCCCGTATGACGGCATGCTGCTCACCAGTGGCATGCTCGGCGGCGGCACGCGCGCCTATGACTTCCGGATCGACCTTCGCGTCGTCTACCAGTACGTCTGCAGGAACCATCCCAAGGCCGACGAGCCGCAGTACCCGCTCTGGCAGGGGCTGCCAATGGATGCCAAGCTGACGCGCGCCGAGCTGGCCAACCGCGTGGACGAATGCACCGGTGTGCGCAAACCCGTGGCCCAGCGCACCGAGCAGCAGAAGGCCAATCTGGCCAACATCGTCAACGTGATCCGCATCCCGGAGCGCTCTCTGATCGCCCACCTGAACTGGGCCACCTGGCTGTTCCGCGATCTGACACAGCTGCGACTGGGCAACCGCAACCCATTCAACAACGCCAACGTGCAGTACAAGGGTTCAACGGACGACGCGGCCTTGAACGCTGGCGTGCTGCGTTACACGGCCGACCCGGTGGCCGTGGCGGAACTGGCCAGGGACAGCGACCCGCGAGGCGGCATCAACATGCCCGTGCTCTCGTTGCATGCGGTCAACGACCCGACCGCGTTCGTCGAACTCTCGTCCGCCTACCGCGACACGCTGGAGCGCGCGGGCACGGGCCGGCTACTGGTGCAGACCTTCAGCAACGAATCCGAACACAGCTACTTGAGCGACCCGCAATACCCGGCGCTGTTCACCGCGCTGCTCAACTGGATCGACCGGAACGAAAAGCCCACCCCGCAGACCGTGGCGGCACTTTGCAAAGGCTACGAGGCCGCGTACGGCGACACCTGCAAGCTGATGCCTGACTATGTCAGCGCTCCGCTGGCGAGCCGCGTCCCCCCCCGCTGAACGCCCATGAAAAAGGCCGCCGGCCCTGAGGGCGCCGGCGGCCTTTTTCCCGGTCAGGCTCGGCTTACTTGCGCTGTGGCGGCACGTCGGTGCAGGAACCGTGCGCCACCTCGGCGGCCATGCCGATGCTCTCACCCAGCGTGGGGTGCGGATGGATCGTCTTGCCGATGTCCACCGCGTCGGCGCCCATCTCGATGGCGAGCGCGATCTCGCCGATCATGTCGCCAGCGTGCGTGCCCACCATGCCACCGCCCAGGATCTTGCCGTGGCCATGCGCCTCGGGAGAATCGTCGAACAGCAGTTTGGTCACGCCTTCGTCGCGGCCATTGGCGATCGCGCGGCCGGAAGCGGCCCAGGGGAACAGGCCCTTCTTGACCTTGATGCCCTGCGCCTTGGCCTGGTCCTCGGTGAGCCCCACCCAGGCGACCTCGGGGTCGGTGTAAGCCACGCTGGGGATCACGCGCGCATTGAACGCCGCACTCGCCAGCTCCTTGTTGCCCTGCAATTCACCAGCGATCACTTCGGCCGCCACATGCGCCTCGTGCACCGCCTTGTGCGCCAGCATGGGCTGGCCCACGATGTCGCCGATGGCGAAGATGTGCGGCACGTTGGTGCGCATCTGGATGTCGACGTTGATGAAGCCACGGTCGGTGACCGCGACACCCGCCTTTTCGGCACCGATCTTCTTGCCATTGGGCGTGCGGCCCACCGCCTGCAGCACGAGGTCGTAGGTTTGTGGCTCGGGCGCCTTGCCTCCCTCTTCGGCAGCCGCGAACGTCACCTCGATGCCCGCCGGCGTGGCCTTGGCCGACACCGTCCTGGTCTTCAACATAATGTTGTCGAAACGCTTGGCGTTCATCTTCTGCCAGATCTTCACCAGGTCTCGGTCGGCGCCCTGCATCAGGCCGTCGAGCATTTCCACCACGTCCAGGCGCGCGCCCAGCGTGCTGTACACGGTACCCATTTCCAGGCCGATGATGCCGCCGCCCAGGATCAGCATGCGCTTGGGCACTTCCTTGAGTGCCAGCGCGCCGGTGCTGTCGACCACACGCGGATCGTCAGGCATGAAGGGCAGGCGCACCGCTTGCGAACCAGCCGCGATGATGGCCTTCTTGAAGGCGATCACCTGCGTCTTGCCGGTCTTCTCCTGGCCGGTGGCACCGGTGGTCTCTTCCACCTCCAGGTGGTTCGCACCGACGAAGGAACCGACGCCGCGCACTGTGGTCACCTTGCGCATCTTGGCCATCGCCGCCAAGCCGCCAGTGAGCTTGCCAATGACCTTTTCCTTGTGGCCGCGAAGCTTCTCGATGTTGACGACCGGGCGACCGAACTCGACGCCCAGGTCCGCCATGTGGCTGACCTCGTCCATCACGGCTGCCACGTGCAGCAGTGCCTTGGACGGGATGCAGCCCACATTCAGGCACACGCCGCCCAGCGTGGCGTAGCGCTCGACCAGCACCACCTTCAAGCCCAGGTCCGCCGCACGGAAGGCCGCGCTGTAGCCACCGGGGCCACCACCGAGCACGAGCACGTCGCACTCCAGATCGGCGCTGCCACCAAAGCTGGCCGCTGGGGGCGCTGCAACGGGTGCGGCCGCTGGTGCAATGGCTGCCGGTGCCGCAGCGGGCGCCGGCGAAGGGGCCACGGCTGGTGCTGCAGGTGCCGCTGCAGCGCCTTCGGCCTCCAGCGTCAACACCACGCTGCCTTGCTTGACCTTGTCGCCCAGTTTGACCTTGAGCTCCTTCACGACGCCCGCCGCAGAGGACGGGATTTCCATCGAGGCCTTGTCGGACTCGACCGTGATCAGACTCTGTTCGGCCTTGACCGTGTCGCCGGGCTTGACCAGCAACTCGATCACCGCCACTTCGTCGAAGTCCCCGATGTCAGGGACCTGGATATCGATGATTGCCATCTGCGCGCTCCCTTACAGCAACACGCGACGGAAGTCGCTCAGGATCTGGCCAAGGTACACGTTGAAGCGTGCGGCGGCGGCGCCGTCGATCACGCGGTGGTCCCAGGTCAGCGACAGCGGCAGCATCAGGCGCGGCTGGAAGGCCTTGCCATCCCACACCGGTTCCATCTGGCTCTTGCAAACGCCCAGGATGGCAACTTCGGGCGCGTTGATGATGGGCGTGAAATAGCGCCCACCGATGCCGCCCAGGCTGGAGATGGTGAAGGTGGCGCCGCTCATGTCGGCCGGACTCAGCTTGCCCTCGCGCGCCTTCTTGGCGAGTTCGCCCATTTCCTGGCTGATCTGCAGCACACCCTTTTTGTCGGCGTCCTTGATCACCGGCACGACCAGCCCGTTGGGCGTGTCGGCGGCAAAACCGATGTGCCAGTACTGCTTGTAGATCAGCGCATCGCCGTCGATGGAGCTGTTGAATTCCGGGAATTTCTTGAGCGCGGCCACGCAGGCCTTGATCAGGAACGCGAGCATCGTGACCTTGACGCCACTCCTCTCGTTCTCCTTGTTGGTGGCCACACGGAAGGCCTCCAGGTCGGTGATGTCGGCGTCGTCGTGGTTGGTGACCGCCGGGATCATGACTGCATTGCGCAACAGGTTGGCACCGCTGATCTTCTTGATCCGGCTCATTTCCCTGCGCTCGATCGGCCCGAACTTGGCGAAGTCCACCTTCGGCCAGGGGATCAAGCCCAGAGCCGCACCGTCGCCACCGCCGCTCGCAGGTGCCTTCGCCGCCTGCGCCCTGGTCTGCGTGGCACCGGCCATCACCGACTTGGTGAAGTTCTGCACGTCGTCGAGCACGATGCGACCCTTGGGACCGCTGCCCTTGACCTCTTCGAGCGGCACACCGAGTTCACGGGCGAACTTGCGCACCGAGGGCGATGCATGCGGCAGGCCCACCGGGGCCGCAGTCGGGTTGTGCGCAGCGGGGGCGGCGGCTACGGCAGGCGCCGACGCCGTGGCCGCCTGAGGAGCGGCGGCCGCAGGCGCAGCCGGTGCGGCAACGGGCGCCGGAGCCTGCGCGGGAGCGGGCGCCGAGGCAGCTGCCGCCGAACCTTCCAGCACGGCCAGCAGGTCGCCGATGTTGACCGTGTCACCGACCTTGACCTTCAGCTCCTTGAGCACACCAGCAGCGGACGAAGGAATCTCCATGGAGGCCTTGTCGGACTCCACCGTGATCAGACTCTGCTCCACAGCAACTTTGTCGCCGGGCTTGACCAGCACCTCGATCACCGCGACGTCCTTGAAGTCGCCGATGTCGGGCACCCGCACCTCGACCGGGCCGGAGGCAGCCGGCGCAGCGGCCGGTGCGGCCTGGGGCGCGGCAATGGGTGCCGGTGCAGCAGGAGCAGGCGCGGCGGCCGCCGGCGCAGGAGCCTCAGCACCCGCACCCTCGGCTTCGAGCACCAGCACCACCGAACCTTCTTTCACCTTGTCGCCCAGTGCAACCTTGAGTTCCTTGACCACGCCGGCGGAACTGGAAGGAATCTCCATGGAAGCCTTGTCCGACTCCACCGTGATGAGCGACTGCTCTGCCTTGACCGTGTCGCCCACCTTCACCAGCAGTTCGATCACCGCCACCTCATCAAAGTCCCCGATGTCCGGGACTTTCACATCAATCAGTGCCATGTTCTTGTCTCCGGATTACGCGTACAGCGGGTTCACTTTGTCGGTATTGATGCCGTACTTCTTGATCGCCTCGGCCACCTTCGCAACCGGCACCTTGCCGTCTTCGCTCAGGGCCTTGAGGGCGGCAACCACGATGTAGTGGCGGTTGACCTCGAAGTGCTCGCGCAGCTTGCTGCGGAAGTCGCTGCGGCCGAAGCCGTCGGTGCCCAGCACCTTGTACGTGCGGTCTTTCGGAATGAAGGAGCGAATCTGCTCCGCATAGCTCTTCATGTAGTCGGTTGAGGCCACCACGGGACCCGTGGTCGCGCTCAGCTGCTGGGCCACGAAGGGCACGCGCGGCGTCTCCGTCGGGTGCAGCAGGTTCCAGCGGTCGGCGTCCTGGCCGTCTCGCGCCAGTTCATTGAAGCTCGGGCAGCTCCACACACCAGCGCTCACACCCCAGTCCTTTTCCAGCAACTCCTGTGCGGCAATGCTTTCGCGCAGGATGGTGCCGCTGCCCAGCAGCTGCACGGTCGGCGCGTCCTTCTTGAGCGCGGGCGCCTGTTTGCAGTAGTACATGCCCTTGATGATCTGCTCTTCGGTGCCGGGCTGCAGGCCAGGCATCGCGTAGTTCTCGTTGAGCAGCGTCAGGTAGTAGAAGACGTTTTCCTGCTTCTCCACCATGCGTTTGAGGCCGTGGTGCAGGATCACACCGACTTCATGGGCGAAGGTCGGGTCATAGCTGATGCAGTTCGGGATCGTGCCCGCCAGGATGTGACTGTGGCCATCTTCGTGCTGCAGACCTTCGCCGTTGAGCGTGGTGCGGCCCGAGGTACCGCCGAGCAGGAAGCCCCGCGCCTGCATGTCGCCCGCCGCCCAGGCGAGGTCGCCGATGCGCTGGAAGCCGAACATGGAGTAGTAGACATAGAACGGCACCATGATCCGGTTGTTGGTGCTATAGCTGGTGGCAGCAGCGATCCAGCTGGCCATGCCGCCGGCTTCGTTGATACCCTCCTGCAAGATCTGGCCGGCCTTGTCTTCCTTGTAGTACATCACCTGGTCACGATCAACCGGGGTGTAGAGCTGGCCCTTCGGGTTGTAGATACCGATCTGGCGGAACAGGCCTTCCATGCCGAAGGTGCGAGCCTCGTCCACCAGGATGGGCACGATGCGCGGGCCCAGGGCCTGGTCACGCAGCAGTTGCGTGAGGAAGCGCACGTAGGCTTGAGTGGTCGAGATTTCCCGGCCCTCGGCCGTCGGTTCCAGCACGGCCTTGAAGGTGTCCAGTGCGGGAATGGTGAAGCTCTCGTCGGCCTGCGGGCGGCGCTGCGGCAGGTAGCCGCCCAGCGCCTTGCGGCGTTCGTGCAGGTACTGCATTTCCGGCGTGTCGTCGGCCGGCTTGTAGTACGGCAGCTTGGGCAACTCGCTGTCGGGAATCGGGATGTTGAAGCGGTCGCGGATGTACTTGATGTCCTCGTCCGAGAGCTTCTTGGTCTGGTGCACGGTGTTCTTGCCCTCACCAGCCTTGCCCATGCCGTAGCCCTTGACGGTCTTGACCAGCAGCACGGTGGGCTGGTTCTTGTGCTCGTTGGCGGCGTGGAAGGCGGCGTACACCTTGGCGGGCTCATGACCGCCACGGCGGAGTTCGAAGATCTCCTCGTCGGTCATGTGCTCGACCAGCTTGGCGGTCTCGGGGTACTTGCCGAAGAAGTTCTTGCGGACGAAGGCGCCGTCGTTGGCCTTCATGGCCTGGTAGTCGCCGTCCAGCGTTTCCATCATCAGCTGCTTGAGCTTGCCACTCTTGTCGCGCGCCAGCAGGGTGTCCCAGCCATTGCCCCAGAGCAGCTTGATCACGTTCCAGCCGCTGCCGCGGAATTCGCTTTCCAGCTCCTGCACGATCTTGCCGTTGCCACGCACCGGACCGTCCAGGCGCTGCAGGTTGCAGTTGATGACGAAGACCAGGTTGTCCAGATTCTCGCGAGCGGCCAGGCCGATGGCGCCCAGCGACTCGGGCTCGTCCATTTCGCCGTCACCACAAAACACCCACACCTTGCGATTGGCCGTATCGGCAATGCCCCGGGCGTGCAGGTACTTGAGGAAACGCGCCTGGTAGATGGCCATCAGCGGGCCAAGGCCCATGGAAACCGTCGGGAACTGCCAGAACTCGGGCATCAGCTTGGGGTGGGGGTAGCTGGAAAGCCCCTTGCCATCCACCTCCTGGCGGAAGTTGTCGAGCTGCTCTTCGGTCAGCCGACCTTCCATGTAGGCTCGCGCATAAATACCAGGCGAGCTGTGGCCCTGGATGTAGAGCAGGTCGCCACCGTGCTTTTCACTCGCGGCGTGCCAGAAATGGTTGAAGCCGGCGCCGAACATGCTGGCCACCGACGCGAAGGAGCCGATGTGGCCGCCGAGGTCACCCCCATCGGCGGGATTCAGGCGGTTGGCGCGTACCACCATGGCCATCGCGTTCCAGCGCATGTAGGCCCGCAGGCGCTTTTCGATCGCAATGTTTCCGGGGCAACGGGCTTCCTGCTCCGGTTCGATGGTATTCACATAGCCGGTGTTGGCCGAAAAAGGCAGGTCGATGCTGTGCTGGCGGGCTTCTTCGAGCAACTGTTCGAGCAGGAAGTGAGCCCGCTCGGGCCCCTCGCGCTCGATCACGGCGGCCAGCGCCTCCATCCACTCACGGGTCTCCTGGGAATCGGCATCCGCAGCGCGCAAGGCGTTCTGAGCGTCATTCGCTGACATGGTTGTCTCCTGTTGGTGTCAATCGAGCTTACGGAGGTACATCCGCACTGTCACTGATTTTTCCACAAAAGCTTTATGTTTTCAACATATGCTTTATGTTTCTACATTATGAAATCAACAGCAATGAGACCCGACCATGACCAATTCGACTTGCGCACGTGTCGCGACCGGGCAAGGCATGCGCCCTCACGTAGACTTGCGGCTCCA
This sequence comes from Hydrogenophaga laconesensis, assembly GCF_031457235.1. Classification (NCBI taxonomy): domain Bacteria; kingdom Pseudomonadati; phylum Pseudomonadota; class Betaproteobacteria; order Burkholderiales; family Comamonadaceae; genus Hydrogenophaga; species Hydrogenophaga laconesensis. Next base: position 224,896 of record NZ_JAVDWE010000001.1, read on the forward strand.
TGATTCCCCTGCCCCATCCAACGCAGCCCAACAGCCCACCATCGCAGGTTGTCTGGTGGAAGCGCTGGTGGCGTCGCCTCCCACCATCCCGCCAGGATCGCTTCGCCACCCTCGGCCCCTTGCTGGCCGTTTTGCTCTTTCTCTCCGCGATCGTGGTGGCCATCACCTACCTGCGTTATGAGGAGCTCGAGCGCGAGCAGGAGGCCGTGACGCGGGACGTGGAGTACGCCCAGCAACGCCTGCGCCTGCGCCTGCTTGAGCGGCAGGAGCAGCTGATGCGGCTGGCGCGCGAAGTCGGCAACAGGGAGATCGAGAGCGAGGAATTCGAGTTCCAGGTGGAATCGTTGGTCAGTCAGTTTCCAGAGATGCTGGCCATCAGCTGGGTGGATGCCCGGCGCAACGTGCTGGCCAGCTACGCCTCACCCAGCGCACCCACCGCACTGGTGCGCCCCACCGGCAGCGTGCTCTCACCCGGAGAGACCGACGGCTCTTTTGACCTGGCCCGTGACCTGCGCCAGCCGATCTACTCGCGTCCGCTCGGTGACGACGCGCGCAACGCCACGCTGATGCTGCACGTGCCCCTGACCGAGCAGGGACGGTTCTCCGGCACCATCATGGGTGAGTACTCCATCGACGGGCTGATGCGCTTTGGTGTTCCCCCGGAAATCATGGCCCGCTATGCCGTGGCGCTGGTCGACGACAGGGGCCGCGTGCTGGCCGGCAGCCTGCAGACGCCGACCACCGTCCTGCGCCTATTGCCCTGGTCCAACCCGCCCCTGGAACACGAAGTACCGGTTTCTCCCGTAGGCAACGGCCTGATCGTCAAGGCACAGGGCTACCGCACCTCGCAGGACATCGTGGGCAGCGGCTTCTTCTGGGTCATCGGCGCGCTGTCGGCCCTCACAGTCTGGATGCTGCTCGGCACATGGCGCCACACCCGCCGCCGTGTGCAGGCCCAGCAGGCCCTGGTGGCCGAGACCAATTTCCGCAGGGCAATGGAAAACTCCATGCTCACCGGCATGCGCGCACTCGACATGCAGGGCCGCATCACCTACGTCAACCCGGCCTTCTGCTCCATGACCGGCTGGACCGAGGGCGAACTCGTCGGCCGTACCGCACCCTTTCCGTACTGGCCAGAGGAGGAGCATGACCAGCTCGCAGCACGACTGGAAGACGAACTTCGGGGCCGTTCCACGCCAGGTGGTTTCGAGGTGCACGTGAAGCGCCGCGACGGCAGCATCTTCGACGCCCGCATGTATGTCTCTCCGCTGATCGATCCCAAGGGACATCAGACGGGCTGGATGACCTCGATGACCGACATCACCGAGCCCAAACGCATCCGTGAAGAGCTGTCGGCGTCTTACGAGCGCTTCACCACCGTTCTGGAGTCGCTCGACTCCGCCGTCTCGGTTGCGCCGCTGGGCAGCGATGAAATGCTGTTCGCCAACAAGATGTACCGCCTGTGGTTCGGCACGCGGGGCCAGGGCCACCGCCATCTGGTCGATCTGGCCGGCAACCAGCCTTCCCCGAGCCCCGACGATGGGGACGCCGTGGATGCCTTTGCCGGCATGCCCACCGAAACTTTGACCGATGCGGGTGCAGAGAACGCCGAAGTCTTCGTGGAAGAGCTCGACCGCTGGCTGGAGGTGCGCACGCGCTATCTCACCTGGGTGGATGGACGGCTCGCACAGATGGTGATTGCCAGCGACATCACACCGCGCCGCTATGCCGAAGAGCAGGCATCACGGCAGGCCGAGCGCGCGCAGACCGCCAGCCGCCTGATCACCATGGGAGAGATGGCGTCGAGCGTGGCGCACGAACTCAACCAGCCGCTGACCGCCATTTCCAACTACTGCAACGGCATGATCTCGCGCGTGAACGAGCAGCGGATCACCACCGACGAGCTTCTCGGTGCGCTGGAGAAGACCGCCCGCCAGGCCCAGCGCGCCGGGCAGATCATCCAGCGCATCCGCGCGTTCGTGAAACGCAGCGAGCCCAATCCCACGCAGTCCGATGTGGCCCAGATGGTCAGCAACGCCATCGAGCTGGCCGACATCGAACTGCGGCGGCAGCAGGTCCGGCTGTCACCCTACGTGGCAGCGCGGCTGCCCAACCTGATGGTCGACCCGATCCTGATCGAACAGGTGCTGATCAACCTGCTGAAGAACGCCGGTGAAGCCATTGCGCAGGCCGGGCGCGCACCCGGGGAACGCTACGTGGAATTGCGGGTCGGTCCGCGCCGGCTGGACGGTGTCGATGTGGTCGAGTTCTCGGTCCGCGATTCGGGGAATGGCGTGCCCAACGAAATGATCGAGCGCATCTACGAAGCCTTCTACAGCACCAAGAGTGAAGGCATGGGCATTGGCCTCAAATTGTGCCGGAGCATCGTCGAGTCGCACCACGGCAGGATGCAAGTGCAGAACATCTACAATGGTGAAGAGGTGGTGGGCTGCTGCTTCAGTTTCTGGATTCCCGTGGTCTCCAGGCTGCAGAACCACAGCGCCGCGGCCGGGCCCGCCACAGAGCCGCTGACGGACACAGAAAGAGCGAGATGAGTTTGATCCCTAAAAAAGGCACCGTCTACGTGGTCGATGACGACGAAGCTGTGCGCGACTCACTGCAATGGCTTCTGGAAGGCAAGGACTTCCGGGTTCGATGTTTCGAGTCTGCCGAAGCTTTTCTCAGCCGCTATGACGCTCGTGAGGTAGCCTGCCTGATCGCCGACATCCGCATGGGTGGCATGACTGGCATGGAACTCCAGGAACGTCTGATCGAGCGCCAGTCCCCCTTGCCCATCGTCTTCATCACCGGTCACGGCGACGTGCCCATGGCGGTGGAGTCCATGAAGCGTGGCGCACTCGACTTCATCCAGAAGCCCTTCAAGGAAGACCAGCTCGTGGCCTTGGTCGAGCGCATGCTCGAACACGCACGCGACGCCTTCGCCACGCACCAGCAGGCCGTCAGCCGCGATGCCCTGCTCTCCAAGCTCACCAGCCGCGAGGCGCAGGTGCTCGAACGCATCGTCGCCGGGCGGTTGAACAAGCAGATCGCCGACGACCTGGGCATCAGTATCAAGACGGTGGAGGCGCACCGCGCCAACATCATGGAAAAGCTGGGTGCCAACACCGTGGCAGACCTGCTCAAGATCGCCCTTGGGCAAACCCCCGCCAAAGCCTGAACACCTCTCGCCGAGATCCTCACAAAACGCCCGCCGCTCCCCCGGCGGGCGTTTGCATTTCAACCGCAATCGCATCCCTGCCATGACCGCCCAACTCATCGACGGCAACGCCCTCTCCCGCCACCTCCGAGCCGACGTCAGCGCACGCGTGACCGCCCTCAAGTCCAGGGGCATCACGCCTGGCCTGGCTGTGATCCTTGTGGGCGACAACCCCGCTTCGCAGGTCTACGTGCGCAACAAGGTGAAGGCCTGCGAAGACACCGGCATGCACTCGGTGCTGGAGCGCTGGCCGGCCACCATGAGCGAGGCCGAATTGCTGGCACGGGTGGATGCGCTCAATCGCGACAGCAGCATCCACGGCATCCTGGTTCAGCTGCCTTTGCCTGGCCACATCGACGCGCAAAAAGTGATCGAGGCCATCTCGCCTGCCAAGGACGTCGATGGATTCCACATCGCCAGCGCGGGCGCACTCATGACCGGCATGCCCGGGTTCTGGCCCTGCACGCCCTATGGCTGCATGAAGATGCTCGAGAGCATCGGCTATGAGCTCAAAGGCAGACACGCGGTCGTGATCGGGCGCAGCAACATCGTCGGCAAGCCAATGGCGCTGATGCTGCTGCAGCAGAACGCCACGGTCACCATCTGCCACAGTGGCACACAGAATCTCAAAGCAATGACGCTTCAGGCCGATGTCATCGTGGCCGCCGTGGGCAAACGCAACGTGCTCACGGCCGACATGGTCAAACCCGGCGCGGTGGTGCTCGACGTCGGCATGAACCGCAATGACGAAGGCAAGCTCTGTGGCGACGTGGATTTCGAGGGCGTGAAGGAAGTGGCCAGCTGGATCACGCCGGTGCCAGGCGGCGTGGGCCCGATGACCATCACCATGCTCATGGTCAATACGCTCGAGTCGGCGGAGCGATTGGCCGGCTGAGCCAGAACGATCTTCAGCGGGTCGGCACCGATCGGCTCAGCCGCCACAGCACGGTGCCGGCGCAGAGCCACTGCCCCAGCACCATCGCTGTTCCCACGCCGTGCCAAAGGCGCAGATTGCCGCCACTGGCACGAGCGGTAACGATGTTCTGTGCCACACCGAACTCCTGCAGAAGCGCCAGGATCATGCCCAGCAGCACGATGCCCAGTGTGGTCATGGCAGCGCCGTCGGGTGCACCACCTCGTTCGGTACCGCGCCGCAAACTCACCAGCAGCGCCAGCCCCAGCAGCAAGCCCGCGTAGCACTGCAACGAGAACAGCTTCGCCGCCACCGGCCCCGCCACCGCTGGATTGCCCAGCTGCGCGAAGAGCGTGGGCACCGCCAGAAAACTCAGCGCCGTGATACCGCCCCACCAAAGGGCGGCCAGCATAAGGGAAAGGCGCTGCGGCATCGCCGTCAGGCGTACCGGACTGCCACGATCTCGAAGCGGCGCACACCACCCGGCGCCTGCACTTCGGCGACGTCGCCTTCTTCCTTCCCGATCAGGGCGCGCGCGATTGGGCTGCTGATGTTCACCAGGCCGAGCTTGAGATCGGCCTCGTCCTCGCCCACGATCTGATATGTGACGGCCGCACCACTGTCTTCGTCTTCCAGCTCGACCGTTGCACCGAACACCACACGGCCACCGGCATCCAGCTGAGCGGGATCGATGATCTGGGCGGCGGAGAGCTTGCCTTCCACTTCGGCAATGCGACCTTCGATGAAGCCCTGGCGGTCCTTGGCCGCGTCGTACTCGGCGTTCTCGCTCAGATCGCCCTGCGCGCGCGCCTCGGCGATCGCGTTGATCACCCAGGGGCGGTCCACGGTTTTCAGGCGATGCAGCTCTTCCTTGAGCTTTTCAGCGCCGCGTTTGGTGATCGGAATGGTGGCCACGATGACTTTCTCCTACTGCCTCCGGCACTTCGCCGGCCCAAAAGCAAACCGCCGGGCGTTGCCGCTCGGCGGTGTTCATGAAAGGCCATTATGCCGTGAAAGAAACCGGGAAGCCCATCCGGGCAAACACGCGTCAGTCGCGTCCGGCTTCTTCGATCTTGCAGGCCAGCAACGCCGGATCGGTGAAGCAGAGCTCATGGCTGCCCGGGCACGCCACGAGGCGATACAGCCCCAGCCGCTCCGACAGACGGGGATGCCAGGGCATGTTGTGCGGCATGGCGGTGTCCTCGGTGCACAGAAGGTAACTTTTGCCCATCGGCTTGGCCGCCAGTTCGCTCTGCAGTGCCACCGGCTCAGTGAAGGTGCGGTAAGGCTGGAGATTGAGTTGATCAAACGCGCGCTGTGCGAGCCCGGCGTCGGCGTCGTTGATGAAGGCCTCGCGCCAGATGGGGTACGGCAGCATGACAGCGTTGCGATTGGCTGCGGCGATCTGGTCGAACATCGCCTTGTAGTGCGCGGGCACCATGTCGTTCAGGCATTCGCCATTCAGAGGAACAAAGGCATTCCAGTACACCAGCCGCGCAATCCGCTCCGGCACCACATCAGCGGCCTTGCTGATGACCATACCGCCATAGCTGTGGCCCATCAGGCGCACCTCGCGGAGGTCTTTCTGTACGAGGAAATCCACCAACGACTGGGCGGCCTCGCTCAGCCCCATGGTGGATCGGTCATCCCCGGGCCGGTTGCCCGCCAATGTGGGGCAATGCACCGTATGACCGCGCACACGCAGGTGCTGAGCCACCGGCTCCATTTCGGCGCCGGTGTGCCAGGCGCCATGCACGAGAACGTAGGTATCTGACATCGGCTGTCTCCTTCATCTGTCACCCCGACGGGGCCTCAGACGCCAGCGTAGAACCAGGCATCGCCCTCGGATGGCCGGTTTGCGCCATCTGTATGGCCGGAACGTGCCATGCGTCGACGTCCGGCGTCAGTGCGCCAATCTTTGCCGTCGCCAGCGGGCTGGCGTCACGCCGAAGTGCCTCTGAAACTCCCGCACGAAATGCGAGCCATCGGCAAAACCACTGCGCCGTCCCAGCTCGGCCACCGTCACGCCCGCGAGCCGGGGCTGCGCCAGCAGTTGCGCCGCGTGTGCCAGCCGGAGGCGACGCAGATCGAGCGCGAAACTGGTGGACTGGGCGGCGAAAGCGCGGTGCAACGTGCGCACCGAAACGCCGAGCTCCAGCGCCACGCATTGCGCCGTCAGACCCGACTGCCCGAGCGTGGCCTGCACGAACCGGCGAGCACGGCCCACGAGATCCAGTGTCGCGGGCCGGCTTGCGGCAGATGAAGGCTCTATCGCGGCCGCCAGCATGGCGCCCAGTTGGTCCGTCAGCAGGTCGGGCGGATAACCGAGTGCGGACAAAGGATCGTGCGCAAACTGGAGCGACAGACCCGACAGCGCCCTGCCCCATCCCCGATCGCGCAGGGCAACGCGCGGCAAGGCGGAGTCCACCCGGGTCAACCACTCACCCACCCAGCTGCGTGGCAACTGGATGGACATGACCTCCACCGACTCAGGAAAGTGCAGTTCGTAGGTCCGCGCCGAGTCCACCAGCACGGCGTCACCCGGACGCAGACCTGCGCGATGACCACCCTGGCGGACATGCCAGGCGGTCTCGCGCTGGGTGATGAGATAGAAGGGGTGGCACGCCCCACGCGATATCGACGCTAGCGTGCGAAACACGTCCTGCGTGGACGCCTCGACCTGATTGAAGGACAGTGCCCCCACCTCCACGCTGATGAGCCGACCTTCGAAGGCCGACGCGTCGCGCGAACTGCAGTCCATTTCCAGGAACGCCTCGCAGATGGCGCCCACCCAGTAATCCAGCCGCCCCGATGCGGGCACCTGATCGGTAGACCACTGGCGGGCCGAGGCATGTGCGGAAAAGCTGCCCATGTTCATGGGCAGCAATGTAGCCCTCCGCCGGGACACCATGTCCTCGCGCAAACCCGCAGACCGGACAGTCGGCGGTTGGCGAGCTCGCTCAGAGCTGCGCGTGCATCTCCTGCACTGAGATCACACCCAGCTTGTCCAGGTACTGCATGCCTTCCACCGCGGCTTCAGCGCCGGCGATGGTGGTGAAGGTGGTCACGCGCGCCAGCAGGGCCGAAGTGCGGATCGCCCGCGAGTCGGCGATGGCGTTGCGGCGCTCTTCCACCGTGTTGATCACCAGCACGATGTCGCCGTTCTTGATGGCGTCCACGATGTGCGGACGGCCTTCGGTCACCTTGTTCACGGTCTGCACGGAGACACCGGCTGCGGAGATTGCAGCAGCCGTGCCGCGCGTAGCGACCAGTTCAAAGCCCAGGTCCACAAGCTGGCGCGCGACTTCCACCGCGCGCGGCTTGTCGCTGTTCTTGACGGTCAGGAACACCTTGCCGGAGGTCGGCAGCTTGGTGCCGGCACCCAGCTGGCTCTTGACGAAAGCCTCGCCGAACGTCTTGCCCACCCCCATCACCTCGCCGGTGGACTTCATCTCTGGACCAAGAATGGTGTCCACGCCGGGGAACTTCACGAACGGGAAGACCGCTTCCTTCACGCTGAAGTAAGGCGGTGTCACTTCTGCACCGATGCCTTGGGCGTCGAGCGACTGGCCCGCCATGCAGCGCGCAGCCACCTTCGCGAGCTGGATACCAGTGGCCTTGGAAACGAAAGGCACCGTGCGCGAAGCGCGCGGGTTCACCTCCAGCACGAAGATCACGTCCTTCTTCTCACCGTTTTCTTCCACTTCCTGGATCGCGAACTGCACGTTCATCAAGCCCACCACATTCAGGCCCTCGGCCATGGCTGCGGTCTGGCGCTTGAGCTCGTCGACGGTCGCCTTGCTCAGGTAGTACGGCGGCAGCGAACAGGCGGAATCGCCACTGTGCACGCCGGCCTGTTCAATGTGCTCCATCACGCCGCCGATGAACACGCGGCCGGTGGCATCGCGCACCGCATCCACATCGCATTCGATCGCGTCGTTCAGGAAACGATCCAGCAGCACCGGCGAGTCGTTGCTCACCTTGACCGCCTCACGCATGTAGCGCTCCAGATCGCGCTGCTCGTGCACGATTTCCATGGCGCGTCCCCCCAGCACATAGCTGGGCCGAACCACCAATGGATAGCCCAGCGCGGCAGCCTTCTCAAGCGCTTCTGGCTCGGCCCGTGCGGTGGCGTTGGGCGGCTGGCGCAGGCCCAGGGTGTGCAGCAGTTTCTGGAAGCGCTCACGGTCTTCCGCTGCATCGATCATGTCTGGGCTGGTGCCGATGATGGGCACGCCAGAGGCCTCCAGGCCAAGAGCGAGCTTCAGCGGCGTCTGGCCACCGTATTGCACGATCACGCCCACCGGCTTTTCCTTGTCCACGATCTCCAGCACGTCTTCCAGCGTCAGCGGCTCGAAGTACAGTCGGTCACTCGTGTCGTAGTCGGTCGATACGGTTTCCGGGTTGCAGTTGACCATGATGGTCTCGTAACCGTCCTCGCGCATGGCGAGCGCTGCGTGCACACAGCAGTAGTCGAACTCGATGCCCTGGCCAATGCGGTTCGGTCCACCGCCCAACACCATGATCTTCTTCTTGCTGGTGGGCTCGGCTTCGCACTCGCCGTCGCCATGGCCTTCGTAGGTGGAGTACAGGTAGGCGGTGTCGGTGGCGAACTCGGCCGCGCAGGTGTCCACACGCTTGTAGACAGGGCGGATGTTCTCAGCGATGCGGCGCTCGCGCACGGCCTTGTCGCCGGTCTTCAGCAACTTGGCCAAGCGACGATCCGAGAAACCCTTCTTCTTCAAGCCGCGCAGAGTCTCGCTGTCGATCGCGTCGAGGCTGGTCTTTTCAAGCGCCAGTTCGATCTTCACGATCTCTTCGATCTGAACGAGGAACCAGGGATCGATCTTGGTGAACTGATGCACCTCTTCGAGTGTCCAGCCCGCCGCGAAGGCGTCACCCACGTACCAGATGCGATCCGGTCCAGGCTCGCCCAGTTCGCGCTCCAGCGTTTCGCGGTCCTGCGTCTTCTCGTTCATGCCATCCACGCCCACCTCCAGGCCCCGCAGGGCCTTCTGGAAGGACTCCTGGAAGGTGCGACCCATGGCCATCACCTCGCCCACGCTCTTCATCTGCGTGGTGAGACGGCTGTCGGCAGTGGGAAACTTCTCGAACGCAAAGCGCGGAATCTTGGTGACGACGTAGTCGATGCTGGGCTCGAAGCTGGCTGGCGTCGCACCACCGGTGATCTCGTTGCGCAACTCGTCGAGCGTGTAGCCGATGGCCAGCTTGGCGGCGACCTTGGCGATCGGGAAACCGGTGGCCTTGGAGGCCAGCGCGGACGAGCGCGAGACGCGCGGGTTCATCTCGATGACGACCATGCGGCCGTCCTTCGGGTTGATGGAGAACTGCACGTTGGAGCCGCCGGTGTCGACACCGATCTCGCGCAGCACAGCCAGCGAGGCATTGCGCAGGATCTGGTATTCCTTGTCGGTCAGCGTCTGGGCAGGTGCCACGGTGATCGAGTCACCAGTGTGCACACCCATCGGATCCAGGTTCTCGATCGAGCAGACGATGATGCAGTTGTCCGCCTTGTCGCGCACCACTTCCATCTCATACTCTTTCCATCCAAGCAGCGACTCCTCGATCAGCAGCTCGTTGGTCGGCGAAGCCTCCAGGCCCCGCTTGCAGATGGTCTCGAACTCTTCCGGGTTGTAGGCGATGCCGCCGCCGGTGCCACCCAGCGTGAAGCTGGGGCGGATCACCACCGGGAAACCAACCGTTTTCTGGACACCCCAGGCCTCTTCCATGCTGTGTGCGATACCCGACCGCGCCGAGCCCAGGCCGATCTTGGTCATCGCGTCCTTGAACTTCAGACGGTCTTCGGCCTTGTCGATCGCTTCCGGCGTGGCACCGATCAGCTCCACCTCGTACTTCGCGAGCACCCCGTTGCGCCACAGGTCGAGCGCGCAGTTCAGCGCGGTCTGGCCACCCATGGTTGGGAGGATGGCGAAGCCGCCCTTGGCCAGAGGCCGCTCCTTGGCGATGATTTTCTCGACCGTCTGCCAGGTGATCGGCTCGATGTAGGTGACATCGGCCGTGGCCGGGTCGGTCATGATGGTGGCGGGGTTGCTGTTGATCAGCACCACGCGGTAGCCCTCTTCGCGCAAGGCCTTGCAAGCCTGCACGCCAGAGTAGTCGAACTCGCAGGCCTGGCCGATGATGATCGGGCCAGCGCCGATGATAAGGACGGTTTGTATGTCGGTTCTTTTGGGCATGGTTCGCTGGGTGTGTGCGCCGGCTCAGGCGGTAGCGGGCACGCGGGCCTGCATCAAGTCGATAAAACGGTCGAACAGGTAGCCGATGTCATGCGGGCCGGGCGAGGCTTCCGGGTGACCCTGAAAGCAGAAGGCCGGCTTGTCGGTGCGGGCCAGGCCCTGCAGCGTGCCGTCAAACAGGCTCACATGGGTGGCGCGCAGCGTGGCGGGCAAAGTCTTCTCGTCAACGGCAAAGCCGTGGTTCTGGCTGGTGATGCTCACACGGCCGTTGTCCAGATCTTTCACGGGGTGGTTCGCACCATGGTGGCCAAACTTCATCTTGAAGGTCTTTGCACCGCTGGCCAGCGCCAGAATCTGGTGGCCAAGGCAGATGCCGAACGTGGGCACACCGGCTTCGATGATCTCGCGCGTGGCGGCAATCGCGTAGTCGCAGGGCTCCGGGTCGCCGGGGCCGTTGGAGAGAAAGACGCCGTTGGGCTTGAGCTTGAAGACATCCGAAGCCGGGGTCTGTGCAGGCACCACAGTGATCTTGCAGCCGCGCTGTGCCAGCATGCGGAGGATGTTGTGCTTGACCCCGAAGTCATACGCCACGACATGGAAGCGCGGCGCGATCTGCTCGCCATAGCCGAAGCCGAGCTGCCACTCGGTCTGCGTCCAGGGGTACGGCGACGGTGCGGAAACGACCTTGGCGAGATCGCTGCCAGCCATGTTCGGCGCCGCTTTGGCCGCGGCCAGCGCCTTGGCGCGGTGGACATCGGTAATGGCCTCGCCTGGAGCAAGCGCGATGATGCAACCATTCTGCGCGCCATGCGTGCGCAGACGGCGCGTCAGGGCCCGGGTATCGAGGTCAGCGATGGCCACAGCGCCTTCGCGTTGCAGGTACTGCGAGAGGGTTTCGCTGCTGCGAAAGTTGGAAGCCAGCAGGGGCAGGTCTTTGATGATCAGGCCGGCGGCGTGGACGCGACGGGCCTCCACGTCTTCGGCATTGGTGCCGGTATTGCCGATGTGCGGATACGTCAGCGTGACGATCTGCTCGCAATAGCTGGGATCGGTGAGGATTTCCTGGTAGCCGGTGAGCGAGGTGTTGAACACCACCTCCCCCGTGGTCTGACCGGTGGCGCCAATGGAAACGCCTGTAAAGACCGTGCCGTCGGCGAGCGCGAGAAGGGCTTTCGGATGGACGGGAAGCACGGAATTCTCCAGAGTGGGGCTGCAACGTCCTCGCGCCGGCGGCAGGTGCCGCGCAGGCTTCGCGCCCGCCTTGCACCGGGGAACCGGGGCAGAAAACGGGTCATGAACCTGGGGTGGTGAGCCGGGGCGCGCAGGGTTTGCGCCGATTGCGGGTAAACCGTGGAATTATAGCCCGGCGCAGAGGGCAAACCGCGGATTCAGGCGGAGGACAGGGCCGCACTGGCGTGCAGACAAATGGCCGCAGCGGCAGCCACGTTGAGCGACTCCTCGCCCCCCGGCTGGGCAATGCGCACAAAGGCACTGGCCCGTGCCATCAGCGCCTCACCAACGCCCTGGCCTTCGTGCCCCATCACCCAGGCGCATGGCCAGGGCAGACGCGTCTGGTGCAACCACTCGCCCTGGTGCGAACTGGTGACCAGCAACGGCACATCCAGGTCGGCGAGATCGTGCACCGAAAGACCTTCGATCAATCTCAGACCGAAATGTGCGCCCATGCCAGCGCGCACCACCTTGGGCGACCAGAGCGCCGCCGAGCCTTTCAGAGACAACACCTGGCCAAAGCCAAATGCCGCGGCACTGCGAAGAATGGAACCCACATTGCCGGCATCCTGCAACCGGTCCAGCACCACAGTGGCGAGGCCACCCTGAACCTGATCCGCGGGCGGCAATGGCCAGACAAACCCGACGCCTGCATGCGACTCGAGTCCGCTGATACCGGCCATCAGGGCGTCGGGCACGACGACAACATGGTTCGTCGCGTCTCGCAGATCATGCGGTGCGCCCGGCCAAAAAGACTCGGAGAACACGGCCGTGACCGGCCTGTGGCCACGCGTGAGCAAGGCGCGGCAGAGATGGTCACCCTCCAGCCAGACCTGCCCCTGCTTGCGATAGGCGGCACCGTCCTGCGCCAGCTGGCGCAGCCGCTTGAGAAGCGGGTTGTCGCGCGACGTGATCGCGGTGGGAGCGTTCGTCACGGCTCGGTATCCGTTTGCGGGGCGGGCACGAACAAAGCACGAGCCACGGGCGCAAACGAACGGCGGTGCACTGCCAGCGCGCCATGCACACGCAAGGCCTGCATGTGCTGCGCCGTTCCGTAGCCCTTATGGCGATCAAAGCCGTACTCGGGATGCTGCAAATGGAGCTCGCACAGCAGGCGATCACGTGTGACCTTGGCCAGAATCGACGCGGCAGATATCGAAGGCACAAGAGCGTCACCCGACACGATGGCCTCGGCCAGGACGTCCAGCGGCGGTAGCCGGTTTCCATCCACCAGCACCTTGGCGGGTTTCAGGCGCAGGCCGATGACTGCACGGCGCATCGCCAGCATCGTGGCGTGCAGGATGTTGAGCTGGTCGATCTCCTCCACCGAAGCCTGAGCCACACTGCAGCACAGTGCCTTGGCTCGGATTTCGTCGTACAGGCGCTCCCGCCGCAGGGCAGTGAGTTGCTTGGAGTCGGCCAGGCCCTTGATGGGCGCGCGCTCGTCCAGGATCACGGCGGCGGCAACCACCGGCCCCGCCAGCGGCCCGCGCCCGGCCTCGTCCACGCCGGCGAGCAGACCGGGCGTGTCCCAGACCAGATGGGTCTGTTCAGCCTTCAAGAACTTGTTCGATCGCATCGGTGGCCAGTTGGGCAGTGTCTCGGCGCAGCGTGTGGTGCAGTTCGGTGAACCGCTGCTGAAGTGCCGAGATTTTCGCAGGTGCGTCGAGCCACGCCAGCACCGCCTGCGACATCGCTTCGGGCGTCGCCGCGTCTTGCAGCAACTCCGGCACGACGAAGTCATTGCACAGGATGTTCGGCAGCCCCACCCACGGCTGCAGTTGCTTGCGCCGCATGATCTGCCAGGAAAGCCAGTTCATGTTGTAGGCAATCACCATGGGGCGCTTGAACAGCGCCGCCTCCAGCGTCGCAGTGCCACTGGCGATCAGTGTCACGTCGCACGCCGCCAGTACGGTGTGCGACTGGCCAGTGACCACCATCACAGCACCCTCCACACCCGCATCCCGTATGGCAGCCTCGATCCTCTCGCGCAATACCGGCATGGCCGGTACCACGAACCGCATACCTGGCCGCGCCTTCGCCAGCCGTGCGGCTGTTGCGAAGAAGCGCGCTGCCAGGTATTGAACCTCAGAGGCACGGCTGCCCGGCAGGACAGCAACCACGGTCTCCCGGTCTCCCAGACCCAGACGGGCACGTGCTGCGGCCCGGTCCGGTACAAGGGGAATCACATTGGCCAGAGGATGTCCGACGTAGGTGGCAGCGATGCCATGCTGTGCGAGCAACTCAGGCTCGAACGGAAAAATGCAAAGCACGTGGTCGGCACTGCGCCGAATCTTGTCGACACGGTCAGCCCTCCACGCCCAGATGGACGGGCACACGAAATGCACAGTGCGAATGCCGGCCTGCCTGAGATTGGCTTCCAGGTCCAGATTGAAGTCGGGCGCGTCGACCCCGATGAACACATCGGGTCGCGACGAAGCCAGCAACCGCTGCTGCAACGCAGTGCGTATACCCACAATCTCGCGGTAATGGCGCAACACCTCGACATAGCCACGCACCGCGAGTTTGTCGCTCGGCCACCAGGCCTCGAACCCCTGTGCCAGCATCTGCGGCCCCCCGATGCCGAAGGCCTGAAGCTCGGGCCACCGCTGGCGCACGCCGCTGAGCAACAAACCGGCAAGCAGGTCACCTGAGGTTTCGCCCGCCACCAGGGCCAAGCGCTTGGAAGCCTGCATGCACGCTCAGCGGACGATGCCGCGCTGGGGCGACATCTGCCCGAGGAAGTCCAGCATCATGGCCACATCGGACGCGGCCTCAGGCGTGCGTTCGGTCAGCCCGCGAATGCGTTCAATGGCGTCATCCAGTTTGAGATCATCCCGGTACAAGGCCTTGTGCATGGCCTTCACGGCAGAAACGCGCTCAGGCGAGAAACCTCTGCGACGCAAACCTTCGAAATTCATGGAACGCGCCTGCGCAGGTTGACCCTGGCACATCACGAATGGAGGCAGGTCGGCAAACAGCAGGGAACACATCGCCGTCATGGCGTGCGCCCCGATGCGCACGAACTGGTGCACCACGGTAAAGCCACCCAGGATCACCCAATCGTCGACCACCACGTGACCCGCCAGTTGCGAGTTGTTGGCAAAAATGGTGTTGTTGCCCACCAGGCAGTCGTGTGCGAGGTGCACATAGGCCATGATCCAGTTGTCGTTGCCGACCTTTGTCACCGCCCTGTCGCCCGGCGACCCAATATTGAAAGTGCAGAACTCTCGTATGGTGTTGCGATCCCCGATGACCAGCTCACAGGGCTCACCCGCATACTTCTTGTCCTGGGGAATGGCCCCCAGGGAGTTGAACTGGAAGATCCGGTTGTCGCGCCCAATCGTGGTGTGGCCTTCGAGCACGCAATGCGCGCCGACCGTGGTACCGGCACCGATCTTCACATGGGGCCCGATCACGGTGTAAGGCCCGACACCGACCGAACTGTCGAGCTCGGCTGCCGGATCGATCAGCGCGGTGGGGTGAATCAGAGACATGCGATGCCCCGAGCCATCAGGCGATGGTGCGCATGGTGCACATCAGCTCGGCCTCGCAGGCCACCTGGTCATCCACGTACGTGACCCCCTTGAACTTGAAAATACCGGCCTTCGCCCTTTCGAGGGTCACGTCCATGATCAGTTGATCGCCTGGCTCCACCGGGCGCTTGAACCGCGCCCCGTCGATGCCCGCGAAGTAGTACACCGTCTTGTCGTCGGGTGTGACACCCATCGTGTCGAACGACAGCAGCGCCGCCGCCTGTGCCATGGCTTCGAGCATGAGCACACCCGGCATCACCGGGCGATGCGGAAAGTGGCCGACGAAGAAAGGCTCGTTGATGGTCACGTTCTTCAACGCCTTGATGCGCTGGCCTTTTTCCAGTTCCAGCACGCGATCCACCAGCAGGATGGGATAGCGGTGCGGCAACTGTTTGAGAATCTGGTGGATGTCCATCATGGCTTTGTATTGTTTTGAAGAGCCTGTTCGATCGCCTGCTCGACGGCCTTGAGCCTCTCACGCAGGCGGTTGAGCTGCTTGAGGGAAGCAGCATTCTTTTCCCAGCTGGCATTGTCGTCGATGGGGAACATGCCCGTGTAGTGCCCAGGCTTGAGCAAGGACCGTGTGACGACCGACGCGGCCGACACATGTACCCCGTCCGCCAGACGAAGATGCCCCAGCACCACCGCGCCACCGCCAATGGTGCAATGCGCTCCAATGGTGGCACTGCCCGCCACGCCCACGCAACCGGCCATGGCCGTGTGCGCCCCCACGTGCACGTTGTGGCCGATCTGGATCAGGTTGTCCAGCTTGACGCCATCCTCGATCACGGTGTCGTCCAACGCACCGCGGTCAATGCAGGTGTTGGCACCAATCTCCACGTCATTGCCAATGCGAACGGCGCCGAGTTGCTCGATCTTGACCCAGGCTCCCTTGTGCGGCGCAAAACCGAAACCATCGGCACCAATGACCACACCGGAATGCAGCACACAACGGTCGCCCACCGTACATGCCTGCCCCAGGGTGACCCGGGGATGCAGCACCGTGTCTTCACCCACTCGAGCCCCCTCACCGACCACGCAATGGGCTCCGACACGGGCCCCACGGGCGAGACGGGCGCCTTCTCCCACAACAGCGAACGGACCTACACTGACCCCATCCTCCACGTTCGCAGAGGAATGAACACTGGCCAGAGGATCAATGCCTGGGGGGGGCGTGGTTTCGTTCTGTTGCCGCCACCATTGGGTCAGGCGGGCGAAGTAGAGGTAGGGATCATCGGCAACGATACAGGCGCCGCGCGCCAGGGCCTGCGCCTCCAGGGAGGGCGGCACTATGAGCACGCCCGCTGCCGTGGAGTCGATCTGGCTGGCATAGCGCGCCTGCGCCACGAAGGCCAAGTCGCCCGCACGCGCCGTGGCCAGGGGGGCGAGGCGATGGATCAGAAGATCAGGCGAGCCATGCCGCGTGCCTCCCAGGGCTTCAACGATGTCGCCCAGTGGTTTCGACACGGGTGGGCCTGGTCCTACTTGCTGCCGTTCAAGCCGCTGAGCACCTTGTCGGTGATGTCGTGCTTGGGATTGATGTACACAGCTTCCTGGATCACCAGGTCATACTTTTCGGCTTCGGCGACCTGCTTGATCACACGATTGGCACGCTCGAGCACGCTTTGCAGCTCTTCGTTCTTGCGCAGATTGAGGTCTTCCTGGAACTCGCGCTGCTTGCGCTGGAAGTCCCGGTCCTGCTCGACGAGCTGGCGCTGGCGCGTCACACGCTGGGCATCCGGCAGCGTGGGTGACTCACGCTCGAACTTCTCGGAAGCGGTCTTGAGCTGAGCGGCGAGGTTCTGCACCTCTTTCTCACGCCGCGAGAATTCCTGCTCCAGCTTGGTCTGCGCCGCCTTGGCCAGGTTGGCTTCGCGGAAGATGCGGTCCGTGTTCACAAAACCGATCCGGAAATCCTGTGCCGTGGCCGCAAAGGCCGCGAGGCCCAACGCGGTGACCAGCAGGAAACGTCGGTTGAAAAGTCGAGAAAAAGTCTTCATCAAAAGGAGGTTCCGATCTGAAACTGGAATTTCTGTATTCTATCGCCAGGGAATTTGCGGATGGGGTTGGCGATGGCGAAGCGCAGGGGGCCAACGGGCGAGATCCAGCTCAAGCCCACCCCCACTGAGGCGCGCAGGTCGCGCGCGTTCGCGCGGGTGTCATTTTCACCGTATACGTTGCCGACGTCCACGAACCCGAACATGCGCAGAGTCCGGTCGTTGCCGGCACCCGGGAACGGGGCGATGAACTCGGCACTGAGCGCAATGCTGCGGTTGCCGCCGATATTAACGAGTTCACCGGCCTGAACACCGGAGGTGATCGGGGACACCGGCCCCAGCGTGCCCTGATCAAAGCCACGGACCGAGCCCAGGCCGCCGCCATAGAAGTTCTTGAACAGTGGATAGGCACGGCCGCCCAGCCCTTTGCCATAGCCCAGTTCACCGTTGAATGCCAGGGTGTACTGCTTGTTCAGCGGAATATATTGCTGGAATTGGTAGCTGGCCTTCAGGTAGCGCGTGTCGCCCCCCACACCCAACTCGGTGTTGAAGCGCTGCAGGCGACCCTGCGTGGGCACCAGCGCACTGTCGCGCCCATCACGGGACCATCCGACGGTCAGGGGCAATGACGTGCTGCTTGCACCAAAGGTGTCCGAGTATTGCTGATACGCCAGCGGCAGGCCGTTGCCCGGCTCGATCTTGGTCTGTTCAACGCCGATACCGAAG
Source organism: Hydrogenophaga laconesensis (assembly GCF_031457235.1). Taxonomy (NCBI): domain Bacteria; kingdom Pseudomonadati; phylum Pseudomonadota; class Betaproteobacteria; order Burkholderiales; family Comamonadaceae; genus Hydrogenophaga; species Hydrogenophaga laconesensis. Next base: position 242,733 of record NZ_JAVDWE010000001.1, read on the forward strand.
AAAACCGTGTCCTGCTCGGTGAATGGAATCCCGAACTTGATACTCATGCCCGGCGTGACAAGGCGGTAGTCCCCCCCCTGCTCGGTGTATGGCCTTGTCGTACGGTAATAGGCATCGAAACTGCGCGATATGCCATCGGCTGTGAAATACGGGTCGACCGTGCTCACGACGATCTGACGGTTGTAGTCACTGGTGTTGACGTCTACCCCGAGATAGTTGCCCGAGCCAAACACGTTTTCCTGGCGAATGCCGGCAATGATGGACAGCTTCTCCGCCTGGGAGTAGCCTGCACCGAGCGTCAGGTTGCCGGTGGGCTTTTCCGCCACGGTAACCGTCATATCCACCTGATCAGGTGTTCCTGGCACGGGCTGCGTATCGACTTCCACGGACGTAAAGAAGCCGAGGCGGTCCACGCGGTCACGCGAAAGTCGGATGCGATCGCTGTCGTACCAGGCAGATTCCAGCTGGCGGAATTCACGGCGTATCACCTCATCGCGGGTACGGTTGTTGCCTTCGACATTGATCCGGCGAACATAAACACGGCGGGCAGGCTGTGCCCGCAGCACGAAGGACACCTGCTTGTTCACGCGATCGATATCGCGCGTCGGTTCGACTTGCGCGAATGCATAGCCAAAGGCACCGAAGAAATCGGTGAACGCCTTGACCGTACTGGCTTCGTCCTCCGCGTTGTACGCCTCACCCGCGCGCAATGTCACGAGCGACTTGAATTCCTCTTCCCGCCCCAAATACTCTCCCTCGAGCGCCACCGACTTGACCACATAGCGGTCACCTTCGGTGATGTTCAGGGTAATGGACATGCTCTCCTTGTCGGGAGCGATGGCTACCTGGGTGGAGTCGATGCGGAATTCCAGGTAGCCCCGCGTGAGATAGTAAGACCGCAGGGTCTCAATGTCGGCATTCAGCTTTGCGCGCGAGTAGCGGTCGGATTTGGTGTACCAGCTCAGCCAGCCACCTGTGTCCAGATCGAACAGATTGCGCAGCGTCGACTCGGAGAATGCACGGTTGCCGACGATACGGATTTCCCGGATCTTGGCCACGTCGCCCTCGACCACGCTGAAGTTCAGGTTCACGCGGTTGCGTTCCCCAGGTGTCACCGTGGTAACGACCTGCGCTGCATACATGCTGCGGTTGATGTATTGGCGCTTGAGCTCCTGCTCGGCACGATCGGCCAGGGCTTTGTCGAAAGGCCGGCCATCGGCCAGACCGATGTCACGCAAGGCCTTTTTGAGCACATCGGCCTCGAACTCCTTGACGCCGGAGAAGCTCACGTCCGCGACGGTTGGTCGCTCTTCAACGATCACGACCAGCACATCACCATTGATCTGCAGACGGACATCACTGAAAAGACCCAGACCGAACAGCGAGCGAATGGCGGTCGTGCCCTTGTCGTCGCTGTACTGGTCTCCGATACGGAACGGCAGGGAAGCGAACACCGTACCAGGCTCCACGCGTTGCAGGCCCTCTACACGGATGTCACGCAATGTGAAGGGGTCAACAGCCCAGGCGGGAAGTGCCGAAAGCAAGGCCGTCGCGAGCGCAGAAAGGGTCAGGCCGCGAAGACCGAAGGAATTTTTTTTCATGGAGAAAGAAGCGTTCAGCCAGCCAGGCGGGCCACATCATTGAACAAGGCGACAGACATGAGCACCATGAGCACCACGACACCCCCTCGCTGCAGGCGCTCCATCCAGGCATCAGACACGCTGCGCCCAGTAAGCCCCTCCCAAAGATAATACATCAGGTGCCCTCCATCGAGGACGGGCAATGGCAGCAGGTTGAGCACGCCAAGACTCACGCTGATCAACGCCAGAAACAGCAGGTAAGAAGTGATGCCGAGACTGGCCGACTTGCCTGCGTAATCAGCAATCGTGAGGGGCCCGCTGAGGTTCTTGATCGAGGCTTCGCCGATCAGCATGCGCCCCATCATCTTGAGGGTCAGCCAGGAGACTTCCCAGGTTCGAACGACGCCATTGACGAGACCATCGATCGGCCCATGGCGAACCGTGGTCATTTCGGGCATGGCACCGATGTAGGCGCCCACGCGGCCAACCCACGCCCCCGACTGTTGTTCAGGCACTGGCCGGACAACCAGTTGAAGAGACTGGCCACCGCGCGCAACTTCCCAACGCTGCTCCATGGGTTCCCCCCCCGGACCGGAAGCCCCCCGGATCAGCGCGCGCAGGCTTTGTCCATCACCCACGGGTCGGCCATTGACCTGGCGTACCACGTCACCCTCACGCAGGCCCGCGACGGCGGCGGCGCCACCTTCCATGACCTCGCCGACCACCGGTGCACTCCAGGGAGCGACGATGCCGATGCGCTGGAACAGGGCCGCGTCGGCCTCGCGCACATCGAGTTCGCTCAGGGGCAGCACCACGGGTCGCACGGCTTCGCCTTCACGCGTCGACACCCACAGCGTCATGTCATCCCCCGACAGGGCCGCCTGGGTCAAACGCCAGCGGAGATCCTCAAAGGAGGACACGGCACTGTCACCGGCATCGGCCAGCGCTGCCCGTGCAACCCATTCACCTCCGCGCAGGCCAGCGCGCTCCGCAATCGAACCAGCCACCGGCGTCGCCAGCACGGGCTTGGGCTCCTCCACGCCAGTCCAGTTCACCACCGCATAGATCGCCATGGCCAGCAGCAGATTGGCGGCAGGGCCAGCGGCGACGATGGCAGCACGCGAGCGCAAAGGCTGGGTGTTGAAAGCCAGGTGGCGCTCGGCAGGATCGACCGGTGCCTCGCGCTCGTCCAGCATGCGCACATAGCCACCCAGTGGGAGCGCGCAGAGCACGAACTCGGTAGGGCTGCCCTTCTTGCGCCAGGTGAGCAACGGCCTGCCAAACCCCACGGAGAACCGCAACACCTTCACACCACAGGCGACTGCTACACGGTAGTGCCCGTATTCATGAATGGCGATCAGCAGCCCCAAGGCCACGACGAAAGCGACAAGTGTGAGCATGGCGTGATCGTTGGAAGGAAGAGGAACGGGCGGATCGTCAGCCGTTCCAGGGCCTCAAACCGCCAGACGGTCAACCTGAGCGAGCGCCAGCGCACGCGCCTCGGCGTCGATCGCCAGCAAATCACCCAGGTCTTTCGGCTTCGATGGGCTCAGGGCCTCCAAAGTTGCATGGTTGACGTTGTGTATCTGATCGAACCGCAACCGCTGATCGAGAAAAGCAGCCACAGCCACTTCGTTGGCGGCATTGAGCACCGTGGTCGTTCCCTCGGGCGCCTCAAGCGCGTCCCAGGACAAAAACAGCCCTGGATATCGCTGCCGGTCGGGGTCCGTGAAGCTCATGGAAATCAGGGAAGAAAAATCGAGTGCATCAGCACCACTCTCCATGCGCTCCGGCCAGGACAAACCGTAAGCGATGGGTACCCGCATGTCGGGCGTGCCCAGCTGTGCCAGCACCGAGGTGTCCTTGAACTGGACCATGGAGTGGATGATCTGCTGCGGGTGAATCAGCACCTTGATCTTCTGCGGCGGGAGATCGAACAGCCAGCGGGCTTCGATCACCTCCAGCGCCTTGTTCATCATCGTCGCCGAGTCCACCGAAATCTTGCGGCCCATGACGAAGTTCGGATGCGCACAGGCTTGTTCCGGCGTCATGCGAGAGAGCTTGTCCAGAGGCGTGTCGCGAAAGGGGCCGCCTGATGACGTGAGAAGAATGTGATCAACCCGGTTCGCCCAATGCGCTGGATCTTCCGGCAGGCACTGAAAGATGGCCGAATGTTCGCTGTCGATCGGCAGCAGGGTGGCGCCACCGTCGCGAACCGTCTGCATGAAAAGATCACCCCCGACCACCAGGGCTTCCTTGTTCGCCAGCAGCAGCTTCTTGCCGGCGCCCGCCGCCGCCAGACTCGGCGCGAGCCCCGCCGCACCGACGATGGCGGCCATCACCACGTCCACCCCGGGGTCGCTACAGACTTCACACAACGCGTCGGCACCAGCGAGGACTTCCACCGACAAGCCCAGTTCTTTCACCCGGCGAGAGAGTTCCAGCGCATGTTCCGGACTGGCCATGACGGCGTACCGGGGTGCAAAACGTTGGCATTGGGCCAGGATCGCATCGACCTGCGTGGCGGCGGTGAGCGCGAAAACGGAATACCGTTCCGGATGACGCCCGATCACGTCCAGCGTGTTCACGCCGATGGAGCCCGTGGAGCCCAGAATGGTGACAGCTTGAGAGCGGATCATGGTCAGACGGTGATGAGCATCATCGACAGCGGCAGCACGGGCAGAAGCGCGTCCACTCGGTCGAGCACGCCCCCATGCCCAGGCAACAGCTGGCTCGAGTCCTTGGCCCCAGCACTGCGCTTGACCAGCGACTCGACGAGATCCCCGACCACACTCATCGCCACCAGGAACACGAGAGAAAGTACGGCAAGCGCCGGGCCCAGGGCCCACAGCCGGGTATACAGGCTACCGCCTTCGGGATCGACCCAGAGCCAGCATGCAGCCAGCAGGAACACCCCCAGCAACCCGCTGATGGCGCCCTCCCAACTTTTGCCCGGACTGATGGTCGGTGCCAGTTTGCGCCTGCCCAAGGCCTTGCCGCCGAAATAGGCGGCGATGTCTGCCGTCCAGACCAGCAACAGAACGGACAGCAGGAAGTCCAGCCCCTCCTGCCTGGCATGCACCATGGCCAGCCAGGCGCAGGCGATGAGCACCAGCCCGAGCCAGAGGCGCAGGCCAGCAGGCCAGGCTCCCCAGCCTTGCACACCGCGCCCCAGCATGATGACGGCCAGCAACACCCATGCAGCACCGACCGCCAGCCACAGAGGCCGCAATGGCAGATGCAGGCCGCCGGCGAACCAGATCAGCGCCATGAGAACACCCAGTCCCAGGCCCAGGCCCAGCGCTAACGCCGAATTGCAGCCGTTGAGCCGCGCCCACTCCCAGCCACCAGCGACGATGAGCAGCAGCGTCAGCACGGCAAATGGCTCGATCGACGGATAGAACAAGGCGGGCAACAGAATCGCCAGCAGCAGCACAGCCGTGATGATGCGTTGCTTAAGCATGTCGCTGGCCGGCCGCAAGAGCTTCAGGCACGGCCTCGATTTCCGCTCGCTGCTCGGAGGTCTGACCGAATCGCCGCTCCCGGCGCGCGAATTCCGCAAACGCCCTGTCGAGTTCGGCATCATCGAAATCTGGCCACAGGCAGTCGGTGAAAACGAGCTCCGTGTAGGCCGATTGCCAGAGCAGGAAATTGCTGATGCGCAACTCACCGCCCGTACGGATCAACAGATCGGGGTCGCTCACATGAGCCAGGGCCATGGCGCCCGAGAGGCTCTGTTCGGTGATATCGACGCCCTTTTCGGCAAGTTGCCGTGCAGCCTGAACCACGTCCCAGCGGCCGCCATAGTTGAAGCAAACGTTGAGGATGAGTGTGTTGTTGTGAGCCGTCTCGCGCTCCGCCGCATCCAGCCCTTCAACCACACGCGGCGAAAGCCCCACGCGGTTACCCGGAAAGTGCAGCTGCACCCCGTTTTTCTTCAGTGAAGGCACCTCACGCGACAGTGCCAGCGCCAGAAGATCCATCAGGCCGGATACCTCGTCCTGGGGGCGGTTCCAGTTCTCGGAAGAAAACGCAAACACGGACAGCACGGAAACCTTGCGCTCGATGCACGCCCGGACCACCTGACGCAAGGCATCGACGCCTTGCTTGTGTCCGGCCACACGTGGCAGCCAGCGCTTCTGGGCCCAACGGCCATTGCCGTCCATCACGATGGCCACATGGCCCGGAGGCCTGGCCAGCGCGATATGGGAAGCAGCGGCAGTCGTCATTGGAAAGTGGATAACACGACAGGAGGATCAGACCGCCATGATGTCCTGTTCTTTCGACGCCACGAGCCGGTCCACCTCGACGATCATGCGATCGGTGAGCTTCTGGATATCCTCCTGCGAGCGACGATCATCGTCCTCGGACGCCAGCTTTTCCTTGACCAGCTTCTTCACGGATTCATTGGCGTCGCGGCGCAGGTTGCGCACGGCAATCTTGGCAGCTTCGCCCTCGCCACGGACGACTTTGGTGAGCTCCTTGCGGCGCTCTTCGGTCATCGGGGGCATCGGCACACGGATCAGGTCACCCTGGCTCGATGGATTCAAGCCCAGATCCGATTCGCGGATGGCTTTTTCAATCTTGGCGCCCATGCCCTTTTCCCACGGAGCGACACCGATGGTGCGCGCATCCAGCAGCGTCAGGTTGGCGACCTGGGAGAGCGGGAGCATGGAGCCGTAGTACTCGACATGCACGGTGTCCAGCAACGCCGGGTTGGGCCGGCCGGTGCGCACCTTGGTCAAACTGTTCTTGAGCGCTTCCACCGATTGAAGCATCTTGTGCTCAGCGGTTTTGCGGATCTCTTCGGGGCTCATGAAAACTCCTCAATGCAGCAGGAAATGGAATGCCGTGGCATTGTCAGACGTGAACCAGTGTGCCTTCATCGCCGCCTTGCACGACCTTGCGCAACGCACCGGGCTTGAAGATGGAGAACACCTTGACCGGCAACTTCTGATCCCGGCACAGCGCGAAGGCGGTGGCGTCCATCACTTGAAGGTTCTTGCCCATGGCTTCGTCGAACGAGATGGTCGAGTAGCGCGTGGCCTTCGGGTCCTTGTTCGGGTCGGCGGTGTAAACACCATCGACCTTGGTGGCCTTCAGCACGATCTCCGCACCGATTTCCGCACCACGCAATGCTGCCGCCGTGTCGGTGGTGAAGAAAGGATTGCCGGTTCCGGCAGCGAACACCACGACCTTGCCCTCCTCGAGGTACTGCAGGGCCTTGGGGCGCACATAAGGTTCAACCACCTGCTCGATGGCGATGGCAGACATCACGCGCGCGACGAGGCCGGCTTTCTCCATGGTGTCGGCCAGCGCCAGCGAATTCATCACCGTGGCCAGCATGCCCATGTAATCGGCCGTGGCCCGGTCCATGCCGACCGAGCCCCCCGCCACGCCACGGAAGATGTTTCCGCCGCCGATGACGATGGCGACCTGAACCCCGAGGCGGGTGACCTCGGCAATTTCTTCTACCATGCGCACGATGGTGGCCCGGTTGATGCCGAAAGCGTCGTCGCCCATCAGGGCCTCCCCCGACAGTTTCAACAGAATCCGCTTGTAGGCTGGCATGACGCGACTTTCAGGAAAACGATAAACAAACACTCAACCGGCAAGTGTAGCGAGGAGCCCGCCACCATCGACCGTTTCGGGGCGTAAATAAGCCCCGCATAGCACAACGGGCCTTGCGGCCCGTTGTCTTGTCAAGCCTGGGAGGATCAGGCGCCCTTGGCGGCAGCGACCTGAGCAGCCACTTCGGCAGCAAAGTCGTCCACCTTCTTCTCGATACCCTCGCCCACCACATACAGGGTGAAACCCTTGACATGGGTGCCAGCGGCCTTGAGCATGGCACCCACGGTCTGCTTGCCGTCCGCAGCCTTTACGAAGACCTGGTCGAACAGGGAAACTTCCTTGAGGTACTTCTGGACCGAACCTTCCACCATCTTGGCGGCGATATCGGCAGGCTTGCCCGACTCGGCAGCCTTGGCTGCGGCCACCGAGCGCTCGCGCTCGATCAACTCGGCCGGAACGTCGGCCGACGTCAGCGACACGGGTTTCATGGCGGCCACATGCATGGCCACGTCCTTGGCGGCCACGGCGTCACCGTCGAACTCCACCACCACACCGATGCGGGTGCCGTGCAGATAACCAGCGAGCTGACCACCGTTTGCCCAACGCTTGAAACGGCGGAACGACATGTTCTCGCCGATCTTGCCGATCAGGCCCTTGCGCACATCTTCCAGGGTGGGACCAAAGCCGTCCTGGCTGTAAGGCAGCGCCCCCAGGGCTTCCAGGTCGCCGGGGTTGTTCTCGGCAGCCAGCTTGGCGGCCGCATTGGCCAAACCCAGGAAGCTGTCATTCTTGGTAACGAAGTCGGTTTCGCAGTTCACTTCGATCAGGGCGCCCGTGGTGCCACTGATGAAGCTGGCCACGACGCCTTCAGCCGTCACGCGGCTGGCGGCCTTGCCGGCCTTGGTGCCCAGCTTGACGCGCAGCAGCTCTTCAGCCTTGGCCATGTCGCCATCGGCCTCGGTGAGGGCTTTCTTGCACTCCATCATGGGAGCGTCGGTCTTGGCGCGCAGTTCGGCGACCATGCTTGCGGTGATTGTTGCCATCTCTGTTTCTCCGTTCGCCGCGCTGCCCAGCGGGCAAAGCGGTCTGTTTCAAATGATCGGGCTGTCTTGTGAAAAAGGGGCTACATGAGCCCCTCTTTCATGCGAGAGACACGCTCAGGCGGAAGCGTCTTCCTTGACTTCCACGAATTCGTCAGCGCCCTCGGCGGCCACGGCCTTGACGACATCGTTCACCGCATTGTTACGGCCTTCGATGATGGCGTCGGCGATGCCTCGCGCATACAGGGCCACGGCACGGGCCGAGTCATCGTTCCCGGGAATCACGTAGTCGATGCCCACAGGCGAGTGGTTCGTATCGACCACACCCACCAGCGGAATGCCCAGCTTCTGCGCTTCGAGCACCGCAATCTTGTGGAAGCCCACGTCGATGATGAAGATGGCGTCCGGCAAAGCGGTCATGTCCTGGATGCCGCCGATGTCCTTCTCGAGCTTTTCCATTTCACGAGCAAACATCAGCTGCTCCTTCTTGGTCATGCTGTCCAGGCCGGCTTCCTTCTGGGCCTGCATATCCTTCAGGCGCTTGATCGAGGTCTTGACCGTCTTGAAGTTGGTCAGCATGCCACCGAGCCAGCGCTGGTCGACGAAAGGCACGCCGGCACGGCGGGCTTCCTGGGCGACGATGTCGCGCGACTGGCGCTTGGTACCCACCATCAGGATGGTGCCGCGGTTGGCGGACAGCTGGCGCACGAACTTCGCAGCCTCCTCGAACAGGGGCAGCGTCTTTTCGAGGTTGACGATGTGAATCTTGTTGCGATGGCCGAAGATGTACGGAGCCATCTTGGGGTTCCAGAAGCGGGTCTGGTGGCCGAAATGGACACCTGCTTCCAGCATTTCGCGCATGGAGATAGACATGAATGAACTTTCCATAGGTTGAGTCTAAAATCCAGCCCCGATCACCTGTGCAAGGGCGAGCCGATGACGGCTCCCACTGCTTCAGGCAACACCCGGTTGGGCTGGTTTGCGATTTCGCTGTGCAGGAACTGATCGAACGAGGTTCGGGTCAGCAAACTGCAAAGCCTGTCGATTATAGCAGCCCGACCGACCCAGCCCCATAGCCACGCTGGAACGGCGCCCGCCCGGGCACGCTCCGGGGTGCTTCTGCGCCACGCTTCATGCCCGACGTCCCGCCGCCCGCCGATTGCCCTCCCCCCTCGACATTCACGGTCACCGCAACTGCCAGGGGAATATCTTGAGGATTGCCGTGATTGGCGCCGGCGTCGTGGGCACCGCGACGGCCTTCGAATTGACCCGGGACGGGCATGAGGTCACGGTGTACGAACGCCGGGGCACCGTGGCGGAGGAGGCAAGTTTTGCCAGTGGCGCACTGGTCGCCGCCGGCTGGACGGCACCTTGGACCCAACCCGAGCGCTGCGTCCATATGCCGTGGAGTTCGCGCCACGACGGCATGCAGCTCGCCCGCCTGCCGCGGGGCGGCGAATGGCGCTGGCTCTGGCGCTGGTTACAGTCCGGCAAGGGCATCCACCAGACGGAGCAGCATCGGCAGATGCATCAGTGGGTGCGCTACAGCCAGGAGCGCCTGCAGGCAATCACCGAAGAGCTCAAGCTCGATCACGACCGCAGCCAGGGGATGATCGTTCTCTGGCGCACGGCTCGCGAAGCGGAACTGGCGCGCCCTTCTCTGCAGCAGTTGAAGGATCTCGACATAGCGTTCCGCGAGCTCTCTCCTGAACAGGCGCGTGCACTGGAACCTGCCCTGAGCACCGATACACCCTTGCACGGGGCCGTGGAGCTGGGCGGAGAGGCCGCTGCCAACTGTCGGGAATTCGCGCTCTCGATCAGAGCCGAGGCACAACATATGGGCTGCCGATTCGTGTTCAACACCTCGGTGAAAGCCATGGACGCACGCGGCCCAGGAGGCGTGGCGTTGCAGCTGGCCGCCGCAAACGCGCCAAGCTCTCTGGAAGACGACAGGCCGCGCTTCGATGCCGTGGTCGTCTGCGCTGGCGTCCACAGCACCGCCCTGCTGCAACCATTGGGTCTGCGAGTCCCCTTGCGACCGGTGTACAGCCACTCGCTCAGCGCTGCCGTGCGTGAGCCGCTTGATGCTCCCGCTTCGGCCGTGCTGGATGCAGGCCACGGCGTTTCGATTGCCAGGCTGGGCCTGCGCGTGCGGGTGGCCGGCGGATGTGAATTCGGCTCGCCGCCCGGACAGCTGTCAAAGGCGACACTGCGCCGCCTCTACAACGTGCTGGCGGACTGGTTCCCTGGCGCCGTGCGCCTGGGTGGCCCCCGAGGCAGTGTGCAGGAATGGTGCGGCGCACAAGCCACCCTTCCCGATGGCTCTCCCCTGCTTGGCACCACACGTTTGCCCGGTGTCTGGCTGAACCTTGGCCACGGTAGCGCCGGCTGGTCCATGGCGTGCGGCACGGCGAGGGCCCTGGCAGACCAGATGTCTGGTGCCACACCGGGCATCGACTTGACCAGCAGCTCTCCCCTGCGCTTCGGCGTCTGACACCCAGCGCCCAGGAAGATGGGCGCAACCGTGTTGAAATGCAGCGAAAGTGGCCGGGCCGCCGGCCGCGACCCGTTTCCCCCAGGAGAAAGACTTGCACTGGCGTGATGTCTCCATAACCAATGGCCCTCGCCCCGTCTCCGTCCCGGGGCAGCAAGCGCTCTACGGCAGCACGGCCACACGCCAGATCGAACAATGGGCCGCATCCACTCTGCCCCATCACACGCTGATGTCGCGCGCCGGGCTGAGCGTGGCACGGCTCGCACAAGCCCTGCAGCCTCACGCGCGCTGCATCTGGGTGGCATGCGGACCGGGCAACAATGGCGGCGACGGCCTGGTCGCAGCCACCCACTTGCATCGCGGGATGCAGGCACGCGGTAGCAAATTCCATGTGGTGGTCACGCACCTCCCGAATGACGGCGCCCGGCTGCCTGCCGATGCGCTTGATGCCCTTCAGGCTGCCCGTGCGGCGGGCGTCGTGTTCTCCGAAGAGCCTCCGGCGCACTTCGATCTGGCCATCGACGCCCTGCTCGGGATCGGCAGGATCAGACCCCCGCAGGGTCGACTGGCCCTGTGCCTGAAGGTGCTGCGTGACAGCAGCAGCCCCGTACTCTGCGTGGACCTGCCCAGCGGGCTGGATGCCGACACCGGCACGCTGACAGGCGAAGCCGGTGCGGCACGGGCTGGAGAGCGCCACACCCTGTCCCTGATCACCCTCAAGCCCGGACTTTTCACCGGCACGGGACGCGATGCCGCGGGCCATGTCTGGCTGGACGACCTGGGCATTGCCCCCCCTCAGAGCACACCGGTGAGTGCCTGGCTGGGCATGCAGCCCACCCAGGCGACTGCACGGCTGCACGCGAGCCACAAAGGCAGCTTTGGCGATGTGCTGGTACTGGGTGGACAGGGCATCGGCGTGAGCGGCGCGGGCATGACTGGCGCAGCGGTGCTCGCCGGCCGGGCGGCATTGCACGGTGGGGCAGGCCGTGTGTTCGTTGGGCTGCTGGAGGATGATGCACCGCACAGCACCCCGTGGGATCCAGCCTGCCCGGAACTCATGTTTCGCCGACCCAGCCTGCTGCTGGAATCTGACACGCTACGGAATGCCTGCGTGGTCTGCGGATGCGGTGGCGGCACGGCGGTGGCCGCCCTGTTGCCACGCGTTCTGTCGACCGCCCGAACGCTGGTGCTGGACGCGGACGCACTCAACGCCATTGCCGCCGATGCATCCCTGCAAACCCTCCTGAGCCTTCGCCGCGACCGGGGCCGGAGCACCGTGCTCACACCCCACCCGCTCGAGGCGGCACGCCTGCTGGGAAGCGATACCCGGCAGGTGATGGCCGATCGCCTCAAAGCCGCACAAACCCTGGCCGACCGCTTCGGGGCATGCTGCGTGCTCAAAGGGTCTGGCTCGGTCGTTGCCGCTCCAGGTGAAGTACCGATCATCAACGCCAGTGGCAACGCCGCGCTGGCCACCGCGGGCACCGGCGATGTGCTGGCCGGCATGATCGGCAGCGCACTGGCACCACTCAAGCTGGTTGATGAGCAGATGCAGGACCGGGTGGCATCCGCCGTGTACCAGCACGGCTGGCTGGCCGACCATTGGCACGATACAGGGCATGCCGGCGAACTCAGCGCGAGCCGTCTGGCCGCTCGCGTCCGTCCCCTGGCCGGATAACTGCTTCAGCCCAGCAGCATCAAGCCCACTTGCAGCAGGATGATCACCACCAGGACCGACAGGTCCACCCCGCCAATGAGCGGCACGATGCGCCGCACAGGCCTCAGGATGGGGGAACAGAGGCGGTCCAGCGTGCCCATCACCGGCGAATGCGGTTGCACCCAGGACAGAATGGCATACCCGATCAACAGAATCATCAAACCCTGCAAAAGCGTCCGGATCAGGATCCGCACCGCCATGGTGAAAATCGTCGTGAGGGCCACGGCACCAGAGCCCGGCGCCGCCGAAACGCTCACCGCCAACAGCAGCCACAGTCCGCCATAGATCAGCGCGAGCACCAAGGCCGCGGTCAGACTTCCCCAGTCGATGCGGCTCTGCGCAAGCGAGCGGGGCAACAACCGGCGGATGGGCGCCACCAGCCAATCGGTCACCGCGATCGCGAACCTGCCGGGCTGCCCCGACATGTTGATGCGCAAGTGGTTCATCCACGCGCGCAGCAACGCGGCCGCCACCAGGAAGAAGAACAAGGTTTCGAGCAGGAAGAAGACAATGCGCATGGTATGACAGCGACAACGGACGAATGGCGAGTTTAGGCTTTCAAGGCGCGAGCCGGGCCGTCTGTCCCAGCATCAGTCGCCCACCAGGCGCAAGGGCGCTCGCGGCACACGCGGATCGGGCTCGTGGCCATTGGCCAGCCGCTCAAGCGCTGCGGCACGGGAAGCCTCCAGAAAATCCAGCATGATCGGCGAGCTATCGGCCAGCGCGTCACGCCCGTGGTGAAACTCCGGGTGCCACTGCACACCGCGTGCGTAGGTGTCGCCCGTCCAGCGGATGGCCTCGACGAGGCCGTCCAGGGTGGACACCGCCTCCACCACCACTCCCTTGCCCAGTTCCGCCACTGCCTGGTGATGGATGCTGGTGACGCGCAACTGCGAGGCGTTGGGGTACAGCTTCGTGAGCGCCGTGCCTTGCAAAAAGGTGACGTCGTGCTCCAGCTGATCGTAGAGATCGGTATCCACGTGGGCGTGGGCCGCCGGGCACTGCGTGGGAATGTCCTGGTACAGGGTGCCACCGAACGCAACATTCAGAAGCTGTGCGCCACGGCAGACACCGAGCACGGGCTTCTTCTGAGCCAGGAAGGTACGCAGCAACGCCAGCTCGTAGCGGTCTCGCACCACATCACCCTGCCAGCGGGGATCCATCGGCGTCTGGCCATACGTCTGCGGGGCGACGTCGGCGCCGCCCTGCAGCACCAGCGCATCGAGCTCCTGCACCACCTGCTCGACCTTGAGATGGCGGGCCGCATGCTTGCTGTCATGCGCCACCGCCGGCACCATGAAGGCCACCGCTCCGTGCTCCATGATCCAGTGCGCAACCGACTGCTCGATGTACTGCAGGATCTTGTTGCGAAAACCCAGTTCTTGCGGAGCCTGGTGCAGCAAGCGGGCAGACACGCCGATGCGCAACGCACGCTCGGTCGGGACGGTTGTGTCGCGCCGCCTCACCGACGCTGCCCTGGTGGTCTTGCTAACAGGGCTTTTGGTGAGAACAGTGGAACTGGACATTCGATGCTTCCGGGGTGGGTTCAGCGTCGGCTCTTGCGCGACTGGTTGGCGGTGCTGCGGGCACCACCGCGTTCGCCCTTCTTGCCCGCAGCCTTGCGCACGGCGGCCTTGACGTCGATCGCCGGGGCCTTTGCCGAGCGGCCCTGTGGCGCGCCTTCGGCACGGGTGCGACGCGCCTTCCCGCTTCGCGCCGAGGTTGAATGGCCCTCCGGCGCGGCAGGCAACCCCGTCTTGTCGCGCATGGCACGAAGCACCAGATCGTCGTTGCCACTGACCAGCCGGAAATCGATACGTCGCCCATCCAGGTCAACCCGGCTCACCTGCACCTGCACGCGGCTGCCCAGCGCATACCGAATGCCCGTGCGTTCGCCACGCAGCTCCTGGCGGGCCTCATCGAAACGGAAATACTCGCCACCCAGTTCGGTGATATGCACCAGGCCTTCGACGTACATGGCGTCAAGCGTGACGAACAATCCAAAACTCGTGACCGCGGTCACGACGCCACTGAACTCCTCGCCCAGGTGCTCTCGCATGTACTTGCACTTGAGCCAGGCCTCCACATCGCGGCTTGCTTCGTCCGCTCGGCGCTCGTTGGCGCTGCAGTGCAGGCCGGCGGCCTGCCATGCCAGGATGTCGGCAGACGGCTTCTTCGCCACCTCCCCCGACACAGGCGGCCGAACACGGCTCGACAGCCTCTTGCTCAGCTTGGCGTGTGCCTCGCCCGGCGTCGGCAGCGCGGGCAGTTCGTAGCGCTTGCGCGCCAGGATCGCCTTGATCACACGGTGCACGAGCAGGTCCGGGTAGCGGCGGATCGGGCTGGTGAAGTGGGTGTAGGCGTCGAATGCCAGGCCGAAGTGGCCGCTGTTGATCGGGGTGTAGATCGCCTGCTGCATCGAACGCAACAGCATGGTGTGAATCTGCTGCGCTTCTGGGCGGTCCTTGGTGGCGTTGGCGATCTGCTGGAAGTCAGCAGGCTTCGGGTTGTCACCGATCGTCTGCGACACCCCCATGGCCTTGAGATAGTTGCGAAGGATTTCCTGCTTCTCTGGCGTCGGGCCCTCGTGCACACGGAACAGTCCGGTGTGCTTGCCCTCCTGGATGAAGTCGGCCGAACACACGTTGGCTGCGAGCATCGCCTCCTCGATCAGCTTGTGCGCGTCGTTGCGGGTGCGCGGCACGATCTTCTCGATGCGCCCCGATTCGTCGCACACGATCTGGGTCTCGGTGGTCTCAAAATCCACCGCGCCCCGCTCACCGCGCGCGGCGAGCAACGCGCGGTACACATCGTGCAGATTGAGCAGATAAGGCACCAGTGCCTTGCGCTGGGCGGCTTCGGGACCACGCGTGTTCTGCAGGATCGCCGCCACCTCCGTGTAGGTGAAGCGGGCATGGCTGAACATCACGGCCGGATAGAACTGGTAGGCATGCACCTCGCCCCTGGCATTGACCAGCATGTCGCACACCATGCAGAGCCGCTCGACACCCGGGTTGAGCGAGCACAACCCGTTGGAGAGCTTCTCCGGCAACATGGGAATGACGCGGCGAGGAAAGTACACAGAAGTGGCGCGATCGTAGGCGTCCACATCGATCGGCGAACCGGTCTCCACGTAGTGGCTCACATCCGCGATCGCCACCAGCAGCCGCCAACCTTTGCCCTTGCCAACCTTCGCCGGCTCGCAATAGACCGCATCATCGAAATCGCGCGCGTCCTCGCCGTCGATCGTGACCAGTGGAACGTCCCGAAGATCGACGCGATGCCTGAGATCGGCCCCGCGAACGTTGTCAGGCAACGCGCGCGCCTGGGCGAGTGCGGCCTCGGAAAACTCATGAGGCACACCGTACTTACGCACAGCAATCTCGATCTCCATGCCGGGATCATCGATCTCACCCAGCACCTCCTTCACCCGACCCACTGGCTGACCGTAGAGCGCGGGCGGCTCGGTGAGCTGCACCACCACCACCTGGCCGGGTTTGGCGGAGCCGGTCGCCCCCTTGGGAATCAGCACGTCCTGACCATAGCGCTTGTCTTCAGGCGCCACCAGCCACACACCACTCTCCTGCAGCAGGCGACCGATGATGGGCGAGTCCGAGCGTTCGACGATTTCCGTCACACGACCTTCTGGTCGCCCTTTGCGATCCAGGCGCACGATGCGGGCCTTCACCCTGTCCTTGTGCAGCACGGCCCGCATCTCGTTGGATGGCAGGTAGATATCGGCCTGGCCGTCGTCCCGCACGACAAAACCATGTCCATCACGATGTCCGGAAACGACACCTTCATATTCGGCCAACAGGCTATTTTTTTCGTTCACTTTTTCTCTGCTATACTTCTGGTTTTCCTGAGATGCCCAGGTGGCGGAATTGGTAGACGCACTAGTTTCAGGTACTAGCGCCGAGAGGCGTGGAGGTTCGAGTCCTCTCTTGGGCACCAATCATAAGGGCTTGCAAACATGATGTTTGCAAGCCCTTTTCTTTTGCCCTCTCTGCCAGCCCGCCTACGATCAGGCACTCACAGACAGAGCGCGTTGCTCCACATTTGGTAGCAAACTGACACCGGCTACTGATTCCTTGGCCGGTCATGGCAATCACGGTCAAACAGGTACCGCCATAAGGTCGTGACCCTGCGCCGCGACCACGCGCGCCTTGGTGAACTCGCCGACCTTCATGGTCTTGCTGATCTTCTCGGGCGGCAGCAGGCGCACCACACCGTCGATCTCGGGTGCATCGGCGTAACTGCGCCCAACACCACCCTTGCGGCCCAGGCCTGGCGCCGAATCCACGAGCACCTGCATGGTCGCGCCGACACGTTCTCGCAACTTGTCTGCCGATACTTGTTCGGCCACGGCCATGAACCTCGCCCGCCGCTCCTCGCGCACCGCATCCGGCACGGGATCGGGCAACTCGTTGGCCGTTGCGCCGGGCACTGGCGAATAGGCAAAACAGCCCGCCCTGTCAATGCGTGCTTCGCGCACGAAGTTCAGCAGATGATCGAACTCGGCATCGGTTTCACCAGGGAAGCCCGCGATGAAGGTGCTGCGCACCACAATCTGCGGACAAAGCTCGCGCCAGCGCGCAATGCGCTCCAGATTTCTTTCGCCGCTCGCCGGTCGCTTCATGCGGCGCAACACATCGGGATGGCTGTGCTGCAGCGGCACATCGAGGTAAGGCAGGCACAGACCGTCGGCCATCAGCGGAATGACTTCATCCACGTGCGGGTATGGGTACACATAGTGCAAGCGCACCCAGGCACCATAGCCCTGAGCCAGCTCGCCGAGGGCTCGGACCAGATCGAACATGCGCGTCTTCACCGGTTTGCCATCCCAGAACCCGGTGCGGTACTTCACATCGACGCCATAGGCCGACGTGTCCTGGCTCACCACCAGCAACTCCTTCACACCGGACTCGAACAGTTTGCGGGCTTCCGTCAGGACGTCGCCGATCGGTCGACTCACCAGATCACCGCGCATGGAAGGGATGATGCAGAAGGTGCAGCGGTGATTGCAGCCTTCGCTGATCTTCAGGTAAGCGTAGTGCCGAGGGGTGAGCTTGATGCCCTGCGGAGGCACCAGATCGACAAAGGGGTCGTGCGGCTTGGGGAGATGCTCGTGAACCGCCGTCATCACTTCATGCGTGGCATGCGGGCCGGTCACCGCCAGCACACTGGGGTGCATCTGCCGCACCAGATTGCCGCCGCCCTCGCCTTCGCGGGCTCCCAGGCACCCGGTGACAATCACCTTGCCGTTTTCAGCGAGTGCTTCGCCAATGGTGTCCAGGCTTTCGCGCACCGCGTCGTCGATGAAGCCGCATGTGTTGACGATCACCAGATCGGCCCCGGCGAAGGTCTTGGAGGTTTGGTAGCCCTCGGCACTGAGTTGCGTGAGGATGAGTTCGGAGTCGGTCAGCGCCTTGGGGCAACCCAGGCTGACAAAACCGACTTTGGGCGCCGCGTGGGACGGCTGGGATAGCGTTTCAGACATGGCCCGATTGTCTCAGACCCGCCCGAACGCCGCAGATACCGCCCCTCAGCGCTTGAGTCCGAGAGCCGCCAGCATCTGTTCGCTGTTCTTCTGCATCTGCTCCTGCATCTGCGTGAAGGCGTTGCGCGACTGCTCGAGGTATGTCCCCATCATCCCCTGCATCATGGGCGACTGCACATTCATGAACTGCTTCCAGGCTTCCGGGTTGACGCTCGCAGACTGCTCCGCCATCTTGTGCTGCAGGTCCATGAAGATCTGGACATTTTTCTCGAGGTAGGCACCCATGAAGTCCTGCATGGAGTGGCCGTAAAACCGGATGATGTTGGCCAGCACCTGCTCGGTGAAGATGGGAACACCCGCCGTTTCCTCTTCCAGGATGATCTGCAGCAGGATGCTGCGGGTCAGGTCGTCGTTGGACTTGGCGTCACGGACCACGAAAGGCTCGTTGTCCATGACCAGAGACTTGACTTCGGCCAGCGTGATGTAAGACGAGGTGTCGGTGTCGTAGAGACGCCGATTCGGGTATTTCTTGATCACACGCACGGCAGGCGCACGTTCACTGCCGCTACCGGCCTTGGTTTTTTGCACTGCAGGACTTTCAGGATGGGATGGGCCGCAGACGCCCATGGTCTGGGGAGCATACGGCACATTCTAAAAACCCACCTCCGTACCGTATGCATGGGTTTTCCCTGTGGGCACCGGCCTCCCGGGCATTGCCAGGCGCATGAACGGAGCCATGCCGGCCGCAAGGACAAAAAAAAGCAGACCCTGTGGTCTGCTTTCAGCTCGCGAGGGCCTGGTTGACCCTGCAGAAGTTTGGTAGGCGCGATTGGACTCGAACCAACGACCCCCACCATGTCAAGGTGGTGCTCTAACCAGCTGAGCTACGCGCCTACAAACGATTCGAAGCCTCGCAGTATAGCAGTTTCCAGGGGACCTTCTGGCCAGAGCATCACATCATTTGCGGCGCACCACCCGCACCCCAGGCACATCGCCCACCACCGACATTGCACGCATCACCTGACGGGCGTCCGACACCTCGATGGTGAACGTCATCCAGGCAACGTCCCTGACCGATTGCGTCTGCACGCCGATGACGTTCATCTTTTCCCGGGCGAACACATCGGAGATATCGCGCAGCAACCCCTGTCGGTCCTGTGCCTCGATGGCCACGTCCACCGGATACACCGCAGCGCGGCCATCCCGGTCGGGTTCGCCTTGTCCGCTCCACTGCACTTCGATCACGCGATCGGGGTTCTTGCGTTGCAGATGGGCGAAATCGCTGCAATCGGCGCGGTGAATGCTCACGCCCTTGCCACGCGTCACGAAACCGCCAATCTCGTCCGGCGGGGCCGGCTTGCAACATTTGGCCAGTTGCGTCATCAGCGATTCCACACCCACCACCAGCACGCCGCCACTTGGCTGGCCGGACGCCTTGCGCGGCTTCTTGAGCCACACAGGCACTTCGGATGCTGCCTCAGGCTCCGGGGGGCGCAGATGTGTCTCGATGGCGCGCAAAGACAACTCGTCCTTGCCGACCTGCTCGAACAACTCCTGTGCAGAGGCGAGGCCCATCGACACGGCCAGGTCATCGAACTTCAGCGCAGTCTTGCCTTCCCGTTGCAAGAGTTTTTCGACCGCTTCGCGCCCGCGCGCCACGGTCTCTTCCATCGCCTGAGCGTTGAACCACGCGCGCACCTTGCTCTTGGCCCGGTGGCTGACAAGGTACCCCAAGTCCGCGTTGAGCCAGTCACGCGAAGGACCACCTTCCTTGGCCGCGGTGATCTCCACGGTCTGGCCGTTCTGAAGGGGCGTGTTGAGCGTGACCATGACGCCGTCGACGCGCGCCCCACGGCAACGGTGGCCCAGGCTGGTGTGCACGCTGTAGGCAAAGTCCACCGCTGTGGCGCCCTGGGGCAACTCGACGATCGCCGCGTCGGGCGTGAGCACATAGATGCGATCATCGAAGAGGCCCTGCGCGGTGCCACTCAGGTCGCGCTCCCAGGCCAGCAGCTGTCGCAGCACCGCGATTTTCGCGTCGTACTCCGAGCTGGCCGAAACACCGGCATAACCCTTGGTACCCGCCTCCTTGTAGGCCCAGTGCGCCGCCACACCGTGTTCGGCATGGTCATGCATGGCCTGGGTGCGGATCTGGATCTCGAATGCCCGGTCCTGCGCATCGCGCACCACCGTGTGCAGCGACTGGTAGCCGTTGGGCTTGGGTTTGGCGATGTAGTCGTCGAACTCGTTGGCCAGCGGCACGTACTTCGCGTGCACATGCGCCAGCGCCGCGTAGCAGTCGTCCACGTTCGGCACGATCACCCGCAAGGCACGGATGTCGAACACCTGATCGAAATCGAGCGACTTGCCGCGCATCTTCTTGACGATGCTGTAGATGTGTTTCGGCCGCCCTTGCACCGACGCCAGCACGCCCTGCTGCTGCAGGTCGGCTTCCAGCTGCTGGCGCACCTGTTCCACATGGGCCTCGCGCTCGGCACGCTTCTCGTCCAGCAGTTTGGCGACGTGCTTGTAGGTCTGAGGCTCGAGAAAACGGAACGCCAGATCTTCCATTTCCCACTTGATCTGCCAGATGCCCAGGCGGTTGGCGAGAGGCGCGAAGACATGCAGCGACTCGCTGGCGAGCGCCTCCCCCGGCTCTCCCTTGCAGGCGGCGAAGTAACGCAGCGTCTGGAGACGCGACGCCAGGCGAAGCATGACCACGCGCAGGTCCCGCGAGAAAGCCAGCAGCATCTTGCGCACGTTCTCGGTCTGGCTCGCGGCCAGCTCCGAGACCGGAGCCTTGCCCGGAGCAAGCATCGGCAATGCCTGTTCATGGGCCGCCTGCCGCTCTTCTTCCTTCTTCGCCTGCACTTCAGCCGACTTGATGCGTGCCTGGCGCTGGAGCTGCACGAGCTTGGTGGTTTCCAGGGCCAGGGCCGCGAAATTGTCGCCAAAGGCCTTGGAGATCACCTCCTGCGGCCGGTTGAGGTGCTGACAGGCATACACGAGGTAGGCGGCCGCCTGCATGGCCTCGGAGCCGCCAATGTCGTTCAGCACGCCCGCGACGGCATCGGCATGCGCCAGCGTGTTCTCGCCGGTGTCCAACTGTTCGCTGCCCAGCAGCGGCTCCGCGAACGCGCGCGCGCGCGCCAACGCCTGAGCTTGCCTGGGCAAACTGTCGGAAGTGGCGGCGACGATCGCAGAGGGCACGGCCGGCGCTCGTTCAGCAACGGCAGTGGCGCTCACAGGTTCGGCGGAGCTGGGGGAATTCGATCGTTTCATGTATCGCTCAACTGTCGACCGTGGTTCAGGACAGCAGAAATTCCCGCACCACGGCCACCTGATCATCGGACACCAGCGTGGGGGCGTGGCCGACGCCTTCAAAAACCACACAGCGCGCCTTGGGGCCTCGCCGCCCCATTTCGGCGGCCGTGGCCGCCGAGAGCAGATCCGAGTCGCCGCCACGCAGCAGCAGCGTGGGAGCGGTGATGGCGTCGTACAACTGCCAGAGCATGGTCTCACCGTCGTGGGCCACCTTGCGTGCCTGGGCCTGATCGGCCATGCCGGTCAACGCTTTCACCGGCATGGCAATGGCCGGGTCGTAGTGCAGCCACCAGCGCCCTTCGCGCTCGCGCAACAAAGGAAGGGACAGCGCGCGCCATTGTTCCGGCGTGTGTGGACCGAAACCGGTCGAGATGGCAGCCAGGTACTCGGTGGCGGCCTGCTCGCTGTCGAACGATGGGTTCTGCCCGAGGTAGGTGCTGATGCGCATCAGGGCCTCCCATTGCACCACGGGGCCGACATCGTTGAGCACGAGTCGCCGTGGCGCCAGCGCGGGCTGGGCGGCAAGGGCCATGCCAATCAGTCCCCCCATGCTGGTGCCCACCCAGTCAATCACCACCCCGGGTCGCTCGGCCCGCAGGTGCATCAACAGGGCAGCGAGATCGGTGGCGTAATGCGGAATCTGGTAACCCATCGGGTCGGCCATCCAGTCGCTGTGGCCACGCCCGGCCACGTCGACGGCGATCACGCGGCAACGCTCGGCCAAGGAACGGGCCAGGGTGTCGAAATCGCGCCCTTGGCGCGAAAGGCCGTGCACACAGACAACCACGTGGCCGGCATCGCCCGAGAGGACATCCCAGTCCCAGTACACCATGCGGCGCGGCGCACCGGTATTGGCTGCCGGCCCGTTGACGGTGAGGTATCGGAGGCTTGGTTCTTGCATGGATCTGATCGCGAAGCGGACGCCGGCAGAGGCGTCCGTGATAATGCCTTGAGTGCTTTTCAACCCATCGTACTGGAACACTGGAGTTCACCCATGCTTGCCAACAAAACCGCCCTCGTCACCGGCTCCACCAGCGGCATCGGTCTGGGCATCGCCAAGGCCCTGGCGCGCCAGGGCGCCAACATCGTGCTCAATGGGTTCGGCGATGCCGAGGGCCCCAAGGCCGAGATCGCGGCACTGGGCGTGAAAGTCGCATACCACGGCGCGGACATGAGCAAACCCCCGGAAATCGAAGACATGATGGCCTTCGCCGCCAAGACTTTCGGCCAGGTGGACATCCTGGTGAACAACGCCGGCATCCAGCATGTTGCGCGGGTGGAGAACTTCCCGGTCGAGCGCTGGGACGCGATCATCGCCATCAACCTCACCAGCGCTTTCCATGCCAGCCGCCTCGCCCTGCCCGCCATGCTCAAGTCCAACTGGGGACGCATCATCAACGTGGCTTCGGTGCATGGCCTGGTGGGGTCGGCGGAAAAATCGGCCTATGTGGCAGCCAAACACGGCATCGTCGGCCTGACCAAGGTCACGGCGCTGGAGAACGCCACCACGGGCGTCACCTGCAACGCCATCTGCCCGGGCTGGGTGCTCACTCCCCTGGTACAGAAACAGGTGCACGCCAAGGCAGCGGCCCAGGGCATTTCCAACGCAGAGGCCACCAGGCAACTGCTGGGCGAGAAAGAACCGTCCATGCAGTTCACCACGCCGGAAGAGCTGGGTGACCTGGCGGTGTTCTTCTGCTCGCCGGCCGGCAACAACGTGCGCGGCGTGGCCTGGAACATGGACGGCGGCTGGGCCGCTCAGTGACTGTCCTGCTCCCGCCATGAGAAAGGCCCGCGATGCGGGCCTTTCCCTTTGTGCGTGAGGGAGACTCAACGCAGCTGGATCGATCCCGACACCGTGACATTGACCGTGGATTTGCCTGCTTCCAGCGGCACGGCCGCATCCGACATGGCCGCTTTGGCCTCCATGGCCATGGCACGCGGCTGGAACGGGCGCACCTCCTGGTCGGCCGAACTCACGTTCACTTCGCGCAGGCTGTAGCCCGTGAAGCCGAAACCCTTGCTGACCTCGTCGGCCCGGACCTTGAAGCGCTCGATGGCGAGCGCCTGGACATCGGACTCCAGCTTGCGGCGTGCTTCGCGCGACAGCGAGAAGCTCGTGCTGGACATGGTCAGCGTCTGGATCTTGCCTGCGGTGGCACTGATGAGGGCGAAATCGCGCCCTTCCAGCACCAGCTCGGTGCTGCCTTGCCAGCCATTGATCTTGCCGTTGCTGCCGTAGCGCGGATACAGGCTGAACTGGCCTGTGCGCACTTCGAGTTGCTGAGGCTTGGCGCTGGCCCTGGCAATCGCCAGAGCAGCGTCGAGCGCTTGCTTGAGCTGGTTCTGCACGGTGCCGGCATCGCTGCCTTCTCGTGTCGTGTTCAGCGTCATGGCCAACCAGTCCTGTGGCACCTCGAGAAAGCCGCTGGCAGCGATATTGACAACGTTGGCCGGGACAGGCGCGGTCACCTGGGCCATGGCCGAGGCGCTGGCGGCCAGCCCGAGGGCCAGGACAGAGGGGAGAAAGAAACGGTTGCGGGACAGAGAAAGGTGACGCGAAGAAAACAGGGTCATGGCTTGAACTTGAAGTCGTGGTGCGGCTGGTCGCGAAGCTGTTCGCGCAGTCGCTGACGCTCCTCCACCGAAAGTCGGTAGGGCTTGCGGCTGTCATCCATGTCATCGAAGGGCTGCCGCAGCGCATCGCGCAAGCGCATCGTGCTGCGTGGATCGCCGCCGTCGGCCGACACGGGAAGGACGGCGACCGGCGTGTCCGAGGGCATCGGGTGCACGCGCTGATCCTCGGGAGCGGCGACGACCGACCCCAGGGACAACAGCAGCAAACCACTCGACAGACACGATTTCATGGTGGACTCAAGTATGGTCATTCCGGCGATTGTGTGATGTGGGCGCTGTGAAGCTGCGGAGAATCGGGGCAACATCTGTAACAGCGTGTCAGAAAAATAAAAAACGAGTGCTGACAAGCACTTGGCGCTGCCACAATCGCGTTTGTTACATTTATCGGAAGTTGTAGTCATGCCACAAACCAATGTTCGCCCCAACAAAGTGCTGGTCGTCGACGACGATGTCCGCATCCGCGACCTGCTGCGCCGCTACCTCATGCAGGAAGGCTTCGAGGTCATGCTGGCCGAAGACGGCAAGGCCCTCAACCGGGTCCTCCAGCGCGATTCGGTCGACATCATCGTGCTCGACCTGATGATGCCCGGCGAGGATGGCCTTTCCATCTGCCGCCGCCTGCGCGCCAATGGCGACCGCACGCCCATCATCATGCTCACCGCCAAGAGTGAGGATGTGGACCGCATCGTCGGCCTGGAAGTCGGTGCTGACGACTACCTGGGCAAACCCTTCAACCCGCGCGAGCTGCTGGCCCGCATCCACGCTGTGCTGCGCCGCCGCCCTCCTACCGAAGTGCCGGGCGCGCCCTCCCAGGACCAGGAAGTCGTCAAGTTCGGTCCGTTCGAGTTCGATCTGAGCCTGCGCACCCTGCGCAAGGACGGCGCAGACCTGCCGCTGACCACCGGCGAGTTCGCCATGCTCAAGGCACTGGTGCGCCACCCGCGCCAGCCCCTCTCGCGCGAAAAGCTGGCCCAATTGGCCCGCGGCCGCGAGTTCGAACCTTTTGACCGCAGCCTGGACGTTCAGGTCTCCCGCCTGCGCAAGCTGATTGAAGAAGACGCCGCTTCACCGCGCTACCTGCAGACGGTGTGGGGTGTGGGCTACGTGTTCGTACCCGATGGCAATGCCTGATGTCCGACGAGTCCCGCGTTCCCTTCGAGACCCAGCCGGCCTCGCTGGAGACCATGCCCGCTCCACTGGAGATGCGCCCTTCACGAAGCGTGAGCCTCTTCTGGCGCACCTTCCTGTTTCTCGCACTCCTGCTGGTGGGCTGCACTGTCGCCTGGCTGCAGACTTTCCGTGCACTGGAGTACGAGCCACGTGCGCTGCAAAGCGCCAACCAGCTCGCCTCCCTGGTCAACCTCAGCCGGGCCGCGCTGGTGCACTCGGATGCCATCGCCCGTGTGTCGCTGATCAAGACGCTGGCTGCCGAGGAAGGTCTGCGCATCGCGCCGCGTGAGCCGACCGACACCTTCCGCCTCTATAACACCGATGCAATCAGCCGCAATGTGTCCGAACGGCTGAGCGGCCGCCTCGGGCCGGACACGCTGGTGGCGCGCGAGGTCAATGGCACGGCCGGCCTCTGGATTGGCTTCACCATCGACGGCGATCCGTATTGGCTGCTCACCGACCCCTCCCGCATCGGCCCGGTGGCTGGCACCACGTGGCTGATCTGGCTGGGCACGGCGGCCTTGCTTTCGCTGACCGGTGCGGCGCTGATCGCACGGCTGATCAACCGGCCTCTGAAGAAGCTCTCGTTTGCCGCCAGCCGCGTTCGCGAAGGTGATTTCAACGCCAGCCAGCTCAACGAGGCCGTGGCCACGAGCGAGATTCGTGAGGTCAACATCGGCTTCAACCGCATGGCCCAGCGGCTCTCCAAGATCGAGCAGGACCGGGCGCTCATGCTCGCGGGCATCTCGCACGACCTGCGCACGCCGCTGGCGCGACTGCGACTGGAAACCGAGATGAGCGTGGGCGATGCCCAGGCGCGCGAGCACATGGCCGCCGACATCGACCAGGTCAACGCAATCATCGACAAGTTTCTCGACTACGCGCGGCCGGACCACCTCAAGCCTGAGCGCGTGAGCCTCAATCAGGTCGTGGACGCTGCCATCTACTCGGTGGGGCAGGACCAGAACACTTACATCACCACCAACATCCCGCGCGACACCGCCGTGATGGGCGACGCGGTGGAGCTGCAGCGGGTGTTCTCCAACCTGATCGAGAATGCGATGCGCTATGGGCGCGACCCGGAAACCGGGGTGGTCAAGATCGACATCGCGGCCAAGGCCAGGGATGACACGGTGCTGGTCAAGCTGCGCGATCACGGCAAGGGCGTGAACCCGGAACAGATTGATCAGCTGACCCAGCCGTTCTACCGGGGAGATGTCTCGCGCACCTCGGCCACGGGCACAGGGCTGGGCCTGGCGATCGTGGACCGCGCTGTCGCGCGGATGGGCGGGCGCTTTGCGCTGGCCAACAGCAGCACCGGGGGCCTTGCGGCCCACATGAAGCTGGTCAAGGCGCCGTCTTGAGGGCGGGCGGGCCGACAAGCAGCGCCACCGCGCGCGCCTCGATCGACAGGCCCTGCCCCACCGGCCCGATTTTCTCGGCCGTCTTCGCCTTCACATTCACCTGAGCGGTCGCCAGCCCCAGCGTGCTGGCAATGCCTTCGCACATGGCGGCGATGTGCGGTGCCAGCCTGGGCGCCTGCGCGATCACGGTGCTGTCCACATTGCCGATCTCGAAGCCCGCCGCGCGCACGCGCCGCGCGGCCTCGGCCAGCAGCGCGCTGGAATCGGCCCCCTTGAAGCGCTCGTCGGTGTCCGGGAAGTGGCGCCCGATGTCGCCCAATGCCGCCGCGCCCAGCAGGGCATCGGTGATGGCATGCAGCAGCACGTCGGCGTCGGAGTGGCCCAGCAGGCCTTGGGTGTGCGGGATGTGGACACCACCAATGATGAGTGGCCGTCCGGGCACAAGCGCATGCACGTCCCAGCCCTCGCCGATGCGCAACGTGGGAAGGGTGTTCATGGGCGGCTCCTGAGAACGGCTTCGGCCAGGGCGAAGTCTTCGGGGTAGGTGACTTTGAAATTCTGTGCGCTGCCCTGCACCAGCAACGGATGCTGACCCACCATTTCCATGGCGCTGGCCTCGTCGGTCACACCGGCAAAGCCCTGTGCTGCTCGCGCGGCCAGCGCTGCCTGCAAGGGGCCCAGGCGGAACATCTGCGGTGTCTGCGCCAGCCACTTGCCACCGCGGTCGACGGTCGCGGCCACGCGGCCATCGGCAGCGGTCTTGAGCGTGTCGGGCAGCGGCAGTGCGAGCAGGCCGCCCACGGGATCGTCCCGGCAGGCGTCGATCAGGGCGCTCACCTGCGCCGGGGTGACGAGGCAGCGCGCGGCGTCGTGAACCAGCACCCAGTCGCTCTCGTCGGCACCCAGCTCGCGCAAGGCCTGAAGGCCGTTGAACACGCTTTCGGCACGCGTGGCGCCACCACGGCGCGCCAGCGTCGTGCCCACGGGCTGAGAGGTCCAGAACACGTCATCGAAGGCGATGACGACCACACACAGATCGAGCCGGGGCACCGCGCGCAACGCATCGAGCGTGTGCATCACCATCGGCTGACCGGCGATGGGCTGGTACTGTTTGGGAATTCCGGTGCCGGCGCGGGTGCCGGTGCCCGCGCAAGGCAGCAGCGCATGGCAACGGGCAGTGCCGGGGCGGGTCAATTCGGTGGCGACATCGGGCATGGTGGGCCTGCATTCTAGAATCAGCGGTCACACCCCCGCCCCGCCCCGGTCGGGGGTGTTCGTCATGGCACATGACGGCTCTCACCCGCCAGGTCCACCACCCACGCCTCTTTTCTTTCTCATGGACTTGCCCAGACTCACCCCCGGCAAACGCCACACCGTGCCCCACCCGGGCGGTTCGGCCGATGCCCTGATGCTCGCGCAACTGGGGACGCGCGAGAAAGCGGCCGGCCGGCTGACGGCCATCGTCACCGCCGACGCCAACGATGCGCAACGCCTCATCGAAGAAATGGCCTTCTTCGCGCCCGGCCTGCGCTGCGCGATGTTTCCGGACTGGGAAACCCTGCCTTACGACACGTTCTCGCCGCACCAGGACCTGATCAGCGAACGCCTGGCCACGCTATGGCGGATCTCGCAACGCGACAAGGAGACCGGTGCGGACGTGGTGCTCATTCCAGCCACCACCGCGCTGTACCGGCTGGCGCCGCCGTCCTTCCTGGCCGGCTACACCTTCCACTTCAAGGTGAAACAGAAGCTGGACGAGGCCAGGCTCAAGGGCCAGCTGACCCTGGCGGGCTACCAGCATGTGACGCAAGTCGTGAGCCCGGGCGAATACGCGGTGCGCGGCGGGCTGATCGACCTGTTCCCCATGGGCAGCCTGGTGCCGTACCGCGTGGACCTGTTCGATGACGAGATCGACAGCATCCGCACCTTCGACCCTGACAGCCAGCGCAGCCTGTACCCTGTGAGCGAGGTTCGTCTGCTGCCGGGTCGCGAATTTCCGATGGACGATGCAGCGCGGGCGAAATTCCGCAGCCGCTGGCGCGAACTGCTCGAAGGAGACCCGACCAAGAGCCGCATCTACAAGGACATCGGCAACGGCGTGGCAACCGCAGGCATCGAGTACTACCTGCCGCTGTTCTTCGACGACACAGCCACGGTCTTCGACTACCTGGGCGATGACGCCACGGTGGTGCTGCACGGCGAACTCGAGCCCGCCTTCCAGCGCTTCTGGCAAGACACGAAAGACCGCCACCGCCTGCTGAGGGGCGACACCGACCGGCCCGTGCTCCCGCCGGAGGCCCTCTTCCTGGCGACGGAACAGTTCTACACGCGCGCCAACCAGCATGCGCAGTTCGTGGTGCGCCCGCCGCAGCAGGACATCGAGCACGGCGCGCATGTGCAGAGGCTGGGCGATCTGTCCGTGGTGCGTGGTGCGGAAGACCCGCTCGCCCGCCTGCAAGCCCACATCCGCAACACGGCGCACCGTGTGCTGTTGCTGGCCGAGAGCGATGGACGGCGCGAAAGCCTGCTCGACTTCCTGCGCGCCAGCGGTGTCAACCCGCCTGCCTTCGATTCCCTGGCCGAATTCCAGGCCAGCGACGAGAAGACCGGCATTGCCACCGCCGCCCTGGCCACGGGCTTTTCCTGGCTGGACGACGGCATCGACTTCGTCACCGAGACCGAGCTCTTCGCCACCAGCCCGACCACGCGCCGGCGCAGGAAGCAGGAACAGGTCAGCGACGTCGATGCACTGATCAAGGACCTGTCCGAGCTCAACGTGGGCGACCCGGTGGTGCACAACGCGCACGGCATCGGCCGCTACCGGGGCCTGGTGAACATGGACATGGGGGAGCGCAACCCCGACGGCTCGCCCGCCCTGCAGGAATTCCTGCACCTGGAATACGCCGACAAGGCCGTGCTGTATGTGCCCGTGAGCCAGCTCCAGCTGATCGGCCGCTATACCGGCGTGAGTGCGGACGAGGCACCGTTGCACAAGCTGGGCAGCGGCCAATGGGAGAAGGCCAAGCGCAAGGCGGCCGAACAGGTGCGCGACGCGGCAGCCGAACTGCTGAACATCTACGCACGGCGCGCCGCGCGCCAGGGCCACGCGTTCCGCTACTCGGCACAGGATTACGAGGTGTTCGCCAACGACTTCGGCTTCGATGAAACGGCCGACCAGCGCGCCGCCATCCACGCTGTCATCCAGGACATGATCAGCCCGCGACCGATGGACCGGCTGGTCTGCGGCGACGTCGGTTTCGGCAAGACCGAGGTCGCCCTGCGTGCCGCATTCGTGGCCGTCACCGGCGGACGGCAGGTGGCCTTTCTGGCGCCCACCACGCTGCTGGCCGAACAGCATTTCCAGACCCTCTCCGACCGCTTCTCCAAGTGGCCGGTGAAGGTGGCCGAGATGAGCCGCTTCCGCTCGGCCAAGGAAATCACCGCGGCCGCCAAGGGTCTGGCGGACGGCTCGGTCGACATTGTGGTCGGCACGCACAAGCTGCTCAGCGAAAGCGTGAAGTTCAAGGACCTCGGCCTGCTGATCATTGACGAGGAACACCGCTTCGGCGTGCGGCACAAGGAGGCCATGAAGGCGCTGCGCGCCGAGGTCGACGTGCTCACGCTGACGGCCACTCCCATTCCTCGCACGCTGGGCATGGCGCTCGAAGGCCTGCGCGATCTGTCGGTGATCGCCACCGCCCCGCAGCGCCGTCTTGCCATCAAGACCTTCGTCCGCAACGAAGGCAACGGCGTGATCCGCGAAGCCGTGCTGCGGGAGCTCAAGCGCGGCGGCCAGGTCTATTTCCTGCACAACGAGGTGGAGACGATCGAGAACCGCCGCCAGAAGCTGGAAGAGATCCTGCCCGAGGCGCGCATCGCGATTGCGCACGGCCAGATGCCCGAGCGGGAGCTCGAACGCGTGATGCGCGATTTCGTCGCACAACGCTTCAACGTGCTGCTCTGCTCCACCATCATCGAGACCGGCATTGACGTGCCCACGGCCAACACCATCGTGATGAGCCGGGCCGACAAGTTCGGCCTGGCGCAGCTGCACCAGCTGCGCGGGCGCGTGGGCCGCAGCCACCACCAGGCCTATGCGTACCTCATGGTCCCGGAGATCGAAGGCCTGACCAAGCAGGCGGCCCAGCGGCTCGACGCGATCCAGCAGATGGAGGAGCTCGGCAGCGGCTTCTACCTCGCCATGCACGACCTGGAGATCCGCGGCGCCGGCGAAGTGCTGGGCGAAAACCAGAGCGGCAACATGCTGGAGGTCGGCTTCCAGCTCTACAACGAGATGCTGAGCGAGGCGGTGAGCTCGCTCAAGGCCGGGCGCGAACCCGACCTGCTCGCGCCGCTCTCGGTGACCACCGACATCAACCTGCACGCACCCGCGCTGCTGCCCAACGACTACTGCGGCGACGTGCACCTGCGCCTGTCGTTCTACAAGAAGCTCGCCACGGCGAAGAACACGGACCAGGTGGACGCCTTGCTGGAAGAGATCGTGGACCGCTTCGGCAAGCTGCCGCCCCAGGCGCAGACGCTGATCGACGTGCACCGCCTGCGTTGCATCAGCGCGCCCTACGGTGTGGTGAAGGTCGATGCCGCACCCGGGGTGACGAACATCACCTTCCGCGCCAACCCACCGTTCGACCCGATGCGCATCATCGAACTGATCCAGAAGAACCGGCACATCAAACTCGCGGGCAACGACAAGCTGCGCATCGAACGTGCCCTGCCCGAAGTGAAAGACCGCGTGCAACTGGTGCGCGACGTGCTGCGCTCCCTCGGGCAGCCCCTGAAGAAAACCGAAACCGCCTGATCTCCATCCCATGACCACCGCCACCGAATTTGCCCCCGGCCTCACCGTTCAAGGCTTCACGCCACCACTCAAACTCAGCGACTTCAAGCTCATCGCCTTCGACATGGATTCCACGCTCATCAGCATCGAGTGCGTGGACGAGATCGCCGACGCCGTGGGCAAGAAGACCGAGGTCGCGGCGATCACCGAAGCCGCGATGCGCGGCGAGATCACCGACTACAAGGAAAGCCTCCGCCAGCGCGTGGCCCTGCTGCGCGGCGTGACCATCGCCGACATGGAACAGGTCTACACCGATCGCCTGCGCGTCAACCCCGGCGCGGCTGAACTCATTCAGGCCTGCAAGGCCGCCGGCCTGAAAGTGCTGCTGGTCTCCGGCGGCTTCACGTTCTTCAGCGAGCGCGTGCGCCAGACCCTGGGCATCGACTTCACGCGCGCCAACGTGCTGGAAGTGGAAAGCGGCCCGAACTGCGGTCAACTCACCGGCCGCATGGTGGACCAGCCCTGGGGCGACATCTGTGACGGCGCCGAAAAGCGCCGCACCCTGTTGGAGGTGGCGTCGCTGATGGGCATCGAACCTTCGCAGTGCATCGCCATGGGCGATGGCGCGAACGACCTGCCCATGATGGGCGTGGCGGGTCTCTCGGTGGCGTACCACGCCAAACCGGCGGTGCGCGCGCAGGCCATGGTGGCCATCAACGAAGGCGGGCTCGACCGCCTGCTGGAAGTGCTGCGCTGAGCCTCAACCCCCAGCGCGTTTGACGGTGTGGCCCTGCGCCTTCAGCGCCGTCATCACCTTTTCGACGTGATCGCCCTGGATCTCGATCACACTGTCCTTCACCGTGCCGCCCGATCCACACGCGGACTTGAGCTGCTTACCCAGCGCCACGAGGGCCGCCGCGTCCAGCGCCACGCCCTTGACCAGGGTGACGGCCTTGCCGCCCCGGCCCTTGGTTTCGCGCGACACGCGCACGATGCCATCGCCAGCGGGCGCCGCGCTGGTCTTGCGGCACACACACTGCGCCACCGGCTGCCGACAGGCTGGGCACATGCGCCCCGCTTCGGTGGAGTAGACCAGCCCACCGCTGGAAAGTTTGTTCTTCATGAGGCGGGATCGTACCCGGCCACATCCCTGCTTCGGCCGCGCCGCTACACTGACCCGCTCCATGCCCTTCACATCCCTCGGCCTCGCACCCGCCCTCGTCCAGGCCGCTGCCGCGCTCGGTTTCCAGACGCCCACGCCGATCCAGAGCCAGGCCATTCCCGCCGTGCTCGCCGGGCGGGATCTGCTGGCCACGGCCCAGACTGGCTCTGGCAAGACAGCTGCCTACGCTTTGCCCCTGCTGCACCGCCTTGCGCACGCCGACGCGCGTGCGCCCCGGCGCGTGCAGGCCCTGGTGGTGGTCCCTACACGAGAACTCGCCGCGCAGGCCGGTGAGGTGGTGCGTGCACTTGCCCAGCCCCTGCCACGCCCACCCAAGGTGGTCGTGGCCTTCGGTGGCGTGTCGATCAACCCGCAGATGATGGCCCTGCGCGGCGGTGCGGACGTCGTGGTCGCCACACCAGGACGCCTGCTCGATCTGGTGGCGCACAACGCACTGCGCCTGTCGTCCGTGAACCTTCTGGTGCTCGACGAAGCCGACCGTCTGCTGGACCTGGGCTTCGCCGACGAACTCCAGCGCGTGCTCGAGCTGTTGCCCGCCCAGCGCCAGAACCTGTTTTTCTCCGCCACGTTCCCCGCCCCTGTGCAGACACTGGCCAACGGGCTGTTGCACGAACCCGAGTGCATCGACGTGCCCCACGAGCGGAACGACGGGGCCGTGATCGAACAGCGCGCGTTCCTCGTCGACAGCACGCGCCGCACCCAGCTGCTGCGCCAGTTGATCCAGAGCCAGGGCTGGAAACGCGTGCTGGTGTTCGTGTCCACGCAGTACGCGGCCGAGCGCGTGGCGGCCAAGCTGCATCATGGCGACCTGTACGCCACCTCGTTCCACGGCGGGCTCAGCCAGGGCGCGCGCCAGCAAGCCCTGGCCGAATTCAAGGAAAAGCGCTGGGACGTGGTCGTCACCACCGACCTCGCTGCACGCGGCATCGACATCGAAGGGTTGCCCGTTGTCGTCAATTACGACCTGCCACGCTCGACCGTGGACTATGTGCACCGCATCGGTCGCACAGGCCGCGCGGGAGCCAGCGGCCTGGCGGTGAGTTTCGTGACCCCGGCCGCTGAAGCCCACTGGCGGCTCATCGAGAAGCGCCAGGGCCTGAGCCTGCCGCTGGAGGTGCAGCCCGGCCTTGAACCCACTGAAGAGCCACCACCAGCCGCGCCAGGGGGCGGAGGCATCAAGGGCAAGCGCCCGAGCAAGAAGGACAAGCTGCGCGCGGCGGCTGCAAAAACAGTGACACCCCCCGCCCAATCGTGACGGGCCTGCCTGGCGGCGGGTTGTTCATGCCCGCGCGACTCTGGCTGTGCGCTTGACGGCGGCACCGCCACCGCGCTGACGCAGCATCTGCAGGAAGGTCTGCGCCGCCGGCGACAAGGACTGCCCCTTGCGCTGGTACACGAAGTACTCGCGCTGGATCGCGGGCGCGCGCAAGGGCACGAAACGCACGCCGAAGTTGTCGGCGAACGAGCGGGCGTATTCGGGCGCGAGCAGCACACCCATGCCGTGTCCCGCCAACGCCATGGCGGTGGTGAGGAAGCCGACATCGCTCGCGGTGTTGAGCGCGAAATCATGACCGTGCGTGTGCAGCGCGCGCTCCACGTGGCGGCCGAACTCGTGCGAGTAGCTGATCCAGCGTTCGTCTCGCAAGTCTTTCCACGGCACGCTGGCACGCTCATAGGCCGGGTGCCCCTTGGGGCACACCAGCCGGATCGGCACGTTCATGAGGAAGCTGCGCGTCACGTCGTCGCCGGTCGCGCGCTCCGGGCCGATCCCGAGTTCCACCGCGCCGTGGCGCACCGTATCCACCACGTCGTCGGCTACCGCGTCTTTCAGACGCAGGCTGATGCCCGGGTGCTGCTGGCCGAAATCGGTGAGTACAGAGGCCACCCAGGTGCAGGCCATCATCTGGGAGGTGGACACGCGCAGGAAACCCCGGCGCAAAGCACGGATCTCGGAAGCGCCCTCCACCACCTGGCGCACGTCTTCCAGGATGCGCTGCGCCAGCGGCAACAGGTTGCGGCCCGCTTCGGTCAGCGTGATGGCCGTCCGGCTGCGGTCGAACAGTTGCAGGTGCAGCTCCTGTTCCAGTTGCTGCACCAACATGCTGACGGCGGACTGCGTCAGGTTGAGCTGGCGCGCTGCGCCGGTGAAGCTGCCGCTCTGCGTCACCGCGGCAAAGGCCCGCATCTGCCTCAGGCTGATGTTCATGAATGCACCAATCTCGTTCCAAAGTGGTGGTGCATCCTGCTCTCATGCACCATCATAAAATTACCTGATCAATGTATCAAAAGAATTGGCTTGTCTGATACCCAGAGGGGTTCATAGAATGCCGCGAAACCCTCTCCACCTGAACCGAAAATTTCTTCCGATTCCATGCATATTGCCGTTGTAGGCACAGGCATCGTCGGCGCATGCACAGCGGCCTGGCTGCAGCGCGACGGCCACCAGATCACCTTCGTCGACCCGCTCGAACCTGGCGAAGCCTGTTCGTTCGGCAATGCGGGCTCGCTGTCGCCCAGCGCCTGTCTGCCCGTGGGCATGCCCAACATGTGGAAGAAGGTGCCGAGCTGGCTGCTCGATCCGCTGGGCCCGCTGACCATCCGCACCACCTACCTGCCGCGCGTGCTGCCCTGGCTGGTGCGCATGCTGCAGCACTCCACACCGCATGAGGTCACGCGCATCGCCACCGCGCTGCAGACCTTGCTGCGACCCATCTTCGACTGCTACGGGCCGCTGCTGGACCGGGCTGACGCAAACGCCCTCGTGCGGCGCACCGGCTGCCTGTACGTGTACTCCTCGCGCGAAGCCGCAAACCAGTGGAAGTGGGGCATGGCCCTGCGCAAGTCGCTCGGTGTGAACCTGGTCAACGTGGAGCGTGACGAGCTCGAAGAGCTCGAGCCCGACCTGAAGGGCCGCTTCCGCTTCGGCATCCTCGCGCCCGACAACGGATCCACGCTGGACCCGTCCCAGCTGGTCAAGGCACTGGTCGCGCAAAGCGTGCGCGACGGCGCCCGCCACGACCATCGCTCGGTCACGGGCTTCGAGCGTGAGGGTCGCCGCGTGACCGGTCTGCGCATGGACCGTGGCGAACCGCTGGCGGTCGATGGCGTGGTGGTCGCGGCTGGCGCATGGTCCGGCAAGCTCGCGCGCCAGCTCGGCGACCCCGTTCCGCTGGAGACCCAGCGCGGCTACCACGTCACTGTGCGCAGCTCGAACCTCAAGCTGCGGCACACGGTGATGGCCTCCGAAAACAACATCATGGTCAACCCCATGGCGATGGGCCTGCGGCTGGCCGGCACCGTGGAGTTCGCCGGCCTCGAACGCGCACCGAACTACGAGCGCGCTCAGGCGCTGCTGCGCCAGGGCCAGTTGCTGTTCCCGCACCTGGACACGTCCGAGGTGACGCAGTGGATGGGCCACCGCCCCTGCATGCCCGACAGCCTCCCCGTGATCGACCGCAGCCGCGATGCGGACAACGCGTGGCTCGCTTTCGGCCACGGACACATGGGCATGTGCATGGGCGCCACCACGGGCCGCGAAGTGGCCCACCTGGTGGCTGGCCGCACCACGCAAGTGGACCTGTCGCCCTTCAGTGCGCGGCGCTTTGGCTGAAGGCAGCGCATGACCGGACCTCGCTGGGCCATCGGCATCGACATGGGTGGCACGTTCATCGACGTGGTGGCCTGTTCCTCGGACGGCGCGTTGCGCAGCCTCAAGCACCCGCGTGAGGCGGGGCACCTGGTGCAGCCGATCCTGCAAGCGGTGCAGCGCATGCTGGATGAGACCGGCATCGCCGCGTCGCAGGTCGCGCGCATCGTGCACGGCTCCACCGTGGTCACCAACCTCCTGCTGGAGCAGACCGATGGCCCGATCGCCGTGCTCACCAACAATGGGATGCGCGACATCCTCGCGCTGGCACGGCAGGACCGCCGTGACCTCTACTCTGCCGCCGTGGTCCCACCCACGCCAGAACGCCGGCTGTTTCCCGCCGACCTGCGCTTCGAGATCGCGGGACGCGTGGACGCCCACGGCAACGAGATCGAGGCGCCAGACCGCGATCAGGTCACGGCGCTCGCGCGCGGTATCGCCAAAGCCGGGGTGCGATCCGTGGCGGTCTGCCTGCTGTTTTCTCACTTGCGCCCGGTGCATGAGCAGCAGGTACGTGCCTGGCTGCTCGCCGCCGAGCCAGGCCTGATGGTGTCGCTGTCCTCCGAGGTCGACCCCAAGCCGCGCGAGTTCGAACGCTTTCTCGCCACCGCCTTCGACGCCTACAGCAAACCCATGGTGCAGCAGTACCTGCACACGCTGGGCACCGCGCTCGCCGAACGTCACCTGCCCCCGCCCGCGCTGATGCGCTCCGAAGGTGGCATCGCGCCCTGGCAGGACGCGGTGGCGCGTCCGATCGGTCTGGCCATGTCGGGCCCCTGCGCGGCGCTGCAGGGCGTGGCCGCCAGCCTGCCTGCGAGCGACGCCGCGCAGGTCGTGATGTCCATCGATGTCGGTGGCACCAGCACCGACATCGGCATCCTCGAATCGGGTCGTCCGCTTTTCACCGACACGCTGCTCTGTGGCGACCTCACGCTGCGACTGCGTTGTGCGGACGTGGAGTCGCTCTCCATCGGCGGTGGCAGCCTGGCCACCGTGAACGCGGGCGGCGGCCTGCGCCTGGGACCACTCTCGCAAGGCGCCTGGCCCGGGCCCGCCGCCTACGGACTTGGCGGCACCCACGCGACCCTGACTGACGCACTGCTGCTGCTGGGTCGTCTGCCGCCCCGGCTCTCGGGTGGCGTCATGCTGGACCGTGGCCTCGCCGAAGCGGCCGTGTTGCGCGATGTGGCACAACCCCTGGGCATCACCGTGGCCGATGCCGCCCAGGCCATCGTGGCCACGGCCGCCACCGCCATGGCCGAGAGCGTGAAGATGCGCGCCTTCCAGCGCGACATCCACCCCGCCGACTGCCTGCTGGTCGCTGCAGGCGGCGGCGGCGCACAGCACGTGGCCGAGGTGGCCGAACTCGCTGGCGTCGCACGGGTTCGTGTGATCGCCAACGCGGGCGTGGTGGCGGCCCTGGGTCTGCTGGCGTCCATGCCCACGCGCACGGTGGAGAAGGCCTGCGCGCTCCCGCTCGCGGCGGACGGCATGACCGTGCTCACGGCGATGCGCAACGAGTTCCCCACCGCCCCCGAGGGCGAGTCGGTCCGCTGGAGTGTGGAAGTCCTGCTCCAGGGACAAGGCAGCCCGGTGGAGGTCGACTGGCTGCCGGATGATGATCTGCCCACGCTGCAGGCACGGTTTGCCGCGCGTTACGAAGCCCTGCGCGGCCAGATGCCGGCGCGGAGCGACGCCGTGGTGAACCTGCTGCGCGGCGTGCTCGAACAAGCCGTGCCACAACCCGGTATCGACGCCCATCACCTGCGGCCCGACCCCGCCCTGTGGGCTGGCTGCGCGCCCGAAGGACAAGGGCCACAGACCCTGTTCGCAGCCACCACCACGGTGTGGGTGCCGGCCGGCTGGCAATGGGTGCAGGAGGCCGACGGTTCGCTGCTGCTGAGCCACATCGGCGCGCAGGAGGTGCGGGCGTGAACGAACACCTGATCCTCATGGAACCCGTGCGGCTGGCGCTTCAGGGCATCGTGGACCGCATGCAGAGCCGCATGATGCGTGCGGCCTACTCATCCATCGCGCGCGAAGGTGGCGATTGCGCTGCCGCCGTGTTCCTGCCCGATGGCCGCCTGCTGGCGCAGGCGCGTTCACTGCCGCTGCTGCTGGGTTCGCTGATCCCTGCCATCGCGGGCGTGTTGCAGCGTTTCCCCGCGCAACAGATGGCCGATGGCGACGCCTACCTGATGAACGACCCGTGGTCGGGTGGCACGCACCTGCCCGACCTGATCGTGGTGCGTCCCATCGTGAGCGAAGGCCGCACCATCGCACTGGCCGCCGCGATCCTGCACCACCAGGACGTGGGCGGCATGGCGCCCGGTTCGATCCCGCCGAACGCCACCGACATCCACCAGGAAGGGCTGCGCATTCCACCGGTGCGCTGGCGCGCCGCTGGCGAGGTCGACCGCAATGTCGAAACCCTCCTCACCGCCAACAGCCGCACACCCGGCAACCTGCTGGGCGATCTGAATGCGCAATGGTCCGCCGTGAGCCTGGGTGCGAGTGAAACGGCGGCACTGCGCGCACGCACCGGTGCGAGCTTCGAAGCGGTTTGCGATGCGCTGCTGGCCCAGTCCGAACGCATGACGCGAGAGGCATTGCGCCAGGTACCCGATGGCTCCTGGCAATGGGAAGACCAGCTCGACGGCGATGGCATCACCGATGCACCCGTGCGCATTGCGGTGCAACTGCACAAGCGGGGCGATGCACTCTCGATCGACTTCACCGGCTCCTCGGCGCAGACGCGTGGGCCGGTGAACGCATCGCCTTCCAGCATGATGTCGGCCCTGCTTTTCTTCATGCGCTCGCTCGCGCCCCAGGCACCGAACAACGCGGGTTGCCTCGCCCCCGCGACCTGGGTACTGCCCGAGGGCAGCGTGGTCAACCCGCGATTGCCGGCCGCCGTGAATGCACGCACCGCCACATTGAAGCTGGCGTGCAACGCGATGCTCAGCGCGTGGTCGCTCGGCGCGTCGCGAGAACCCTTGGCGTCCAATGCTGGCGTCGCCACGGTGCTGTCGCTGGGCGGCACACACGCGAATGGCACACGCTGGCTGCTCACCGAGATCATCGCCAGTGGTGCGGGGGCGAGCGCACAGGCCGATGGCACGAGCGGCATTTCCACCGACGTGGGCAACGCACGCAACACGCCGGTGGAGGTGATCGAATCCGAAGCCCCCGTGCGCGTGAACACCTACGCCATTCGCGAAGGCTCGGGTGGCACGGGCCGCTTCCAGGGCGGCCATGGTGTGCGACGGGTATACGAATTGCTTGAAGGACAGGGCAGCATCTCCTACCGGGGTGAACGCCATGTCAGCCGCGCACGCGGCAGCCAGGGCGGTGGCAACGGCGCATCGTCGGCCGCCCGCATCGAAAGGGCCGATGGCCGCATCGACGTGTTGCCCGCACGGGCTCGCGCCGAGTGGTCGGCCGGGGACAGGCTCGTCATAGAAACGGCCGGAGGAGGCGCATGGGGTACAGCCGCGAATGCGCGCGCTGCACCGGAGAATCAACCCACTTGAAAGCACGCACACCATGAACCGCATTCCTCTCACCTCGCGCGCGCTCGGCGCTTTCGGCCTTGCGGCGTTTCTCGCTCTCGTGGCGCTCACGCCATCGATCGCATCCGCGCAGGCCTACCCCAGCAAGGTGGTCCGCATCGTCGTGCCGTTCCCCCCCGGCGGCAGCACCGATCTGCTCGCGCGCAAGCTGGGCGAGAAACTCGCCGTCACCTGGAAGCAGACCGTCATCGTTGACAACCGCGCGGGTGCGGGCGGCACGGTAGGCGCGGACCATGTGTCCAAGGCCGAACCTGACGGCCACACGCTGCTGATGGGTGTGACCGGCAGCAACGGCATCGCCGGCGCGCTGTACCCCAACCTGCCTTACGACATGGTCAAGGGCTTCACCCCCGTCACCGCGGTGGTCAGCGCGCCGCTGATGATCGTGAAGAACCCGGCCCTGCCCGCCAAGAACCTGCAGGAGCTCGTGGCCGCCGCCCGTGCGAAGCCCGCCTCCATCACTTACGGCTCGGCCGGCAGTGGCACGTCGATGCACCTCACCGGCGAGATGTTCAAGATCGCGACCAAGGCGTCGTTCCTGCACATCCCCTACCGTGGCAGCGCGGGCGCCCTCACCGACCTCATGGGCGGACAGATCGACCTCATGTTCGGCGACATCCTGGTGGTGATGCCGCAGGTGCAGAGCGGTAAACTCATTCCGCTGGCCGTGACCTCGAAGGAACGCCACCCGCTCTTCCCCAACGTGCCCACTGTTGCCGAGAGCGGCTACCCCGGCTTCGAGGCGCTGTCGTGGCAGGGTCTGTTCGCGCCCCCCGGCACGCCCGCGGCCATCGTTGAAAAGATCAACAAGGATGTGAACACCGCGCTCGCGAGCCCCGACATCCAGGAGTACTTCGTCTCGCGCGGCTTCAAGCTCGGCGGCAGCAGCGCGGCCGAGTACAAGGCCTTCATCGAATCGGAAACGAAGAAGTGGGCGGCCATCGTGAAAGCCTCCGGCGCAAAGCCAGACTGACCCCCCCTGCGCCGCTGCGCGGCTCCCCCCCCTTCTGTGGCGCGCCTTCGGCGCTTCGAGGGGGACGGCATCTCGGGCCGGCAGAGCAGGACCCTTGATGCCTCTGGTCAGCGGCGTCGTTTCACTCGTTGCGGGCCGCACGCCGGCCCGGTGAAGAATTGACATGAATCACAACCCCAACATTCGCCACGTGGGCCCGCCGGTGGAGCGGGCCGGCAAGGTGCAACCCATCTCGCCGGCCGTGATCGCTGACGACCGGCTGGTCTTCGTGGCGGGGCAGGTGCCCATGCGCAATGGCCTGCCGGCCGGTGACGACATCGCGAGCCAGACCCACTACACCATCGATCTGATCGAGGGCATCCTGCAGCGCGCCGGCTGCACCCTGGACGACGTGGTCAAGACCACGGTCTGGCTGGTCAACGCTGGGGACTACCCCGGTTTCAACGACGCCTATGCGCAGCGCTTTCCGGCGGCCACGGCGCCAGCCCGCTCCACCGTGATCTCCGGACTGATTGCACCCGTTCTGGTGGAAATCGAAGCGATAGCCCTGCGCCGGCCGGGTTGAGCTGCTATGAAAAGTGGTGGGTGGCATGCACCAGAATGGCGCGCCTGCTATCATGAAATCCCACTTTTCAGCGCGTCCCGGCCACTTTCGGCCAGCGCTATCCCGGACCATGACAGCTGCCAGATCCCCGGCGCGCTCCAAGCCCCGCGCCGACAGTTCCACGCCTGCGCGACCCGCTCGCGCGGTGAGGGAAAGCCGACAGCGCATCCTGTCCGCCATCCGCGAGGCAGCGATCGAAGAGTTCAGCCTGCACGGCCTCAAGGGCACCTCCACCCAGGCCATCGCGGAGCGAGCAGGCCTCACCAAACCGCAACTGCACTACTACATCACCGGCAAGGAAGAGCTGTACAACGAACTGCTCGACTCGGTGATGATGGCCTGGAAGATCGAGTTCGCGCCGCCCGGCCTCACCGAGCCGGCGGACATCCTGGCGCACTACATCCGCCAGAAGCTCGATCACGCCTTCGACCAACCCACCGTCTCGCGCATCTTCACGCGCGAGATCCTGGACGGCGGCCACAACCTGGGACGCTACTGGCCCAATGCGCGCGTCTGGATCCAGAAAGAGGTGAGCATCATCAACGGGTGGATTGCCCGCGGCCTGATGCGCCCCATGAACGCCCACCTGCTGCTGATGCACATCTGGGCGATGACGCAACACCATGCCGACTTCGCCCTGCAGGTGCGCGAGATCTGTGGCACCGAGCGCGACCCCGATCCGCTGGACCGCGAGGCCGTCGCGCGCGACCTCATCCCGTTCGTGCTGCGCGGCTGCGGGCTCCTGCCGCCCTGAACGCCGAGCCCCTGCGCACCGGGCCTGCCGGCACTGTGGTGCCACCGACACGGACATCGTTTTTTGACGCCCGATCTGCGGGTTATTCCTCTCGATGCGGGCCTCTTTTTTCTTATACTGACCAAATAGTCAAATTAAATGGTCAGAAATTGAGCCCGATCAATACGGCGACCGACTTGTCGGTGCAGCCCAACGCCTCCAACAGCCCCGTCGCGCGGGGCGACCTGACCATTCGCGTGACCCGGGTCGTGCGACACACGGACGAAATCAACAGCTATGTGCTGCAGCGCATCGATGGCCTGCCGCTGCCCGCCTGCGAGGCGGGTGCGCATGTCGACGTCCACCTGCCCGGTGGACTGGTGCGCAGCTACTCGCTGTGCGGTGACCCGACACTGACGACCGAGGCGTATGAGATCGCGGTGAAGCGTGAAGACAGCGGCCGTGGCGGTTCACGCGCGATGCACATGTGGGTACGCGAAGGCGAGATCCTGCGCATCGGCATGCCGCGCAACCATTTCCGCCTGGCCCATGACGCGCCCCACCATCTGCTGCTGGGCGGAGGCATCGGCGTGACACCGCTGGTCTCAATGGCGCATGCGCTGCACGCACTCGGCGCCCCGTTCACGCTTGCGGTGTTCGCGCGCAGCGCACGGCACCTGGCCCTGAGCCGCGTGCTCGACCAGGCACCGTGGCGCGGCAACGTGCAGGTGCACTTCGACGACGTGCCCTCGCCGACGAGCCCCGCCACCCTGGTGGCCAATGCCCCGGCCGGCTCGCACGCCTACTTCTGCGGCCCCGAGGGCTTCATGACCCACGTGCGCAACGCCTGCCAGGCCTGGCCTGCCGAGCGCGTGCACTTCGAGTATTTCAGCGCACCGGTGAAAGCAGACGCAGCCTCCGCCAGGAGCGAGGCAGACGTCTTCGAGGTCGTGCTCGCGCGCCGGCAGCAACGGCTACAGGTTCCCGCTGGCAAAAGCATCGCCCAGGTTCTACAGGGTGCTGGCGTCGCGGTGGACACGGTGTGCGAGCAAGGCATCTGCGGCTCCTGCCTCACGCCCTACCTCAGCGGCACGCCGGACCACCAGGACACCTGCATGACAGAGGCCGAGCGCGCCACGCACGTCGCGGTCTGCTGCGCGCGCAGCCATTCGCCCACGCTGACGCTGGACCTCTGAGCACCACCATGCCACAGTTGCCCGCCGCCCCCGACTTCATCGCGAACGCGCGACTGCCCCGCTGGCTGCTGCCACCGGACTGGCCTCCAGGCCACGAAGGTCCGGCGCTGGCCCTCATCGAACTTGCCCACGGAAAGGTGCGACGCACCGTGCCGATAGAGGCCCGGACCCTGGCCACCGGCACGGGCTGGGACGCCCGGGGTGCGCTGGTGCTGCCCGGCCTGGTCGACGCACACACCCACCTGGACAAAGCCTTCATCCTGCCGCGCATCGGCGCGGTGAAGCCCGGCCTGCTCGGGGCCATCGACGCGGTCATCGGCGACCGCGCGAACTGGACGCACGCCGACCTGCGCAAGCGCGCCGAGCGTGGTCTGCAGCTGGCCTGGGAAGCCGGCACCACGCACCTGCGCACCCACATCGACTGGTGGGACCCGCAAAACCCACCCCTGGCCTGGAACGTGATGGCCGAGCTGGCCGCCGAATGGCGTGGCCGCATCCGCGTGGAACAGGTCGCGCTGATCAAGCTCGCGCTGTTCGCCCGGCTCGACGACGCAAGGGCACTCGCTCGCCGCGTGGCCTCCACTGGCGCACGCACGCTGCTGGGCGGGTTCGTGCACTCCAGCAACTGGGACCCCGCGGCCCTGCGGCACCTCGTGCTCGCCGCGCAGGAGCTCGACCTGGACCTGGACCTGCACGTCGACGAAGAGCTCAACCCCGATGCGCAAGGCCTGGCCTTCACGGCCGAGCTGCTGCAGAGCACGGGCTTCCAGGGCCGCGTCGTCTGCGGCCACAACTGCGCCCTCGCCGCCCAGCCGCAGGCGCAGGCCATGGCCACGCTCGACGCGGTCGCCCGCGCGCCGATCACGCTGGTGTCACTGCCCATCACCAACCTGCTGCTGCAGGACGCGGTCACCGGCCGCACGCCGCGCCAGCGCGGCCTCACGCTGGTGAAGGAGGCCCGCGAACGCGGCATACCCCTGCTGTTCGCGAGCGATAACGTGCAAGACCCGTTCTGCCGCGCCGGCAGCCTGGACCCGCTGGAAGCCAT
Source organism: Hydrogenophaga laconesensis (assembly GCF_031457235.1). Lineage (NCBI taxonomy): Bacteria > Pseudomonadati > Pseudomonadota > Betaproteobacteria > Burkholderiales > Comamonadaceae > Hydrogenophaga > Hydrogenophaga laconesensis. Next base: position 286,883 of record NZ_JAVDWE010000001.1, read on the forward strand.
GCAGGCCGCGGCGCTGGCCGGCCAGCTCGATGCTCCTTTCGACGCCTGGTCCGACACGCTGTGCCGCGCCGGATGGCTGCAGCGCGAGCCCCAGGCCATGACCTCGCTCGACGGTGCGCCGGCCGACCTCGTGGCCTTCACGTCCACCGATGCGCACGCCTGGCCCTCGCGCAGCGCCAACCGCGTGGTGCTGCGCAACGGCCGCCCCATTTCCCATTGATCGACCCCACAAGGACCGCCCATGCTGCATGGCTACTTCCCGCCCCACCGCTTCCTGCCTTACCTGGCCTGGACGGAGATCACCGCGCTGCCCGACCGTGAGAACACCGTCATCGTGCTCCCGGTGGGTGCCACGGAGCAGCACGGCCCGCACCTGCCGTGCTCGGTGGACACAGTGATCGCCGCCGGCGTGATCGGCAAGGCCTTCGAGCGGTTGCCCGCCGAGATCCGTGCCTTCGGTCTGCCGCCCATCACCTACGGCAAGTCCGAGGAACACCTGCACTTCGCCGGCACCATGACGCTGACCGGCACCACCCTGCTTTCGACCATGATCGAGCTGGGCGAGTCGGTCTACCGCTCAGGCTTTCGCAAGCTGGTGTTCGCCAACGGCCATGGGGGCCAGCCGCAGGTGCTGGAGATGGCCGCGCGCGAGCTGCGTCTGCGCCATGGCGACTTCGTCGTGGTGCCCTATGGCGTCTCCCGCGTGCCCAATGTGTCGGGCAAGTTCATCAGTGACCAGGAGCGCAAGCTCTCGATGCACGCCGGCCATTCGGAAACCGCGCTGATGCTCGCGCTGGCGCCCGACACCGTGCACATGGAGCGCGCCGCCGCGTACTTCCCGCCTCCGTTCCCGAGCAAGACGCTCTCGGCCGACGGCCGCCCCGCGTGCGCCTGGGTGGCACGCGACTTCGGCCCCAGCGGCGTGATCGGCGACCCCACCGAAGCCACGCGCGAACAGGGCGAAGCCATTCTCGACAGCCTGGCCGACAGCTGGGTCCAGGCCATCACCGAGCTCTACACCATGCGCTGGGTCGTCCGCGAGGAACCGACCTGGGAACGTGGCCACCACACCGGCCACATCCAGCAGACGCTGGACTGATCACCGATCCCGTTTTCCCCCACTGCCCTCCCCCGACCCACCCCACCCTTCGACAGAAAGGCCTGCCATGTCCTCCTCCCGCCATCCACTGCGCCGCGCCCTCGGCGCCACCGCCCTCGGCGTGCTCACCCTGACCGCCGCCCAGGCACAGGAAAAGTTCACCTTCATGACCAACTGGTACGCGCAGGCCGAGCACGGTGGCTACTACCAGGCCGTGGCGCAAGGCATCTACCAGAAGGCCGGCCTGGACGTGACGATCAAGATGGGTGGCCCGCAGGTCAACATCATCCAGATCATGGCCGCCGGGCAGGCCGACTGCATCATGGGCGCAACCGACACGCAGATGATGGTGGCGCGCGGCAACGGCCTGCCCATCGTGAACGTGGCCGCCATCTTCCAGAAGGATCCTCAGGTTCTGATCGCCCATGAAGACGTGAAGTCCTTCGAGGACATGAAGGGCAAGACCATCCTGATCGCGCCCACCGCGATACGCGGCATGTGGTCCTGGCTCAAGGGCAAGTACGGCTACACCGACGCACAGGCCCGGCCCTATACCTACAACATCCAGCCCTTCGTCGCCGACAAGAACATCGTGCAGATGGGCTTCCTCTCGTCCGAACCGTTCGCCATCCAGAAGGCCGGTGTGAAGGCCAACACCTTCCTGCTCGCCGACCAGGGCTACCCGCCCTACGCTAACCTCATCTCCTGCATGGAGAAGACGGTGAAGGAGCGCGAGAAGACCGTGGCCGCGTTCGTGAAAGCCACTGCCGAGGGCTACAAGAGTTATCTGGCCGATCCGGCACCCGCCAACGCGCTGATCAAGAAGGACAACCCGAACATGACCGACGACCAGCTGGCGTACGGCATCGGCAAGCTCAAGGAGATGGGGATCATCACCAGCGGCGATGCAGCGAAGCAGGGCATCGGCACCATGACGCGCGAGCGCCTGCTGAAGACCCAGGCCTTCCTGGTCGACGCCCAGATGATCGATCCGGCCAAGGTCAACATCGACCAGGCCTACCGCCTCGACATCATCAAGGACGTCAAGGTCCTGCCCTGACCGGCCACCGTGCGCCCTGGCGGCGCACGCCACGCGCACCGGTGCGGGCCATCACCCGCACCGGCCCGCCCAGCCCCCACTCCACGACCCCACATGAAGACCGACCAACCGTCAGCCCCCGCGGCCATCGAGATCCGCGGCGTCCAGAAAACCTACCCCAACGGCACCGTCGCCCTGCAACCGGTGGACCTTACCGTGCGCGAAGGCGAATTCGTCACGTTGCTCGGCCCGTCCGGCTGCGGCAAGAGCACCCTGCTCAAGATGGTGGCCGGCCTGCTGGAACCCACCAGCGGGCGCCTGAATCTGTGGGGGCAAGGGGTGAACCAGCTGGACAAGTCCGGGCACCGTCTGGCCTTCGTGTTCCAGGCGCCCACGCTCATGCCCTGGGCCACGGTGCAGACCAACGTGCGCCTGCCGCTCGACCTGGCCGGCGTGCCCCGTGCCGAAGCCGATGCCCGCGTGGCCGACGCGCTCGCACTGGTCGGCCTGTCCAGGTTCGCGAAGGCACTACCGCGTGCGCTCTCCGGTGGCATGCAGATGCGCGTGTCGATCGCGCGCGGCCTGGTGGTGGAGCCCACCCTGCTGCTGATGGATGAGCCCTTCGGCGCGCTCGACGAGATCACCCGCCACAAGCTCGACGCCGACCTGCTCGAGCTCTGGCAGAAGAAGAACCTCACGGTCGTCTTCGTCACGCACTCGATCCACGAATCCGTGTTCCTCTCCAGCCGTGTGGTGATGATGGCCGCGCGCCCGGGCCGCATCGTGGAGGAGTTCGCCATCGACCAGCCGTATCCCCGCACACCCGATTTCATGGTCTCCACCGAATTCAGCCACTACGCCAAACGGCTGCAGGACAGCCTGCTGCGCGCCAGCCGCGACACCACCGAGGAGGCCCGCGCATGAACACGCCGGTCAACACCCCCTTTCTGAAACAGCCGCGCGTGCAACGCGTGCTCTACCCGGCGGTGGTCGCCATTGCCCTGGTGTCGCTCTGGCAGGCGCTGGTGGTCGGGCTCGAACTGCCGCCCTATCTCATCCCCTCGCCCGAGTTGATGATGAAGACGCTGATCAACGACTGGGCCACGCTGTTCGGTTCGCTGATGATCACCATGAAGATCACCGTGCTGTCCTTCGTGGTGGCCGTTGTGATCGGCGTGCTGATCTCGTTCCTGTTCGTGCAGAGCCGCCTGATCGAGACCGCACTGTTCCCCTACGCGGTGCTGCTGCAGGTCACACCCATCGTGGCCATCGCGCCGCTGATCATCATCTGGGTCAAGCAGCCCACGGCCTCGCTGGTGGTGTGCGCGGCGCTGGTTGCGCTGTTCCCGATCATCTCGAACACCACGCTCGGCCTGCGCAGCATCGACCCCGACCTGCAGAGCTACTTCAAGATGAACCGCGCCACGCGCGGCCAGATGCTCTGGCGCCTGCGCATTCCCAGCGCACTGCCCTACTTCTTCGGTGGCCTGCGCATCTCCTCGGGCCTGGCGCTGATCGGTGCCGTGGTCGCCGAGTTCGTGGCCGGCACCGGGGGCACCAATGCGGGCCTGGCCTACCAGATCCTCATGGCCGGCTACCAGCTCGACATCCCGCGCATGTTCGCCGCGCTGCTGCTGATCTCGCTGGCCGGCGTCTTCCTGTTCGTGCTCATGGCCTGGCTCACCAAGCTCTCGCTGGGCTCCTGGCACGCCAGCGAAATCGCACAAGACTGACACGGAAAACATCCACATGACCTCTCCGATTGAATCCCTGCAGCAAGAATTGCCCGACCTGGACTGGATCACCGATCCGCTCAAGATCGGCCGCCTTTCGCAGGACTTCTCCTGGTTCAGCCCCGTGCTCAAGCGGCAACTGCTGGGCAAGCGTGGTGACATCGTCGTCAAGCCGCGCACAGAGGAAGAAGTCCGCCAGGTCGCCTCGGCCTGCGCGCGCCATCGCATTCCGCTCACCCTGCGGGGCAGCGGCACCGGCAACTATGGCCAGTCGACCCCGCTGCACGGCGGGGTGATTCTGGACATGAGCGGCTACAACCAGTTTCTGTGGTCACGCCCTGGCGTGGGCCGTGCGCAGGCCGGCATCCGACTGGCCGAGTTCGACAACGCATCGCGCCCGATGGGCTGGGAACTGCGCTGCATCCCGTCCACCTTCCGCAGCGCCTCGCTCGGCGGCCTGTTCAGCGGCGGTTTCGGCGGTGCGGGCTCGATCAACTATGGCCCCATTGGGGCAGCAGGCAACATCCTCGGCATCCGAGCCATGAGCGTCGAAGCCGACCCCCAGGTGGTTGAGCTGCGGGGCCCCGAAGCTCTCTTGCTGCACCACCTCTGGGGCACCAACGGCATCGTGCTGGAGGTGGAGATGGCGCTCGCGCCGGCGCACCCCTGGCTGGAGATGATCGTCACCTTCGGCGATGCCGACCGCGCGCTCGACTTCGGCAACGCGCTGGCCCACGCCCCCGGCATTGTGAAGAAGAACATCGCCCTGCTGGTCGACCCGGTTCCGGCCTACATGACCTCCCTCGCCGAGCACCTGCCCAAGGGCTGTCATGCGGCGCTGGTGCTGGTGGCCGAGTTCTCGGAAGCCGCGGCCTTGCAGGTCGTCGCGGCACACGGCGGTCAGGTCACCTACCGCCGCACAGCGGTCGAGGCGAAGGCCGGGCACCACACCCTGATCGAGTATTGCTGGAACCACACGACGCTCAATGCGCTCAAGGTGGACAAGGGCCTGACCTATTTACAGACCACCTTCACCCCGGGCAAGCACCTGGACCAGGTGCGCCGCATCCGCGAGCTGTTCGGCGACGAGGTGCTGATGCACGTGGAATTCCTGCGCAGCATGGACGGGTTCACCACCTGCACCTCGCTGCCACTCGTGCGTTTCACGACCGAGGAACGGCTCAACGAGATCATCCAGATCTTCCGCGACAACGGCATTCGCGTGAACAACCCGCACACCTTCATCATCGAAGAAGGCAAGGTCGGTGGCGATCTCCCGCAGAACGTCATCGACATGAAGAAGCGCTTCGATCCAGCCGGTCTGCTGAACCCCGGAAAGATGCGCGCCTGGGGCCTGCCCGGCTGAACGCACACATTCCCATCCATCCCTTCACCGCGGAGAACCATCCATGAGCACCGGCACACCCATGGCTCACTACGCCGCCGCCAGGCGCGTTGGCGATTTCGTGTTCATGAGCGGCGTCGTGGCCGTCGATCCGGGCGCGCGCCGGACCGTCACCAGCTACGAGGACATTCCCACCAAGGCGCTGGCCCCTCTGCGCAAGCTGGGCTACGTCACGGGCCAGATGTCGGTGGACGTGTTTGAAGCCCCGATCGTGGCGCAGAGCTGGTTCGTGCTGGACCGCATCCGGCAGCTTGCCAAGGAACACGGCGGCGAGATGTCCGACGTGGTCAAGCTGGTGCAGTACTTCCGCCAGCTGTCGCACTACGCGCAGTACAACCGCGTGCGCGGCCTGTTCTTTCCCGGCGAGCCGCCGGTGAGCACGGTGGTCGAGGTCTCGCGCTTCCTGCCCGGCGACGATGTGCTCGTCGAGGTGGAAGCGACGATGTACTTGAGGAAGTGAACAACCCCCTGCGCCGCTGACGCGGCTTCCCCCCTCCGTGGCGCGCCTTCGGCGCTTCGAGGGGGGACGGCATCTCGGGCCGGCAGAGCCGGACCCTGGATGCCTCTGGTCGAGGCGGCTCCATTCGTTGCGGGTCGCTCTCCGGCGGGGTGGGGACTCGATGCCTAACGTCTGCTCAGCAGGCGTGGCACGTTCACCATCACGCGCACATCGCCGGGCGACAGGCTGGCGCGGATTTCGTGCGCAGGGTCTTGCGGGTCGCGCAGGGTGGGCTCACCCAGCGGCATGCCCTGTTTGCCCACGATGGCGAACACCTGCGGCGCGTTGGCCTTGGCGCCACGCCGCGTGACCACCGCCACCTCCCCGCTGGCCAGACGCACATAGCTCCCTGGCGGATAGAAGCCGATGTGCTTCACGAACAGGGCAGCCAGTGCATCGGGTTGCTGGTCGGGCCCCAGGTAGAGTTCGCGCGCCACCTGCTGCGACAGCAGGCCACCCCGGCCCTGACGCGGGCTGATGCAGGCCGCGTACACGTCGGCCATCTGGAGAAGACGCTGTGGCAGGTCCGTCACGCGCTTGCCGGTGGGGTAGCCACTGCCATCCGGTTTTTCGTGCTGCTCTTCCACCAGCTGCAGCCACAACGCGTTCTGCACACCGAGCTCGCGCAGCACAGCAGCACTGCGCAGGGGATGCTCGCGCACCGTCTGGCGCTGCATGTCGGTCAATGCACTGGACTGGCGGGCCATGATGTCGTGCGTGCGCGTCATGCCGATGTTCATCGTCAGTGCAGCGCGGAACAAGGCGGCCTGTTCCGAGGGCGACAGGCCGGTCGACGGTGCCACCAGTGCGCACAGGCCGGCCGCCAGCAGCGCGTGCGACGCGCTGTAACCCATGCGGACATCGAACAGCAGCTGCACCAGCACCAGCAGGCTGTCGTCGGGCGCGTCGCGCCACAGCCGCAGCGCGCGCGTGCTCAGGCGCTCGATCCGGTCGTTGAAATGCGTGGCGGCCCGGCCTTGCTGCAAGAGGCTGTTGAGCGCGGCGTGCAGGTCGGCCCAGGCGTCCACCGGGCTGTCTTCCTCGCGGACCTCCACGTTCGGCAGTTCCACCGCGTGGCTCAGGCCCGCGATACGGCTGAGCGTTTCATTGCCGCGCACCATGCGATCAAGTTCGGCGGTGTAACCATACGACCAGGCGCGCCAGTCGGCCTCCAGGACCACGGGCGAATGCAGCATGAGCAGGCCACGGTGCTGCTCGGACGTGATCGCTTCGCCCTTGCGCAGCAACAGCACGCCCTTCGGGTCCCACACATTCACGGGAACCGGCTGCTGCAGAGCGAGGGCATCCAGAGGAAGCGACTTGTACATTCCTGCGAATCTACGCCTCGCAGCGGCGCCCAAAGCCGGGAATAAACGCGGAAAAGCCTGCAAGTTCTCGCAGCTGTCGGCCTTCCCGGGGCTGCTCAAGCCAGGCCGGTGCGCGGCGTGGCGAGACAGGTTGCCCACACGATGGGCCGCAGTTGCACCGCCAACGCGCTGGAGACGCGGGCGCCCGCCCCGGCATCGGCGGGCAAGGTGTCCGGATGACGCCGGTAGATGACCGCGAGCGCGGTGGCGATCTGCAGCCACCGGCCGATGGGCGTGGCGCAATGCACGTCGTCCGCGAACAGATCCGCCATCGCGATGCCCGTCACCTCCCCCGACTGGATGGCGTCGTACACCGCGTTGAACATCTGCAGCCAGGGCACCAGCCGCATTTCAGGCGTGCCCACGCTGCGGTGCGTGTTGACGTGGTCGATGATGTCGTCCCACAGTGGCGCTTCAAGATCCTGCGCGGCGCGCCACGACGGACCGAACGATCGCGGCGGGTCGTTGCACCAGACGTTGGCGTAGAACGTGCGCGCGCCGGTACTGGCGGCGAGGTCGTGCCACAGCGTGGCGTAGCTGTGCGCGTCGGACCACGCGATGTGCTCCTGCACCGAACAACGCGGAGGGCTGCCATAGCCGCCGCCCTGCGCCTCGACGCCCAGGAACGCGTCATAGCGGGCCCCCGGCGCCTGCAGCAGCCCGCGCACATCGGCATCGCGGCATTCGTTCCAGCGCCATTGGGCGGTGGAAGAGGCGCCCGGGCTCCTGGTGATGTTCGCCAATCCCCCCATGGCGGCGATGGCACCCTGAAGTTCGCCATTCATGATCACGTCGGGAATGGAATGTCCAGTGACGATCAGCTTGAGCGACAGCGGCAAGGGTTCGATGTCAGCCCGCGCGGTGGGCAGCGCGCCGGCGTTGTAGTCCCTCACCGCCTTGTAGCGCTGCGGGTTGAAATCGTTGATGTAGAGCTGCGCGCCGAAGGTGCCTGCCGGCTCGAACCTTCGTGTGGAACTGAACTGGTTGAAGGCACCATCCCCGAACCCGCTCCACACGCGCATCATCTTGTTGTAGACGCCGTAGATCGCCGGACCGTGGTTGAAATCGTTGGCGAGCCGGTTGGCGAGCGCCGCATCCGACAGCCCCCCCGGGTTGGTGGTGTGCGTGCCACCCTCGTACATCACGAGTGACTTGCCGAGCCGGTCCGCCACACGCCGGAAGTACGGGTAGTGTTTCGTGCGGTGCGCCTCCACGTCCTCTTCCACCCGCCTGACCAGCAAGGCCATGCCCTTTTCGTAGTTGGCCTTCGCCGCGCCGATCACTTCCGGCCAGTTCGAGCCCGGGCTGAAATACCCGGTGACGGCTATCGCATCGTGCAGCGTGTGAGGCACGGGACGCCCCGGCGCCTCTGCGACCCAGCCCGGTGCGTTCAGAAAGGCTTCTTCGAGTCCGTGCCAGTGTGTGTGAACGTTGGCCACGCGCACCGTGCGCTGCATCTGGCCGGCAAAGACAGCGGACCAGACGGCCATGGTCTCGGCGGACCGACCACCGGCCTGCTCCGCGAAGTTGTAGGACTTGCCCGCCCGAAGGGACTCCACATAAGGATGCGCAGAGAACCCCGGCGCGGAATTCCACCACTCGTTCGACCACTCCACGTAGGCCTTGAGGGCGGGGTTGAGGTGATCGCGGACCACCCTGGCCGCCTGTGTCACGTAGTCGGCGGTCGCACGCATGGGCAGGTTGAACCAACCGTGGCACCCCAACTCGTTGCACACCTCCACGATTTCCCGGTACGAGAGCCCACGGCAGATGGACGTGGGCTGCGGCGCCTCGGCCCAGTGCTGGTGCTGCGCTTCATTGGTGGACAGGGGCAGCATGAAGCGCAACAGGCCGACGCCGCCCCATGCCGCCTTGAAGGCCGGATGCACGCGCTGGCCGGCGGCCAGGAGGTCGGCGTGCTTCAGCATGTAGCAGCGCATGCCCCGAACGTGGTTGCCCGCCGTGGTCGCGGAGATGCGCACGTCCACACTGTTCGAACCATCGGGGGTGTAGTCGAATTCGATCCAGCCCGCGCCGCGCGTCTGGTTGGCGCCGGACACCAGCACCGTGCCCGCGCCCTGGTACTCCATGCGGTAGCGCCCGCCCAGCACCGGTGCCGACTCGGGCGCCTGCTCCATCAACACGAACGTGCCGGCCCATTTCACGCCGGGCGGGATCTGGGTGGGATAGCCGTCGGCGTCCGCCGTGGCCATCATCGCGGCACGGGCCCTAGCGTCGTCGAACTGGGCGGCCGTCTCCGCGCGCCACGGCCTCGCCGTCCTCATCACGTCGATGAGCAGGCTGTCCCGTCCCCAGTCGGCGGCGTAATCGAGGTTGAGCCACAACCTCCCAGTGGAGACGGGTGGGTAGGCCCTGCCACGCGTGGCCTGGGGTCGTGGACTGGCCACGGGAGGCGAAGGATTCGGGTTGCCGGAAACGCGATGGGAGCTCATGGTGCCGATCTCACAAGCCGGAGCGCTCAAGTGTAGACGGCGCCCCGGCACACGCGTGACAGCAGCAGAGGCGAGCGGGCAAGAAAAAAGCCCCGGCGAAGTCTCGCAAGGGCTTGTTCTCAAGGTTGAACCTTGGTGGGCGGTGCAGGGTTCGAACCTGCGACCCCTGCCGTGTGAAGGCAGTGCTCTACCACTGAGCTAACCGCCCGATTGATCTGGCCGATCTCTCGGAAGCCTCAGATTATAGCCGGTTTTTGGGCAAGTCAGGCCGTCTGCAGTTTGCGCCACACGGTTTTGCCCTTGCTGGCCTTGTCCAGGTCGTTCAGCACGCCTTCGTGGGCCTGGCTTTCCTGTTCATTGGCCAGCAGCACGGGCAGTTCGAAGCGGCTCAGGTCCAAGGTTTCGACCTGACCGCCCTCGCCCGGCGCGTCGCCCAGGTCCATGAGCAGTGCGTCCTGCCCGCGCGTCATGTTGATGTACACGTCGGCCAGCAACTCGGCATCCAGCAGAGCGCCGTGCAGTGTCCGGCCAGAGTTGTCCACGCCGAGACGGTCGCACAGGGCGTCCAGGCCATTGCGCTTGCCCGGGAACATTTCCTTGGCCATCACCAGGCTGTCGGTCACCGGCCCGAGGATGGTTGTGATCGCCGGATGGCCCAGGCGCTCCATCTCCTTGTTGAGGAAGCTGATGTCGAACGGAGCGTTATGGATGATCACCTCGGCACCGCGCAGGTAGTCCAGCAACTGGTCGGCGATGGCCGCGAACTTCGGCTTGTCGCGCAGGAATTCGTTGCTGATGCCATGCACCTTGAGCGCGTCCTCGTGGCTGTCGCGCTCGGGGTTGATGTAGTAGTGCAGGTTGTTGCCGGTGAGCTTGCGGTTGAGCAGCTCCACGCAGCCGATCTCGATGATGCGATCGCCGTTCTCTGCCGACAGGCCTGTGGTTTCCGTGTCGAGGACGATCTGGCGCATCAGTGGTTTTCCTTGGCGTGGTTGATCGAGTACTTTGGTATTTCCACCGTGAGATCCGACTGTGCCACGATGGCCTGGCAGGACAGCCGTGAGTTCGGCTCCAGGCCCCAGGCACGGTCGAGCAGATCTTCTTCCGTCTCGTCGAGTTCGTTCAGGCTGTTGAAGCCCTCGCGCACGATCACGTGGCAGGTCGTGCAGGCCGCACTCATGTCGCAGGCGTGCTCGATCTTGATGTCGTTGTCGAGCAGGGCCTCGCAGATCGAGGTGCCAGCGGGTGCGCTGACGCTCGCCCCCTGGGGGCAGTATTCGGGATGGGGCAGGATCTTGATCGTGGGCATGGAGCGTTTTTTCAGACTTCTTCGAGTTTCTTGCCAGACAGGGCCTGCTGGATACCACGGTTCATGCGCAGCGCCGCGAAAGGCTCGGTGGCCTTGGCCAGCTCGGTGGTGGCGTTCTCGATGGCGTTCGCGTCATCGCCCTGGGCCGTGGCCGCCAGAGTGGCCATCAGCGCATCGATCTGCTCACGCTCGGAGGGTTGCAGCAGGTCGGCGTCCGCGGTCAGCGCGGTGCGCGTCGCAGCGATCATGCGGTCGGCATCGACACGGGCCTCGACCAGCGCGCGCGCCTGGATGTCCTGCTGCGCGGTCGCGAAACTGTCCTGCAGCATGGCTGCGATCTGCTCGTCGCTGAGGCCATAGGCGGGCTTCACGTCCACACGTGCCTCCACGCCGCTGGTCTGCTCCTTCGCGCTCACGGACAACAGGCCATCGGCGTCCACGGTGAACGTCACGCGGATGCGCGCGGCGCCGGCCACCATGGGAGGAATGCCGCGCAGTTCGAAGCGCGCCAGGCTGCGGCAATCGGCCACCAGATCGCGCTCGCCCTGCACCACGTGCAGCGCAAGCGCGGTCTGCCCATCCTGGTAGGTGGTGAAATCCTGCGCGAGCGCCGTCGGGATCGCACTGTTGCGCGGCACAATGCGCTCCACCAGCCCGCCCATGGTCTCGATGCCCAGTGACAGGGGAATCACATCGAGCAGCAACAGGTCGCCATCGCGGCTGTTGCCGGCGAGCGCGTTGGCCTGGATGGCGGCGCCCAGGGCGACCACCTCGTCGGGGTTGAGGTTGGTCAGCGGTTCGCGTCCGAAGAATTCGCCCACGGTGCGGCGCACCACCGGCATGCGGGTCGAGCCACCCACCATCACCACGCCCTGGACCTCATCCTTCGTCACGCCAGCGTCACGCAGTACCTTGCGCACGGCGGACATGGTTCGCGCGGTAAGCGCGGCGGTGCAGGCCTCGAAATCGGCGGTGGAGACGGCCTGTTCAATGCTGCGGCCAGCCACACTCGCACGGAAGGTCTCACCATCGGCGGTGGAGAGCGCCTCTTTCACGCGCCGCGCCTCGGCATGCACCGCGGCCCTGGCGGATGCATCCAGTGCACCGCTCACGCCCTGCTGCGCAAGCACCCAGGCGGCCAGCGCCTGGTCGTAGTCGTCGCCACCCAGCGCGGAGTCGCCACCAGTGGCCATCACCTCGAACACGCCCTTCGTCAGGCGCAGGATGGAGATGTCGAAGGTGCCGCCACCCAGGTCGTAGATGGCATAAACGCCTTCGGATCCGTTGTCCAGGCCATAGGCAATGGCGGCAGCCGTGGGTTCGTTGATCAGACGCAGCACGTTGATGCCGGCCAACTGGGCCGCATCCTTGGTCGCCTGGCGCTGTGCATCGTCGAAGTACGCGGGCACGGTGATCACCGCGCCGTACAGGTCATCGTCGAAGCTGTCTTCCGCACGGAAGCGCAGGGTGGCCAGGATTTCGGCGCTGACTTCCATCGGCGTCTTGCGGCCGGCGACGGTTTCCACCACGGCCATGCCGTCCTTGTCGACGACCTCATAGGACAGTTTGTCGACGTCCGCCACTTGCGCGCGGCTGCGGCCCATGAGGCGCTTGACGGAGCTCACTGTGTTGGCCGGGTCCTGCACCTGTGCGGCCAGGGCATCGAAACCGATCTGCCGCCCCGATCCACCTTGTGCGGGGTCGAGATACCGGACCACGCTGGGCAGGATCACGCGGCCGTCGGCAGCAGGCAGGCATTCAGAGACACCGTGGCGAACAGCGGCCACCAGCGAGTGCGTGGTGCCCAGGTCAATGCCCACGGCCACGCGCCGCTGGTGCGGGTCGAGAGATTGGCCAGGTTCGGAGATCTGCAGAAGCGCCATGGGTCAACGGTCATTCGTAACGGGGAACCCGCTATTGTCCCTGCAGATCGATCCGGTTCTCCACATCGCCGGCAAAGCGCTCAACGAACATAAGGGCTCTGACCTGCTGCGCCAACGCGGGCCAGTCCTGGCGATCGTCCGCCGTGGCCTGCAGTTCCTGCTGCATCGTGCGCCGCGCGGTGGCGACTTCATCGGCCATGCGCTCGAGGTCTTCGAGGTTTCCGGCTTCTTCCAGCGCCTCGCGCCACTGCATCTGCTGCATCAGGAAAGCGGCAGGCATGGCGGTGTTGTTCTCGGCCTGGATCGGCGCACCATGCAGCTCGCACAGGTAGGCCGCGCGCTTGAGCGGGTCTTTCAGGCGCTGGTACGCCTCGTTGATGCGCACCGACCACTGCATGGCCTGGCGCTGGGTCTGCGCATCGGCGGTGGCGAAGCGGTCGGGATGGGCTTCGCGCTGCAGGTCTTTCCAGCGCGCGTCGAGCGCGGCGCGGTCCAGCGCGAACTTCGGGCGCAGGCCGAAAATCTCGAAGTCGTTCGATTGCAGGTTCAAGTTCATGTTCAGGGCAGAACAAAGCCGCCGGCGCTGGAGAGCACGGGCGGCTTCGGGGAGGCGCGGGGCATCAGATCCTGAAGCTCTCGCCGCAACCGCAACGGTCGCGTTCGTTCGGGTTGTTGAAGCGGAAGCCTTCGTTCAGGCCTTCGCGCACGAAGTCGAGCTGCGTGCCGTCGATGTAGGCCAGGCTCTTCGGGTCGACCAGCACCTTCACGCCGTTGTCCTCGAACACCAGGTCTTCAGGCGCGATTTCATCGGCGTATTCCAGCTTGTAGGCCATGCCGGAGCAGCCCGTCGTCTTCACGCCCAGGCGCACGCCCACGCCCTTGCCGCGCTTGGCGATGTAGCGGTTGACGTGCCGGGCAGCAGCTTCTGAAATCGAGATGGCCATGGGAACCCGGTGCTCCTCAATTCGCGTGCTTCTGGCGGTAGTCGTTCACGGCCGCCTTGATTGCGTCCTCGGCCAGGATCGAGCAGTGGATCTTCACCGGCGGCAAGGCCAGCTCTTCGGCGATCTGGCTGTTCTTTAGCGCCGCGGCCTGGTCGAGCGTCTTGCCCTTGACCCATTCGGTCACCAGCGACGACGAGGCGATGGCCGAGCCGCAGCCGTAGGTCTTGAAGCGCGCGTCCTCGATCACACCGGTGGCCGGGTTGACCTTGATCTGCAGTTTCATCACGTCACCGCAGGCGGGCGCGCCGACCATGCCGGTGCCCACGGACTCATCGCCCTTTTCGAAAGAGCCGACGTTGCGGGGGTTTTCGTAGTGGTCTACGACCTTGTCTGAATAAGCCATGGTGTTTTCTCCTTCAATGCGCTGACCACTGGATGGTGGACAGGTCGATACCGTCTTTGAACATCTCCCACAGCGGAGACAGCTCGCGCAGCTTGGCCACGTTTTCCTTGATCGTGGCGATCGCGTAGTCGATTTCTTCCTCGGTCGTCCAGCGGCCGATGGTCATGCGCAGGCTGCTGTGCGCCAGCTCGTCGCTGCGGCCCAGCGCGCGCAGCACGTAACTGGGCTCCAGGCTGGCCGAGGTACAGGCCGAGCCCGACGACACCGCCAGACCCTTGATGCCCATGATGAGCGACTCGCCCTCGACGTAATTGAAACTCATGTTGAGGTTGTGAGGCACGCGATGCGTTTCGTGGCCGTTGATGAACACCTCTTCCACATCTTTCAGGCCTGCCACCATGCGATCGTGCAGGGCCTTGATGCGAAGATTCTCTTCGTGCATTTCGGCTTTGGCGATGCGGTAGGCCTCGCCCATGCCCACGATCTGGTGCGTGGGCAGCGTGCCCGAACGCATGCCGCGCTCGTGGCCACCGCCGTGCATCTGCGCCTCGATGCGGATGCGTGGCTTGCGGCGTACATACAGGGCGCCGATGCCCTTGGGGCCATACGTCTTGTGCGAGGTCAGGCTCATCAGGTCGACCGGCAAGGTCTGCAGGTCGATGTCGACGCGGCCCGTGGCCTGCGCGGCATCCACATGGAAGATCACGCCCTTCTCACGGCAGATCGCCCCCAGCGCGGCGATGTCCTGGATGACGCCGATCTCGTTGTTCACGAACATGACCGAGGCCAGGATGGTGTCCGGGCGGATCGCGGCCTTGAACATTTCAAGGTCGACCAGACCGTCGGCCTGCACGTCGAGGTAGGTGACATCAAAACCCTGGCGCTCCAGCTCACGCATGGTGTCGAGCACGGCCTTGTGCTCCGTCTTCACCGTGATCAGGTGCTTGCCCTTGGTCTTGTAGAAATGCGCCGCACCCTTGAGGGCCAGGTTGTTGGACTCGGTCGCGCCGCTGGTCCAGACAATCTCGCGCGGGTCGGCACCAATCAGGGCCGCCACCTGCTCGCGCGCGGTTTCCACCGCCTTCTCCGCTTCCCAGCCCCAGGCATGGCTGCGCGAAGCCGGGTTGCCGAAATGTTCGCGCAACCAGGGAATCATGGCGTCCACCACCCGCGGGTCGCAGGGGTTGGTGGCGCTGTAATCCATGTAGATGGGGAAGTGCGGAGTGCTCATGGAAAGAAACGGGTCGTGGGCTGTCTGAGGAAGGTGCCTGCCTGGGTCGTTTGCCCGGGTCAGAACGGGTTCATTTCGAGAAGGCTGCGCCGCCCAGGGCAAACACCGAGTTGGGTGCATTCACACGGATCGGCTTGACCACCGGGGCACTGGAGATGGCGCGCTTGATCATGGGGGCGTTTTCCACCACCACACCCTTGGCGAGTTGCTCGTCCACCAGCGACTGGAGGGACACCGAATCCAGGAAGTCGACCATCTTGGCGTTGAGTTGCGCCCAGAGCTCGTGCGTCATGCAGCGGTGGCCTTCGCCCAGGCAGTTTTCCTTACCACCGCACTGGGTGGCGTCGATCGGCTCGTCCACCGACACAATGATGTCGGCCACGGTGATGTCGGCCGCCTTGCGACCGAGCGTGTAACCACCGCCCGGGCCGCGGGTGGACTCCACCAGTTCGTGGCGCCGCAGCTTGCCGAACAGCTGTTCAAGATAGGACAGCGAAATCTGTTGCCGCTGGCTGATCGCCGCGAGCGTGACGGGGCCATTGTTCTGACGCAAGGCCAGATCGATCATGGCAGTGACCGCAAAGCGGCCTTTGGTCGTGAGGCGCATTTCAAGCTCCTTGAAGTATTGGCTTGACTGTCGTGGCATGGCCCAACGGGCAGAGACCCCTTGGACCCCCTTCTCCACCCGCCCCGATCCGTTGCGGATCTGTTATCGAAGGCTTTCCCGACTGTTTTCGTCGAGTATACAGCAAAAGCCTAGTGATTTGCTCAGCATTTTACTGGTAAACCCTTCCCCCGTTCCCGGGGCACCCGATTGGTGCCTCAGGGGAGGCTGTCGGTACCCGGGGCGCCGAACACCTGGGCCTTGAGGTGCGCAAGCTGATCGCGGATGCCAGCGGCTTTTTCGAACTCGAGATTGCGCGCGTGTTCGAGCATGAGCTTTTCCAGCCGCTTGATCTCGCGCGCCACGTCCTTTTCGCTCATGTCCTCCACGCTGGCGCGCTGCGCGCTCTCGGCGGCCAGGCGGTCGGCCTCCCGGCCCGCCTTCTCGCTGTAGACGCCGTCGATCAGGTCCTTGATGCGCTTGTTGATGCTGCGCGGCTCGATGCCCATGGCCTGGTTGTGCGCGATCTGCTTGGCACGCCGGCGCTGGGTTTCGTCGATCGCCCGTTTCATCGAGTCGGTGATGCGGTCGGCGTACAGGATGGCGCGGCCATTGAGGTTGCGCGCCGCGCGGCCGATGGTCTGGATCAGGCTGCGTTCCGAGCGCAGGAAGCCTTCCTTGTCGGCATCGAGGATGGCCACGAGCGAGACCTCGGGAATGTCCAGCCCCTCGCGCAGCAGGTTGATGCCGATCAGCACGTCGAAGGCGCCCAGGCGCAGGTCGCGGATGATTTCCACGCGCTCCACCGTGTCCACGTCGCTGTGCAGGTAGCGCACCTTCACGCCGTTCTCGGTCAGGTAGTCGGTGAGCTGCTCGGCCATGCGCTTGGTCAACGTGGTGATCAGCACGCGCTCGCCTTTTTCGACCCGGATGCGGATTTCCTGCAACACGTCGTCCACCTGATGCGTGGCCGGGCGCACCTCCAGATCGGGGTCGACCAGGCCGGTGGGACGCACCAGCTGCTCCACGACCTGGCCAGCGTGGGTCTTTTCGTACTCGGCCGGCGTGGCCGAGACGAACACCACCTGCCGCATGCGCTGTTCGAACTCTTCGAGCTTGAGCGGGCGGTTGTCGAGTGCGCTGGGCAGGCGGAAGCCGTACTCCACCAGCGTGGTCTTGCGGGCACGGTCACCGTTGAACATGCCGCCGAACTGGCCCATGAGCACGTGGCTCTCGTCCAGAAACATGATGGCGTCGCGCGGCAGGTAGTCGGTCAGCGTGGACGGCGGCTCCCCGGGGGCGGACCCGGCGAGGTGGCGCGAATAGTTCTCGATGCCCTTGCAGTGGCCCACTTCGCTGAGCATTTCCAGGTCGAAGCGGGTGCGCTGTTCCAGCCGCTGGGCCTCCACCAGCTTGCCCTCGTCCACCAGCTGTTTCAGGCGGTCGGCCAGTTCCAGCTTGATCGCCTCCACCGCGTGCAGCACCTGCTCGCGCGGCGTCACGTAGTGGCTGCTGGGGTAGACGGTGAAGCGCGGGATCTTCTGGCGCACCTTGCCGGTGAGCGGATCGAAGAGCTGCAAGGTTTCGACCTCGTCGTCGAACAGTTCGATGCGGATCGCCATTTCGGAGTGTTCAGCCGGAAACACGTCGATGGTGTCGCCGCGCACCCGGAACTTGCCACGCGAGAAATCCTGCTCGTTGCGCGCGTACTGCATGCGCACCAGCTGGGCGATCAGGTCGCGCTGGCCGATCTTGTCGCCGGTGCGCAGCGTCATCACCATCTGGTGGTAGCTCTCGGGCTTGCCAATGCCATAGATGGCCGAGACCGTGGCCACGATCACCACGTCTCGCCGCTCCAGGATGCTCTTGGTGCAGGAGAGCCGCATCTGCTCGATGTGCTCGTTGATTGCGCTGTCCTTCTCGATGAACAGGTCGCGCTGTGGCACATAGGCCTCGGGCTGGTAGTAGTCGTAGTAGCTGACGAAGTACTCGACGGCGTTCTTAGGAAAGAACTCGCGGAACTCGCTGTAGAGCTGCGCGGCCAGCGTCTTGTTGGGAGCGAACACGATCGCCGGGCGGCCGAGCCGGGCGATCACGTTCGCCATGGTGAAGGTCTTGCCCGAGCCGGTCACGCCCAGCAGGGTCTGGAACACTTCACCGTCGTTGATGCCTTCCGTCAGCTGGCGGATCGCCTCGGGCTGGTCGCCTGCGGGCGGGTACGGCAGGAACAGCTCGAAGGGCGAGCCGGGGAACGTGACGAATTCGCCCTCGGGCGGCGTTTCGCCGGCCCCTTCAATCCGTGGATGTTGGGGCGTCGGAGGCAGGGTCGTCTGGGGCATCGGACGATTGTGCCGGATGGTCGTCGGCGGCGCTGGCGCCGGCCGGGCGCGGGCGCCGTACCCCGGGTTTGGCCAGAACTTCCACATAGGCCTGCGCTGCGCCATCGCACGCCAGCACGTCCAGCTGGCCGATCAGGGCGGCCAGGTGCACCACCTCGGCGGCCTCCTTGCTGGCCCCGATGCGGCAATCGAAATCGAGGAAATCAACGCCCTCGGGCAATGCGCGCCGGCGCTCGCGCTTGATGTACTTGCGGATGTCGTGCTTGACGGCATCCAGCACCCGATCCGGGTGGCGGCCTTCTTGGGTCAGGGGGAAGATTTTTCTCATGAAGGGCGCGATTATGCGCGCCGGGGTATCCTGCGCCGCCATGACCACACCCCGAGAACACCGCCCGACGCCCGACAAGGACCAGATCGCCCTGCTGGAGCCGTTCGAGCAACTCGGGCTGGATCGCATCACCCTGGTGCACACCGCCGCACAGGCGCGGGAGGCCTGCTCGGCCCTGCGCGACCACGCCAGCTGGGGCTTCGACACGGAGTCCAAACCCACCTTCTTCAAGGACCAGGTGTCCGACGGACCTCACATCGTGCAACTGGCCACCCTGCAGCACGCCTGGGTGTTCCAGCTGCACGAGCCCGACTGCCGCGCCCAGGTGGCCGCGCTGCTGGCCGATGGTGGCCACGTCAAGGCCGGTTTCGGACTGGGGGATGACACGAAGCGCATCGTGTCCAAACTGGCGGTGGAGCCAGCCGGTGTGCTGGAACTCAATGCGGTGTTCCGTGAACGAGGCTACCGCAAGGACATGGGGATCAAGGCCGCCGTGGCGGTGCTGTTCAACCGACGCTTTCTCAAATCCAAGAAGGCCGCCACTTCGAACTGGGCCAACCCGCGCCTGACGGAAGCCCAGCTGATCTATGCCGCCAACGACGCCTGGGGGGCGGCCCGGGTCTACGAAGCGCTCGACCGGCCCTGATGCTCAGCGCCGCCGCAGCGGCATGAGCAGCTCGCTCAGGCCGTTGTGGTCGATCTCGTGCATCAACGCCAGCAGGCGGCCGATCTCGCCGGGCGGAAAGCCTTCGCGCGCGAACCAGTTCAGGTAGTTGCCCGGCAGGTCGGCGATGAGGCGTCCCTTGTATTTGCCATAGGGCATTTCCACCGTGAGCAGGCGCTCCAGATCTTCTGGCTTCATATGAGAGAGGTGGAGCGGTCCAGCCAGGCGCGTACGCACGCGTTGAACTCGGCGGGTTTCTGGCGCATCACCCAGTGGCCGGTGTCCAGCGCCAGCACTTCGCAGCCCGGCGCATGGGTCAGTCGCTCCACCCAGCGTTCGGAATGGAACATGAAGGGCTTGCGCCGCCCGTAGATATACAGCGCAGGTATGTCCACCCCGAGCAGCTTGTCCACTCGGGCCACGCCGCGCAGGCCGCCGTGCTCGCCGAACCAGCCCATGGCATAGGGGTAATTCATCTGCCAGCCAATGTGCGCCGGGTCGTTGCGGCAGCCAATGGCGCGCGCCATGTAGCGCGTCATGCGGTTGGCCAGCGCCGGCCACCAGCGCCCGATCTTCCAGGCCACAGCCAGCCAGAGCTGGTAGCCCGCGATCATCAGCTTCTGCTTGCCGCCCAGGCTTTTCAGGTAGGCCCCCGAGCTGGTGTCGCCGATATCCACGCCCACCACGCGTGCCACGCGGTCGGGATGGCGAGCGGCGAACTCGTAGCCGAAGACGCAACCCCAGTCGTGCACCAGCAGCGTGACCGACTGCTGCGGGCTGACGGCGTCGACGATCTTGCGGATCAGGCCGTTCACCGCCGCCACCGACATGGGGCGAGGCGGCTTGCGCAGGTCGTAGCCGGGCAGGTTGAAGCGCACGCAACGGTAGCCGTTGCGCAGGGCACCCACGGTGCCGTCCCACAGGGCCAGGGTATCGGGCCAACCGTGCAGCATCACCACGGTGTGAGGCCCCTCGCCTTCCACGAGCACATCCACGTCTTCGATCTGCAGGGCGTTGTTCATGCGCGAGGGCTTCCGTTGGCGGGTGGGTCGGGCAGCGCGCATCGTACTGGAATGGAACACCTTTCTCTCAGGGAAATCCCGGGCCTGTGCGCTCATCCCATGGCGTTCATGATGGTTGGCAGACGACCAGCAAGGAGAGACATGAACCCGAAAGCCGCCCCAGCCCCTTCGTATGCCCAGGGCCCGCAAAGCCCTGCTCTACACGACATCACGATCGGGGAGGCACTGGCCCGCGCGGCCCACCAGTGGGGCGACCGCGAAGCCCTGGTGATCGCGCACCAGAACGTGCGCTGGACCTGGGGCGACCTGCTGCAACGCAGCGATGCGCTCGCCGCCGGCCTGCTGTCTCTGGGACTGGAACCGGGCGACCGCGTCGGCATCTGGGCGCCCAACTGCGCGGAATGGACGCTGATGCAGTTCGCCACGGCACGCGCCGGACTGATCCTGGTCAACATCAACCCGGCCTACCGGAGCAGCGAGCTGGCGTACGCGCTGAACAAGGTGTCGTGCAAGGCGCTCGTGCTCGCGCCCGCACTCAAGACCAGCAACTACATCGAGATCCTGCAAAGCCTGGCGCCCGAGCTCGGTACCTGCCAGCCCGGCGAACTGCAGGCGCAGGCGTTGCCCCATCTGCGCTGGGCCGTCCGGCTGGGCGAGGCAAAGACCGCCGGCATGCTGAAATTCGACGAGCTGCCCACCCGCGCCGGGCCCGGACACCGGGAGCAACTGGCCTCGATCGGCCCGCGCCTCGCCCCCACAGACCCGATCAACATCCAGTTCACCTCGGGCACCACCGGCTTTCCCAAAGGGGCCACGCTGACGCACCGCAACATCCTGAACAACGGCTTTTTCGTCGGCGAGGCGATCCGCCTCACGCCCGAAGACCGCATCTGCATTCCCGTGCCGCTGTACCACTGCTTCGGCATGGTGATGGGCAATCTGGCCTGCGTCACGCACGGCTGCGCGATGGTGTATCCGTCGGAAGCGTTTGACCCGGCCGCCGTGCTGCAGGTCGTGCAGGCCGAGCGCTGCACCGCACTCTATGGCGTGCCCACCATGTTCATCGCTGCGCTCGACCACCCGCAGTTCGCCGCGACCGACCTCTCGAGCCTACGCACCGGCATCATGGCCGGCTCGCCCTGCCCGATCGAGGTGATGAAGCGCGTGCAGACCCAGATGAACATGCGCGAGGTCACCATCGCCTATGGCATGACGGAGACCTCACCCGTGTCCACGCAGAGCGCGGTGGACGATCCCGTGGACCGCCGCGTCTCCACCGTCGGCCGTGTGCAGCCACACCTCGAGGTGCGCATCGTGGACGGGGACAACCGCCCGGTACCGCGTGGCGTCGTGGGCGAGCTGTGCACGCGCGGTTACTCGGTGATGCAGGGCTACTGGGACGACGCCGAAAAGACCCGGGAGGCGATCGACCCCGAGGGCTGGATGCACACCGGCGACCTCGCCACCATGGACGCCGAAGGCTACGTGAATATCGTCGGGCGGCTCAAGGACATGGTGATCCGGGGCGGCGAGAACGTCTACCCGCGCGAGATCGAGGAGTTCTACTACCGTCACCCCAAGATCCAGGATGTGCAGGTGGTCGGCGTGCCCGACCCGCGTTTTGGCGAGGTGCTCTGCGCCTGCGTGGTACTCAAGCCCGGCGAGAAGGCCACCGTGCAGGAACTGCAGGATTTCGCGCGCGGCCAGATCGCGCACTACAAGGTGCCGGCGTACATCGAGTTCGTCGAAACCTTCCCGATGACCATCACCGGCAAGATCCAGAAATTCGTGCTGCGCGAGGCGATGGAAAAGAAACTCGGCCTGAAAGCCGTGGCCACGGCCTGACGCGCTGGCGCTGTCGCAAGGTTCAGCTGACCTGGCGCAACAAGGTCAGCCCAAGACCCGCAAGCGCGCTGACGCCGAGCAACGGCATCACGCCCCACTTGAGACGGAACAGCGCCACCAGCGCCAGCACCGTGATGACCGCCGAAGCGGCATCGAAGGCTCCTCCGAAACCTTGAGGCCACCACACGTGGTACGCGAAGAAGAGTGCCAGGTTGAGAATGACGCCCACCACCGCGGCGGTGATGGCCGACAGCGGTGCGGTGAAGCCGAGCCTGCCGTGCGTGGCCTCCACCAGGGGACCGCCCGCGAGGATGAACACGAAGGACGGCAGGAAGGTGAAGAAGGTGACCACGCACGCGGCCAGTGCGGCGCCGAGGAACAGCGCGTCCGGCCCGAGCACGGCCTGGGTCCAGCCGCCGATGAAGCCGACGAAAGCCACCACCATGATGAGCGGGCCGGGCGTGGTCTCCCCGAGCGCGAGGCCGTCGATCATCTGCGCGCCAGTGAGCCACTGGTAATGATCGACCGCACCCTGGTACACATAAGGCAGCACGGCATACGCACCGCCGAACGTGAGCAGGGCCGCCTTGCTGAAGAACCAGGCCATCTGCGCCAGGGTACCCTGCCAGCCGTGCGCCACGACAAGCACCGCCATCACACCCGCCCACAGGCCAAGCCCCAGGGCGATCACCTTCACGAATTGCAGCTTCGAGAAGCGCGCATGCGCGGGTGTGGGGGTGTCGTCGTCGATGAGCGCCCGGCCCGGGCCCGCACCGACCTTGTTCGCGTGTGTCCCGCCACCGGGCGTGAACACCTGCGGCCAGCGCCGTGCGGCGAAATGGCCGATCAACGCGGCCGCCAGGACGATGGCCGGGAACGGCGTTCCGAAACCGAAGATGGCGATGAAAGCCGCCGCCGCGATCCCCCACATCCAGGGGTTGCGCAGCACGCGCGAGCCAATGCGGTGCGCCGCGTGCAGCACGATGGCGGTCACCGCCGGCTTGATGCCGTAGAAGATGCCGGCCACCACGGGCACGTCGCCAAACCGCAGGTACACCCAGGAAAGGCCGATCAGGATGAGAAGCGATGGCAGCACGAACAGCAAGCCCGCCAGAATGCCACCCCAGGCGCGGTGCAGCAGCCAGCCAATGTAGGTCGCAAGTTGCTGCGCCTCGGGGCCGGGCAGCAGCATGCAGTAGTTCAAGGCATGCAGGAAACGCGTCTCACTGATCCAGCGTCGGCGTTCGACCAGCTCGGTGTGCATGATCGCGATCTGCCCCGCCGGCCCGCCGAAGCTGACAAACCCCAGCCACAGCCAGAAGCGCAGGGCCTCTGCCAGGCTCAGACGGGCTGGCGGTGGTGCAGGCGCAGGTTCTGACATGAATAGAAACGTACGGAGTGGACGACGCCGGTCTCCGGAATGTAGTCCATGAGACTTTCAGCTTCGTGCCAGCTCCCTGGACGCCCACTGCAAATATTTGCATTGCAGATGCCGCATCCACTTCAACATGGGGATGCAGCCGGCAAGTGTGACGCACACTGTAGTGATGCGTGGCGCGCCCTCGCCATATCGCGCCGCGAGATGCTGTCCATCACCGTGTGGCTCTGATACCCTCCGACCGCCCTGCGACACAAACGATTGATGACGCACCACCTAACAACGCCATCCGCCGCACCCCGAGACCGTGTTCTCACCTGGGTGCTCCCCCTCCTGCCGGCGGTAGTGGCCCTTGTGTTGCTGGTGCTAGCCGTGGTTTCTACTGAACGCATCCTGGCCAATGAGCTTGAGCGGCGCGCGAGCTTTCGCGTGGAGCAGGCCACGCAGTTGTACGCCGACCAGCTCTCGCGTGTGCTCGCACGTCGCACGGCGGAACTGCAGTTGCTGGGCGAGATGGCTCGCGCCGAAATCCGTGTGGAGCATTGGCGCGATCAGATGCAGCGGCTCAAGGCTTCCTCGGGCTCGTATGTGTGGATCGGGGTAACCAATGCCTACGGCCAGGTCGAAGCCGCCACCGACGGGCTGCTGGAAGGCGTCTCCATCGCCACGCGCGGCGTGTACGTGAACGGCAAGGAAGGGCTGTGGTTCGGCAGCCTGCATCCTCCGGTGGCGCTGGTCGAACCCTTGCGCAATACTGGCCGGTCGGTCCCCGCCGCACTGGCCGACATTGCCATGCCGGTGCTGGATGCCAACGGCGATCAACGTGGTGTGCTCGCGTCACACCTGGACGCCGGCTACTTCGAAACCCTGCGTCAGAACGTGCTGGGTCCCCTGGACGCACGCCGCCTTCTCACGCTGGCACTGGTCGATCGCGAGGGGCGCGTACTGCTCGGCGAACGCCCGAATGTGAGCGAGAGCGAATGGCGTGCGCTCTTCGCCGAACCGGGCGGATCGTCGCGCGCCCTGCAGGACGCCAACAACGAGACCTATCTGCTGTCGCGTTCGCCGATTCAGCCCACTGACTCGGCCCTGCGCACGGACTGGCAAGTAGTGGGATCGCAGCCACTGAGCGCAGCCCTGGCGCCGGTGCGCCAGTTCGAGCGAGGCCTGCTGGTCTGGGGCGGCTTGACCACCCTGCTGCTGGGCTTCGCCGGCTTCGCGGCGTCGCGGCACCTCTCCCGCCCGTACAGCGAGTCCGAGCAGAGCCTGCGCGAGCAGGGCGAGGTGCTCTCCGCCGTGATCAACTCGGCCAGCGACGCGGTGATCAGCGTGGGCCTGGACGGGCGCATCACGCTGTTCAACCCAGCCGCAGCGCGCATCTTCGGCCATCCGGCCGGCAGCATGATGGGCCAGCCGCTGGACGTGCTGCTGCCGCCCGTGCACCGTTCTCAGCACATGGGCTACCTGCAGCGTTTCGCCGAGTCGCAGGCCACCACGCGGCCCATGGGCGTGGGCCGTGTCACGGGGCTGCACGCCAGCGGCCACATGCTGGAACTCGAAGCGTCCATTTCCCAGATCACCGTGCGGGGGAACAAGGTGCTCACGGCCATCCTACGCGACGTGACCGAACGCGTGCGAGGCGAACGTGCGCTGGCGCAATCCCGTCTCGAACTCTCCGAGCTCACACACCGGCTTCTGCAGCAGGAGAAGCAGACCACGCGCAAGCTTGCCCAGACCCTGCACGATCAGCTCGGACAGACGCTGGGCGCCATCCGCCTGACCTTCGACTCGCTGCAGGGCCAACTGCTGCCATCCCTACCCCACAAGGTGCAGGAGCGTGCGGTGAAGCTGGGCGAGATGATCGAGACCGCCAATGCGGAAGTGCGGCAGGCTCTGGTGGAGCTGCGCCCGCCCCTGCTGGACGAATCGGGCCTGCAGGTGGCACTGGAAAACGAGGTTCAGGTGCGAGCGCGGGACGCCGAAACCGTGGCACTGTGCGCCAGGGTGAGTTCGTCCGCCGCTGGCGTGCGCTGGCCGGCCGACGTCGAGTACGCCGCCTTCATGGTCGCCAGGGAGGCCCTGGCCAACGCCGTGCTGCATGCGCAGGCCAGCAAGGTGATCATCGATGTCGACGGCACACCTGGCAGGCTGCGCCTGTGCGTGACCGATGACGGCAAGGGTTTGTCACCCGATCTGGCGGCCGGCCGACCCGGCCATCTGGGCATCGTGGGCATGCGGGAACGGGCGCTGGCGATCGGCGCCCGCATGGAGGCGAAGGGGTCACCGAACGGCGGAACCGTGATCTCTCTCACATGGCAAGCGAAACCGGACGCTCCCGGCACCGCCACGTCACACGCAAGACCATGATTGCGCAATCCTGATTTTTGCCATGAGTGACATCTACCTGGTCGACGACCACGCCATGATGAGGGACGGATTGAGGGCAGTGCTCGAAGGAGCGGGTCACAACGTGGTCGGCGAATCGGACCACCCCACACCCGCGCTCGCCGACATCATCCGGCTCGTGCCCACGGTCCTGCTGCTGGACCTGCATCTGCACCACCGCTCGGGTTTTGAACTGCTCGAACAGCTGCAACGCCGCAAGCTCAGCACCCGCACCATCATGCTCACCATGTCGGCCCAGCCACGCCATGTGGCCGAGGCGATGCGCCTGGGCGCGGCCGGCTACGTGCTCAAAGGGTCGCCGTCGCGCGACGTGCTGGAAGCGGTGGATGCGGTCGCCAGCGGCCGCAAGCATCTCGGCGTCGGCGTGGCCGAACTGGCGGTGGAAGGCCTCATGGGTGACCACGCGCCCGGCACCATCGAATCGCTCTCCGCGCGCGAACAGCAGGTCATCCTGCTGGTGGTGCGTGGTCTCACCAGTGCGGCCATCGGCGAGCAGTTGCACCTCTCACCCAAGACGGTGGAGTCCTACCGCAGCCGCCTCATGGCCAAGCTCGGCGTGAGCGATCTGCCAGCCCTTGTGCGCCTGGCCATTCGCGAAGGCCTGATCAGCGCCGACGACTGAGAACTCCGTCACACACACCATGGGGTTGCAGGCGATCCCGGTGTCACCCTGTCCAGTTTTCCCCGCATGCATGGCCACGCGTGCGCGGCACAGTCACCTCCAGCACAACAGCGCGACGTCTCGCGCCAGGCAGACTGGAGATTTCGATGAGCGTTTCCCACCCCGCCCCGAAGGGCACGACGCCTCTCCAGGTGCTGGTGGTGTGTCCCCGTGGCGAGTACCTGGACACGGTTCGTGGACTCACCCGCCACTGGCTTTCGGGCGCCGAACTGCACTGGACGGCCGACCCCGCAGTGGCCCTGCAGCGCGCCCATCAGGCGGCTCCTGCCCTGGCCATCCTGGACGCCCGCATCGACCGCGCCTGTGGTCGTGCACTCAGCCGCGAGCTGACACTGGCCCGTGCCGACCTGGACGTGATGAGCTTCGACGATCGGGGGGTGTCCAGCGTGCGCAGCCGGCACAGCACCTGGCACTGGTCTGAACTGCCGCGTGCCATCAGCTGGTGGATGCAGCGCCACATGCAGGCAGCGACCCCGATCCGCTACCAGTGAACACAGGCCGCCGTACCGGGGCCCCTTTGACCGGAAGCGCTCAGCGGAACACGCCGACCGCCTCCACCAGCCGCTGGGTCTGCTGCTGCAGGCTCTGCGACGCCGCAGCGCCCTGCTCCACCAGCGCCGAATTCTGCTGCGTCACCTGATCCAGGTGGCCCACGGCCTGGCTCACCTGCTGGATGCCACCGCTCTGCTCGCGGGTGGCTGCGCTGATCTCGCTGATGAGGTCGGACACCTGTTTGACCTGGTGCACGATCTCGTCCATGGTCTTGCCCGCGTCGTCCACCAGGCGGGTGCCGGCTTCCACCTTGTCCACGCTGGCGCCGATGAGCTGCTTGATCTCCTTGGCCGCTTCGGCGCTGCGCTGCGCGAGGTTGCGCACCTCGCCCGCCACCACCGCGAAACCCCGGCCCTGCTCCCCGGCCCGGGCAGCTTCCACCGCCGCGTTCAGCGCGAGGATGTTGGTCTGGAAGGCAATCCCGTCGATCACGCCGATGATGTCGCTGATGCGGCGCGAGCTCTCCGTGATCTCGCCCATGGTGTGCACCACTTGCGACACGGCATGGCCGCCGCGCGAAGCCGCGTCGCTCGCCGTCCCCGAGAGCTGGTTCGCCTGACTCGAAGTCTCGGCGTTCTGGCGCACCGTCTGCGTCATCTGTTCCATCGAGGCCGCCGTCTGCTGCAGGCTCGAAGCCGCTTGCTCGGTGCGGTGGCTCAGGTCGTTGTTGCCCTGGGCGATCTCGGTCACCGCCGTCTGCACCGTCATCACCTGCTGGCTCACGTCATCGATGAGCCAGCGGAACATCAGGCCGAGCTGGCTGATGGTGCGCATCGTCATGCCGATCTCGTCCACGCGATCCATGTGCGCCACCTTCTGCGTGTCGCCCGTGGCCACGCGCAGCGCCTGTAGGCGCAGGTACTCCAGCGGGCCAGCCAGCTGCGATTCCAGGAACCAGCTCACCAGGCATACACCGACCGCGCTGAGGCCGGCGAACTGTGCCCATTCCAGACCTCGCAGGCCCAGCGCCCACGCACCACCCAACAGGCCGGCCAGCAGCACCGCCAGCGGCAGGCGGATGCGGCTGCGCACGCGCATCGTCTTGAACACCGTCGTCAACCCCATCAGGCCCGTGCGCAGCAGCAGGCCTTTGTGCAACTTCAGCCCCTTGGCGCGGCCCTCGCGCATGTCGGCATACAGGCGCTCGGCACCCGCGATTTCCTCGCGCGAGGCCTTGGTGCGCACCGACATGTAGCCCACCGTCTGGCCATTGCGGATCACCGGTGTGGCGTTGGCGCGCACCCAGTAGTGGTCGCCGTTCTTGCGGCGGTTCTTCACCAGCGCCGTCCAGGGCTCGCCGCCCTTCAGCGTGGCCCACATGTCGGCAAACGCTTCCTTCGGCATATCAGGGTGGCGCACCAGGTTGTGCGGCTGCTGCTGGATCTCGTCCAGCGTGAACCCGCTGACATCCACGAAGGCTGCGTTCGCGTACGTGATGTGGCTCCGGGTGTCGGTGGTCGACATCAGCGTGGCGTTGTCCGGAAACTCGTACTCACGCTGGGTGACAGGCTGGTTGACGCGCATGGCAATCCTTGTGGGAGATGGACGTTGGAACGTTGTCCCTTGTATCGACCCTCCCCCGCATGGCTTGTGCCGGGAAACCTTGCGAAATCACACGTCTCGCGACCAGTCGCATGCGATAAGCTCCCATTCATCGGCCATCGCGCCCCACCCTCATCCCCGCCGCAGGAGACCCCATGAGCTCGACCCCCTTGCGCACCGTCATGGTGTTCAGCACCGAAGACCAGGCCTGGATCCGCCGCACCCCCGTCACCGTGCCTGCCTTCTGGGAAGGCCACGCCACGCCGCCCGCCAAGGGCGACCTCGTTCGCCTGGGTGGCCGCCAGTTCCTCATTCGCGGTCGGGTGTGGGAGCACGATGGACAGGGCCCTGTGCTGAAGCTGTACGTGGGGGACGCGCAGGCGCTGAGCGATACGACTTTCGGCTGAAATCGACGCGGCCACGGGTATCGCCGGGATCGCGCGCCTTTCTCGCCACCGGTCGGCCCTAGAATCGAGGGCTTTCCACATTCCCCCGCTCCCACGCCCAAGATGCATGCGAATCCTGTACGTTGAAGACAACCCGGAGTTGCGTGAAATCGTCAGCATGTTGTTGGAAGGGGACGGTCGTACGGTCACCGCCTGCGCCACCGCGGAAGACGCCCTGGCCCATGACGCCCAGGAGCCGTTCGACCTCGTCATGTCCGATGCGGGCCTGCCTGGCATTTCGGGCACGGAGCTCGCCCGCACGCTGCTGGCCGCCAACCCACGACGCTGGATCGTGCTGTGCTCGGGTTACGAACTGGGTCGCTACCCGCTGGACTGGGGACCGCACGTGCGCACCCTCCTCAAGCCTTTCGAGCCCGAGGACCTGGAGCGGCTGCTGGACAGCATCGACACCGAGATGCGTGCCTCTGGCGGGTCAGCGCGCCCTACAGGGCCCTGACCTCTTTCGCCTGGGCCACGCGCGGCAGGTGCACGCGAAAGCAGGTCGACCCCCCCAGGGAGCTCACCTCGATGCGGCCACCGTGCAGGTCGACGATCTTGTGCGCGATATACAGACCCAGTCCCAGGCCCTGATGACGGCCCGGCGGCCGCTCCCTGCCCCGAAACGGCGTGAACAGATGCGGCAGCAGATCCGCGGGAATGGTGCCGCCGTTGGTGACCGTCAGCACCAGGGAGCAAGATGCGGTGCCGTCGGCCGTCACCCGCACCGGCTGCGCCGGGTCGCCATGGAGAACGGCGTTACCCACCAGGTTGGACAGCACCTGGCAGATGCGCTCGCCGTCCCAGACGCCCGCAAGATCGCCGGTGAAGCCAGGCTCCAGCACGCGCCCTGGAAAGCCCAGTTGCACTTCGTCCAGCGTGCGGTGCACCAGCCCGTCCATGCGCGCGGAAGCCGGGTGCAGCACCATGCCGCCGGCCTGGCGGATGCGGGTGACGTCGAGCAGGTCCTCCACCATGCCTGCCATGCGCCGGGTGCTGCGCATCAGCCGATCGGCGACCAGGGCAACCTTGTCGGGATCCGGGTGACGCTTGATGACCTCGATGGCCGCCATGATGGACATCAGTGGCGTGCGCAGGTCGTGACTCAGCACGCCCATGAACATCTCGTTGACCCTGAGCGCTTCCGAACGCTCCTCCAGCTCCTGCGCGAGCCGCTGCTTGCGGCGATGCAACTCGAAGAAGACATTCGTCTTGCTCTGCAGCACGTGGGGATCGATGGGCTTGTACAGAAAATCCACCGCACCGCTTTCGTAGCCACGGAATTGCCAGTCTCTTTCACCGGACCCCGCCGTCAGGAAAATCAGGGGAATGTGCTGTGTGCGTTCGCTCCCGCGCATGAGTTCGGCGAGTTCGAAGCCGTTCATCTCGGGCATCTGGACGTCCAGCAGCGCAAGCGCGATGTCACTGTGAATCAGCAGCAGCTCGAGCGCTTCCCGGCCCGAGTGCGCCATGAGGAGTTCGACATCGTCACGCTGGAGCAGCGCTTCCAGGGCCGTCAGGTTCTGCGGGATGTCATCGACAAGAAGGCATTTGATTCGGCTGGTTTCTGGCATTTCTGGCGCGGATTTCTTTGCTTTTCATGGGAACGAGGGTCGGGTCACAGGCGGCCCTGCCGGTGCAGCCCGGCTATCAGCGCGGCGATGCCCTTCGGGGGCAGCACATGGTCTGCATCGACGCGCGCCATCCCGGCCAGCGGCATGGTGGACACCGGGGCACTGGAAGGTTCCTGCACGATGACCAGCCCGTTGGCCGCACGGACGGCCTGAAGGCCGCGCGCACCGTCCTCATTGCCGCCTGACAGCAGGACGGCCACGAGCTCATCACCGTAGAGATCGGCGGCGGACTCGAACAGGACGTCGATGGAAGGCCTGGAGTAATGGACCGGCGCGTCCACCGACAGCGCGACACGCGGCCCCTGATCCAGCAACAAGTGGTAGTCGGGCGGTGCGAAGTAAACGGTACCGGGCGATATCGGGTCCTTGTCCTGCGCCTCCCGCAGCGGCAACGCACAGGTGGGCCTGAAGATTTCCAGCAGGCGGCTGCGCGGATCGCGAGGCATGTGCATCACGATCAGCACGGCCGCGCGCAGGGTGGGAGGCAGCTCCGGCAGCAACGCCATCAGGGCCTCAATGCCGCCCGACGACCCGCCGACCACGATGGCTGCGTAGCGGTCCTGGGTCACAGGCCTGCCTTCTTGCGATAGATGCGGTCCTCGAGGACAAAGTCATCGAAAGCATCTGACTGGTCGGAGAAACGCAGCGACTCCTTGGCGCCCAGGCCCAGGAAGCCCCGGTGGCACAGAGCGTCGCGAAACAGGCCCAGCGCGCGGTTCTGCAGGTCGCGCTCGAAGTAGATCAGCACGTTGCGGCACGACACGAAGTGCACCTCGGCGAACACGTTGTCAGTGGCCAGGCTGTGGTCCGAAAACACGATGTGTTCGCGCAGCGTCTTGTCCAGCACCACGCGCCCGTAGCGCGCCGTGTAGTAGTCGGACAGCGAGCCTTTCGCGCCGGAACGCGCGTGGTTCTCGGTGAACGCGGCCACGCGCGTCATGTCGAACACCCCGGATTCTGCCGCCCGCAAGGCCTGCGGGTTGATGTCCGTCGCATAGATCAGCGTGCGATCGAGCAGGCCCTCCTCCTGGAGCAGGATGGCCAGCGAATAGACCTCCTCCCCCGCACTGCATCCCGCCACCCAGATCTTGAGGGAGGGGTAGGTGCGCAGCAGCGGCACCACCTCCTCGCGCAGCGAGCGGAAGTAGCTGGGGTCGCGGAACATGTCGCTCACCTGGACGGTGAGGTACTCCAGCAAGGCGGGGAACACACTGGCATCGTGCAGCACGCGGTCCTGCAGCTGTGACAGGGTCTCGCAACCGAAATGGCCCAGCGCCGTGCCCAGGCGGCGCTTCAGGGAGGCCTGGGCGTAGCCGCGGAAGTCGTAGTGATACCGGTGGTAGATGGCATCGATCAGCAGGCGCTGCTCGATGTCGGCGGTGCGGGCTTTGCGATGGGGCATGGCGCGCCTCGGGCGTTACTTCGGCATCCAGACACGAACCAGGGACAGCAGCTTCTCCACATCCAGCGGCTTGGCGATGTAGTCATTGGCGCCCGCCGCGAGGCACTTCTCCTGGTCGTCCTTCATGGCCTTGGCCGTCAGGGCGATGATGGGCAGGCGGCGCCACGCCGGGCGGACGCGGATCTCCCGCATCGCGGTGTAACCGTCCATCTCCGGCATCATGATGTCCATCAGCACGAGGTCGATCGCCGGGTCGCCGGTGGCTTCGGCACGGTCGAGCGCTTCGAGCGCCTCGCGCCCGTTGCGCGCAATCTGCAGCTTGATACCGGTGGATTCCAGGATGCTGGTGAGGGCGAACACGTTGCGCACGTCGTCCTCCACGATCAATACCGTGCGGCCTTCCAGCGTGCTGTCGCGGCTGCGCGCGGCCTCCAGCATCCTCCGATGCTCCGGTGACAGCTCGGACTCGACCTGGTGCAGGAACAGGGTGACTTCATCGAGCAGGCGCTCGGGCGAGCGGGCGTCCTTGACGATGATGGACTTCGAGAAGCGGCGCAGCTGCTGCTCTTCGTCGCGCGACAGCGCGCGCCCGGTGTAGACGATGACGGGCGGAAACGCGATATCGTCCTGCGCGGTCATCTTCTCCAGCAGTTCGAAGCCGGTGAGATCGGGCAGGTTCAGGTCCATCACCATGCAGTCGAAGGTGGCGCGGCGCAGATGATCCAGCGCCTCGTTCGCCGTGCCTGCGCAGACGACCTCCACATCGTCCCGGCTCAGCAAGGCGTGCACGCTCTCGCGCTGGCGCTCGTCGTCCTCCACCACCAGCACACGCCGCAAGTCCTGGGTGAATTTGGCCTCGAGGGTCTGGAGGGCCTGCGCCAGCGCATCGAGCTTGATCGGCTTGAGTGCGTAGCCGACCGCGCCCCGCCCCAGGGCCTCCTGGGAGTAATCCGCCACCGAAACGATGTGCACCGGAATGTGGCGGGTGGCGGGATTGCGCTTGAGCTGGTCCAGCACCCCCAGGCCCGAGAAGTCGGGCAGGTTCACGTCCAGCACGATGGCGCTGGGCAGCAGTCGGGCCGCCATGGCCAGGCCGTCGGCGGCGTTGTGCGCCAGGTGGCATTCGAAGTCCATGTCCCGCGCCAGATCGCACATGATCTGCGCGAAGCGTTCATCGTCCTCGATCACCAGGATGCTGCGCACGTGGGCACGGGGTTGATCCGTCGCCGGGGCAGGCGCGGGCGCGCTGTCGGGGGTGCCGGCCGGCGATGCCAGGGGCCGCGACAAAGTGGTGGAAACGGGTGCGGCGGGACGGGCGACCTGCTCCGCCGCCGCCATGCTCAAGGGCAGTGTCAGCGTGAACACGCTGCCCTCTCCCGGCGTGCTCTGCACCGCGATCTCGCCACCCAGCAGATGGGCCAGATCGCGGGAGATGGACAGCCCGAGCCCGGTGCCACCGTACTTGCGGTGGGTGCTGCCGTCGGCCTGGCGGAACGCTTCGAAGATCAGGGCCTGCTGGTGAAGCGGAATGCCGATGCCCGTGTCCTTGATCGCGAAGGACAGCGTGTCGCCGGGGTTGCGCGACACGTGCAAGGCCACCTCGCCCTTCTCGGTGAACTTGATCGCGTTGGACAGCAGGTTCTTGAGCACCTGGCCCAGGCGCAGCGGGTCGGTCTCCAGCGTGGGCGGCACGTCGGGCGCGATGGTGGCGCTCAGGGCCAGACCTTTGTCCCGGGTCAGAGGGCGCAGGGGCTCCACCAGGTTGTGCACGGTCCTGGCAATGGGGACCGTCTCCACCTCGACATGGGTCTGTCCCGCTTCGATCTTGGAAAGATCCAGGATGTCGTTGATCAGGGCCAGCAAATCGTGGCCCGCCGCAGAGATGGTTTTCGCGTACTTGACCTGTTCCGCATTCAGGTTGCCCTGCTTGTTGTCGGACAGCAGCTTGGCCAGGATGAGGGTGGAGTTGAGCGGCGTGCGCAGTTCATGGCTCATGTTGGCCAGGAACTCGCTCTTGTACTGACTGGCCAGCTCCAGCTCGCGCGCCTTGCCGGTCAGCGCGTCCTGCGCCTTCAGCAGTTGCTCCCGCTGGTACTCCAGCTGTTGCGTCTGCTCTTCCAGGTGGACATTGGTCTGCTCCAGCTCGGTCTGCTGCACCTCCATCTGCGCCTGGGACGCCTGCAGCACGCGGCTCTGCTGCTCCAGCTCCTCGTTGTTCACGCGCAGCTCTTCCTGCTGGGTCTGCAGTTCCTCCGCCTGGCGCCGGGTTTCCTCCAGCAGCACCTCGAGCCGCTGGCGGTCGATGCCCAGCCGCACCGCCACGGCCAGCATGGCCGACGCACGCTCCAGCAGGTTCCGCTCGGCCTCGCGGACCGGACGGAGAAAGCCGAACTCGATCACGGCCAGCAGTTCGCCGTTCTCGATGGCGGGCGCGACCAGCAGCTCTGCCGGCCGCGATGAACCGGTGCCGGACGACACCTGGAGGTGCGTGGCGGGCACATCCTTGACGTGCAGCAACCGGCGCGCCGCAGCGGCCTGGCCGACCAGGCCTTCACCGGCCGCAAACTGTTCCTGCAGGCGCTCGCGCGGCAGCGCGTAACCCCCGAACAGGCGCAGGCAGTCTTGGCCGGCCTGCACCGCGTAGCCGGCCCCCACCGTGGCCCCCATGTAATCGCCCAACTGCCCCAGCGCGCGCTGCCCCAGTTCATCGATGCGGTGTTCACCCTGGAGCTTGAGGCCCAGCTCGGCCAGGCCGGCGGCCACCCATGTCTGTTCCGCCCGCTCCCGCAGTCCGCGCACCGCCAGCCAGCCCGTGAGACAGATCAACACGAACAACACCGCCGAACCGATGCCCGAGTACCAGTTGGAGACAGCGGCCGCGTCGACCCAGGCCTCGCGGCGCGTTTCGAACAGCCGATCCTTGCGCGACATCAGATTGCCCGAGACCTCACGGATCTCGTCCATGATGTTCTTGCCCGTGTCGTTGCGCACCCGGGCCAACGCGGCGTCCTCGCTGCCCGTCCTGTACAGCTCGATGGTCTGCCCCAGCTCTTCCAGTTTCTGCCGGACGAGTTGCTCCATGCGGGACGCCAGCTCCCGGTCCTGCGGCGCATCGCCGACGACGGCCTTGAGTTCGGCGAGACGCCGATCCAGCGCGCTGGTGGCCGACTGGTAGGGCTGCAGATAGCTCGGGTCACCGGTCAGCAGAAAGCCTCGTTGCCCGGTCTCCGCGTCCTTGACCGCCGTCACCACATCGTTGAGCGCCCGGATGGCCTGCGACGTGGCCTGCATTTCCCCCACGGCCACACTGCGCGCCTGAGAGGACCGGTAGTTCACGAATGTGATGATGAACGTGGCGAGCACGGCCACAAAAAACCCTGCCAGGATGGGCAGGGGCACACTGAATTGCCGGGCAGCGGAGCTGCTGTTGTGTCGGGGCATGCGGCGCGTCCATGGGGTAAAGGGCAAATCCATTATCCAGCAGAGCGCTCGCGCGCCCTGGCACCATGGCCGCCGCCCTACCCCGCGCTCACATCACAACACCTGACAAGCCTGCTCGAAGCTCAGCCGTGCGTTCCGGTCGAACACCTTCCCATCCCCATAGCCGAGGTTGATCAGGAAGTTCGCGCGCCAGCGGCCGTCGGGGAAGAACTCGGCGTTCACCTTGGCCAGGTCCACGCCGCTCATGGGGCCACAGTCCAGGCCGAGCGCACGGGCTGCGATGATGAAGTACGCACCACCGAGCGTGCTGTTGCGGGTGGCGGTGGCCTCCCTCAGGGCGGGGTTGCTCTCGAAGTTTTCCATGGCGCCTTCGCGGTGCCACACCTGCGGCATGAATTCGTGGAAGCGGTTGTCCGCGCACACGATCACAGTGATGGGCGCCGCACGGGTCTTGTCCAGGTTGCCGGGCGAGAGCGCGGGCAGCAGGCGCGCGCGCGCCTCGGGCGTCTTCAGGAACACGTAGCGCGCGGGCTGGGTGTTCATCGAAGTGGGGCCCATGCGGGCGATGTCATAGACCTGTTTCAGCAGGTCGTCTGGCACGGGCTTGTCGAGGAAGCCGTTGGCGGTGCGCGCCTTGAGGAAGATCTGGTCGAGGGCTTGCGCGTCGAGGGTCATGATGTTGGGCGGATTGAAAAAAAGGAAACAAAAGAAGCGGCCTCATCCAGAAACACCGCGGAACCGGCCTTGCCGGCCCGCTGTGGTTGCCCCCTGGGGGGTGCGCGAATCGGGGCGAGGGGTCAGTCCAGGCTGATGTTCGCGGCCCGGATGAGGCCTGTCCAGCGCTGCACATCCCGTGCCAGCATGGTCTTGGTGTCGGCCACGCTGATTTTCATGGGAGATCCTCCTGCCTTGCGGAAGGTTTCCTGCAACTCTGGCGTGGCGACGATTTTCGCCAGTTCGGTGCGCAGGCGGGCCAGTGCCTCGGGTGGCGTCTTGCTCGGGGCGAAGTAGCCGAACCACGATTCCAGCTCCAGCTTCACGGTGCCGGATTCGTTGATGGTCTGCACCGTGGGCTGCATGGGGTTGCGCTCGGCGCTGGAGACCGCGATGGCCTTGACCTTGCCAGTGTCCACATGGGCGCGCGTGGTGGGTGTGAGGTCGAAGAACAGGTCCACGCGGTCGCCCAGCAGGTCGGCGTAGGCGGGCTGCGCGCCACGGTAGGGCACGTGCACGATGTCCACACCGGCCAGACTCCAGAGCGCGGCGGCCAGCACATGCTGGCCCGAGCCGTTGCCGGCCGAGGCGTAGGTGAGCTTGCCGGGGTTGGCCTTGGCATAGGCCACGAGGCCGGCCAGATCGCTGAAAGGCAGGCTGTTGCGGCCGAGCAGCGTGTAGCTGTAGCTCACGGCCAGGGCCACGGGTTCGAAGTCCTTGAGGCTGTCGTACGAAAGGTTCTTGTACAGGCCCATGTTGAGGACCATGTTCGACACCGAGCCGGTGAGCAGCGTGTAGCCATCGGGTGTGGACTTGGCGGCGGCGTCGGTGCCCACCAGGGTGCCGGAGCCGGTGCGGTTCTCCACCACCACAGGCTGGCCCAGGGCGGGGGCCAGGCGGTCGGCGAGCGCGCGGCCCACGAAATCGAAGCCACCACCCGGGGGCTGCGGCACGATCACGCGCAGCGGGCGGCTCGGGTAGGCGGCCTGCGCCCAGGCCTGGGGAGCCATGGTGGCCAGGGCTGCGGCAGGCACGGCGGCGAGCAGTTGGCGGCGCGAGAGCGAAGCCGCCCCCCCGCACGTCGGATCGAGTGCGTTCATGTCGTTGTCTCCAGTTGTTGTGCGGCGCGGTGGAAAGCGGCCCGCGCCCGCCGCGTGAAATCAGGCCGGGTTCACTTCGCGCTCCAGCTCGCCGCCGGCGAGCCAGCGCGCGCCACGGCGGTAGAGCTCGTC
Source organism: Hydrogenophaga laconesensis (assembly GCF_031457235.1). Taxonomy (NCBI): domain Bacteria; kingdom Pseudomonadati; phylum Pseudomonadota; class Betaproteobacteria; order Burkholderiales; family Comamonadaceae; genus Hydrogenophaga; species Hydrogenophaga laconesensis. The sequence continues at coordinate 324,476 of NZ_JAVDWE010000001.1, forward strand.
CACCACCGGGCCCTTGAGCATGGGCATGTCCATCTTCACCGTGTAGCCGATGCGCGTCTGGATGTAGGCGAGGTGGCGGTAGCCCTCGGGCATCTGTGCCAGGGCTTTCTGGTCGAGTGCGAGCACGGCGGTGGAGTCGATCGGGTCGATGCGGTCTTTCTCGTAGATAGGCTGGCGGTGCAGCAGCTTCCACTCGCCGTTCTCGCGCACCACGAAGTCGTAGAAGCGGCCGGTGCAGACCACATCGCACATCACGGGGCCATCGGCGCCATCGACCATGCCACGCTGCGAGATGGTCATCTTGGTCTGGGCGATGGCGCGGTCGCCAGCCACTTCCACCGCCGAGCCGCCCAGAAAGTGCAGGATGCTCACGCCCTTGGCCCAGCCTTCCTGCGTGACGCGGATGAAGTCTGCGAACGGGCCCTGGAACCAGGTGGCCATCATCACGCCCCTGGGGTGCCACACGGTGGCGAAGCGCTCCCAGTCGCCGGCGTCGCGCCAGACGGCCCAGCGCTCCACCATCTGGCGGATCAGCAGTTCGTCCTTCAGTTGTTGATCGGTCATGTTGTTGTCTCCTCGGGGTGGTTGCAATGCGTCAAAGGGTTTCAAAATCGACCTGGTAGCGCGCGATGCGCACGCCCTCCAGTTCGTGGCGCACACGGATGTGCGCGGGGTGATGGGCGTAATCGGCGAGCGATTCGCGAGAATCGAACTCGGTGTAGAGCACGGCGTCGCAGGCGTAGTCGACCCCGCTTTCGTCCAGGCCGATCTCCAGCCGCAGCAGGCCCGGGATCTGTTCGCGCAGGCCTTCGAACGCACGCTTGACGCGCTGCGCATTGGCCGCGCGGTCCTGCGCGGTGGCGCCCTGCACGTTCCACATCACGATGTGCTTGATCATGCGGCCGCCACATGGGTGGCGGGCGGGCGTGCCCGGTTGAGCACGAAGTCGAAGTCCAGCGTGTAGGTGCCATCGGGGTGCTGCACCCAGTCGGCCACGAGCGACTGGCGCACACCGAACACGGCGTCGGAGTCGAGGTACGGCCCGCCATCGCGGAACACGTGGGTCACCAGGGTTTCGTAGCCCGGCGCCTGGATCATGAAGTGCAGGTGCGCGGGGCGCCACGGGTGGCGGCCGGTGGCGCGCAGCATGTCGCCCACGGGGCCGTCATCGGGGATGGGGTACGGCTCGGCCACCACGCTCTGGAAGTGGAACCGGCCGTCATCACCACTGCGCAGCACACCCCGGCCCTGGGCCTCGGGCAGATCGGTGCGCTGCACGTCGTACTTGCCGTCGGCATCGGCCTGCCACACGTCGATCAGTGCGCCGGCCACAGGCTCTCCTTCGATGCCGCGCACGCTCCCGCTCACGCGGCAGGGCACACCCGAAGCGCCGTTGGCCACGTCCGCACCATGCTCGTAGTGCGGCGCGCCTTCCACATGGAACGGGCCGAACACGGTGGCCTCGGTGCAGCCCGCGGGCTTGTCGTTGTTCTGCGCGACGGTCAGCATGGACAGGCCCAGCGTGTCCGACAGCAGGATGAATTCCTGCCGCTGGTCCGTGCACATGTGGCCGGTGGCGGTGAGGAAGTCGATGCCCGCCTTCCACTCGGCTTCGGTCAGCTTCACCTCGCGCGCAAAGGCGTGCAGGTGCTGCACCAGGCTGGTCATGATCTGCTTGAGGCGCGGGTCTGGCGTGTTGGCCATGCGCGCGAGCACGGCCTGGGTGATGTTGTACTGGTCGAGGTTTCTCAACGACGCTCTCCTGGGGTGTCTCCTGCCTGCGGCTTGCAGTGCCGTCACAATGTAGAGCGTTGGGGAGACCGGAGAAAGGCCTGAGACAAAAATGACTTTTCCGTCAGGCGCAACAAAGAGGAGACCATGGACCGCTGGACCGAGATCGAACTGTTCGTGCAGGTGGCCGAAACCGGCAGCCTGAGCCGCGCAGCCGAGCTGCTCAACCTGTCCAATGCGAGCGCGAGCCGCCACCTGGCCGCGCTGGAGGCGCGCCTGGGTGTGCGACTGGTGGAACGCAACACGCGCCGCCTCTACCTCACGGACACCGGGCAGGAGTTCTTCCAGCGCTCGCGCACCATCCTGGCCGACCTGCGCGACGCAGAGTCCACCGTGAACGCCGCCGCGCTCAATCCCACCGGCGTGCTGCGCATCACAGCCTCGCTCTCGTTCTCCATGCACCACATCGCGCCGCTGCTGCGCGAGTACACCGAGCGTTACCCCAACGTGACGGTGCACGTGGAGGCGGCCAACCGCTACCTGGACATCATCGACAACAACATCGACGTGGCGATCCGCAACCGCGAGATGGAGCCCGACTCGAACATCACCATCCGCCGCCTCGCGGGCACGCGCCGCATTCTGGTGGCGGCACCGGCCTACCTCTCGCGCCATGGCACACCGCGCAACGTGGAAGACCTGCACCGCCACAAGCTGCTGATCTACACCCACGCCAACAACCCCAACGAACTGCGCTTCACGCGCGGCGACGAGCAACAGACCATCGAGGTGAAAGGCCTGCTCGAGAGCAACGACGGCCAGATCCTGCGCGCCGCCGCGCTCGACGGCATGGGCATCCTCGTCCAGCCCAGCTACATCGTCTACGACGACGTGGTGGCCGGCCGCCTGGTGCCCATGCTCGACGACTGGGACCTGCCCCGCCTCACCGTCAACCTCGCCTACCCCAGCCGCAAGCACCTCAGCGCCAAGGTGCGCACCTTCATCGACTTCATGGCCGCGCACTTCGAGAAGATGGACTACGAGCGCAAGTGGACCGGTCGGTTCACGGTGTATTGAGCCACCCCATGAACGCTGACATACGCCCCGGCACAGCCGCCGATCACCCCGCCCTGCTTGCCATATGGCTGGAAGCGGTGCGTGCGACCCACACATTCCTGAGCGAAGCCGATGTCCAGAGCCTGCTGCCCGTGGTCCGTGACAAGGCATTGCCGCACCTCCAGCTCTGGGTGCTGTGCGACGGGCAAGGTGCACCCGCCGGTTTCATGGGCATGTCGGGCGCGTTCGTGGAAGCCCTGTTCATTGCGCCGCGCTGGTTCCGCCAGGGTGGTGGACGCCAGTTGCTGGCCCACGCCCGTGGCCTGCACGGCGCCCTCTCGGTGGACGTGAACGAGCAGAACCCAGAGGCGCTCGCGTTCTACCGTGCCAATGGCTTTCAGATCGTCGGCCGCTCTCCGCTGGACGGTGAGGGCAGGCCCTTCCCACTGGTTCATCTGCGCGAACGCCATGCCACGGTCCGGCGTTTTCGCGCCGGCGACGAAGCGGCGCTGCACGCGGTGCACCATGGCGCGATCCATCGCACCGCTTCGCGCGATTACACGCCCGAGCAATTGAACGCCTGGTCGCCAGCCGATCACGACGCGCGGGCCTGGGCGCGGAGGATGCAGGACATCCGCCCTTTCGTGGCCGAAGTCGATGGGGCGATCGCGGGTTACGCCGACATGCAACCCTCGGGCTACATCGATCATTTCTTCGTGTCACCCGACTTCGCGCGGCAGGGCGTCGGCAGCCTGCTGATGCGGCAGATTCACGAAGAGGCCGCTCGACAGGGCATCGACGAACTGACCTCGGACGTGAGCCTGACCGCGCAACCCTTCTTCGCCCGCAACGGATTCGAGATCGCGGAACAGCGGTTTCCCGTTCGCGCGGGCGTCACCATTCCCAACGCGCTGATGCGCAAGACGATCCGCCCCTCCCTACCCGCCTGAACGCACGCTTGAAGCCATGCCCAGAAACGTAGAAATCAAAGCCCGCCTGGACCACATCGACGCCGTCACCGCGAAAGCCGCTGCCCTGGCCGACCAGGGCCCCACCCTCATCGCGCAGGACGACACCTTCTTCCGCTGCGACAACGGTCGCCTCAAGCTGCGCGTGTTCTCCGCCACCGAAGGCGAGCTCATCTTCTACCGCCGCAGCGACCGGCAAGGCCCGAAGGAGTCGTTCTACGTGCGCTCGCCCACCAGCAGCCCCGCCACGCTGCGCGCGGCGCTGGCACTGGCCCACGGCGAGATCGGCCGCGTGGTCAAGCAGCGCACGCTGTACACGGTGGGTCGCACCCGCATCCACCTGGACCGCGTGGAAGGCCTCGGTGACTTCCTGGAGCTGGAAGTCGTGCTCGAAGACGGCGAACCCATCGAGGCCGGCACGCGCGAGGCGCACCGGCTGATGGCGGCGCTGGGCATCGCGCCGGGGCAACTGGTCGGAGGGGCGTACGTGGACCTGCAGGCCAAGGGTCAGCGCTGAGGCCGCACACCCTCGAACGCGTCCTGCAGCAACTGGCGGATCGCGTGCCGCTCCAGCGGTCTGGGGTTCGGGTACTGGTTGCTCATCGCGATGTCGCAGGCCTTGTCGAGATCGCTGTCCTTCAGGCCGATGTCCTTCAGCGCCACCGGTGCGCCGTTGGCATGGGCCAGGTCGAACACCGCCTGTGCGGCGTTCGCGCCGCCGAGCGCGCGGGCGATGCGCTCCATGGCGCGGGGCGCGGCCGACGCGTTGTAGGCCAGCGCGTGCGGCAGCACGATCGTGTGCGTTTCCGCGTGCGGCAAGTTGAAGCTGCCGCCCAGGGTGTGGCAGAGCTTGTGGTGCAAGGCCATGCCGACTGCGCCGAGCACGGAACCGCAGAGCCAGGCGCCGTACAGCGCGTCCGACCGCGCCCCGGCATCGCCCGCGTTGGCATGGATGCGCGGCAGCGCGCGGCCCAGGGCGGCGATGCCCTCTTCCGCCATGAGGTCCATGATGGGGTTGGCGTCGGTGGCGTACAGGCCTTCGGCCGCGTGCGCGATGGCGTTGATGCCGCTGGTCACGCTCATGCCCACGGGCAGGCCCATCGACAGCTCGGGGTCGTAGATCACGGTGCGCGGCAGCACACGCGGGTCCTTGCCGGTTTTCTTCAGCCCGGCTTCGGTGATGCCGTAGATGGGCGTCATCTCGGAACCGGCGTAGGTGGTGGGAATGGCGACGATGGGCAGGCCCGAATCGAGCGCGATGGCCTTGCCCAGGCCGGTGGTGGAGCCGCCACCAATGGCCACGGCGCAATCGGCGCCCAGGCGGCGTGCCTCTTCGCGGGCCTCGCGGGCGGTCTCGATGGGCACATGCATCACCGCGCGGTCGAACACGCCGGCGGCGCGCGCCCCCAGCAACTCGGCCACGCGCTCGGCCGAGGCGCGCTGCTCGGGCGTGCACAGCACCAGGGCGCGTGAGGCGCCGAGTGCGTCCATTTCGCGGGGCAACTGCGCCAGCATGCCGGCGCCGAAGATCACGCGGGAGGGCTGGCTCTGGTAGACAAAAGAATGCATGGTGCTGATCCGTTCGTGCTGCTGTGCGGACTCGCATGATGGCAGCACCGGCGCGCCGCAACCGCTTGCCGGATCTGCTGAAAATCAGTTTTCCGCACAGGGAAATGTGCACGCGCCAACGCGGCGCTTTCGCTGACAGAATGCGCGAGAACATCCCCGCAGCAGGAGACTTCCCTTGATCAACAAGATCGCCACCTCGATCGCCGAGGCGCTCACCGGCATCGAGGACGGTGCCACCGTGCTCATCGGTGGCTTCGGCACGGCCGGCATTCCGGGTGAACTCATCGACGGCCTGATCGACCAGGGCGCGCGCGAGCTCACCGTGGTCAACAACAACGCCGGCAACGGCGACACCGGCCTGGCCGCGCTGCTCAAGGCCGGGCGCGTGCGCAAGGTCATCTGCAGCTTTCCGCGCCAGGCTGACAGCCACGTGTTTGACGCCCTCTACCGCAGCGGCCAGCTCGAACTCGAACTGGTGCCCCAGGGCAACCTGGCCGAGCGGCTGCGCGCTGCCGGCGCGGGCATCGGCGCGTTCTTCACGCCCACCGGCTTCGGCACCGAACTGGCGAAGAACCCCGACGGCAGCCCGAAGGAAACCCGCATGATCAACGGCAAGGCCTATGTGCTGGAGTACCCGATCTTCGGTGACGTGGCGCTCATCAAGGCCGAGCGTGGCGACCGCTGGGGCAACCTCACCTACCGCAAGGCCGCGCGCAACTTCGGCCCGGTGATGGCCACGGCCGCGAAGCGCACCATCGCCAGCGTGTACGAGCTCGCCGAGCTCGGCGGCTTCGACCCCGAGGCAGTCGTCACGCCCGGCATCCACGTCAGCGCCGTGGTGCGCATTCCCCGCGTGGCCACGCAGGCCGGCGGCTTCAAGACCACCGCGTGAGGAAGACACGATGAGCTACACCAGAAGAACCAAGGACGAACTCGCGCGCCGCGTGGCGCAGGACATCCACGACGGTGCCTACGTGAACCTGGGCATCGGCCAGCCCACGCTGGTGGCCAACCACCTGCCCCCGGGCATCGAGGTGGTGCTGCACAGCGAGAACGGCATCCTGGGCATGGGCCCGGCACCCGCGCCGGGCGAGGAAGACTACGACCTGATCAACGCCGGCAAGCAGCCGGTGACGCTGCTGCCTGGCGGCGTGTACTTCCACCACGCCGACAGCTTCGCCATGATGCGCGGCGGCCACCTGGACATCTGCGTGCTCGGTGCCTTCCAGGTCTCGGCCACAGGCGACCTCGCCAACTGGAGCACCGGCGAGGCGGGCTCCATCCCCGCCGTGGGCGGTGCGATGGACCTCGCCATCGGCGCCAAACAGACCTGGGTGATGATGGACCTGCTCACCAAGAAGGGCGAGAGCAAGGTGGTGCCGCAGTGCACGTACCCGCTCACCGGCATCGGCTGCGTCAAGCGCATCTACAGCGACCTCGCCACGCTGGCCTGCACGCCGCAGGGCCTCCAGCTCATCGACAAGGTCGACGGGCTGGGACACGCGGAACTGGAAAAGCTGCTGGGCCTGCCGGTCGCGGTCTAGCCCTCAGCCCAACGCCGCCTTGTGCAGGGGCAGGCGCGTCTCGCGCAAGGCGGCCAATTGTTCTCTCGCGATCTGCAGAAATGCCGTGCCCAACCGGGAAAGCGGGCGGTGCCGGTTGCGTACCGCGAAGATGGGAAAGCGTGGCGCACCGGGTAGCGCTGTGAACACCAGGCCCTCCGGGCGGTGGGCACGGGCCGACAGATCATCGACGAAAGCCACGGCGGCACCGGTGGCGGCCACCGAACAGGCCGCCAGCCCCGAGCGCACCTCGGCGGCCACATTCCGCGCCACACCGTGCGACTCGATCCAGTGGTCAATGACGGCACTCTGTGGTGCTTCCGGGCTGTACACCACCAGTCGGCCCGCCAGCACCTGCGCCAGCGAAGGCCGGCGGCTTCCGAGCAGCGCATGCCCCGCTGGCAGCGCGCAAAGCAGTTCCCATTGGCCGATTTCCTTGATGTCCAGCGCCGGGTGGTCCAACGGTGCGCTGGAGATGGCCACATCGGCCTCTTCCGTCACCAGCAGCTTGACGATCTCCCGCGTGGGCAGCGATTCGAACAGCACTCGGGCAGTGGTGTGCTCATCCACCAACGCGGCGATGCTGCGCGGCACCAGCTGCAACGCGGTGTTCGCGCTGGAGAGCACGCGCAGCGTGGTCCTGGTGCCGAAGCGCAGATGGGCGGCCACATCGCGCACATGCTGCACGCCCCGATAAACCTTCTCGATCTCCTCATGCAGCTCGCGCGCTTCTGCGGTGGGCACCAGCCGGCCGCTGCGTCGCTCGAACAGCGACACGCCCAGCTGCAGCTCCACATGGCGCACGAGGCGACTGATGCCAGGTTGCGACACGTGCAGCAACCGCGCGGCCTCGGTGGTGGAGCCGGTGGTCATGACGGCGCGAAACACCTCGATCTGGCGCAGGTTCATGGCGGCATTGTCGCCCATGAATAACCTTATGTTATTCAATGCTGGCGCAAAAGTATTGGATCGTATCGACAGCGGCTCCTAGCATTCCTCTTCGGCAACAGAAGGCCGAGCCACCACCTCAGGAGACAAGACATGTTCACGCTTCACCTGCGCGCGCTCGCGCGCGCCCTCACCCTGGCCGCCCTGGGCTCCGCCGCCCTCCTCGCTCACGCCCAGACGCCTGCCTGGCCGACCAAGCCCGTCACTCTTGTCGTCGGTTTCGCCGCGGGCGGCTCGGCCGACATCCTCGCACGCGCGCTGAGCCAGAAACTCACCACGGCGCTCGGCCAGCCGGTGGTGGTGGACAACAAGCCCGGCGCGGGCGCCACCATCGCCACCGCTGGTGTGGCTTCGGCCCAGGCCGATGGCCACACCCTGTTGCTGGTGACCAGCGGCCACGCCGGTAGTGGCGCGCTCTACCCCACGCTGCGCTACGACCCGATCAAGGCTTTTGCGCCGGTCGTCAAGCTGGCCGCCTCGCCCGTGGTCGTGGTGGTGCCCGCCAGCCAGCCCTGGAAGACACTGCCCGAACTGCTGGACGCCGCGCGAAAGGCACCCGGCACGCTGAACTACGCCGCCGGCGGTGGCGGTGCGACCACCACCGCGCTGGCCGCCGAATTCCTGAAGAAGGATGCGCAGGTCGACATGGTGCAGGTGCCCTACCGGGGCTCCGGCCCGGCGCTCACGGCACTGCTCGCGGGCGAGGTGCAGGTCGGGTTCGAGATCCCGTCCAGCGCATTGCCTCACATCCAGTCGGGCAAGCTGCGCCCGCTGGCCGTGACCTCGCGCACCCGCAGCGCCGCACTGCCCGACGTGCCCACGGTGATCGACCAGGGCATCCGCAATTTCGATGTGATCGGCTGGTTCGGCGTGCTCGCGCCGGCAGGCACGCCGCAACCGGTGGTGGCCCGCCTCAACCGCGAGATCAATGCGATCCTGCAGCAACCCGACGTGCGCGAGCGTCTTTCGGGCCTCGGCCTGGAAGCCACGGGTGGCACACCGGAAGAGTTCCAGAAGCTCATCGAATCCGACACGCAGCGCTACGGTGAAGCGATCCGCCGCATGGGCATCAAGGTGGAGTGAGCATGTCGCGTGTGAGCGGTTGGACAACGGATGTCGCCATCGTCGGCGGTGGGCTTGGCGGAGTGTCCGCAGCGCTGGCGGCGCTGCGCCTGGGCCGGCGCGTGGTGCTGGTCGAGGCGCTGCAGTGGCTCGGCGGGCAGCTCACGGCACAGGCCGTGCCGCCCGACGAGTACCCCTGGATCGAATCGCTGCACGCTTCGCAGAGCTACGCGCAACTGCGCCGCGCCATCCGAGAACACTACCGCCAGCACCTGCCGCTGACCGATGAAGCCCGGCGCACGATCTGCCTGAACCCGGGCCAGGGCAACGTGAGCACCCTCTGCCACGAACCCTGGATCGCGGCGCGGGTCATCGACGAGCTGCTGGCCCCATGGCAAGCCGCCGGCCAGCTCCGCGTGCTGCGCGAACATCAGGTGTCGAGCGCAAAGTGCGCGGGTGACCGCGTGACGGCGCTGCACCTGCGCGACCTCACCAGTGGGAATGAAAGCGTTCTGCAGGCACCGATGTTCATCGACGCCACCGAAACCGGCGAGCTGCTGCAACTGGCGCAGGTCGAGCACGTGATCGGCGCCGAGGCGCAGTCCACCACGCAGGAGCCTCATGCGCTGGCGCAAGCGGACCCCATGGACCAGCAGGCCGTGACCTGGTGCTTTGCCATGGAGCACCGTCCCGGCGAACATCATGTGATCGACAAACCGGAGGGCTACGACCGCTTCCGCACGCTGCAGCTCGATTGCTGGCCCAACGCCCAGTACAGCTGGACACTGTCGGATTTCGTGACGCACCAGCCGCGCACCCGCCCCCTGTTCGCAGGCGATACCGACGCCCCGGGCGTGTACGACCTCTGGCACGCGCGCCGCATCGCCTGGCGCGGTCACTTCCATGCGGGCGCCTACGAGAGTGACATCACCCTGGCCAACTGGCCGCAGATGGACTACTGGGAACAACCCCTGATCGGCGTTTCAAAAGACGCCGAACGGCACGCGCTGAAGCAGGCGAAACTGTTCAGCCTGGGCCTTTTCTACTGGATGCAGACCGAGGCGCCGCGCCACGACGGAGGCACCGGCTACCCGGGCCTGCGGCTGCGCGGCGACGTGCTCGGCACCGACGACGGCATGGCCCAGCAGGTCTACTGGCGCGAGGGCCGCCGCATCCAGGCGGAATTCACCGTGCTGGAACAGCACATCGGCGTGGCCGCGCGCCCGGGCCAGGACGGCGCGGAGCGCTTCTTCGACAGCGTGGGCATCGGCGCCTACCGCATCGACCTGCACCCCAGCACGCGCGGGCGCAACACCGTCGACATCGATTCGTATCCGTTCCAGATCCCGCTGGGCGCCCTGCTGCCACAGCGGGTGGAAAACCTGTTGCCGGCCTGCAAGAACATCGGCACCACGCGCATCACGAACGGTGCCTACCGAGAGCACGCCACGGAATGGAGCATCGGCGAGGCCGCAGGTTCGCTGGCGGCGTTCGCGCTGCAGAAGGCCGAGCCGCCGCGCGCGGTGCGTGCGAAGCCCGAACTGCTGCAGGACTTTCAGCGGCTGCTGCAGGCGCAGGGCGTGCTGCTGGAGTGGCCGCGCTTCGGCGCCCTCACCCCGCTCATGCGCACGGGCTACCAGAACGCCGTGCGCCGTCCCTGAGCCGCTGGTTCAGGGCGCCGCGCGGCGCAGCCGCAGCTGGCTCGGCAGCGGCACCGAGAGGCGCAGCACGTCGTCGGCCAGCCACTGCGCCGAGCGGCGTGCGCGCTGCGCCACGGTGGGCAGCGGCATCTGCAGATAGTCGTCGTTGAACACCTCGAAGCTGTAGTCGCCCGAGTAGCCCAGCGCGTCGAGCTTCAACACCAGCTGCACCACCTGTTCGCTGTGCACGCCCTCGCCGGGGAAGACGCGGAAGGTGCGCGCCGTGGTCATGCGCTCCTCGAAGGTGCGTGTCTCCTGCCACATGAAGTCGGCCAGCTGCACCAGGAAGATCTTGTCGGGCTGCAGGTCGTCGATGGCGTCGAGCGGGGTTTCCGCCGCGAGGATGTGGAACGAGTCGATGCCGATGCCCAGGTTCGGGCAGTCGGCGCGCTGGATCACGTCCCACGCGGTGGTGAACTCGTTGACCGTGCGCCCCCAGGACAGCGCCTCGTAGGCGATGCGGATGCCATAGGGAATGGCCAGCATGGCGAGCTTGCGCAGGTCGCGCGCGATGTGGTCCAGATCGTCGCTCGCATGCTTGGAGGTGGAGGAACATGCCAGCAGCACGTTGCAGCCCAGCGCCGCGCACATCTCCAGCATCGACTTCGCGATGTCGACCTTGTAGGCGTGCAGATGGCCCGAGAGGCCTTCGAAATCGCGCAGCACCTGGAAGCCCGTGCCACGCAGCCCGCTGGCGTGCACCGCCTTCACCGCCGCCTGCCAGCCCTGAGCATGGCCCACGAGGTCGTTGGCCTTGAGCATGACCTGCCCGAAGCCGGCCTCGGCCATGGCATCCAGCTTGGCCTCCAGCGGCCCGGCCAGCGTGATGGTGTCCATGCCGAAGGACCGGATGGCGAGGTCCTTGCGCTGGCGCAGCAGGGCGTTGTGGCTCATTGGAATCACTCCTGCGCAGGTTCGCTGTGCACCAGCTCGAACACCACCGATCCCAGGTAGGTCTTGGTGATGGCGCCCCGGCGCTCGGTGTGCACCGCGTCGGTCTCGACGAACTCCACGCCGCGCGCACGCAGCGCCTGCACGGCGGCCATCACGTCGGGCACGCCCAGGCCGATGCGCTGCAGCCGTTCACCGGCGTCCAGCACGTTGGGTTCGGGTTCGATGAGCTGCAGCATGAAACGCTGCGAGGCGTTGAGCGCTGGCGTGCGCAGCAACCGGCCCTTGGGCATGATGCCGAAGCGCTGGTCGTCGGGAATGAGCTGTGTGCCGAACAACTCGCCATAGAACTCGATCCAGTCGTGGCTGCGTTCGGGGCCGATGTACTGCACCACGCCGAAGAAGTGGATGCCGGCCGTGGCCGGTGGGTGCTGGTCGACCGTGGGGATGGGCACGAAGTCGACGTCGTAGATGCTGAAGTTCTGGTAGCGGTCCACGAAGTGGATGCGGCTGCCGCCCGCGCCGTGGATGGCGGGGATGTTGAGCTCCATCACGTCGGCGTGCGTGGGCACCTCCCACGCGCCGCGCTCGAGCACGTAGCGGTACGCGGCCTGCGCATCGCGCACGCGCAGCGCCATGGCCGAGATCACCGGTGCCTCGCCCGCATGGCCGGCGGCCTGTGCGTCGCCCGGGTGCGCATTGACCACGACGTTCAGTGCGCCCTGGCGGTACAGCAGCACCTCGCGCGAGCGGTGGCGCGCAATGGGCCTGAAGCCCATCATCTCCAGCACCTGCCCCAGCGCCTGTGGCTTGGACGTGACGTACTCGATGAATTCCAGGCCATCCAGGCCGATGGGGTTGCGCGCGTCGCTGAACGAGGCCTGCAGGGGCTCGCGTCCACCGGCGTTCAGGGTCAGCAGGTCGCTCATGGTGAGTTCCTTCTCAGTGGGAGGCGGCGTCCAGCGCCTGCAAAGGCCCCAGCGCTTCACCGGGGTTGCCGTTGGCGGCGTAACCGCCGTCCACCGGCCAGATGGCCGCCGTGATGAAACCGGACGCCGGTTCGGCCAGGAAGCCGACCACGCGCGCGATTTCTTCGGGCCGGGCCCAGCGGCCCACCGCCGAGCGCTCGGCAAACAGGTCGTGGTCCAGCGTGCCCAGCCGCATTTTTTCCAGCAACACGTCGGTCAGCACATAGCCGGGCGCCACGGCATTCACCGTCACGCCATGGCGGCCGTTCTCCAGCGCCAGCCCGCGCGTGAGCCCGGCAATGGCAGCCTTCGCGGTCGAATAGGCGGTGCGCCGCTGCAGGCCCACCAGCCCGATGACCGACGACAGGTTGACGATGCGCCCGAAACCCTGCGTCCGCATGCCGGGCAGCACCGCCGCGCACATGATGGCCGTGCCGCCCACGTGAACCGACAGCATGCGCTGCATGTCACTGGCTGGCAGGGTGTGGTGGTCGGCAGACTGGCGCTGCATGATGCCGGCGTTGTTGACCAGCACCGAGACCGGCCCCAGTTCCCGCAGCACCTGCGCACAGCCCTCGTTCACCGAGGCCTCGTCGCTCACATCGGCCGTCACCGCCAGCGTGCGCACGCCGTACGCGGCGGCGAGGGCAGTGGCCGCCTCGTCGGGCGATTGCAGGTCGAACAGGGCCACATCGGCGCCACGCGCCGCCAGGTCCTGCGCGATGGCCCGACCGATGCCGCGCCCCGCCCCCGTGACCAGGGCAACGCGTCCGCCCAGCGTGCCCATGCTCACAACACCTTCCCGGGGTTCAGGATGCCCTTGGGGTCCATGGCGTTCTTCAGGGTGCGCATCAGCGCAATCTGCTCGGGCGAGCGGGCGTGACCGAGCCAGCGGCGCTTGATGGTGCCGATGCCGTGTTCGGCCGACACGGTGCCGCCAAACTTCTGCACCAGGCCGTAGACCACCTCTTCCACGTCGTCCTTGGGTTGCACCTTGTCGCCCGCGCGGTACGCCACGATGTGCACGTTGCCGTCACCGATGTGGCCGTAAAACACGCTCTCCAGCCCCGGCACCTTCTCGGCCAGCTCGGCCTTGCAGGCGCGGGCGTAGTCGTCCATGGCGGTCTGCGGCAGGCCGATGTCGAAGGCCAGGTGGCCGGGCCAGGTCTGGTGGAGTTCACCGCAGGCATCGCGCACGCCCCACAGGGCCTGCTCCTCCGCGAGCGACTGGGCCACCACGGCATTGGGCACCACGCCCTCTTCCAGCAGATTTTCCATCCACGACTCGAAGCGCGGCAGGTCGGACTCGGGGTCGGTGCCCAGCGCCTCGATCAGCACATAGGCACCATACGGCGTGTCGTCGCCAGCGAACGGGTTGCGCGCACGCAGCTCGCCCACGGCGCGGTTCCAGTAGTCGGGCCACATCACCTCGAAGGCCGAGAGCAGCGGACCCAGGCCCGAACGCGCGGCGCCCAGCAGTCGCAGCACGGCGGCGTAGTCCTCGCAGGCGCACATGGCCACCACCGAAGAGCCGGCCTTGGGGAACATGCGCAGCACGATGCGGGTGATCACGCCCAGCGTGCCTTCGCTGCCGATGAACAGGTGCTTCAGGTCGAAGCCCGCGTTGTTCTTGATCATCTTGTTCAGGCAGTTGACCACCGTGCCATCGGCCAGCACGGCTTCCACGCCCAGCACCATCTCGCGCGCCATGCCGTATCGGATCACGCGGTTGCCACCGGCGTTGGTCGACAGGTTGCCGCCAATGGCGCAGGAGCCGCGCGCGCCCAGGTCCAGCGGGCAGAAGAAGCCGGCCGCCAGCGCGGCCTGCTGCACGGTTTCCAGCGGCGTGCCGGCGGCCACCGTCATGGTGGCGGCGGCGGTGTCGATCTCCTCGATGCCGACCAGGCGTTCCAGCGAGAGCGCGATCTCGTTCTCGCCCGCACGGGCACCGCCGCACAGGCCGGTCAGGCCGCCCTGCGGCACCACGCCGATGCCGTGCGCATGGCAGATGCGCAGTGCCGTGGCCACGCCGGCCGTGTCGGCCGGGCGCACCACCGCCAGCGGCGTGGTGGGCGGCAGGCCGCTGTAGTCGTTGTGGTTGCGCACCGGCACGGCATCGCCCGCCAGCACGGCAACGGGGCCGAGTTGGTCAAGCAGTTCCTGCAGGGCGGGATGGGAGACGGCGAGCGTGGTCATATGCAATCGATGAAATGGAAAAGTTGTCGGTCAGAAGGCCGTGGAGCAGGCCATACCAGGGCTCCCGCGGAACGGGTTCTGCCCGGCCGCAGGGTGCGCCTCTTCGCGAAGCAGAAGGGGGTTGGCGGAGCGCGCAGCGCGCAGACTGGGGGTTGCATCTTCATGCTCCGAAGCGGTCGTCGAGGCTCTTGTGGAAGTCCAGGTCGACCAGCTCGGTGAAGTCGGCGTAGCTCACCATGCCGCTGGCCGCACCCACCGGCGTGCCGGCGCGCTTCAATTCGGCCAGGGCGCCGGAGACGGCGCGCACCGCTGTGAACAGCGCGGTGACGGCGTAGAACACCACGGAGAAGCCCATGGCCTGCAGCTGCGCGGCGGTGAGGGCGGCGGCCGGTGTGCCATCGACCAGCGACACCACCTTGGGGCCTTCCACGGCGCGCGCCACGGCTTCCACCTCGGCCACGGTCTTGATGCCGTCGACGAACACGAGGTCCACGCCCGCCCCCTGGTACAGCTTCGCGCGGCGCACGGCCTCGTCGATGCCGGCGGCGGGCAGCGCGTCGGTGCGGCCGATGATCAGCAGGTCGCCATCGCCGCGCGCTTCGATCGCACAGCGCAGGCGGCGCACATTCTCACCGGCTTCCATCAGCCGGATGCCGGCCATCTGGCCACAGCGCTTGGGTGCGACCTGGTCTTCGAGGTGAATCGCCGCCACGCCGGCCTGCAGGTACTCACGCACGGTGCGGTGGATGTTGGAGGGGCCGCCGTAGCCGGTGTCGGCATCGGCGATCACGGGAATGTCCACCGCGCGCACCATGTCGCGGGCATGGCCGGTCATCTCGGTCTGGCTCAGCAGGCCGATGTCGGGCGTGCCGAGGCGGCTGGCGGTGGCCCCGAAGCCGGTCATGTACACAGCCGGGAAACCGGCCTTCTGCACCAGGCGGGCGGTGATGGAGTCGGGCGCGCCAGGCGCCATGACGATCTCGCCGGCCTGAAGCAGGCGGCGCAGTTGGGAGGCTTGGGTCATGAGGTGGGTGTGGGTTGAATGCGTTGCAACCGTGGTGTCCGGACGGGTGTGCCGATGCGGCCACTGTCCACCGCGAGGCGGTAGGCGTCCACGGTGCGGTCGATGTGCACGCGCAGCAAGCCTTCAAGACCGGCGAAATCGCCCTGGTCGACGAAGTTCATCACCGCGCGGTGTTCATTGAGTGACACCTCGCGCGCGTCGGCAAACTGGCGCGACATCGCGGTGCGCAGCGCGGCGATCTTGCCGGCGACCAGGTCGTAGGCGTCGTGCAGGTAACTGTTGCCCGAGTGCAGGAACAGCGTGAGGTGAAAGGCCGAGTCGGCGTGGCCGTAGCGCACGTCGTCGTCGGCGTCGATGGCGGCCTGCATCTCGTCCAGGCCGGCCTGCAGGGCCTTGACCACGCCTTCGCGGTCGTGGCGATGGGCGCAGCGCGCGGCCTGCACCTCCAGCATCACGCGGAAGTCGCAGATGGCGCGCATGTCGTCCTCGCTCGGCTGGAAGACGAAGCTGCCGCGCTTGGGCCGGATCTCGACCAGGCCCGTGTTCTGCAGCAGCGTGAGCGCGTCGCGCACCGGCGTGCGGCTCACGCCGAACAGCGCGGCCAGCGTGTCTTCCGAGATCATCTCGCCCAGCGCGAACTCCCCGTCGACGATCGCCTGCCGCAGGCGGCTGGCGACGATCTCCGTCAGGGATTTGGGCATCTCGAAATCGAACTTGCGGGTCATGCGCGCGGCTCCTGAATGTGCAAAAGGGATCGACCTTAGCTGAGCACCAGGCCACCGTCGATATTGATCGACTGGCCCGTCATGTAATCCGACGCCGGCGACGCGAGGAACAGTGCCAGGCCGGCCACGTCCTGCGGCGTCTGGGCGCGACCCATGGGCACGTTGGCCACGCGGCTGGCGAACACGTCGCCTTCGCGGCCGTTGTTCAGGTGGGCCAGGTCGCGGTCCATGCGGGTCCACATGTCGGTGGCGACGATGCCCGGGCACAGCGCGTTGACGGTGATGTCCGGCGAGAGTGTGTACGCAGCGGTCTGCGTGAGGCTCACCACGGCCGCCTTGCTGGCGCGGTACGGCCCCTGGTAGGGTGCCATCACGCCCGCGCCGTAGCGCGCCGCAATGGAGGCCATGGTGATGACCTTGCCACGCGGCCGGCCTTCGGCCAGCGGCGTCTGCTCCTTCATGCGGCGCGCCGCCGCCTGCAGACTGAGGAACGCGCCCTTCACGTTGACCGCGAAGTGCAGGTCCCAGTCGGCGCCCTGCAGTTCCATGAACGGCTTGACCTGCGCCACGCCCGCGTTGCACACCATCACGTCGAGGCGGCCGAAGGCGCGCACCGCCGTGTCGACCATGCGCTCGCAGGCGGCGGCATCCGTCACGTCGGCGGCGGCGGCCTCCACCTCATGGCCTTCGGCGCGCAGCGCATCGCGCGCGGCCGTGCAGGCCTCGGCATTCACGTCGGACAGCACCACACGGGCACCGGCCTGGGCGAAATGCCGGGCCAGCCCCAGGCCGATGCCCTGGGCCGCGCCGGTGATGGCCACCACCGCGCCCGCGGGCGGGAGCGTGGCAAGGGTCGGGCTGGAAACGCTCACTTGGCGGCGCGGATGCGTTGCAGTTCGGCGTTCACGGCGGCGAGCGTGTCCTCGCCCACCACCTTGGCCTGTGCAGCGTAGACGTCTTTCACGCGGTCGCGCATGCGCTGCAGTTCGGCGGGTGCCACCTCGTTCACCTGCATGCCGTTCTTCTTCAGCTTGGCGATGACTTCGGCGTCGGCGGCACGGCCGACGCGGCGCGACTCCTCCTGACCGGCAATGGCGCACTCCTGCATCACGGCCTGCTCCTGGGGCGAGAGCGTGTCGTACTTCTTCTTGGAGATCAGCACCGCCAGCGGGCTGTAGGCGTGACGGGTGAGCGAGAGGTACTTCTGCACTTCGTAGAACTTCATGTTCTCGATCAGCGCGATGGGGTTTTCCTGGCCGTCGACGGTGCGCGTCTCCAGCGCGGAATACACCTCGGAGAACGCCAGCGGCGTGGGGTTGCTGCCCAGCGCGCTAAAGGTGTCGAGGAACACCTTGTTCTGCATCACGCGCATCTTCACACCCTGCAGGTCTTCCCACTTGTTCACGGCGTGCCTGGAGTTGGTGACGTTGCGGAAACCGTTTTCCCAGTAGGCCAGGTTCACCAGGCCGGCAGCCTCGAACTTGGGCGCGAAGGATTTGCCGATCGGGCCGTCGAGCACCTGGTCGGCCTCTTTCTCGTTGGAGAACAGGAACGGCAGGTCGAACACGGCCAGCTGCGGGATCGCGCCGACCAGCGGAGCGGTGGAGGTCAGCACCATGTCCAGCGAACCGGTGCGCACCTGCTGCGAAGCGGTGGTGTCGTTGCCCAGCGCGCCGTCGTAATAGGTCACCAGCTTGAGCTTGCCGCCGGACTTGTCGGCCGCGCATTGCGTCATCTTGGTGATGCCGAAGCTGATCGGGTGGCCCTTGGCCACGCCGGAGGACACGCGCAGCGAGCGTGCTTCGAACTGGGCATGCGCGGGGGCAGCGATGGCGGCGACGGCGAGAGCAAGCGCGGAAATGCTCAGAAAACGGGACATCATGGCAAAGGTCTCCTGGTTGGAATGACGGGACAAGGGAAAAAGCGGAATGGCGCGCATCAACCTGTGAACCAGCGCAGCGGCACCAGCACGATGGACGGGAACAGCACCAGCAGGAACAGCACGGCGACCTCGGCGATCAGGAAGGGCATGATTCCCTTCATCAGCTCGCCCATGCGCAGCTTGGCCACGCCGCACACCACGTTGAGCACGATGCCCACGGGCGGTGTGATCAAGCCGATGGCGTTGTTCATGATGAACAGCACACCGAAGTACACGGGGTCGATGCCGGCCTCGCGCACCAGCGGCATGAGCACCGGCGTGAGGATCAGCAGCGTGGGCGCGAAGTCCAGTGCCGTGCCCACGATCACCACGAGGATCATCATGATCGCCATCAGCAGGATCGGGCTGTCCACGAAGGGCTGCAGCAGCTCGCTCACCTGCTGCGGAATGTCGGAAGCGGTGATCAGCCAGCCCGAGACGAGCGCGCAGGCGATCAGGAACACCACCACGGCCGTGGTCTTGGCGGCGCTGACGATCAGCGGGTAGATCGCGTTCCACCTGAGTTCGCGGTACACGAACATGCCCACCAGGAAGGCGTACACGGCGGCCACCACGGCGGCTTCGGTCGGCGTGAAGATGCCGAACTTCATGCCGCCCACGATGCCGATCGGCATCACCAGCGCCCAGGTGCTCTCGACCGCAACGCGCAGGCGCTGCTTCATGGGCATGCGCGGCAGCACGGCAACCTGGTCCTTGCGTGCCACGATCAGCCAGGCCACGAGCAGCGAGACGCCCATCAGCAAGCCCGGCACGATGGCGGCCATGAACAGCTTGCCGATGGACACGTTGGCCACCACGCCGAAGATGATCATGCCGATGGAGGGCGGCAGCACGGGGGCGATGACGCCACCGGCCGAGATCAGGCCCGCCGAGCGCGGGATGTTGTAGCCGGCCTGCCGCATCATGGGGATGAGCATGGTGGCCAGCGCGGCGGCGTCGGCAGCGGCCGACCCCGAGATCGCGGCCATGATCACCGCCGCGAGGATGGCCACGATGCCCAGACCACCGCGGATGTGGCCGACGAAAGCCAGCGCGAAGTTGACGATGCGCTTGGAGATGCCGCCCGCGTTCATCAGTTCGCCGGCCAGCATGAAGAAAGGAATGGCCAGCAGCGGGAAGCTGTCGGCACCTTCGATGATCTTCTGCGACAGGATGGTCGTGTCCACCTGGCCCTGCAGGAACATCAGCGCGACCGCGCACACCAGCAAGGCGAAGGCGATCGGCATGCCCAGCGCCATGGCGCCGAGCAGCGAGAAGACGAAAACGCCGGCGGTCATGCGCGCCCCCCGGTCGGTGCAGCGGGGGCCGCGGGCACATGGGTCACTTCTTCCTCGCTCTCCTGCACGCCGATGAGTTCGGCGTCGCTCAACCGGCCCGTGACCACGCGCCAGAGCTTGTGCAGGCTCACGATGGCAATGCCCACGCTGGTGAAGTAGCCCATGCCGAAGATCCAGATCATCGACATGCCGGTGACCTGCGCCATGGTGGTGGCGTTCACCTCGTGCTGGCGCCAGGTGCCCCAGAAGAACATGGCGCAGCACGCCAGGATCAGCAGCTCGCTGGCCACCAGACAGGCAATCTTGCCGCCACGCGGCAGCGCCTGCACCAGTGAATCCACGCCCAGGTGCGCACCTTCGTGCATGGCCACCACCGCGCCCACGAACACCAGCCAGATGAAGGCGAAGCGCGACAGCTCCTCGGACATCACCAGACCGGAATCAAAACCGTAGCGCAGCACCACGTTGCCGAACACCATCACCACCATGGCGATGAGACACACGGCCAGGAAGAACTCGAGCAGGCGGATCACCGGCCCGCGGCGGGAGGACGACGCGCTCATGAGCCCCCCAGAAAGAAAACCGCTTCCGCGTGGGGCGCGGATCGGCAGATGAAGGGGCACAACATGGTCTGTCTCCGGAAAAACTCGAACGGGGCGTATTGTTGTATGTAAGGTACGGTACACATATTAGGGTAACCACCTAGAAAAATGGCCACCGGTCGCCCACGCGACTCGGCGGCCGGGAGGACCAGCCAGAAGATTCAGTACGCCAGACGGGCGCCGGCGCGCAGCGCCTCGGCCGTGGTCGTGGGCAGGCCGAAGAACTCCAGGTAGGCGGGGATCTGCTCGAAGAGCATGTCGGTGCCGATCTGCACCGCGCAGCCCCGGGCCGTGGCGGCCTGCAGCAACGGCGTCATCTCGGCCTTCATCACCACCTCGCCCACGAAGGTGCCGGGCGAGAGGCGGTCCACGTCCAGCGGCAGTGGGTCCCTGGCGTTCATGCCCAGGGGCGTGGCGTTGACGACGAGGTCGAAGCCCTGCGGGTCGTTGCCACCCGCAAAAACCTCCAGCGCGGGATGGTGCTGGCGAAGCCGGTCCGCGAGCGCCAGGGCCGAGGCCGGATTCGCGTCGGACAGCGCCAGGGTGCCCACGCCCGCCCCGGCCAGCGCGGCGGCAATGGCGCTGCCCACACCACCGCTGCCCACGACCAGGGCGCGCGCACCCTGTAGCTGCAGGCCCTTGCGCCGCACGCCGCGCACGAAGCCCTCGCCATCGAACATGTCGCCCACCAGGCGACCGTCGGCATCGCGCCGCACGGCGTTGCACGAGCCGGCCACCTTCACCGCCACGCTGCTCTCGTCCAGCAGCCCCACGGTGGTGACCTTGTGCGGCATGGTGATGAGCGCGCCGACCGCGTTCTCCAGCGCGAAGAAGCTGCGCAGCACCGGCACGAAGTGTTCGGGTTTGCAGCCCATGGGGACCACGACCGCGTTGATGCCCGCCGATTCAAAGTACGGGTTGTAGATCATCGGCGACTTGAAGGTGTGCGTCGGGTAGCCGATGTGGGCGATCAGCCCGGTGTGTCCGTCAATGTTCATCCGATACCCCCGCCTTGTGGGCAGCACTCAAGCGTCCACCAGTGCGCCGCCCGCCTTCAACACCTCGCGCAGCCGTGCGGCATCGACCCCGCGCACGTCCAACGCGCCCTCGCCTTCGCAGGCCAGGGCAGCGGCGGTGCCGGCGGCCTGGCCGACGGCCATGGAGATCGTCATCACGCGGATCGCGGCCAGCGCAGCGTGCGTGGCCGAGATGCCTCGCCCGGCCACCAGCGCGTTGGTGACGCCTTTGGGAATGAGGCTGCGGTACGGAATCTGGTACGCGTGGTCATCGCCCATCGAGGCGTAGAGCAGTTCGCCACCCGACGCGGGATGGATGTCGATCGGGTACGCACCGCAGGCGATCGCATCGTCGAACGCCACCGGCTGCGTGAGCTCCTGCGCGGTGAGGACGTGTTCGCCTTCGACGCGGCGCGTCTCGCGGATGCCGACCTGCGTGGCGAACGCGCGCAGGCGCCCGCCTTCGCAACCGGGCACGGCGCGCCGCAGGTAGGCGGCCGCCTTCCAGGCCTGCCGGCGGCCTTCGATCTCGCCCTGGCTCAGCGCCTGCGCGTCGGTCGCATCGATGCCGAGGCGGCTGATGTTGAACCAGCCGTCGGTGGAGTACGGATCGCGCGAGGCATGCAGCGCGGCACGGGCGAGGTCTCCGCTGGCGTAACCCTCGGTGGCCAGCACCTTCATCTCGGCGGTGGTGATCGCGTCGAAGCGCTCGAAGTCGATCGGGCCGAAGCGGAACATCATGGTGGCCGGCTGCAGGGCATCGCCCTCGTCCAGCGACAGGAACCGCGCGCCCGCGCGGTGCAGCACGTCGATGTCGCCCGAGGTGTCGATCACCACGCGCGGGTGCACGTTGACCACGCCGCTCCTGGTGAGCATCCGCACGGCGCGGATGCGCCCGTCCTCGCAGACCACATCGCACACGCTGGCGTGCAGCATGGGTTGCACGCCGGCCCCGGTCACCATGTCGTCGAGCACCAGCTTGAGCACCTCCGGCGCGTACTCGACGCGGTCCATGCGGTGGCCGGTGGACATCACGAACACCTGGTGCTCGCCGGCGGCCTCGTAGGTGCGCAGCCGCTGCACCACTTCATCGGCCAGGCCCGCCACCACGCGGCGGCCGGCCTCGGTCTGCCAGCTGTTGAACTGCGCCACGGCGCCGCCCGTGGCGTTGCCGCCCAGGAAGCCGTAGCGCTCCACCAGCATCACGGTGGCGCCCTGGCGCGCCGCGGCCACCGCCGCCATGGTGCCGGCAACGCCGCCACCGCACACCAGCACATCGACCGCCCGTGGCGGCACCGGGTTGGGTTTCGTCACGCTCACTCCGCCTTGATACCGCGGGCCTTGATGACAGCGGCATAGCGCTCGCCCTCGGCCTTCATGAACTTCGCGGTGTCGGCGCGGCTCTGGATCACCGGCGACACACCCAGCGTGGTGAAGCGGTTCTTCACCGCGTCCGATGCGAGCGCGGCGGACAGCAGGGTTTCCAGGCGCGCCAGACCGGCGGCAGGGATCGAGTCCCTGGGCGCGAACAACGCGGCCCAGCCCTGCACTTCCAGGCTGGGCTGGTTCAGCGCGCGGAAGGTGGGCACACCCGGCAGCTCCGGCACTTCCTTCGGCGACGACACCGCCAGCGCGCGCAGCTTGCCCGAGCGGATGTGCACCAGCACGCTGGGCAGGTTCAGGAAGCCCAGCGACACCAGGCCGCCCAGCAGATCGGGCATGAGCGCGCTCTCGCCCTTGTAGGGCACGGGCGTGAGCGTGGCGCCGGTCTGGCTGGCGAAGATTTCCGAGGTCAGGTGCGCCAGCGTGCCATTGCCGCTGTTGCCCGCCATCAGTTCGCCGGGCCTGGCCTTGGCGGTGGCGACCACATCGGCAAAGCTCTTGAGCGGCGAGGCGGCCGGCACCACCAGCACCAGCGGCTGCGCCGAGACCATGCCCACGGCGTCGAAGTCGCGCACCACGTCGTAGCCGATGTTGGGGAACAGCGACGGGTTGATCACCATGCTGTTGCTGCCCATGAGCAGCGTGTGGCCGTCGCGGCTCTGCGCGGCGGCGTTCACGCCGATGGCACTGCCCGCGCCAGGGCGGTTGTCCACGATCACGCTCTGCCCCAGCTGGGGCGCGAGCAGTTCGGCCAGCACGCGGGCGGAACTGTCGGCACCGCCACCCGGAGCAAAGGGCACGATGATGCGCACCGTCTTCGACGGCCAGGCGTCGGCGGCGAAAACGCCATGGGGCCAGAGCGCGGTGGCGGTCAGCGCGGCGGCGCCAGAGAGCAGCGTGCGGCGGCGCACGGGGAAGGTTGGGGAAGTCATGTCATGTCTCCTGGTCAATTCAAAAGGATCCGGTGAATCCACGCAAATGCAGCCGGCATCCTAGGAACGCACCCTCTAACAGGCAAATACCAATCTTGCGCCATGCAATAACATGTTGTTATCAACTCCACGGGATGAAGCCACATGAACCTGCGCCAGATCGAAGTGTTCCGGGCCACCATGCTCACCGGCTCCACCGCCGACGCCGCGCGGCTGCTGCACGTGTCGCAGCCCGGCATCAGCCGCATGATCGGGCACATCGAGCTGCAGCTGGGCCTGCGGCTGTTCGAGCGTGGCAAGGGCCGGCTCAAACCCACGCCAGAAGCCCACGCGCTGTATGCCGAGGTGGAACACGTGTACCGGGGGGTGCGGCGCATCGACGAGCGCGCCCAGGCGCTGAAATCGGGCGGCGGCCTGGCGCTGCGCGTGCTGGCCAGCCCCAGCACGCTGCTGGAGATCGTGCCCCGCGCCGTGGCCTCGCTCTCGGCCGACTACCCCGATTCCATGATCTACCTCGAATCGCAGCTGGTGCGCGACATGGTCCGCCTGCTGGCCATCGGCGAGGCCGACGTGGGCATCAGCAACCTGCCCATCGATCATCCCCTGCTGGTGTCGGAGGTGGTGGGCTCGTGGTCGCTGAGCTGCGTATTCCAGCGCGGGCACCGCTTCGAGCAGGAGACGTCGGTGTCCATCAGCGAGATCGTCAAGGAACGGTTGATCGCCTTCAGCCCCGATACGCCACAGGGCCGGCTGGTGGCCGAACACTACCCGCGCACGCTGGACACCGGGCCACGGCGCATCGAGGTGCGATCCGGCCAGGTCGCCTGCGCACTCGCCGAGGCCGGCGCCGGCGTGGCGGTGGTGGACAACCTCACCGCCCGCGCCTGGCGTAAGGACCAGCTCTCTTTCCGCCCCATCAAGCGCTCGCCCCGCACCCAGGTGTTCCGCGTGCGCAACCCCGCGTTCCCCGGCTCGGTGCTGGAAGACGGGCTGGTCGAACGCATCCGCCAGGGCTTTCGCGCCATGGACCGGCCAGGCCAGTGACGGCACCTGGCATCTCCGGCCCTATGATCCGCTGACCCCACGGATGCCACAGAATGCCGCCCATGAGTACCGCCAGCGCACAGACGCCCCCTGCGCTCTCCCCCGCCACCTTTCGCGGTGACCTGGGTGGTTCGCTCGGCGATCTCGGCACGCTGTTGCCTTTTCTGGTGGGGTACATCGTCGTGGCCGGCGTGCAGGCCAGTGCGATTCTGCTGGCGTTCGGCATCAGTCTGCTGGCCGTCGGGTGGCGTTACGGCATTCCGTTTCCGGTTCAGCCCATGAAGGCTGTGGGCGCCGCGGCGCTGGCCCACACGGCCACCGCCGCCCACAGCATGCCCGAGGTGCTGGCCTTGACCGCCGCCATGACCGCCGCCTTCTGGCTCGTCGCGGGCTGGACGGGAGTCGCCCGCTGGCTGGCGGCGCACCTGTCGCGCGATGTGGTCCACGGCGTGGTGCTCGGCCTGGGCATCGCGCTCATCCTCGGCAGCCTGCGCCGCATCGAGGGCGACTGGGTGGTGGGTCTGACTTCGGTACTGGCCGCCCTGGTGCTGCTGGGCAGAGGCGCCTGGCTGCTCATGCCGTTGCTGT
Source organism: Hydrogenophaga laconesensis (assembly GCF_031457235.1). Classification (NCBI taxonomy): domain Bacteria; kingdom Pseudomonadati; phylum Pseudomonadota; class Betaproteobacteria; order Burkholderiales; family Comamonadaceae; genus Hydrogenophaga; species Hydrogenophaga laconesensis. The sequence continues at coordinate 349,660 of NZ_JAVDWE010000001.1, forward strand.
TGCTCGCCGGGTTCGCCGTGGGCACCTGGCGCCAACCCGAGCTGATGGCTGCGGCGCTGCAGACGCCTGCGGCCGTCGCCCTCCCGCAGCCCGTGTGGAATGGCATCCCCGCCACCAGCGTGTGGCTGAGCGCGGCCGCCCTCACCCTGGCCCAGACACCGCTGACCTTCGGCAATGCCATCCTCGGCATCGTTTCTGAAACAAAGCGGCTGTTTCCCGCCACCCGCATCGACGAAAACCGCGTGGCCCGCAGCACCGGCTGGATGAACCTGCTGGCCGCCGGCCTGAGCGCGCCACCCATGTGCCACGGTGCCGGTGGACTCGTGGCCCAGGCAGCACTGGGCGCGCGCACCGGGCGCGCGCCGATGTGGCTCGGTGGCGCGCTCGTGCTGCTCGCGCTGTTCGCCAGCGCCCCCGTGGCCGCGCTGCTGGCCCTGCTGCCCCAAGGCACCCTCGGCGCCATGCTGTTCGTGGCCGGTTTCTCGCTGGTCATCGGCACCGCCGGCAACCCGCGCGACAAACAGGCCCGGGCCGTGCTGCTAACCACCGCGGCCATCTCTGTCTGGAACGCAGGTGTCGGCGTCCTGGCCGGCCTGCTGCTGGAAAAAGGTCTGCAGACCCGCGTCTTCAAACTCTGACCTGAACGAGGCGTCAGCCGGCGCGCGCAGGGCAGCGAGCGAAGCAACCCGTCCAGAGACAGCGAGGGACGGCTACGCCGGCCCCAGCTGTCGCCCCCTTTCCAAGGGGGGTGGCGCCGAAGGCGACGCGGGGGGTTTAGATGTTTCCGTAATAAACAACCAAAAAAGCATTCGTTCCCTATCCGTGGCTTTGTCGGGATCATCCCGTCCATCCCATCAACCACGGACTCTTCCGAAGGAACGACATGACCACCCGCCGCCAACTCATCCAGGCTTTTGCCGCCACCGCCCTGACCGCCAGCGCCCTCACGGCCGTGGCCCAGACGCCGGCCCCGGTGACGCTGCTCAACGTGTCGTACGATCCGACGCGTGAGCTCTATGTGGAATACAACGCCGCTTTCACCAAGTTCTGGAAGGCCAAGACCGGCCAGGACGTGACCATCAAGCAGAGCCACGGCGGCTCGGGCAAGCAGGCCCGTTCCATCATCGACGGCCTGGACGCCGATGTGGCCACCCTGGCGCTGGCCGGTGACACCGACGCCCTGCACGACAACGGCAACTGGATCCCCAAGGACTGGCAGAAGCGCCTGCCGCTCAACAGCACGCCGTACGCCTCCACCATCGTGCTCGTGACCCGCGCCGGCAACCCCAAGAACATCAAGGACTGGGACGACCTGATCCGCCCCGACGTGAAGGTCATCACCCCCAACCCCAAGACCTCGGGCGGCGCCCGCTGGAACTACCTGGCCGCCTGGGAATTCGCCAAGCGCAAGTACGGCGGCGACGACAAGGCCAAGGAATTCGTGAGCAAGCTCTATAACAACGTGCCCGTGCTCGACACCGGCGCGCGTGGTTCCACCATCACCTTCTCGCAGCGCAACCAGGGCGACGTGCTGGTGGCCTGGGAGAACGAGGCCTACCTGCTGGAGAAAGAGTTCGGCAACAAGGTGGACTTCGTCTATCCCTCGCTGTCCATCCTGGCCGAACCCGCCGTGACCATCGTCGACAAGAACGTGGACAAGAAGGGCACGCGCGCCGTGGCACAGGCCTACCTGGAATTCCTGTACACGGAAGAGGCACAGGACATCATCGGCAAGCACTTCTACCGTCCGACCTCCGCCAAGGCCCAGGCCAAGTACGCCAAGCAGTTGCCCAAGATCAACCTCTTCAAGATCGAGGACGCGTTCGGCGGCTGGGAGAAGGCGGCCAAGGTGCACTTCTCCGACGGCGGCAGCTTCGACCAGATCTACACGAAGAAGTAAGCCGCGCGCCGCTGTCACACGCCAGAACCAGAACGCTCCAGGGAACCGCACCGTGTCCATTCTTCTGATCGCAGGCAGCCCGTCCGAGCATTCGCGCTCGGCGGCGCTGCTCGACGCGGTGTCCCAACGGCTGGGTCTGCGCCACGCGCTGATCGAACGCCTCCACATCCGTGACCTCTCGCCCCAGGCCCTGCTGCTGGCCGACGTGGGTCACAAGTCGATCCGCGCCGCGGTCTCCCAGGTGGAGACCGCCCGCGCCCTCGTGGTCGCCACACCGGTCTACAAGGCCGCCTACAGCGGGGTGCTCAAGGTCTTCCTGGACCTGCTGCCGCAGACTGCCCTCAAGGGCAAGGTGGTGCTGCCACTGGCCACCGGCGGCAGCCCGCACCACATGCTCGCGCTCGACTACGCATTGCGCCCCGTGCTGCAGTCGCTCGCGGCGCGGCACATTCTCCCCGGGGTCTATGCCACCGATGCGCAGATCCCGAAAGACACCGAAGGCCAGTACCAGGTCGGCCGCGACATCGGCGAACGACTGGACGACGCGGTGAACACCCTCCTTCACGAAGGCCTGCGAATGCCGGTCACGGCCGGGTTCGCGCCCGTGCCGTTCGCCCAGGTGCGATGTAGCGTCTGAACCGCCGATACGGTTCTGCATTCAAGCGCAGAACCGTAGGAGAGCCGGGACCACCCGGCCCATCCCGTCCGCATCCCCGATCCGCATTTTTCAGCCACCGCGCGGGTGGCCTGGACGGCCTTTGCCTGCGCTTTCATCAAGAGGATTCCATCATGAGTGAACTGTTCCAACACCACCCCGAGGCCGGCACGCCCGTCGAGCCGTCCCGCTTCGACCACATCAAGCGCTGGGCCATCGGCTTCCTGGTCTTCGTCATCGCCGCCTTCGGCCTCGCGTTGCTGCTGTTGCCTGTGCCCGAAGCCAAGGCACAGACGAAAGGCGAGCTGCGCATCGGCTACCAGAAGTCGGCCAGCCTGTTCGTGCTGCAGAAAGCACAAGGCACCCTGGACAAGAAACTCGCGCCCCTGGGCTTCGGCGTGAAATGGGTGGAGTTTCCCGCCGGCCCGCAGCTGCTCGAAGGCCTGAACGTGGGCGCGGTGGACGTGGGCTACGTGGGTGAGGCGCCGCCCATCTTCGCGCAGGCCGCCGGTGCGCAGTTCGTCTACTTCGGTTACGACCCAGCCGCGCCGCGCGCCGAAGCCATCCTCGTCACGAAGGACTCGCCCATCAAGTCGGTCGCCGATCTGAAGGGCAAGAAGGTCGCGCTCAACAAGGGCAGCAACGTGCACTACCTGCTGGTGAAACAGCTGGAGAAACACGGCCTGAAGATCACCGACATCACACCCGTCTACCTCGCACCCGCTGACGGCCGCGCCGCGTTCGAGAGCAAGAACGTCGACGCCTGGGTGATCTGGGATCCGTTCCAGGCCGCCGCCGAGAAAGCCACCGGCGCCCGCGTGCTGGCCGACGGCACGGGGGGTGTGGTCAACAACTACCAGTACTACCTGGGCGCGCGCAACTTCGTCACCAAAAACCCCCGGGTGATCGAGGCCCTGTTCGCCGACTCGGTGGAGCAAGGCATCTGGCTCAAGAAGAACCTGCGCCAGGCCGCCGAGCTCATCGCGCCGCTGCAGGGCCTGCCGGTGGACGTGGTGGAACTCGCGCTGCAGCGCTACGAGTTCAACGTGAAGCCAATCACCGCCGCCGTGGCCGCCGACCAGCAAAAGATCGCCGACACCTTCTTCGACCTGAAGCTGATTCCCAAGGCCATCAAGGTGAGCGAGGCGGTGGTGGTGTCGCAACCCTGACGCGCCGACCCACACGCGGAGCCCGCCATGTCCAAGCCCTTCGATGCGGCCGACCTGCGCCGCCAGATCGCCAGGCTGCTCGCCACCACCGCCGCCGCCTGGAGCATCGCCGCCGCGAAAGCGCGCAGCGCCCTTTCAACACCCACCAGGACACCCATGACTTTCGATTTCTCCGACCGCCGCCGCTTCGTCCTCTCGGGCGTGGGCGCCGCCGCCCTCGCCACGCTGCCCCAGTTCCCTGCGCAGGCACAGGTGCAGGCCACCGCCGGCAATCGCGTGCTGCGCATCGGCCACCAGAAAGGTTTCCTCAGCCTGCTCAAGGGCCGGGGCACGCTAGAACAGCGCCTCGCCCCGCTCGGCGTGAAACTGAGCTGGACCGAATTCACCGCCGGCCCGGTGCAGCTGGAAGCACTCAACGTCGGCTCGATCGACTTCGGTGACGTGGGCGAGGCCCCGCCGATCTTCGCGCAGGCCGCCGGTGCGCCGCTGGCCTACGTGGCCGCCACCGTGCCGCGCCCCGCCACCGAAGCCGTGCTGGTGCAGAAGGACTCGGCCATCAAGACCGTGGCCGATCTCAAAGGCAGGAAGGTTGCCTACAACAAAGGCTCCAACGTCCACTACTTCCTGGTGAAGCTGCTGGAGAAGAACGGCCTGAAGTACGACGACGTGCAGTCCGTCTTCCTGCCCCCGTCCGATGCGCGCGCCGCGTTCGAGAAGGGCGCCGTGGATGCCTGGGTGATCTGGGACCCGTTCCTGGCCGCCGCCGAGGTGGGCCTGGGCGGCCGCATCCTGGCCGACGCGAACGGCGTGGTGAACAACCGCGCCTACTACTTCTCCACGCTCGACTACGCGGCGAAGAACGCCGACGTGGTGAAGATCGTGATCGAGGAGATCAACAAGCTCGACCAGTGGGGCAGCACCAACCGCGACGCCCTCGCCGCCGAGTTCGCGCCGCTGTGGGGCATTCCCAAGCCCGTCGTCGACCGCGCGGTGACCCGCTCGGCCTACGGCACCGGCTCGATCACCAAGGCGATCCTGCAGGAACAGCAGGTCATCGCCGACACCTTCTTCAACCTCAAGCTGATCCCGAAAAGGATCAACGTGCTTGAAGCCGCTGTAAATGCTGGTTGACCACCCCCGCCGCGCTTCGCGCGCCCCCCTCAAGGGGGCGGCACCAGAGGCCCGGCAGAGCCGGTTCCTCGGTGCCACTTGAACAAACCCCTTCGTTCGGAACGTCATGTCACTCAACATCTTCTGGTTCATCCCCACCCACGGCGACAGCCGTTACCTCGGCACGGCGCAGGGCGGGCGGCAGCTCAACCACGACTACCTCAAGCAGGTGGCGCAGGCGGCAGACAGCCTGGGCTATGAAGGCGTGCTGATTCCCACCGGCCGTTCCTGCGAAGACCCCTGGGTCGTCGCGGCCAGCCTGCTGCCGGTGACGCAGCGGCTCAAGTTCCTGGTGGCCGTGCGCCCGGGCCTGCACCAGCCGGCGCTGGCCGCGCGCATGGCCGCCAGCTTCGACCGCCTCTCCGGCGGACGACTGCTCATCAACCTGGTCACCGGCGGCGACCGCGCCGAACTCGAAGGCGACGGCGTGTTCCTCGACCACGCGCAACGCTACGAACAGTCGGCCGAATTCATCCGCATCTGGCGCGAGATCCTGGCGCGCAGCCACGAGGGCGAGACCTTCGACTACGACGGCAAGCACCTGCAGGTCAAGGGCGCCAAGCTGTTCTTCCCACCGCTGCAACACCCCTACCCACCGGTGTACTTCGGCGGTTCTTCCGAGGCCGCGCACGAGCTCGCGGGCGAGCAGGTCGACACCTACCTCACCTGGGGCGAACCGCCCGCCGAGGTCGCGAAGAAGGTGGCCGACGTGCGCGCCCGCGCCGCGAAGCACGGCCGCACGGTGAAGTTCGGCATCCGCCTGCACGTGATCGTGCGCGAGACCGACGCCGAAGCCTGGGCCGCCGCCGACTCGCTCATCAGCAAGCTCGACGACGACGTGGTGAACCGCGCGCAGGCCGCGTTCGCCAAGATGGATTCCGAAGGCCAGCGCCGCATGGCCGCCCTGCACACGCAGGGCAGCAAGCGCACCCGCGCCGACCTGGAGATCAGCCCGAACCTGTGGGCCGGCGTGGGCCTGGTGCGTGGCGGAGCTGGCACCGCGCTGGTGGGTGACCCCGAGACCGTGGCCGCGCGCATCCAGGAATACGCCGAGCTGGGCCTGGAGAACTTCATCTTCTCGGGCTACCCGCACCTGGAAGAGGCCTACCGCTTCGCCGAACTGGTGTTCCCGCTGCTGCCGCGCAAGCTGCGCGAAAAGCTGCCTGGCCCGGCGCTCACCGGCCCCTTCGGTGAGACCGTGGCCAACGTGTTCGTGCCGCGCGCCGCGCAGAGCTGAGGGCGCGCCATGAGCATCCATTCCATCCACCATGTGCAGCTCGGCTTTCCCGCCGGCCAGCAGGCGCTGGTGCGGCACTTCTACGGCGAACTGCTGGGCCTGAAGGAATTCCGCCTGGGCACGGGCAACACGCTGCGCTTCTACGCCGCGTCCCAGCGTGTGGACCTCGTGCCCGTGCCGAACTGGACGGCCTCGCCCTCGCCGTCGCACCTGGCCTTCGAGGTGCAGAACCTGCCGGGCTTTCGCGCGCGCCTGCTCGATGCGGGCCTGGAGATCGACGAGAGCCAGCCGCTGGCCGGCCACCTGCGCTTCCGTGTCAACGACCCGGCGGGCAACCCCATCGAATTCCTCGAACCCGACCCTTCCCAAGGAGGCGCCGCATGACGCAGGCCCAGGCTCAGACTTTTCGCGAAGCCCCGGTGACGCCGGTGCCCGACACCATCGACGCACCCGGCTGGGGCCTGCTGCCCGGCCCCACCGGCAAGGCTTCGTGGCTGGCGCCCGCGCTGCGCGGCGCGTGGCAGCGCTTCCTGCCATGGCTGGTGCCGGTGCTGCTGGTGGCGGTGTGGCAGCTGTCCTCTTCGCAGGGCTGGTTGTCCACCCGCGTGCTGCCCGCCCCGCTCGATGTGGTCACCGCGTTCTGGACGCTCGCGGTCTCCGGCGAACTCTGGACGCACGTGAAGGTGAGCGCGGGCCGCGCGCTGATCGGCCTGGCCATCGGCGGCGGGCTCGGCCTGCTGCTGGGGCTGCTCACCGGCTCGTTGAAGTTCTTCGAGACCCTGCTCGATTCCAGCGTGCAGATGGTGCGCAACATTCCCGCGCTCGCGCTGATCCCGCTGGTCATCCTGTGGTTCGGTATCGACGAAGCGGCCAAGCTGTTCCTCATCGCCGTGGCGGTGTTCTTCCCGATCTACCTCAACACCTTCCACGGCATCCGCAACGTGGACCCGGGCCTGATCGAGATGGGCCGCACCTACGGCCTCACGCGCTGGGGCCTGTACACGCAGATCATCCTGCCCGGCGCGCTGTCCTCCATCCTGGTCGGCCTGCGTTTCTCACTCGGCCTGATGTGGGTGATCCTGATCGTGGCCGAGACCATCTCGGCGCAGGCCGGCATCGGCTACCTGACGATGAATGCCCGCGAATTCCTGCAGACCGACATCGTGCTCGTCGGCATCCTGCTCTACGCCGCCCTCGGCAAGCTCGCCGATGTCTTTGCCCGAGCCCTGGAAACCTATTGGCTCCGCTGGCACCCGGGCTACCAGACATGAACACCCCCCTGCGCCGCTGCGCGGCTTCCCCCCTCTCTTGCGCGCCTTCGGCGCTGGGAGGGGGGGACGGCGGCTCGGGCCGGCGGAGCCGGACCCTTGTCGCCCCTGGACCGACGTCCTCAAACGCAACCGCTTTTTTCATCCTGAGGTCTCTCATGACGCTATCCACTTTCACCCGCCGCGCCGCCCTGGGCGCCATCGGTTCCCTCGCGGCCAGTGCCGCGCTCGCGCAAGGCAACACACCGCGCACCGTGCGCCTGGGCTACCAGAAGTCGTCCACGCTGATTGCCGTGCTGCGCCTGCAGGGCACGCTGGAGCAGCGCCTGGCACCGCTCGGTGCCACGCTGAGCTGGCACGAGTTCACCAGCGGTCTGCCGCTGCTCGAAGCCCTGAACCTGGACAACCTCGACTTCAGCGCCGACGTGGCCGACACCGTGCCCGTATTCGCGCAGGCCGCTGGCGCGCAACTCACCTTCGTGGCGCAGGAAGCGCCCTCGCCCACGGCCCAGGCCATCCTGGTGCGCAGCGACTCGCCGCTCAAGAGCGTGAGCGAGCTCAAGGGCAAGCGCGTGGGCTTCGCCAAGGCCGCAGGCGCGCACTACCTGCTGCTGGCCGCGCTGGAGAAAGCCGGCCTGTCCTTCAGCGACATCGAGCCCGCCTACCTCACGCCCGCCGATGGCCGCGCCGCCTTCGAGCGTGGCGCCATCGATGCCTGGGTGGTGTGGGACCCGTTCCTCTCCGCGGCACAGAAGCAGGCCGGCGCGCGCGTGCTGGCCGATGGCACCGGCCTGGCTTCGTACCAGCGCTACTACCTCGCCAGCACCCGCTTCGCGCAGGCCCGGCCCGACGTACTCGGCGTGATCTACACCGAGCTGGAAAAGACCGGGCGCTGGGTCAAGCAGAACCCGAAGGAAGCGGCCGCGCTGCTCGCGCCCTTCTGGGGTCTGGACGCCGGCATCGTCGAACAGGCCAACGGCCGCCGCAGCTATGCGGTGCGCCCGGTCACGCCGCAGAACATCACCGAACAGCAGAAGATCGCCGACGACTTCCTGGCCGAGAAGCTGCTGCCCCGCCGCGTCAACGCGACCGACGTCGCGCTGTTCAAACCGCAGGTGTGAGCGCATGACAGAGAAGACCACCACCCCTGGCGTGCGCGTGCAGCTGCGCCACCTGAGCAAGCGCTACGGTGCGCGCGAGGTGCTGCGCGACAACCAGCTCACCATCGAACCTGGCGAGTTCGTCGCCATCGTGGGTCGCAGCGGCTGCGGCAAGAGCACGCTGCTGCGCCTCGTCGCGGGTCTGGAAGCCGTCAGTGGTGGCGAGCTCCTGCTCGACGGCAAGCACGTCGACGGCCTGCACGACGACACCCGCATCATGTTCCAGGACGCGCGCCTGCTGCCCTGGAAGCGCGTGCTCGACAACGTGGCGCTCGGCCTGCCGAAGGGTCAGCGCAAGGACGCCGAGGCCGTGCTCGGCCAGGTGGGCCTGGGCGACCGCCTGGGCGACTGGCCGGCCAAGCTCTCGGGTGGCCAGCGCCAGCGCGTCTCGCTGGCCCGCGCCCTGGTGCACCGGCCCCAGCTGCTGCTGCTCGACGAGCCGCTGGGCGCGCTGGACGCGCTCACCCGCATCGAGATGCACGAACTCATCGAGGGCCTGTGGAAGCGCCACGGCTTCACCGCCCTGCTCGTCACGCACGACGTGCAGGAAGCCGTCGCCCTGGCCGACCGCGTGATCCTGATCGAGGACGGTGCCATCGCGCTGGACGAGCGCGTGCCGCTGGCGCGCCCGCGTTCGCGCGGCGATGCGACCTTCGCCGCGATCGAGAAACGCATCCTGGACCGGGTGCTGCAGATCCCCGACAGCGCCCCGCCGTCGAACGACCCGGTCTGGCCCGCCCAACCTGCCCACGCCTTGCGCTGGGCCGTCTAGATGAACACCGCCCGCATCGCCTTTGGCACTACTCCCCACGGGGCAACGCCAGTGGCCCGGCAAAGCTGGTTCCACGGCGTTTCTTGATCAAGACATCTCTCTTCACTGCCTCTTTTCACAACCAAGGAAAACACCATGTCCATCCAAGCCATCAACGTGCGCAACCAGTTCAAGGGCAAGGTCCGCGAAATCATCAAGGGCGACGTCGTCTCCGAAGTCGACGTCGAAACGCCCTGGGGCATCGTCACCTCCGTCATCACCACCCGCTCGGTGAACGACCTCGGCCTGCAGGTCGGATCGGAGGTCGTGGCGCTCGTGAAGTCGACCGAAGTCTCCATCGCCAAGTTGTGAACACCTCCCTGCGCCTCTTCGCGGCTTCCCTCCTCTCTGACGCGCCTTCGGCGCTGGGAGGAAGGACGACACCAGCGGCCTGGCAAAGCCAGTTCCGCGGTGTCCCTGACGAACTCCCCCTCATTCTTTGCGATTCTTTGTGATCCTTCTCGACAACATCCACCAGACCTACCGCGGCCCGAAAGGCCCGGTGCACGCCCTGCGCGGCGTGAGCCTGCACATCCGTGCGGGTGAGGTCTTCGGCGTGATCGGACGCAGCGGCGCGGGCAAGAGCTCGCTGGTGCGCACCATCAACCTGCTCAACCGGCCCAGCCAGGGCACGGTGACAGTCGCCGGCCGTTCCCTCACCACGCTGAATGCCGCCGGGCTGCGCGCAGCGCGGCGCGACATCGGCATGATCTTCCAGCACTTCAACCTGCTGACCTCGCGCACGGTGTTCGACAACGTGGCGTTGCCGCTCGAACTGGCCGGCCTCTCGCGCCAGCAGATCCAGGCCCGCGTGAACCCGCTGCTCGAACTCGTGGGCCTGGGCCACCTGGCCGACCGCTACCCGGCGCAGATCAGCGGCGGTCAGAAGCAGCGCGTGGGCATTGCGCGCGCGCTCGCCAGCCAGCCCAAGGTGCTGCTGTCGGACGAAGCCACCTCCGCGCTCGACCCCGAAACCACCCGCTCCATCCTGGCGCTGCTGCAGCAGATCAACCGCGAGCTCGGCCTCACCATCGTGCTGATCACGCACCAGATGCAGGTGATCAAGCAGGTGGCGCACCGCCTCGCGGTGATGGAGGCCGGCGAGATCGTCGAACAGGGCGAAGCGCTCAAGGTGTTCAGCGACCCGCAGAACGAAACCACCCGCAGCCTGCTCGACGACGTGGTGCCGCGCGAGCTGCCGGCCAACGTGCTGGAGCGCGTGCGCACCCTGCTCGGCGCGCCGGGTCAGCCGCCCGCGAGCCTGCTGCGCCTGGTGTTCGCCGGCTCGGAATCCGACCAGCCGCTGCTCTCCGACCTGGTGCGCCGCTTCGGGCTGGACCTGAACATCGTGCACGGCCAGATCGACGAGGTGCAGGGGCACCCGTTCGGCACGCTCGCCGTGCTGGCGCGTGGCGCGCAGGAACAGCTGACCGCCGCCGTGAGCCACCTGCGGGGCGCCGGTGTGCAGGTGCAGGAGGTGGCCCATGCTTGAACAGCTGCAGAGCTGGTTCCCCCCGGCGCTCATCGATCTCTTCGTGCTCTCGTTCTGGGAGACGCTGGTGATGGTCGGCATCTCGGGCTTCGTGGGCGCGCTCATCGGCGTGCCGCTGGGTGTGCTGCTGCGCCTCACCGACCACGGCGGCGTGCTGCAGAACGCGGCGTTCAACCGCACGGTGGGCGGCATCGTGAACGCGGTGCGCTCCACGCCTTTCATCATCCTGCTGGTGGCGATCATTCCGTTCACGCGGCTGATCACCGGGTCGTCCATCGGCACCGCGGCCGCCGTGGTGCCGCTCACCATCGCCGCCGCGCCCTTCATTGCGCGGCTGGTGGAAACCTCGCTGCGCGAGGTGGACAGCGGGCTGATCGAAGCCGCGCAGGCCATGGGCGCGACCACGCCGCAGATCGTGTTCAAGGTGCTGCTGCCCGAGGCCTTCCCCGGCATCGTGGCCGGTTTCACCATCACCCTGGTCAGCCTCACCGGCTACTCGGCCATGGCCGGTGCCATCGGCGGCGGCGGCCTGGGCGACCTCGGCATCCGCTACGGCTACCAGCGCTTCCTGCCCGAGGTGATGCTGGCCGTGGTGCTGCTGCTCATCGTGTTCGTGCAGGCCGTGCAGAGCCTGGGCGACTGGCTGGTGCACCGACTGAACAAGAAATGAACACCCCCCTGCGCCGCTGCGCGGCTTCCCCCCTCTCTGGCGCGCCTTCGGCGCTGGGAGGGGGGACGGCATCTCGGGCCGGCGGAGCCGTCCCCTGATGCCTCTGGAATCTGCCACGCGCTCCGGCGCTGTGAACACTTTTATCAACCACTAGGAACCTTGAAATGATCAAACGGCAACTGCTCAAATCCACCCTGGCCATCGCCCTGGCGGCCAGCATCGTCACGCCCCTGCTCGCGCAGGACAAGCCGCTGAAGATCGGTGTCACCGCCGGCCCGCATGCACAGATCTTCGAACAGGTGAAGAAGATCGCGGAAAAAGACGGCCTGAAGATCCAGATCGTCGAGTTCAGCGACTACGTGCAGCCCAATGCCGCGCTCGCCGCCGGCGACCTGGACGCCAACAGCTACCAGCACAAGCCCTACCTGGACAACCAGATCAAGGACCGGGGCTACAAGTTCACTGCCGTTGGCTACACGGTGAACTTCCCCATCGGCATTTACAGCAAGAAGGTCAAGAGCCTGAAAGACCTGCCCGAGGGCGGCAAGGTTGGCATTCCGAACGACCCCACCAACGGTGGCCGCGTGCTGCTGGTGCTGCAGGACCAGGGCCTCATCAAGCTCAAACCCGACGCCGGCCTGCGCGCCACGCCGCTGGACGTGACCAGCAACCCCAAGAAGCTGAAGTTCGTGGAGCTCGACGCCGCCCAGCTGCCGCGTTCGCTCGACGACCTCGACGCCTCGGCCATCAACACCAACTACGCGCTCTCCGCCGGCCTGAACCCTGGCAAGGACGCTATCGCACAGGAAAGCGCCAAGAGCCCCTATGTCAACCTCATCGCCGTGCGCGAGGCCGACAAGGACAAGCCCTGGGTCGCCAAGCTGGTGAAGGCTTACCAGTCGCCCGAGATCAAGACCTTCATCCAGACCGAGTTCAAGGGCTCTGTCCTGGCTGGTTTTTGACCCACCCCTGCCGCGCTTCGCGCGACCCCCTCAAGGGGGCGACACCAGCGGCCCGGCAAAGCCGGTTCCGCGGTGTCTCTGGAACGAGAAAACGCCACCTCCATTTCTGACATGACAACCACTCGGCAGATGCACCTCGGTGCCTTGTTCTTCGGCGCGGGCCACCACCTGGCCGCCTGGCGGCACCCGGACGTGGTGCCCTCGGCGGGCGGGCAGATCGCCGCGCTCACCGAATGGACGCAGCTCGCCGAGGCCGCGAAGTTCGACGCCATCCTCTTCGCCGACAACGTCGGCCTGCCCGGCCCGCCCGACGAGGTGGTGACGAAGAACGCGCTCTGGTACCCGCTGGACCCGGTGCTCACCCTGGCCGCGCTGTCGCAGAACACCACGCACATCGGCCTGGTGGCCACCGTCTCCAGCACCTACCTGCCGCCCTACCACCTGGCCCGCAAGTACGCCACGCTCGACCAGCTGAGCGGCGGGCGCTCGGGCTGGAACCTCGTCACCTCGGGCAGCGACTTCGAAGCGCGCAGCTTCGGGCTGGACCAGCAGATCGCCCACGCCCAGCGCTACGAGCGCGCACGCGAATACGTGCAGGTGGTGAAAGGCCTGTGGGACACCTGGGAAGACGACGCCTTCATCGAGGACAAGGCGGCCAACCGCTTCTTCGACCCCGCGAAGCTGCACCGCGTGGCGCACGACGGCACGCACTACAAGGTGCACGGCGGCCTGCAGACGCGCCGTTCGCCGCAGGGCCACCCCGTGCTGGTGCAGGCCGGTTCGTCCGCCGACGGGCAGGACCTGGCCGCCGCCAGCGCCGAAGTGGTGTTCACCGCGCAGCAGAGCGCCGAGGAAGCGCGCAAGTTCTACAACAGCCTCAAGGGCCAGCTGGCGGCGTACGGCCGCTCGCACGACGCGCTGAAGATCCTGCCTGGCATCTCGCCCTTCGTGGGCCGCACCCAGCAGGAAGCGCAGGACAAGCTCGAGCAGCTCCAGTCGCTCATCGACCCGGTGCTCGGCGTCGGCCTGCTCTCCACCTTCCTTGGCAATGTGGATCTGTCCCGCTACCCGGTGGATGGCCCGTTCCCTCAGGACCTGCCCGTGACGGAAGGCTGGCAGAGTCGGCAGGAGCTGTTCGCCGGCCTTGCGCGCCGCGAAGGCCTGACGATCCGCCAGCTGTACGAACGCGTGGCCGGCGCCCGTGGCCACTGGACGGTGGTGGGCACGCCCGAGTCCATCGCCGACCAGCTCGAACACTGGTTCACCACCGGCGCCGCCGATGGTTTCAACGTGCTCGCGCCCACGCTGCCACACGGCCTGAAGGACTTCACGCAACTGGTGGTACCCGAACTGCAACGGCGCGGCCTGTTCCGCACCGAATACACCGGTCGCACGCTGCGCGAGCACCTGGGCCTGCCGCGCCCCGCGCACCCGGCCACCGCTTCACACCCCGCACGCGAAACCGTGCCCGCCTGACCCTTCTCATCAAGGAGCTTTTCCCCATGTCGAACGACCCGCAGAAAGACTGGCAATTCGAAACCCGTTCGGTGCACGCCGGCTACCGGCCTGACCCCACCACCAAGGCGGTGGCGGTGCCGATCTACCAGACCGCCGCCTACGCGTTCGACAACGCACAGCACGGCGCCGACCTGTTCGACCTGAAGGTGCCGGGCAACATCTACACGCGCATCATGAACCCGACGCAGGACGTGCTGGAGCAGCGCATTGCGTCGCTCGAAGGCGGCATTGCCGCGCTGGCGCTGGCCTCGGGGCAGGCTGCGGTGACGTACGCGATCCAGACCATCACCGAAGCCGGCGACAACATCGTCTCCAGCACCGCGCTGTACGGCGGCACCTACAACCTGTTCGCGCACACGCTGCCGCAGTTCGGCATCACCACCCGCTTCGCGGACCACCGCGATCCGGCCAGCTTCGAGCCGCTGATCGATGCGCGCACCAAAGCCATCTTCGTCGAGTCCATCGGCAACCCGCAGGGCAACATCACCGACATCGCGGCCATCGCCGCCATCGCGCACAAACACGGCGTGCCGCTGATCGTGGACAACACCGTGGCCACGCCCTGGCTGCTGCGCCCGATCGAACACGGTGCCGACATCGTGGTGCAGTCGCTCACCAAGTACCTGGGGGGCCACGGCACCAGCATCGGCGGCGCCATCATCGACAGCGGCAAATTCCCCTGGGCCGAGCACAAGGCCCGCTTCAAGCGACTGAACGAGCCCGACCCGAGCTACCACGGCGTGGTCTACACCGAGGCGCTGGGCCCGGCCGCCTACATCGGCCGCGCGCGCGTGGTGCCGCTGCGCAACACGGGTGCGGCCATCTCGCCGTTCAACGCCTTCCTCATCCTGCAAGGCATCGAGACGCTCTCGCTGCGGCTGGACCGCATCAACGCCAACACGCTGCGCGTGGCAAAGCACCTGGAAAAGCACGCCAGGGTGGCATGGGTGAACTACGCCGGCCTGCCCGGCCACCCTGACCACGCGCTCGCCCTGAAGTACCTCGGCGGCCACGCCTCGGGCCTGCTCACCTTCGGCGTGAAGGCCGCCCCCGGTGAAAGCCGCGCGGCCGGTGCGCGCTTCCTCGACGCGCTGCAGCTCTTCACCCGCCTCGTGAACATTGGCGATGCGAAATCGCTCGCCACGCACCCGGCCTCCACCACGCACCGCCAGCTCTCGCCTGAGGAGCTGCAGAAGTCGGGCGTGCCGGAAGACGCGGTGCGCCTGTCCATCGGCATCGAGCACATCGATGACCTGCTGGCGGATCTCGACCAGGCGCTTGCCGCTGTCTGACCTCTTTTTCAACAACAGGAGACCCCACGATGAAACGAACCCTCGGCCTGGTGGCCGCCACGCTCGCACTGCTGTGCGGCTCTGTGCAGGCCCAGACCGCGCCCGATGTGCAGACCCGCGCCTGGGCCGCTTCCTGCGCCGCGTGCCACGGCACCGGTGGCAAGAGCAACAGCGCCATTCCCTCCATCAACGGCCAGGACAAACAGGTGCTGCTGACCAAGCTGCTCGCCTACAAGCGCGACCAGTTGCCCGCCACCGTGATGCACCAGCACGCCAAGGGTTACACCGACGCCGAGCTCGACCGCCTGGCCGACCACTTCTCCCACCAACCGAAATAACAACGAGGAGCACCACCCCATGACCATCCAACTCAACCGCCGGCACCTGCTGGCCGCCGCCGGCGGCGCCGCAGCCGCACTCGCCCTGCCCGGCTGCGCCTCCGTGTCCAGCGCGCCCAAGGCGCGCGTCGTTGTCATCGGTGGCGGCTTCGGCGGCGCCACCGCCGCCAAGTACATCCGCCTGTGGGCCCCCGAGATCGAAGTGGTGCTGGTGGAACGCGAAGCCGCTTTCGTCTCCTGCCCGCTCAGCAACCTCGTGCTCGGCGGCTCCGAGAAGATCGAGAACATCACCACCGGCTACGACGCGCTGCAGAAGAAGCACGGTGTGCGCGTGGTGCGCGACGAGGCCATCGCCATCGACGCCGCGAAGAAGGAGGTGCGCCTGGCGCGCGGCGACACGCTGAAGTACGACCGCCTCATCGTTTCGCCCGGTGTCGACTTCCAGTACGACCAGGTGCCCGGCCTGCAGACGGCCGATGCCCAGGCCCGCGTGCTGCACGCCTGGAAGGCCGGCCCGCAGACCGTGGCCCTGCGCAAGCAGCTCGAAGCCCTGCCCGATGGCGGCGTGTACGCGCTGCACATCCCCAAGGCACCCTACCGTTGCCCGCCCGGCCCGTACGAACGCGCCGCGCAGGTGGCCTTCTATTTCAAGAACCACAAGCCGCGCAGCAAGGTGCTGGTGCTCGACGCCAACCCGGACATCACCTCCAAGAAGGCCCTCTTCCTGAAGGCCTGGAACGAGCTGTACCCCGGCATCGTGGAATACAAGCCCAACAGCGAAGTGGTGCGCGTGGACGCGGCGAACCACACGATCGAACTGCAGTTCGAGACCGTGCGCGCGGGCGTGCTCAACGTGGTGCCGCCACAGCAGGCAGGCCGCATCGCACAGACCGCCGGGCTCATCACCGCCAACAACAAGTGGTGCGGGGTGAACTTCCAGACCTTCGAGTCCACCGTGGCCCCGGGCATCCATGTGCTGGGCGATGCGACGCTCTCCGCACCCGGCATGCCCAAGTCCGGCTTCATGGCCAACAACCACGCCAAGGTGGCGGCCGACGCGGTGATCGCGCTCATCCAGGGCCGCCCGGTGAACCCCGACCCCATCATCGCCAACACCTGCTACAGCTTCGTGAGCGATACCGACGTGGTGCACGTCGCGTCCGTGCACAAGTGGAACGCCGAGCAGAAAACGCTGGTGGCCGTGCAGGGTGCGGGCGGGCTCACGCCCACCGCCAACGCGCTGGAAGGCCAGTACGCGAAATCGTGGGCAAAGAACATCTGGGCTGACGCATTGTTATGAAACACACCCGCCGCGCCTTGCGCGCGCCCCTCGAGGGGCAGGCTCTGCGGCCCGGCAAAGCCGGTTCCGCGATGCCCCTGGCCTGCGTCACCTCGCGCGGCGGGCGGATTGAACAGAAAGTCGAATCATGAACTTCCAGCAACTCCGATCGGTGCGTGAGACGGCGCGCAACGGCTTCAACCTCACCGAGGTCGCCGCCATGCTCTACACCTCGCAGCCCGGCGTGAGCCGGCAGATCCGCGAGCTGGAGGAAGAACTGGGCGTCACCATCTTCGCTCGCGCCGGCAAGCGCCTCACCGGCCTCACCGCGCCGGGGCAGACGCTGCTGCCCATCGTCGAGCGCCTGCTGCAGGAGGCCGACAACCTCAAGCAGGCCGGCAAGGACTTCGTTTCGCGCCTCGAGGGTGGCCTGTCCATCGCAGCCACGCACTCGCAGGCCCGCTACGCGCTGCCCCACGCGGTGCGCGACTTCCGCGCGCTGTTCCCGCAGGTCACGCTCAACCTGCACCAGGGCTCGCCCAAGCAGGTGGCCGAGATGCTGATCGCCGGCGAGGCCGACATCGGCATCGCCACCGAAGCACTGGCCACCTACCCGCAGCTCGTCACGCTGCCCTGCTACCGCTGGACGCACAGCATCGTGGTGCCGCACGGCCACGCGTTGCTGCGCGAGGAAGGCCCGCTCACGCTCGCGCAGCTGGCCGAGCACCCCATCATCACCTACGACCAGGGCTACACCGGCCGCTCGCACATCGACGACGCGTTCGCCAAACAGGGTGTGCAGCCCAATGTCGTCATCACGGCGATGGACGCCGACGTGATCAAGACCTACGTGGAGCTCGGCATGGGCGTGGGCATCGTCGCCAGCATCGCCGTGGACCCCGAGCGCGACCGCCTCCTGCACGCGCTCGACGCCCGGCACCTGTTCGAGATCAACGTCACGCGGCTGGCGGTGCGGCGCGGCACCTGGCTGCGCGGCTATGCGTACAGCTTCATCGAGAACTTCGCACCGGGCTTGAACCGCCAGGTGGTGGAGGAGGCGCTGAACGACGAGATCGTGACGGTGTGATTCGGTCACCCGCCCGCCTGCCCCTCAGCGCGACATCTTCTCCGCCTTCCACACCTCCGCAAACGCCTCGCAGAACGCCGCCTGGATCAGCGATGGCGGGCTGTAGCGGTTGCGCAGCACGGCCACGGGCAGGCGCTCCTGGGTCTGGAAGGGCTTCACGGTGAGGCGGCTGAAGGTGGCGCCCGCGACAGCCAGGCGGTCCACCACTGCCACACCGCCACCGGCCTGCGCCTGCCAGCAGGCCGATGTGGCGGAGCGCACGAGGGTGTGGATGTTCAGGCTGGTGTTCGCCCGGCCGTAGGCGCGACGCAGCGCCTGGCCATACGGCGTGTCGGCCGGCGAGCTGATCACGCGCTCCCCCACCAGATCCGTGGGTGTCACCGTCCGCTTGCTGGCGAGTCGATGGTCCGGTGGCACGACGCAGGCAAAACCGCATTCGTAGTCGGCCACCGGCATCAGGTTGGGATGCTCGTTGGGCAGCAATGCGACGCCCACATCCGCCGAGCGGTCGAGCAAGGCATCCACCAGAATGGGGGCCACCAGGATTTCCATGCGCGTCTGCAGGCCGGGAAATCGTGTGGACAACAGGGCCAGCGCTCTCGGCACGAGGTAAGGCGCCAGACTGGCCGAAACGGCGACCGTCAATGTGCCGCTGCGTGGCGAGGCCAGCGCTCGGGTGGTGTCTCGCACCCGTTCAACGCCGCGCCACAGCGCATCGATCTCGATGTGCAGGGCCTGTGCCTCGGCGGTCGGCACAAGCCGGCCCTTGACCCGCACGAACAGGGCGAACTTCAGCGAGCGCTGTGCCTGCGCCAGCATCTTGCTCACCGCGGGTTGCGAGATGTGCAGCAACTCGGCGGCACCCACCACGCCGCCCGTGAGCATGACGGCACGAAACACTTCCATCTGGCGCAGGTTCATGGCAGGAACATAACCGAAAGTTAAGTCCTATCCAACTCTTTTCATTTGACGCTGCGTGACGGCAAAAGCACCATCGACTCAAGAGGCCACCACGGCCCAACCCTGGAGACATCGCCATGCAGAAAGCCTTTTCCCTCACCCGGCGCCACACCGTCATGGGCGCGCTGGCCAGCCTTGCATTGCCCGCCTGGGCCCAGGGCGGCAAATACCCCAGCCGCAATGTGCGCATCGTTCTGCCGCAGCCACCGGGCGGTGCCGCCGACCGGCTCGCACGCCTCATCGGCGAGCGGCTGGAGGCGCACTGGAAGCAGAGCGTGATCATCGAAAACAAGCCAGGCGGCGGCGTGGTCATCGGCACGCAGACCGTGGCCCGTTCCGCACCCGATGGCTACACCATCGGTCTGCTCGGCAGTTCGTTGAGCATCAACGCCGTGCAGCGCAAAGACCTGCCCTACAGAATCGAGGATCTGACGCCCATCGCACGGGCGGGCTACTACACCGTGGCCCTGGTCGCCTCGTCGAAATTCCCCGCCAACGACATCAAGTCGCTCATCGAGTACGCGAAGTCGCAGCCCGCGGACAGCATCTCGTTCGGCTCCAACGGCATCGGCACGTCGGCGCATGTGGCGGGCGAGATGCTCAACCACATGGGCGGCATCCAGCTGCAGCATGTGCCATACAACGGCGCCGCCAAGATGTACACCGACATCGCTGGCGGTGTGCTGCCCATGGGTTTCTCCGTGGTGAGCTCGGCGGAGAGTTTCATCAGCTCAGGACAGATGAAAGTGCTCGGCGTCACGAGCCTGCAGCGCAGCCCGATGTACCCACAGTGGCCCACCATCGCCGACACCCTGCCCGGCTTCGAAGCCATCAACTGGGCCGGTTTCTGCGGGCCGGCTGGCATGCCGCGGGAGATCACGCAGCAGATTGGCCAGGATCTCATCGCCGTGCTGAAGATGCCCGACATGGCCAAGTCGCTGCAAGCCTCGGGCTTCGAGCTCGCCCCACAGGGCCCTGCCGAGTTCGGCGAATTCATCCAGAGCGAAATCAAGCGCTTCGCACAAGTCACCAAACCCCTGCCTGGACAGAAGTGAGCCATTTCGTGAGTGCCACCTACCAACTCTCCCGCACCATTCCCTCCGACGAACCCTACGACCTCGTCGTTGCGGGCGGCGGCCCGGCCGGCACCGCGGCAGCCGTCTGCGCGGCCCGCCTGGGCCTGAAAGTCCTGCTGGCCGAAGCCACCGGGTGTCTGGGTGGCATGGGCACCAGCGGACTGGTGGCGTCGTTCGGCCCGGTCTCCGACGGTGAACGCATGCTGGTGGGCGGCTTCATGAAAGAGTTGCTCGACACCATGTGGGCGCAGGACGCCTTTGCACCGCAGGTGACGCAGGAGTACCTGAACCGCCAGTTGAACCGCTGGGTGCCGTTCAAACCCGAACACCTCAAGCGCATCCTGGACGATTTCACGGTGCAGGCGGGGGTCGAGGTCCGCTTCTTCACGCGCGTGGTGGAAGCCGATGTCGATGGCCGCCGGCTCAACGGTGTGGTGGTCAGCAACGTGGAAGGGCTGCGCTACGTGCCCGCGAGGGCCTTCGTGGACGCCACCGGAGACGCGGCGCTCGCCACCCTGGCGGGCGCGGAATGCAAGGTCGTTCTGCGCGACACCGAAACCGTGGCACCGAGCACGCTGTGCTCCATCCTGGCCGGCATGAACTGGAACGACCCGGCCTACGACGGCAACGGGCTGGACACCATCAAGGCGCGCGTGCGCAGCGAATGGGTGCCCAAGGCCATCGACGACGGCTTCTTCACGCAGGAGGACCGCTTCTTCCCCGGCATGAACCGCATCGGTCCGCAGGGCGCCACGCTCAATGCGGGCCACGTCTTCAACCTGAATCCGCTGTCGGTCAGAAGCCTGTCGGACGGCATGGTGCTGGGCCGCAAACTCGCGGTCGAGTACACCGAGTTCTACCGCCAGTACGTGCCCGGCTGCGAGCAGGTGGAGCTGCTGGGCACCGCGCCGTCGATGGGGGTTCGCGACTCGCGCCGCATCGTGGGCGAGTTCGAACTGGGCATCGACGACTTCCTGGCGCGCCGGCAGTTCGCCGACCAGGTCGCGGTCTACAACCGGCCGACCGATGTGCACCCCAGCGACACCAGCAAGAAGGAGTACGAGCGCTTCCTCAAGGACTTCCACGGCAAGGACAACCTGGGGCATGGGGAGTGCGTGGGCATCCCCTACAGCATCCTGGTGCCCCGTGGCTGGGAAAACCTCTGGGTGGCCGGCCGTTGCCATTCGAGCGAGACCAAGGTGCATGGCTCCATCCGCGCCCAGTCGGCCGCATACATGATGGGCCAGGCCGTGGGCACCGCGGCCGCCCAGTCCATCCGCACCGGACAACCCGCGAACGACCTCGACACCCGGGACCTCGTGCAGACCTTGCGCCAGGCCGGCGCCTTCCTGCCCCAGAAAGAGCTCGCGCGCGACATGACCCGCGTCTGAGGCTTCGAGAAATTCCATGTTCACCACCAACTCACACCCGACCGGCCGCCACTTCCTGCAGATTCCCGGCCCGAGCCCCGTGCCCGACCGCGTGCTGCGGGCCATGAGCCTGCCCACCATCGACCACCGGGGCCCCGAGTTCGGCGCGCTCGGTCGCCAGGTGCTGCTGGGCATGCGCGAGATTTTTCAGACGAAGCAGCCGGTGGTCATCTACCCGGCATCGGGCACCGGTGCATGGGAAGCCGCGCTGGTGAACACGCTCAGCCCGGGCGATGACGTGCTGATGTACGAGACCGGGCACTTCGCTTCGCTCTGGGCCCAATTGGCCAGGCGGCTGGGCCTCAAGCCGGAAGTGCTCACGCTGCAGGTGGACGATCCGGTGCTGCCCAACGCACCCGGCTGGCGGCGCGGCGTCCAGGCCGATCTCATCGAGGAACGCCTGCGCAAGGACGATGCGCACCGCATCAAGGCGGTCTGCGTCGTGCACAACGAAACGTCCACCGGCGTGACGTCGGACATCGCGGCCGTCCGCCGTGCCATCGACGCCGCGCGGCACCCTGCCCTGCTCCTGGTCGACAGCATCTCAGGGCTCGCCAGCGCCGACTACCGCCACGATGAGTGGGGCGTCGACGTCACGGTGAGCGGATCGCAGAAGGGCTTGATGCTGCCGCCCGGCATGAGCTTCAACGCCCTCTCCCCTCGTGCACTGGAGGCCTCGAAGACGGCCAGGCTGCCGCGCTCCTTCTGGGCGTGGGACGAGATCGTGGAGATGAACAAGACCGGGTACTGGCCCTACACCCCCAACACCAACCTGCTCTACGGCCTGTCCGAGTCGCTGGACATGCTGCTGGGCGAAGGCCTGCCGCAGGTCTTCGCACGCCACCAGCGCTGGGCAGCGGGCGTGCGCGCGGCGGTGGAGGCCTGGGGCCTGCCCATCCAGTGCGCGGACCCGGCGGTGTACTCACCCATCCTCACCGGCGTCATCACCCCCGAGGGTGTGGACGCCGACGAGGTGCGCCGGCTGATCCACGAACGGTTCGACCTGTCGCTGGGCACGGGCCTCGGAAAACTCAAGGGGCGCATGTTCCGCATGGGCCACCTGGGCGACAGCAACGACCTCACGCTGGTGGCGATGGTGGCGGGTGTGGAGATGGGCTTGAAGCTGGCGGGTGTTCCGCTTGCGGACAGCGGCGTGCGGGCGATCATGGCGCACTTCGAGCGGGGCTAGGACAACCACTCCCGCACCACCTCTTCCGTGTGCGCCCCGAGCGCAGGCGGCCCCAGCGCGTACGACACCGGCGTGGCCGACAGGCGCAGCGGGCTGGCCACGGTGCTCAGCTCACCGGCCGGCCCGGGCATGGGCACACGCAGGCTGCGCGCCACCACGTGGGGGTCGGCGAACACCTGGGCGATGTCGTTGATCGGCCCGCAGGGCACGCCCGCCTTTTCCAGCGCGTCGATCCATTGCGCGGTGGTGCGCTTCACCGTCTCGGCCCTGAGCAGCGCGACCAGTGCCTCCCGGTGCTCCACGCGCGCCGCGTTGGTGCGAAAGCGCGCGTCGGCGGCCCATTCGGCGTGGCCGGCCACTGTGCACAGGCGCTCGAACTGGCCGTCGTTGCCGACCGTGAGGATCATGTGCCCGTCGGCGGTCGGGAAGTCCTGGTAGGGAACGATGTTGGGGTGCGCATTGCCCATGCGCTGCGGCACGAGGCCGCCCACCAGGTGGTTGGCGGCCTGGTTGGCGAGGGCGGCCACCTGCACGTCGAGCAGGGCCACGTCGATGTGCTGGCCCTCGCCGGTGCGGTGGCGGTGTTGCAGGGCGGCCAGGATGGCGTTCGAGGCGTAGAGCCCGGTCATCACATCGACCAGCGCCACGCCCACCTTCATCGGTCCGCCCCCGGGTTCGGTGTCGGCCTGGCCGGTCACGCTCATCAGGCCGCCCATGCCCTGGACGAGGAAGTCGTAGCCGGGCCGCTGGGCGTAGGGCCCGGTCTGGCCAAAGCCGGTGATGGAGCAGTAGATGAGCCCGGGGTTGACCTGGCTCAGGCTCGCGTAGTCCAGCCCGTACTGCGTGAGCCCGCCGACCTTGAAGTTCTCGACCAGCACATCGGTCTGCGCGGCGAGCCGGCGGATGAGCGCCTGCCCGTCTTCGGACGACAGGTCGATGGCGACGGAGCGCTTGCTGCGGTTCGCGCAGGTGAAGTAGGCGGACATGTCATGCGCCGGGTGGTCGGCACCACCCACCCAGGGCGGCCCCCACGCGCGCGTGTCGTCACCGGTGCCCGGGCGTTCGACCTTGACCACATCGGCCCCGAGATCGCCCAGCATCTGCGTGGCCCAGGGACCCGCGAGCACGCGCGAGAGATCGAGCACCTTCACGCCGTGAAGGGCCCCCGGCTTCGGCGAGCTCATTCGGCGCGGATGCCGTTGCGCAGCGTGCCGATGGCGTCCACCTCCACCTCGCACACGTCGCCCGGCTTCATGAAGACGGGTGGCGTGCGCTTGCTGCCGACACCGCCCGGCGTGCCGGTGACGATCACGTCGCCGGCCTCGAGTGGCACGAAGGTGGAGATGTAGGCGATCAGGCGCGGAATGCTGTGCACCATCATGTCGGTGGTGGCGCGCTGCAGTTCCTGCCCGTTCAGGCGGGTGACGAGCGTCATGGTCTGGTCGGGCGCGATCTCGTCGGCGCTCACCATCCAGGGGCCGAACGCGCCGGTCTTCCAGAAGTTCTTGCCGGGGCCCCATTGCGAGGTGTGGAACTGCCAGTCGCGCACGCTGCCGTCGTTGTAGCAGCTGTAGCCCGCGATGTGCGGCCAGGCATCGGCTTCGGCGATGTGGCGGCCGCCCTGGCCGATGACGATGGCGATCTCGCCTTCGTAGTCCAGCTGTTCGGAGACGCGGGGATGCACGATGTCGTCGCCACTCGCCACCTGCGAACTCGCCACGCGCAGGAAGATGACGGGTTTCTCCGTCACGGTCTTGCCGGTCTCGCGGATGTGTTCACCGTAGTTCAGGCCGACGCAGAGGATCTTGCCCGGGTTGGGGATGACGGGGAGCAGCGTCACCTCGCTCAAGGGCAGCGCGACCTGCGCCTGCGCGATCCGGGTGGAGGCGTCCGCGAAGAGGTCGGCCGCGATGAACGCTTTCAGGTCTGGTGCACGCGCGCCGTAGAGCCGCCCGAGGTCGACCACCCCGTCGCCCACGATGGCGCCGTAGCTGTCCTGGCCGGTGTGTTGGTAACTGACGAGTTTCATGGCTGTCTTGCGTCGCGGCCTCTCACTCCGGTGTGATCTTCGCGGTGCGCACGATCTCGGCGTAGCGCTTTTCCTCGGACTGCACGAAGGCGGCGAACTCCGCCTGCGGCCGGCCCGAGGGTTCGTAGCCGCCCTGGATGAGGAAGTTGCGCACCTCCGGCACGGTGATCGCCTTGCGGAACTCGGTGTTCAGCCGCGCCACGATGGGCGCCGGCGTGCCGGCCGGGGCGAACACCGCGTGCCAGCCGCTGTCGAACGTGAAGCCTTGCAGGGACTCGGCAACTGTCGGCACGTTCGGCAGTTCGGACCAGCGCTTGGTGCTGGAGAAGCCAATGGCCTTGAGCTTGCCGCTCTTGACCTGGGCGACCGCCGTGGTCGGCGGGATGAACATGGCCTGCACCTCGCCCGACATCACGGCCGTGAGTGCCGGTGCCGCGCCCTTGTAGGGCACATGGGTCATCTCGATGCCGGCGCGGCTGGCAAACGTCTCCGCAGCCAGGTGCAGCGTGTTGCCGATGCCGGGCGACGAGAAGCTGACCGGGCGGTTGCGCTTGGCGTAGTCGAGGAAGGCAGGGATCGTGTCCACGCCCAGCGCGGGGTTGACCACCAGCAGGTAGCCGTCGCCCATCGCCACATCGGTGATCGGCAGGATCTCGCGGGCGAGGTCGTAGGGCACCTTCTTGTACACGCTGGGGTTGATCACGATGGATGGCGTGGTCAGCAGCAGCGTGTAGCCGTCTGGCGCGGCCTTGGCCACGGCCTGTGCGGCGATCATGCCGTTGGCGCCCGCGCGGTTCTCGATCACGAGGGACTGGCCGATCGAGCGCGACACCTGTTCGGCGATCGTGCGGGCGATGGAATCTGGCGTGCCGCCTGCGGCAAAACCCACCAGCAGCTTGATGGGGCGCTGCGGATAGGTGTCCTGCGCGAAGCCCATGCCAGGCAGCAGCGCGGCGCCTGCGGCGAGCGCCAGGAAAGAACGCCGGTTCGGCGGGGCCTCGAAAGGAATGTGCTGGGATGTCATGCGTGTTGTCTCGCTCTGGGTTGGTGGATGGCTCGAAAAAATCTTAGAGCGCCAGCCCGCTGCCTACAATCCGGGTCATGCACGAAAGTCCACAACATGGACGTTAAGTCCAAGACGCCCACCCAGGGGGCACAAAGCCTGCGGCGCGCCCTGGCGGTGTTGCGCCTGGTCGCCGAGACCCAGGAGCACGGCATCCGTCTGGTCGACCTGGTGGCCGGCACCGGCCTCAACCGCCCCACCGTGCACCGCCTGCTGCAGGTGCTGCGCGAGGAAGGCGTGATCGAGCAGGACGAGGAAACGCGCCGCTACCGGGTGGGTGCCGAACTCGCGCTGCTGGGCATGGCGCGCGGCAACCGCTTTCCCATCCGCGGCATCGCCGAGCCCTTTCTTCACGACCTGGCGGCGAAGGTCGGCGACACGGTGTTCCTCACCATCCGCCAGGGCGCCGACAGCATCGCCATCGACCGGGTCACCGGCCGGTACCCGATCCAGGTGCTGGCCACGGAAACCGGCGTGCGCCGCCCGCTGGGCGTGGGCGTGGCCGGTGTGGTCATGCTCGCCTGCATGCCAGCGGACGAGGCCACGGCGCTCATCAGCGGCAACGCCCGCCGGCTGGCCCGCCTCGGCATGACGGCCACCGGCCTGCAGGCGCGGGTGGCCGAAGCGCACAAGCTCGGCTATGCCTGGGCGCCGAGTGGGGTGGTGCCCAACACCAGCGCCGTGTCCGTTCCCGTGCTCGACGAGCACGGCGAGGCGCTGGCGGCGGTCACCGTCGCGGCGATGGCAGACCGGCTGTCCGACCACCGGCTGACCGAGGTCGTCGCGGCGCTGCAGGACACCGTGCGCCGCATCGCGCGCCGTCGAAGGGAACTGGCGGCGCGCCGCACGCGTTGACGTCCACGATATGGACGTTTGCGGAAGTTGGCGATTGCCTGCCTGGCAGGACGGGGGCTAGAGTCCCGTTCTCCTGACCAGCGCACCCCACCTTCACAATGAAAGCCATCCAGATCCACCACACGGGGGGACCCGAGGTGTTGCGCCATGTCGATCTGCCCGACCCACAGCCCGGGCCCGGTGAGGCCGTCGTCCGGGCCGAGGTCATCGGCGTCGGCAAACCGGACGTGATGATCCGCACCGGCGTCTACCCGTGGATGCCGCCGCTGCCGGCGGTCCTCGGCAACGAGATGGTGGGCACCGTGGAATCGCTCGGGCCCGGTGCCAGCGGCGTTCAGACCGGCCAGCGGGTGCTGATCAGCGCGCGCGAACTGCCCACGCGGGGTGGCTGCTATGCGGAACGAATCCGTGTGCCGGCCGACGCCCTCTTCCTGCTGCCGCCGTCGGTGGACGCCTTCGCCGCCGCGAGCCTGGGCAACTACCAGCTTGCGCAGGGCATGCTGTTCGACTCCGGCTCTCCGGCACCGCGGTCGATCGTGGTGCAGGCCGCGGCCGGGGGAGTCGGCATCGCGCTGGTGCAGACCGCCGCCGCGCACGGCATCCAGGTGATCGCGGTGGCGGGTTCGGAAGCCAAGTGCGCCTACGCCCGCGAGGCGGGCGCGCACCACACCCACCTGCGCGGCAGCGGCGACCTGAGGCAGGCCGTGCTGGCCGCCACCGAAGGGCGCGGTGTCGACATGGTGTTCGACCACGTCGGCGGCCCTGGCCTTCTGCCGCAGCTCGACCTGCTCGCGCCGCGCGGCACCCTGCTTTCGTACAACGTGCTGCAGGGCCTGCCGGAAGAGAACGTCGTCGCGGCGCTGCGCCAGCGGCTCGACCGCAGCCTGGCCATCCGCTGCTACTCGGTGCACGTGCTGGACCGCGAGCCCGTGCGCCGGCGCGAGCTGATGAACAACGCGATCGGGATGCTGGCGCAAGGCCGCATCCAACCACCGGCACCCCGCCGATTCCCACTGAAGGATGCGCAGGAGGCGCACCGCCTGCTCGCCGCGCCAGACGCCCTCGGAAAGATCGTGTTGGTGCCCTGACCCCTCAACCAGAAGGACTTTGAAAATGATGATTGCCGATTCCCAAGTGCACCTCTGGGGCGACGAGACGCCCGACCGCCCCTGGATTCCGGGTGGCCAGGAGCGCCTGCGCCACATGGGGCACCTCACCTCGCTCGGGCCCGACTTCCTCATCGGCCAGATGGACGAAGCGGGCATTGACCGCGCGGTGATCGTGCCGCCCACCTGGGACCGCGACCGCATCGACGTGGCCCTGCAGGCCTGGCGCCGCGCGCCAGACCGCTTCCGGATCATGACGCGCATTCCCCTGGACGATCCCGAGGCCGCCAAGAAGATGCTGCAGTCGCTGCGCGACGAGCCCGCGGTGGCCGGTGTGCGGCTGACCTTCAGCTTCGAGGTCGAGCGCGACTGGATCCACGACGGCACGGCCGACTGGTTCTGGCCCTACGCCGAGGAGCACGACATTCCCGTGATGATGCTGGTGCCGCGCCACAAGGACAAGGTGGCAAGGGTCGCCGAGAAGCACCCCGGCCTGCGGATCGCCATCGACCACATGGGCATCCTGGGCAACACGACCGACGACAAGATCGCCCCCTTCATCGCGGACACCGTCCAGCTCGCGCGCTACCCGAACATCGCGGTGAAGATCTCGAACATCCCGAGCTTCTCCACCGCGAAGTACCCCTTCACCAACGTCATGCCGTATGTGAAGCAACTGGTGGAGGCCTTCGGCGCGCAGCGCTGCTTCTGGGGCACCGACCTGTCGCGCCAGCTGGGCAAGTACGGGGTCGGCTACAAGGAAGGTGTCGAGCTCGTGACCGAGCACATGCCCTTCCTCTCCGATCGCGAAAAAGCCCTGGTGCTCGGCGAGGCGCTGTGCACCTGGCTGCGCTGGGACGGCCGCTGAGCAGGAGGCCGCATGAATCTCGGAATCGCGGGCCGGCACGCCCTCATCTGCGCATCGTCCAAAGGCCTGGGCCTGGCCTGCGCCACCGCCCTGGCGCAGGAAGGCTGCGAGGTGACGATCAACGGGCGCGACGCGCAGGCACTGGAGAGCGCCGCGCAGCAACTGCGCAAACTCACCGGCGCCAGGGTCACGGCCATCCAGGCCGACCTGAACACCGTGCAAGGCCGCGAACAGATCATTGCCGCCTGCCCTGCGCCCGACATCCTGGTCAACAACAACGCCGGCCCCCCACCTGGCGACTGGGCCAGTTTCACGCGTGAAGACTGGCTTGGCGCAGTGGAGTCGAACATGCTCGCGCCGATCGCGCTGATCCAGGCCTATGTGCCCGGCATGCGCGCGCGCAGGTTCGGGCGCGTGGTGAACATCACCTCGGCCATGGTGAAGGCGCCGCTGGTGCACATGTCGCTTTCGACCACGGCGCGCGCCGGGCTCACGGCCTTCTGCAAAGCCGTGTCGCGCGACGTGGCGGCGGACAACGTGACCATCAACAACCTGCTGCCGGAGCGGATCGACACGGGCCGGCAGCAGTTCATGATCGAGCGCCGCGCCAGGCTCGATGGCGTGTCGCTCGAACAGGCCCGGCACACCATCACCCAGACCATCGCCGCCAGACGCTTCGGCACACCGGAAGAATTCGCCGCCACCTGCGCCTACCTCTGCAGCGATCTGGCCGGCTTCATCTCGGGCCAGAACGTGCAGGTGGACGGGGGCACGTATGCCGGCTTGATGTAGGCGCGCATCCAGGTCGTGCCCCATGGCTATACTCCGGCGGCCAAGCCCGCGAAGGGCCTGACCGGGCTGGTTCTCCTGCTGGAATTCCTGTAGCGAAAGATCGGGAACACCTGGGCGGCCCCACCCGTTCGAACCACGCCCCTCACGAGGGGGCGGTGGTGGTTGCAGAGAGCACCAGGGAGCAACAGACATGAGCACGAAACTCAGCCCGTCCGGGTCGGTATTCACCCGTGAGCGCCGCACGCAGTTCGCGTCCCGCGTTGTCACCGTTTCCGCGAAGGCCGCCAACCAGGCGCAGCAGCTCGCCCAATCCTTGCAAAAGCTCACCGCGCTGGTGGAAGAGCTGTCCACGCGGGCGGCCACCGACCCGGGCGGACGCGGGCCGGTGGCCGCCAGGGTGCGCCTGTTTCCCGAACGTAGCCTGGCCATGGGCCGCCACCTGGAGAGCCAGCTCCGGGGCCTGCAACAGACGATCGAAACGCTGCAGAGCCTGGCGCGGAGCGAAACCAGCAAGTGACGGTGCGGATGGCGCGGGGCCGGCGAAGGCCTTGGTGGTGGAGAAATGGCGAACAAGCCCCTCCTACAATCCGGCCAGCACAGCCCCTCGACGACAACCCGTGCCTGAACGTGCCCCACACCGGTGACCCCCCTGCAAGACAGACGACATTCCGGCTGATCGCCGTGATGTTCATGTGCCTGCTGGTGCTGGCCGGGGTTTCGCTGGGCGGCGCGGCCGCACATCCGGGGCAGAGCGCACCCGATACGCACCTCTTCGACCACGGCTCGCCGTTGCGCCATGCCGTGATGACGGCGCCCGCACGCCCGGCGATCGCCGCCGCACGCCCCGCTGCGACAAAGGCCAGCCTGTCCAAGCGCTCGGGCGACGCACTCCCTCCGGAAGAGCACATCTGCGTTGTGCCCGGCGTGTCCGGCGGACCTGCCCCCGGCGCGCACGCTTCGACGTTCACCGGGCCCGCACCCCGCGGCTACCTGGCCCGCGCCCCGCCTGCCCGGGCGTGACGCCTGGCGCATTCCTCCGAAGCGCACCCCCTCTGAAGACACCGCTGTCGCGATGTGCCGCCGCGCCCATGGCGCCGCGCCGCTTCGCCGCGCGTGTCCATCGCCTCTTCACGGATTCCTTGTCATGACTTCATACGACTACGCCCTGACCATCGGCTCGCTGGCGGCCCTGCTGCTCTGGATCGCCTGGAACGAACGCAAGAACGACAACCCGCGCGACGCCAGGCTGCTGCTCGCGCTGGGCTCCGTTGCCGGGTTGGCCGCCGGCGCTCTGGCGCTTCTGGCTCCGCCCTGAACAAGGTGCCAGAACCAGCCATGGTTGCCGATGAAGGTGGCCATGAGCCCACCCTCATCGGCGTGCGCGCCTCGGCCTTTCTCTTGGGTGCGCGATGGGGCATGTCCGGCAGTTTCACGGTCCCGGCCATGGCCCCACGCCGCTTGCAACCCGCGCCCGCTAGTACAGTGCACTGCCTTATCAACAACTTCACCCAAGGAAACGACATGCCCAAGGCTTACTGGATGGCCACCTACCGCTCGATCAGCAACCCCGACGCCCTGGCCGAGTACGCCCGGCTGGCCGGCCCGGCCATCCAGGCGGCCGGCGGGCGTTTTCTGGCGCGTGGCCTGCCCGCACAGGTGTATGAAGCTGCAGAGAACCAGCGCGCCGTGCTGATCGAGTTCGACAGCGTGGCCAGCGCCAAGGCAGCGCACGACAGCGCGCAATACCAGCTGGCGCTCGAGGCGCTGGGCGATGGCGCGGTGCGCGACATCCGCATCGTCGAGGCGGTGGAGTAATCGCCAGCGGGTCTGCCAGGGTGAATGGGTGAGCCCGATGCGGCGGCGGCACCCCGCAGTGGCACGTGAGCAGGGTCATCTGTTGACTACCGAACAGTGCGCGCAGTGGCTTCGTGGTGTGATGCGGGGAAGATTGACCGTCACCAACCATCTTTGAAGCCAACCTGGAGGACCACAGCGTGGACGAACCCATTCGGTGGATTCCGTATTGCGGCGAGGCGCCGGGTCCGGAAGTCTGGCTGAGCCGCTGGAATCTCGATCCGCTGCTGGGTGGGGTTCTGTTCCTGTTCGGGCTGGCGCTCTGGCTCTGGCCCTCGAGTGACGATCTCACTCCCAGGCAGCGCCTGGGTCTGCGTGCCGCGTGGGTTCTCACGCTCGTGCTCTACGTATCGCCTCTGTGCGCCCTGAGTTCGGCCTTCTTCACGGTGCGGGTGGTCCACCATATGGCGCTCGTGCTGGCGATCGCGCCGCTCCTGGCATTCGGGCTTGAACCATGGCTTCGGCGGCTGCCGACCCCGCTCTGGAGCGTCACGGCCCTCAGCGCGGTGGTTTTCTGGATCTGGCACGCACCCGCTCCGTACGCGGCCGCCCTGTCGTCGGACGGGATCTACGCGCTGATGCAACTCACCCTGCTGGCCAGCGCAATCGGCTTCTGGACGGCGATCCGTCGATCGCCACCGGCATCGGCGCTGGGCGCCATCCTGGTCACGACGGTGTTGATGGGCCTGCTGGGCGCCTTGATCACGTTCGCCGCACAGCCGTTGTACCCCCCGCACTTCGCGTCCGCCCTGGCCTGGGGTGTTTCGCCACTGGAAGACCAGCAGGTCGCCGGCATCGTGATGTGGGCACCGGGCAGTTTCGCCTACCTCGCCGCGGCGATGTGGATCGGCTGGCGCTGGATGTCTGACGAACGTGCGAGCGGCTGGCGCGCCGGTCCCGCATGAATCTCGTTGCGGCCATCGAGTGGGCCGAGGGCTGCATGGGCGCGGTCGTCAGTCGCGGATGGGTGTTGCCTTCCATTGGGTGATGACCGTGCTGTTCAGCGCCATGCCTTCCTTCGTTTTCATGACCTGACGGCGGTTCCCGCTCCGCCAGCCCTGAGCGCGGGAACACGGCTTGCCAATGGATGCCATGAGCCCGCCTGCCTTCAACCCCTTCGGCCCCGACATCGGGGATGTCGCCGAGCACGGAGAGCCTTTGCTGGCGGGCAACCGCTTCGATCTTTTCGAGCATGCCGACGAGGTTCGCGTCGCCCAGGTGGCAATGTTTGAACGCGCGCTGGTGAAGGCCATTCTGGCGGCGACCGAGCGTGGGTGGACGTGTCGGTGCTGGTGCCGGGTGGCATGTGGAGCCACTGGTGGTGGCAGCGCTGCGCGGCGCACTCCTGCGCTCGACGGCGCGTGCACCAGGGGGATCGCAAGTGCCCCTTCCCACCCCACTGCGTGATGGAAGGGACGTGGTCCCGCCTGGCGCTGGACGGCGGGGCGCGTCGGCATGGGCTTGCGCTGGAGGAAGGCGCCGATCTGATCGTGCAAGACACCGGATTCGCCCACGCCCTCGAGGCGGTGTGCCGCCGCGCCACGCTGCATGCGGCGGCGCTGGCGGGTGGCGTTTCTCGTCCCGCGAAGCTGGCCAGCCCGGGCCTTTGAGGGCTGGCAGGTATGTCCATTGCCCCTGCAGGTCACAGATGACGCTTGAACGGTGAAACGGCATCTGCATTTGTGACCACTCACCGAAAGGACACTCTCATGCCTCAGAACGACAACCGCAACCGCCAGCGCGGGGGTTCGCAGCAGCAAGCCTACAGCCAGAACGAGCGCCAGCAGGGCTGGCACGAGACGTCGCGCCAGCCACAGGGCGACTATGGCTGGGGCCGCGACCACGCTCCCCTGGGCAGTGGCAACGACAACGATTGGCGCCGCCAGCAGGACAACCTGGGCGCCTACCGCGATTCGGAATCGCGCGACGACTGGCGCGACGCCCGCAACGCGCAGGTCCCTTACCACCCGCGCGATCAGGACGACCGCTATGGACAGTACGGCCTGCGCCGTTCATCAGGCGGTGGGCAGCAGGACCGCTGGGACGACAACGGGGACTACGGACCGTTCGGTCGCGACTATGGCTATGGCATGCGCGACCGCGATGAGCAGCGCCACCGTGCCTTCGACCAGCAGGAACGTGACCGCTCTCAACGCCCCAGCGGCCTGGATCGTGACTACCGAGGGGCCAGCTACGCAGGCCCGGGTGGCTACGGAGGTGGCTACGGCAGCAGCTACAGCGGCTCAGGCCAGGGTCGCGAACGTGATCGCGAGCAGGGGCACGACGCCGACTACAGCCAGTGGCGCCGCGAACAGCTGAGGGCGCTGGACGACGACTACGACCAGTGGCGTCAGGACCGGTTCAAGAAGTTCTCTGACGAGTTCACCACCTGGCGCTCCTCGCGCAGCCAGCAGCAGAACCTGGGCAAGGACGAAGCCGGCTCCACGCCGGGCAAGAAGAAGGACCCGAGCTGACCGCTCGACACGTGAATCCGGAGGGCGGCGCACGCTGCTCTCCGGCCTTTGCTGACCGTGGGGCCGCACAAGAAGGATTTGCAGCAAGACATGCGGTCGCATCCTCACCTGGAGATTCCCATGAGACCACGGCCTGCCGTCTTGCGATTCCACACCGGGACGATCGGCTTTCGTTGAACACATCCAGGGAGAGTTCCATGGCGAAGTACCGCCCCAAGGCGTCCGAGAAGGTGGAGAAGGCAGTGCACGAGATGAAGGAAGGCACGCTCAAGACCGGCTCGGGGAAGAAGGTCACCAGCCGCAAACAGGCCGTGGCGATCGGGTTGTCCGAAGCGCGCGATGCCGGCGGCAAGGTGCCGAAGAAGCGCTCTGACCGCTCCAGCTGACCGTCCCCCACACACCCGCACAGACCGATGACACCACCATCCGACCGAAGCCGCCTCCTCGTCCTCCTCTCCGTTCTGCTGGCGCTGACGGGCCTCTGGTTCGTGGGCGGGGGCGCCTGGCTGGTGTCGCTCGGTGGGTCGGTGTACTACGTGGTGGCCGGTGTGGTGCTGCTGCTGGTGGCGGTACAGGTGTGGAACCGGCACGCCGGCGCGCTCTGGCTGTACGCGGCGTTCTTCCTGGCCACGCTGGCGTGGAGCCTGTGGGAAACGGGCCTGGCCTGGTGGCCGCTGGCCGCACGCACCGACGTGTTCTTCCTGCTGGGCCTGCTGTTGATCACACCATGGACGGTGCGCCGCCTGCGGCACGATCCGTCGCCCGGAAGCCGCGAACCCGGGGAGCACCTTCATCCAGGCTGGTCCAGCGGGCGCAGCGTGCTCGCGGTGGTGCTCACGCTGTACGCCGGTGTGGCCGTGGGCACCTGGATGGCCGATCCCACGGCGATCAAGGGCACGCTCGGCGACGCCCCCCGCGATGCAGCCGTGGCCGATGCCGGGGTGCCTGAAGGGGAGTGGCACGCCTACGGACGCACCGGCCAGGGCCAGCGCCATTCGCCCCTGAGCCAGATCCAGGTGGACAACATCCACAGGCTGGAGGTGGCATGGCAGTACCACACCGGCGACCGGCGCGGGCAGCCGGGTGACCCGGAGGAGACCACGTTCCAGGTGGCGCCGCTCAAGGTCGGCGACCGCCTGTTCATCTGCACGCCGCACCACTTCGCCATCGCCCTGGACGCCACCACCGGCAAAGAGCTCTGGCGTTTCGACCCGAAGGTGCAGAGCGGCCTGGCCCTGCAGCACCAGACCTGCCGCGGCCTGTCGTACTCCCCGGCGGCCAGCGCCGCCGAGGCGGTGCCAGACGCTCCGTTCCCCGATGCACCCGAGCTGCCCGTGGCCGCGCAGACCGGCCCCGCCGTGGACAGCTGCATCGGCATGCTGTACCTGCCGACGGCAGACGGGCGCGTGATCGCGCTGGACCCCGAGACCGGTGCGGTGTGCCGCACGTTCGGCGGCGGCACGGGCCAGATCAACCTCTGGCGGGGCATGCCCAACGTGCGTCTGGGCGGTTACTACGCCACATCGCCTGTCGTCGTCTCCGAACGCGTGCTCGTCGTGGGCGGCACGGTGCTCGACAACACATCCACACGCGAGCCTTCGGGCGTGGTGCGCGGATACGACGTGCGAACCGGCGCGCTGCTGTGGAACTGGGACCCGGCGCGGCCCGACGGCGACACCGCACCCATCCAGCCAGGTCAGACCTACGTGGAGAGCACACCGAACGTGTGGTCGATCATGAGCGTGGACGAGACGCTGGGCATGGTGTACCTGCCGGTGGGCAACCCCACCACCGACCAGTGGGGGGGCGAGCGCAGCGAGGCCACGGGCCGGGTCGGCTCGTCCGTGGTGGCGCTGGACCTGGCCACCGGCCGCCTGCGCTGGGTGTTCCAGACCGTGCACCACGATCTGTGGGACTACGACGTGCCCGCGCAGCCCACGCTGGTGGACCTGACCATCCGCAACGAAAAGGTTCCCGCGCTGGTGCAGCCCACCAAGCAGGGCGAGCTGTTCGTGCTCGATCGCCGCACCGGTGAGCCGGTGCACCCCGTGAACGAAGCGCCGGCGCCACAGGGCGCCGCGAGCGGTGACCGCACCGCGCCCACGCAGCCCGTGTCGGCCCTGTCGTTCGATCCGCCGCCGCTGAAGGGCAAGTCCATGTGGGGCGCCACCCCGCTGGACCAGCTGTTCTGCCGCATCGCCTTCCACCGCCTGCGCTACGAGGGGCGCTTCACGCCGCCCTCCACCGAAGGCACGCTGGTCTACCCCGGCAACTTCGGCGTGTTCAACTGGGGCGGCATCGCGGTGGACCCGGACCGGCAGATCGCATTCACCACGCCGGGCTATCTCGCATTCACTTCCACGCTGGTGCCCCGGCCGGACCACACCACACCGATCGTGCAGGACAAAGGCGACCCCGAGGGCGCGCTGCCCGCGCTCAACGAGAACTTCGGCGCGCCCTTTGCGGTCAGGATGGCCCCCTTCGTCTCGCCGCTGGGCATTCCCTGCCAGGCGCCGCCCTGGGGCTATGTGGCCGGGGTGGACCTCAACACCGGCCGCATCGCCTGGAAGTACCGCAACGGCACCGTGCGCGACGTCACGCCGGTGCCATTGCCTTTCAGGATGGGCGTGCCCAGCCTCGGTGGCCCCCTGCTCACGGCCGGTGGCATCGCCTTCCTGTCGGGCACGCTGGACAACTACCTGCGCGCGTACGACGTGAACAGCGGCAAACAGCTCTGGCAGAGCCGCCTGCCCGCCGGCGGCCAGGCCACCCCCGTGAGCTACATTGGCCAGGATGGACGGCAGTACGTGGTGGTGGCCGCCGGTGGTCACGGTTCCCTCGGCACGAAGGCGGGCGACGCCGTCATCGCCTACGCCTTGCCCCGCGCCACACCGCCTCGTTGAGGAGCGGTGGCCGTGAAGGCGCTGGTGGACTGGTTCACCGCGCGGGGCTGGACGCCGGCCCCTTTCCAGCGGCAGGTGTGGCGCCACTGGGCCCGCGGCGAATCGGGTCTGCTCGTCACCCCCACCGGCAGTGGCAAGACGCTCGCGGCCTTGGGCGGTGCCCTGATCGAGGGCCTGCAGGAACCCGCGGTCGCACGCCGGCGTGGCGACACGGCCACCCGCCTGCGCCTGCTCTGGGTCACGCCGCTGCGCGCGCTGGCCACCGACACCACACAGGCGCTGCAGGCCCCGATCGATGCACTGGGCCTGCCATGGACCGTGGCCAAACGCACCGGGGATGCCAGTTCGCGCGACCGGCGCCTCGCCCGGCAAGGCCAGGCCGAGGTGCTGGTGATCACGCCGGAATCGCTCGCGCTGCTGCTCTCCTACCCCGACAGCGCGGCGCAGTTCGCGGGCCTGCGCGGTGTGGTGGTGGACGAGTGGCACGAGCTGCTGGGCAACAAGCGCGGCGTGCTGCTGCAGCTCACGCTGGCGCGCATCCGCGCCCTGGCGCCGGGGGCCGTGACCTGGGGCCTGTCGGCCACACTGGGCAATCTGGACGAAGCCCGCGACGTGCTGCTGCCACAACGGCCCGCAGCGCCGGTGGTGAGCGCCGCGAAGCGCCGGCGCGTCGCCCTCAGGACGCTGCTGCCCGAGGAAGGCGAGCGCTTCGCCTGGGCCGGCCACCTGGGCCTGTCGCAACTCGGGCGTGTGGCCGGACTGATCGCCGGCACGCGCAGCGCCATCCTGTTCACCAACACGCGCGCGCAGGCCGAGCTGTGGCACCGCGCGCTCGCGTCCATCTGGCTCGAAGCACCCGAGACACTGGCGCTGCACCACGGCTCGCTGGACGCGGGTCTGCGCCAGGCGGCCGAACAAGGCCTGCGCGACGGCAGCGTGCGCTGCGTGGTGGCCACTTCCAGCCTGGACCTCGGGGTGGACTTTCCCGCCGTGGACCTCGTGCTGCAGGTGGGCAGCCCCAAGGGCATGGCGCGGTTGCTGCAGCGCGCCGGCCGTGCGCACCACCGGCCGGGTGCCGCCAGCGAGATTCACTGCGTGCCCACGCACGCGCTGGAACTGGCCGAGTACGCCGCCGCGCGCCACGCCATCGAGGCCGGCCAGATCGAGGCACGCCACCCGCCGCGCCTGTCGCTGGACGTGCTGTCGCAGCACTGCGTGACGCTGGCACTGGGTGGCGGCTTCCGGCCCGACGCGCTGCTCGCCGAGGTGCGCGGCACGCACGCCTTCGCCGCCCTCACCGACACCCAATGGCAGGGCGTGCTGGCCTTCATCGAACGCGGCGGCCAGGCGCTGGAGAACTACCCCGATTTCCACCGCGCCGTGCAGGACGCGGACGGCGTGTTCCGCGTGACCGAACGGCGCGTCGCACTGCGCCACCGGCTGTCCATCGGCACCATCACGGCCGATGGGGCGGTGCAGGTGCGTTTCCTGCGCGGCGCATCGCTCGGCTCGGTGGAAGAGAGCTTCATCAGCCGACTGCGCCCGCGCGACCGCTTCCAGTTCGCCGGGCGCACGCTGGAGCTGGTGGTGGTGGATGGCATGACGGCCTACGTGCGCAAGGCCAGCGGCGTGAGCGCCACCGTGCCGCGCTGGCAGGGTGGACGCATGCCGCTCTCCACCGAACTCGGCGCGGCGGTGGAAGCCGCGCTGGCGGGCCCGCGCGACAGCCCCGAGCTGCGCGCGCTATCACCACTGCTGGATCTGCAGGCGCGCGCATCGGCCCTGCCCACGCCGCAGACCCTGCTGGTGGAAGCGGTGCGCCTGCGCCGGGGTGGCTCGCTGTTCGTCTACCCGTTCGCGGGCCGCACCGTGCACGAAGGCATGGCCGCGCTGTTCGCGCTGCGCTGGGGCCGCATCAGCCCCAACACCTTCGTGTACGCGGTGAACGACTATGGCTTCGTGCTCACCTCGCCGCAGCCGGTGTCGATGGACGAGGCCACGCTCGCGCGGCTGCTGTCGCCCGACAGGCTGATGGACGACCTGCAGGAAGGCCTGAACCTGACCGAGATGGCGCGCCGCCAGTTCCGCGACATCGCGCGCGTGGCCGGCATGCTCACGCCGTCGGTGCCCGGTGCCGCCCAGCGCAGCCTGCGCCAGCTGCAGGCCTCCAGCGGTCTGCTGTTCGACGTCCTGCAGCGGTACGACCCCGACCACCTGCTGCTGGCCCAGGCACGGCGCGAGGTGTTCGAGGCGCAGATGGACGTGCAGGCGCTGGCCGCCACACTGGCCCGCTGCGCCGCGCGCCGCCCCGACCTGCGCCAGCCCCGCACGCTCACGCCGCTGTCGTTCCCGCTGTGGGCCGAGACGGTGCGTGGCGAGCTCAGCACGGAGGACTGGTCCACCCGTGTGCGGCGCGCGGCCGAGCAGCTGCAGGCGCGCCATGGATGACACCCTGGCCACCGTTCTGGCGGGCGAGCCCTTGCAGCTGTGCGCCGACCGCGCGCTGTACTGGCCCGCGCGGCGCCGCCTGCTCGTGGCCGACGTGCACCTGGGCAAGGACGACACCTTCCGCGCCGCCGGCATCGCGCTGCCCGCCGGCGGCACGCGCGCCGACCTGGACCGGCTCACGGCGCTGATCGAACGCCACGGTGCACAGTCGCTCTGGGTGCTGGGCGACCTGCTGCACGGCCCGCTGGTCGACGCACGCTGGCGTGAAGACTGGGCGCGCTTCCTGGCGCGCCACGCGGGCCTGGAGATGCTGCTGATCGAGGGCAACCACGACCGAGCAGCAGTGCATGCGAAGCTGGGCATCGCGCAGCGGGCCGACCGCATGGTCGACGGACCTTTCAGCTTCGCGCACGCCCCGCACACGCCGGGCGACGGACGCCTCGCGATCTGCGGCCACTTGCACCCGGTGGTTCGCGTGCCGGGCTTTCGCGGGCGCTTTCCGGCGTTCGCGGTCATCGGCCCGCAGCTGGTGCTGCCGGCTTTCTCGCTGTTCACCGGCGGCCAGCTGGTCGAGCGCGCCGACGCGCGCTACGCCTGCCTCGGCGCGCACGTGGTGGACGCCGGGCCCACGCGCCTGCCGCCGCGCTGACCGCACAAGTCAACTATCGATCTGCGAAAAACGCATTGGCCGGTTTTCTGGCGGCTCCCTATTCTCATCGGTCCCTCGTCGGCACCCTTTGTGCCGACGTCCATTCCCAAGGACCTTGCATGAACGCCCGGGTGCTCAACGCCACCATCTTCACCGCCGCCTTCGCGGCCTCCATCGCGCCCGCCTTCGCCCAGGCACCCGCCTACCCGAACAAGCCCATCACCCTGGTGGTGCCCTACCCGCCGGGCGGCCCGAACGATGCCATCGCGCGCGCCCTCGGCCCCGAACTGGCCAAGGCACTGGCCGTGCCGGTGGTCATCGAGAACAAGGCCGGCGCCGCCGGCAACATCGGCACCTCTTTTGCAGCGCGCGCCCCGGCCGACGGCTACACCATCGCGCTGCCGGGTTCGGCACTCTCCATCAACACCGTGATCTTCGACAACGCCCCCTACAAGATCGGCGACTTCCGCGCCGTCGGCATGGTGGCGCAAGGCCCGGTGGTCGCGGTGGCGCACCCCTCGCTCAACATCAAGACCATCGCGCAACTGGTGGCCCACGCCAAGGCCCACCCCGGCGTGCTGTCGTTCCCCTCGGGCGGCAAGGGCACCTCGCCCTACCTGGCCGGTGAACTGCTGAAGAACACCGCGCAGATCAACATGGTCCACGTGCCGTACAAGGGCACGGGCGAGTTCATTCCCGACCTGCTCGCGGGCCGCGTGCCGGTGGCCTTCGTGAGCCCGCTGATCGCGCGCCAGCATGTGGACACGGGTGCCCTGGTGCCGCTGGCCACCACCGGCACGAAACGCCTGCGCGGCTGGGAATACCTGCCCACCGTGGAAGAGGCCGGCGTGCGCGGCTTCCGCGTGCTGCCCTGGTACGCCGTGGTCGTTCCAGCCGCCACGCCCGCGCCCATCGTGAGCCGCCTCAACGCCGCGCTGCAGCAGGCACTGGCCTCGGCCGAGATCCAGAAGAAGCTGGTCGACCTGGGGCTGGACGCATTGCCCGGCACGTCCGAAGAAGCACAGACCATCGTCGCGCAGGAAGTGCAGCTCTGGAAGAACGTGCCGCTGAGCGATTGACGCCGGCACACCGAACAGGCCACCGCATCGTTCGGGCTCACGCGGCGTGAGCGTGGAGGCACTTCCGTAAACTCGGTGGCGATACCCGAGCCCACCCGAGATGCAAGACCTTTTCACGCCACGCGCACCGCTGCCACCCTCCTCCACAGAAACGGGTCCCGGGGCCGGAGGGCTTCGCGCATGACCCGGCTGTCCCTGGAGCGCCACCAGGTCTGGGTCTATCTCCTGGCGATCGGCACGGGTCTGGTGGCCGGAACGGCCTGGCCTTCGGCGGGCCCGGCATTGGAAGCCCTGCTCTGGCCCGCCATCGCGCTGCTCATGCTGGCCACCTTCCTGCAGGTACCGCTGCTGCACGTGCGCGACGCGTGGCGGGATCGGCGCTTTGCGTCGGCCATGCTGCTGGGCAATTTCGTCGCGGTGCCTCTGCTGGCCTGGCTGCTGGTGACGGTCTTTCAGGTGAACGACGTCGTTCGCCTTGGTGTCCTGCTGGTGCTGCTGGTGCCTTGCACCGACTGGTTCATCACGTTCACGCAGCTGGGCAAGGGGGACGTGCCCCGGGCGGTGGCGCTCACGCCACTCAACCTGTTGCTGCAATTCCTGCTGCTGCCGGTCTTCCTCTGGCTGATGGCCGACACGGGCAGCATGCCATCCTGGGAATGGACGACGCTGGCTTCGGCCACGGCCGTGATCCTCGTCCCGCTGCTCGTGGCCGCCGTGGCTGAACGCAGGATGGAGCGGCATCCTGCAGGCGCACGGCTTCGGGAGACGATGGCGTGGGGACCCGTGCCGTTGCTGGCCCTGGTGCTGCTGGCCATCGCAGGTGCGCAGGTGGGTGCAGTTCGCTCCGCGCTGGGCTGGCTGGTCGCCGTGCTGCCGATCTTCGTGCTCTTCCTCGTGGCTGCGGTGCTGCTGGCCCGTGCCATCGGCCGGTGGTTCGGGCTGCCCGTCGAGCAAGGCAGAACCCTGGCCTTCAGCATGGGCACACGCAATTCCTTCGTCGTGCTGCCACTGGCCCTGGCTCTTCCCCCGGGATGGGAACTCGCCGCGCTGGTGATCGTGTTCCAGTCGCTGGTTGAGCTGTTCGGCATGGTCGTCTGCGTGTGGGCGATCCCCAGGCAGATATTCAAGTCGCAGCGCGGTAGTCCATGAAGAAAACCCGGCCAGTCGCAAGACTGGCCGGGTTCCGGGAACCCTCCAACGCTGAAACGTCAGCAGGTCAGGGAATCACCTCCCGGGCATCAGGACAGTTTCAGGTTCGGATAACGCACATGCTCCACCAGCTCCTGGACCTTGCGGCTGGGTGCCGGCGTCACGAGACTGACCAGGATGATGACGGCAAAGCCCAGTGGCACGCCGAACAGGCCGGCTGAGATGGGCTGGATGCCCCACCACAGCTCGATCGGCGAAGTCACGCCAAAGATGCCGCGCAACCACGGCTGGGTGGTCACCATGTAGTAGAACGTGATGCCCAGTCCCGCAATCATGCCGAGCGAGGCGGCAATACCCGTCGCGCGCTTCCAGAAGATGCCCAGCACCAACGCAGGGAAGAACGCCGCCGCCGCGAACGAGAACGCCGCCGAGACCAGGAACAGGATGTCCGCCGGCTTCTGCGCCGCCACGTAAGCCGCTGCCAGTGCCACGATCAGCAGCAGGACCTTGGAGATGGTCACGCGACGGGTCGTGGAGGCGTTGGGGTCGATCATCTTGTAGTACAGGTCATGCGACAGCGCGTTGGCGATCGTGAGCAGCAGGCCGTCCGCCGTGGAGAGTGCGGCAGCCAGGCCCCCGGCAGCCACCAGACCGGAGATCACGTACGGCAGGCCGCCGATTTCCGGGGTCGCCAGCACGATGATGTCGCCACCAATCGTCATCTCGTTGAGCTGCAGGATGCCGTCCTTGTTGACGTCCGTGATGGCCAGCAGTGACGGGTCCACCTTGTTCCACGACGCCACCCAGGCGGGTAACTGGTCGAACGGCGTGCCCACCAGCATGTGGAACACCTCGTATTTCACCAGCACCGCCAGGGCGGGGGCCGTGAAGTACAGCAGGAAGATGAAGAACAGCGACCACGTCACCGATTGCCGGGCCTCTCTCACACTGGGCACCGTGTAGTAGCGCATCAGGATGTGCGGCAGCGCGGCCGTGCCGATCATCAGGCAGAAGATGAGTGCCAGGAAGTTGCGGCGCGAGGTGTCATAGGCGGCCTGGGCCGCGGCATCCCCGTTCGGATCGCCCGCGTACTGCTGGGCGTGCGGTGGCATGCCGTTGAGCGGGCGCGCCTTGGTGTCCGCAGCGGCTTTGGCGCGCGTCCAGGCGGCCTTCGCATCGGCCTCGTCCTTCGGCAGGTCGGCCACGGCCTTCTCGGCAGCGGCCACCTCGGCAGCGGGCGCATTGGCGGCACGCAGCTGGGCCAGCTTGGCTTCGGCGGCGGCCTTGTCGGCGGCCAGCGCGGCGGCGGGGTCCTTCAGCTTTTCAGCCAGGGCGGCCGAGCGCTGCTTGAAGATCTCGCGCACCTCCAGCTCCTTCGGGTCGTTCGCCAGGAGCTTCTCCTTGGCCGTGACCTTTTCAAGCTGGACGCCATAGATCGCCTGCGGCACCGGCACGCTGGTCTGCTTCACCGACAGCCACACCACCGGGATCATGTAGGCCACGATCAGGATGATGTACTGGGCCACCTGCGTCCAGGTCACCGCGCGCATGCCACCGAGGAACGAGCACACCAGAATGCCGCCGAGGCCAAGGAAGATCCCGAGCTCGAAGGCCACACCGGTCAGTCGCGAGGTGATCAGGCCCACACCGTAGATCTGCGCCACCACATAGGTGAACGAGCACAGGATGGCGGCCGCGATGCCGAGGAAACGCGGCAGGTTGCCGCCATAACGCTCGCCCAGGAAGTCAGGGATGGTGAACTGGCCGAACTTGCGCAGGTAGGGCGCAAGGAACAGCGCCACCAGGCAGTAACCGCCGGTCCATCCCATGATGAAGGCCAGACCGCTGTAGCCAGTGAGGTAGAGCGTGCCGGCCATGCCGATGAACGACGCCGCCGACATCCAGTCGGCGCCCGTGGCCATGCCGTTGTAGACCGCCGGCACGCGGCGACCCGCCACGTAGTACTCCGCAGCATCGGTGGTGCGGCTCATGATGCCGATGCCGGCATACAGGCCAATCGTGGCGAGCAGGAAGATGAAGCCGATCCACTCGCGGGAGAGACCCATCTGCTCGAGGATCGCCAGCGCCACCACGAAGATGAAGAAGCCCCCGGTGTACCAGGTGTACACCTTGTTGAGCTGGCTCTTGAAGGCCTTGTTGCTGGTTGCTCCGCCAGCGCCTGTTTCGAACATGCCTGCCATGGTGTTACTCCTCGATCTCTTCGACGCCGTGTTCGATGTCGAGTTTGTTCATGTACCAGGCGTAGTACCCAATGATCACGCAGTACACCACCAAGGCGCCCTGGGCTCCCATCCAGAAGCTGAAAGGCCAACCA
This sequence comes from Hydrogenophaga laconesensis, assembly GCF_031457235.1. Classification (NCBI taxonomy): domain Bacteria; kingdom Pseudomonadati; phylum Pseudomonadota; class Betaproteobacteria; order Burkholderiales; family Comamonadaceae; genus Hydrogenophaga; species Hydrogenophaga laconesensis. Next base: position 393,927 of record NZ_JAVDWE010000001.1, read on the forward strand.
AAAAAGTTGAAACTCAGCTCACGGGCGAAATAGCTCACGACAAACGTCACCACAAACCAAATGGCGAGCAAGATGGCTGTGATGTTCAGGTTTTTCCGCCAATACCGGCGGTGCTTGTCAGTCAGTTCCATGCGATCGACCTCCGTCAACAAAACCCTTTCGGGCACGTCACGAACACCACCCCTGTCCCCCGGGCAGCCTGCAACCGGTCCGCGTTTTTCGGTCAATGGCTGGCGCCACTGACCCCTTTTTTCAGCCGCACAGCGACAGCTTGAGACCTCAGGCCCGGGATTGAAGCAGCCCTGTTTCGCGCTCCAGCTGTGCAGCGACTTTGGGCTCGAAACCACGAAGGTGGCGAATGATCTTCGCGGCTTCCTCGGGTTCGTGCCGGTCGACATGAACCCTGGCCAGCTGGTACCAGCCGTAGGGGCTCATGGGTTGCAGTTCGGTGTTTTTCCGCAGGGCGACGACGGCTTCGTCGAAGCGCTGCTGCCGGATCAGGCTCAGGGCCAGGCCATACCAGGCACGGTCGAGCTTGTTGTCGATCTCGATGGCGCGGCGGAACGCCGCCTCGGCCTGTTCGAGCAGACCCATTTCTTCGCTGAGGAAACCCAGGTTGAACCAGCCAGGCGCGCCATCGGGCTGTGCCGCCACCTGGCGCTGAAGGGCTTGCAAGGCACCGGCCTTGTCGCCCAACTCGGCGAGCACATGGGCCCGGGTGGCCCATGCGTACACGTCGGCCTCATTGGCCTGCAGAAGACTGTCGATGCGATCCAGCGCGGCCTGGCGCCGACCGAACACCAGCAGGATGCGAACCTGCGAGCGGGCATAGAAGTGATTGACACAAGCCATTACTGGCACAGCGCCACTCCGATCTTCAGGCAATGGCTCACCTTGACCATCGTCACACCAACCCAGATGAAGCCCAGAATGAAAAACGCCACCAGGGGAAGGTGGCGTTCAAGCACGACTTTGGGGGCGACGAACCGGGCCAGCCTTACAAACGGCCGGCCGATTTGCTGGAGGAGCTTGTAGAAAACATTCTGGTCCTTGCGCTGCCCGGCAAGCAGCCCAAGCACCCACTGGCCGGCCAGGGCCAGCAAGGCAATTTCGGCAACGAGCTTGATGGCAGAGATGAAAAGCAGCATGGGCGGGTCACGAGTTGTCGCCATTCTGATTTCAAAACTTACCGTTTTCTTACGGAATGACCAGAATGGCCTTGGAGGCAGGTCAAACCCTGTCAGTATTTACCCGCGAAACTCAAACCATCTTCCGCACCTCGCCGTCCGGCAACACCGAGAAGGTCTCGAAGTGGCGCGGCAACACCTGGATGGCGTCGGGCGCGGTCTTGCGCACTTCCTCCTGGAACACGGCCGCGTGATCGAGCGCGGCGGACTGGTCGGCACCATAGGGAAAGGTCTGCACGTCCCAGTGCGTGGCCACCACCACGCGCGGCAGGCCGGAGGCCTTGAGCAGGCGCTCGGTGTAGCGGAAGATCTGCAGGCGCGGCCGCGCCGATGGCACCAGCAGGATCGAGGGGCGCAGGCCCTGCACTTCGCGCTCGATGTAGTTCATGGAACCGAACAGCAGAATCTCGTGGTGCCTGAAGCGCACCAGATAGCCGAAGGTGCCGCCTTCCGAGAAGGCCTTGAGCGGCAGTGGGCCTTGCAGGCCTTCGGGCACGATGCCGGCGTCGAAGTAGCACTTGTCGCACAGCGCCGAATGCAGGCTGGGGATGACGCGGATGGAGAGGTCGCCGAAGTCGTAGTCCTCGCCGCCGCGCACCGGCACCAGCTGCTTCTCGTCCACGCCGTAGGCGCGAGCGATGTTGGTCGCGCTGTACGAACCCACCACGTGCGCACCCGTCTTCTTCGCGATGTGCGGCATGTCCATGCAGTGGTTGAAGTGCGCATGCGACAGCAGGATGTGCGTGGCATCGTGGATGTGCTGATCGATCGTGGCGGTGTCGCTGGGCACGATCTCGTCGAAGCTGTGCGCGGGCCGTGTGTCGCCCGGTGCTGCGTTGGCCGGCAGCATGCCGAAGCGGTTGCCGCTGTAGCGCAGCCGGGTGAAGTAGGGGTCCAGCAGCACGGTGTGCCGGCCATCGGTGATCTTCCAGGCGGCCGACCCGTAATGGGTCAGCTCGATTCTCTCGTCGTCAAAGTACGCTCTCGCGGCGGTCACAGGTCAAACCTCGAATGAAGGATGCAGGGCGAAATGCCTCGCGCATCATCGCCGCCGGCCCCATGCACCCTGGCACGTTTTTCATGTTTGCATATGCGCAAAACTGCTCAACCCTCATACCCCTGCGCTTTGCATGGGGCGATCTGACTCTGTCGCGCGATTGGATCGTTTTTCTGGACAATGCATCCAGCCTGCGCAGGCTGATCTCGCGCCGATGGCTGCCTAGACTGGACGCTCCTTCAATCCTTCACGGGAGATAGACCATGGCAGACCATTCCATCTACGGCAAGGTGGTGCTCATCGCCGGCGGCGCCAAGAATCTCGGCGGGCTGATCGCCCGCGACCTCGCCGCGCACGGCGCCAAGGCGATCGCCATCCACTACAACAGCGCGGCCAGCAAGGCCGATGCCGACGCCACGGTGGCGTCCGTGCGGGCGGCCGGTGCACAGGCCATCGCGATCCAGGCAAACCTCACCACCGCAGGCGCGGTCGAGAAACTGTTCAAGGAAGCGGTCGCCACCGTGGGACGCCCCGACATCGCCATCAACACCGTCGGCAAGGTGCTCAAGAAGCCCTTCGCCGAGATCAGCGAGGCCGAGTACGACGAGATGTCCGACGTCAACGCCAAGTCCGCGTTCTTCTTCCTCAAGGAGGCGGGCCGGCATGTCAACGACAACGGCAAGATCTGCACACTGGTGACCTCGCTGCTGGGCGCCTTCACGCCTTTCTACGCGGCCTATGCGGGCACCAAGGCGCCGGTGGAGCATTTCACCCGCGCGGCGGCCAAGGAGTTCGGCGCGCGTGGCATCTCGGTGACCGCCGTGGGCCCGGGCCCGATGGACACCCCCTTCTTCTACGGCCAGGAAGGCGCCGACGCGGTGGCGTACCACAAGACCGCCGCGGCCCTGTCGCCCAGGTCGAAGACCGGCCTGACCGACATCGAGGACGTGGTGCCCTTCATCCGCCATCTGGTGAGCGACGGCTGGTGGATCACCGGCCAGACCATCCTCATCAACGGCGGGTACACCACGAAGTAGGGAGCTCCCCCCTGCGCCGCTTTGCGGCTTCCCCCCTCTGTGGCGCGCCTTCGGCGCTTCGAGGGAGGACGGCATCTCGGACCGGCGTAGCCGGACCCTGGATGCCTCTGGCCGGGGCACTTCATGCGGCTTACCTTCGGCTAAATTCCACCCATGGACAAGCTTGACCGGTTCCGGGTGTTCGTTCAGGTGGCCGAGATGAGCAGCTTCATCAAGGCGGCGCATGCGCTGGAGCTGCCGCGGGCTTCGGTGTCGGCGGCCATCCATCAGCTCGAAGCCGAACTCGGCACGCGGCTGTTGCACCGCACGACGCGGCAGGTGCGGCCCACGGCCGACGGCCAGCAGCTGCTGGAGCGTGTGCGCGCGTTCCTGGCCGAGGCCGAGGACATCGACCAGCTGTTCCAGGCCAGCCAGCGCAAGGTGTCGGGCGCCCTGAGGGTGGACGTGCCCAGCCGCATCGCACGCCGGCTGATCGCGCCGGCGTTGCCGGGCTTCCTGCGCCGCTACCCCCGGCTGCAGGTGGCCCTGGGCTCGACGGACCGTGCCATCGACCTCGTGCAGGAGGGCGTGGATTGCGCGGTGCGCTTCGGTGGCCTCACCGAAAGCAGCCTGGTGGTGCGCCCGCTGGGCACGGCCGCGCTCATCAACTGCGCCAGCCCTGGCTACCTGGAGGAGCACGGCACGCCCTCGCATCCTGACGAACTTGCGCAAGGACACTGGGCGGTGGGCTACGCCTCGGCGTCGAGCGGCCGCGAGCTGGCGTGGGACTACCTGGCGGCCGGGCAGCCACAGGCGGTGCGCGTGCCCAGCCGCGTGCTGGTGAACAACGCCGAGAGCTACATCGCGTGCTGCGAAGCGGGGCTGGGCCTGATCCAGGTTCCGCGCTTCGACGTGCAACACCTGCTGGAGCGAGGCCAGCTGGTCGAGGTGATGCCGGGCTTTCGTGCGGCGGGCATGCCGGTGTCGCTGGTCTACCCGCACCGGCGGCAACGCTCGCGCCGGCTCAACGCCTTCATCGAATGGTTCGAAGGGCTGATGCAGCCACACGTGGAATCCTGAGCGGCTCGAGGTGCGATATGCAGCCCTGGCGGCATAAGGCTTCATCGTTACCCACATGTCCGACGCATGAGTCGAGTGGACCCTGGAATCGATCTGCGAACCCCGGTGCCGCCAAGGCATGGGGACCCAGCTTCAGCGAGTGGCAACGATGAAGAGCCGTGGGAAAGGCAGCAGCACCGTGCCGTCTGGCAGCGGGGGATAGGCCTCGGTGACGGCTGCGAGATAACGGGCCAGAAAGGCCGCCTTGTCGCCTTCATCCAGTGGCCCCATGTAGGGACGCAGTGCCGATCCCTTGAACCATTCCACCACCGCTTGCGGCCCCCCTGCCAGCGGGTGGAAGTAGGTGGTGCGCCAGACGTCGACCACCTGGCAGTGCGGCTGGAGCAGCTGGTAGTAGAACGCCGCGTCGTGGCGGTCGGGATGGCGGACCTGCCCGATCCTCGAAGCCCAAGGTCCCTCGCTCGCGACCTGGCGCGCGAGACGGTGGGCCGGCTCCTCCAGGTTGTCGGGCGTCTGCACCGCCAGGCAACCACCGGGATTCAACTGCCTCACCAGGTGCGGATACAGCGTCGCGTGGTCAGGCAACCATTGCAGCGAGGCATTCGCGAGAATCACGTCGAACGTGCCCGTCGGCTTCCACTGGCCGATGTCGGCCAGCTCGAAGGGAATGCCGGGCAAACGTTCGCGGGCCGCGACCAGCATGTCGTCGGAGCTGTCCAGCCCGCTCACACGCGCTTGCGGAAAACGTGCGGCGAGCACCTCCGTGGAGTTGCCGGGGCCGCACCCGAGATCGATCGCGGTGCTCGCGTCCTGCGCGGGAATCGCCGCCACAAGATCCCTCACGGGACGGGTGCGCTCCTGCTCGAAGGTGGAATAGGTGCGGGCGGACCATGTCATCGTGTGCTCTCCATGAAGATCGGGTTGCGCCGGAGCGGCAGTCCGATTGTGATCATGGAGCGATGGTCAGGCGCCACGCCGGGTCAAGCGCCACTGCCTTCGATGTCTTCACCCAGTTCGTGCAGCAGATGTTCGACGAAGGCATCCTTGGCCGGCAGGCTGTGCGGCAGCGACAGCCCGGTGTGCCAGGGAAACCAGCCGCGCGTGCCAGCGGTCAGGCGGAGAAAACTCACATCGGGCGATTCGCCCGCGTCGAACACGTGCGGTACGCCGGCAGGCAGCAAAAGCCAGTCGCCGGCATCGCACAGCAGGCTGGAGAAGCCCGCCCGCGTGCGAACGCTGAGCAACGCTGTGCCCTGCAGGAACACACACGCCACGGCATCCTCGCCCACCAGTTCCTGTGGCCTGGGGTTCGCGCCGTCATAGCCCCGGCCTGCAAGGCTGAATCTTTCGGTCACGTGCGCGCCGAGTTCACGCCGCAAATGGGCCAGCGCCCTGGCGCTTTCCGCCGCGCGCGCATCGAGCGCCTCCTGCCCATCGGGCCATCGGCCCCAGCGCACCCCCAGCGCAGCAGCCAGCGGGCATGCCGCGCCTTCGCACACGGAAGTGGACAGCCAGAGACCATCGGGGTCGAACGTCGCGACAGCAGCCATGCGGTGCAGTGTGGCCCACCTGCGCACGAGGTACAACGACGCATTCGGACTTTGCTCATGCGCTTAGCGTCTAAGCGGATGGCACAGGGCTTATGCCGCAAGCCCATAAACAAACTACTTCATAGTCGTTTGGCTATTGGGAATGGCTCAACACAATGCATGCCTGACGCAACGATTCAAGGACCTTCTGATGAGCACACTTCGACTGGGCGACACCGCACCCGACTTCACACAGGATTCCACCGCAGGCCCGATCCAGTTCCACCAGTGGGCTGGCGACAGCTGGGTGGTGCTCTTCTCCCACCCCGCCGACTTCACCCCGGTCTGCACCACCGAGCTGGGCAAGACCGCCGCGCTTTCGGGCGAGTTCGCCAAGCGCAACGTCAAGCCCATTGCGGTCAGTGTCGACCCGCTCGACTCGCACGGCAAGTGGGTGCTCGACATCAACGAGACGCAGAACACCACGGTGAACTTCCCCATCCTTGCCGATGCGGACAAGAAGGTCGCCACGCTGTACGACATGATCCACCCCAACGCATCGGCCACGGCCACGGTGCGCAGCGTGTTCATCATCGACCCGAAGAAGGTGATCCGCACCACGCTGACCTACCCCGCCAGCACCGGCCGCAACTTCGACGAGATCCTGCGCGTCATCGACTCGCTGCAGCTCACCGACAGCCACAAGGTGGCCACGCCCGCCAACTGGAAGGACGGCGACGATGTGGTGATCGTGCCCGCATTGCAAGACCCGGCGGAGATCGCGCAGCGCTTCCCCAAAGGCTACAAGGCCGTGCGCCCCTACCTGCGCCTCACACCACAACCCAACCGCTGAGCACCCCAGGCATGGCAGCGGCAGCACCCACCGTCATCATCATCCCCGGCTGGCGCAACTCCGGCCCCGGGCACTGGCAGACCCTGTGGTCGGACAGCCTGCCTTCGGTGCTGCGCGTGGAGCAGGACGACTGGGTGGCCCCCGTGCGCAAGGCCTGGGTGGCCCGCCTGAGCGAAACCATCGAGCGGGCGCCCGGCCAGGTGGTCGTCGTGGCGCACAGCCTCGGTTGCATCACCACCACCCACCTGCCACCCGAAGTGACCGGGCGCATTCAGGGTGCACTGCTGGTCGCCCCGGCGGACCCGGAGCGTCGCGGCGTGCTCGCCGATTTCGCCCCGGTTCCCTATCAACGACTGCCCTACCGCAGCATCCTGGTGGCCAGCGCGAACGACCCGTACTGCCCGGTTCGAACCGCCGGCGCCTACGCCCGGGCCTGGGGCAGCGAGTTCGTCCGCCTGAACGATGCGGGCCACATCAACGTGGACTCCGGACACGGCCACTGGCCGCTGGGACTGGCGTTGCTGCAGTCGCTGGGGGCCGAGGTAACGCCGGGAACGCGGCAGAAAGAAGAGGCCTGACGGCCCGCATCCCGAGCGCAGCCGCCCAGGCTGCGCGGACATTCTCAATCCTTCGTGCCCACGCTGCGGAGCAATTGCTGGTACTCCGCCTCGACCATCCCCCTGTAGCGCCCCATGTCGCTCTCTTCCACACCCCAAAGGCCTCCTGCCTGGGATGTGAAGGAAAAGAAGGTGAGTTGCCCCGCCTCGATGCGGACGGTCTTCACCACATTCGACTTGCACCACCTCGTGTAGTTCGAGTTGCTTTCATGGAAGCAGAACTCCAGCTCATACGTGCCAGGCACCACATGCAGCTGATTGGGCCCCGTGCCGTACAGAAGACCTTTGTCGATCAGGTGCCTCACGCCAAATGTCTTCTCGCCATTGACCGACACCAGGTACAGGATGGCGTCATGGGAAATCACCCCCACGTCAGAAAGTGGCCTGGGCTCGCCGGCGTAGCCCAGGGTCACCCGCTTCGAATAGAGCGATGCGAAGCGCGGCATGTTGGCGTAGTTCTGCGGAAAGGCACAGCCCGCGAGCCAGACGGCAAGAAGAACCATCAACGAACGGCGCAAGATGGGCGTAACGACGGCCTTCATGGATGCAGTCTCTCGATCGTAAAGGTGTTCAACAAGTGTTGAAGCACGGCTTCGATGGCCTCATGAGCCTTCGGGTAGTCCAGGGACTCCTTGCTGGCGCCCATTTCGAAAGACATGACGTAGCCGGTGTCACCCAGTTCAGTAAGCCAAGCTTGATAAGCCTCACCGCCACCGTTGGGTTTTCGGGGCTCCATCTGGCTCGATGGAACTTGCGCCACGCGCCACTTCAGGCCGTTGAGTTCACGGGTTGACCACTGCGCCTTCGCGTACGCTTTTGCAAGTGAGGCTTCGTAGGCCTCCAGGGAGGAGCGCCGCATATAGGCGATCAGGTAGTGGCTGGACGTCCACCAGGACTCGAGGCAGACGGGTTTGAGCCCAACCTCCACCAGCGTGCCCTCTTTGCCCTTTTCTTTTGACACGTGTTTGACGCTGCGGACCCAGGGGTCGAAATCCATGGGACCACGGCCATGGTTGCTCGCCTGCCACGTCTTCCCTCCACTTTCATAGATGTCGGGCACCACATACGTGTTGGATCACGGCGCTTGCATCGGCGCTGACTTCGTTCACACCGGTCACCACCTCGAGGTGGTTGGCCCACAGACCGGCGTTGACCTCCACCGCCCGCGCCAGGATGGTGGTGGTGTCGGCCGTGCGCGTGTCCAGCCCCAGGCCTTCGATGTGCACCGTGCCGCCGCGCACGAGAAAGGAGTCGAGGTGGCCGCTGTTCATCACCGGGGTGCCGGTGGTGAGGGTGGAAGCCGCTGCTCCCCTGGTACTGGTTTGCCGTCGTCCTGTACTCGCTGCCGTTCTTCGCCACCTTCCAGTTGCTGGGCAGCAACTACTCGACATTGCGCTCGATGCTGGAGGTCACGATGGTGTTCTTCGTCATCATCGTGTTTTCACAGCCATGGATCGCGATCACCAACATGGCCCTTGGCGTGATCCTGGCCATGGTTTCCTCTCATCTGCTGATCCCAGACTTCTCTTCGTTCAATCACTCGGTCCTGGTTTCCGACCATCTGCACGTCATGATCTACACGTTGCTGGTGGGTCTGATCTTCAGCAGAAGCAACCTCAAAGGGCAGCTCGCCCAGGAAAAACTCGACACCGTCAAGGAGCTGACCACCTGCATCGCGCTGGAAATGAAGAACCCGATCAACCAGATCCGGTACCGCATCGACCTGATCCAGCAGCGCCTGCCCCATCCCGGCTACAGCGGCCAGAGTCATTCGGTCTCCGCGACCGACATGGACGCCATTTACCGCGAGATCTCCAAATGCAGACAGTCGGTCAACTGGGGCGCTCAGGTCATCGAAATGACGATGGATGAAATGGGGTTCACACCCATCGACAAGACCGGGTTCAGGCACCTCTCCGCCGCTGCAGTCACGCGAAAGGCGGTGGACGAATTCAGCTATCAGAACGCCAGCGACAGGAGCCGCGTCCTCCTCATGGTGCGCGAAGACTTCGTTTTCAATGGCGACGAAACAAGATATGTCTATGTCCTGTTCAACCTGCTGAAGAACGCCACGTACTACTTCAACGAGCACCTCGATGCTCGCATCATGGTCATCGTCGACGAGCAGCGCGTGACCGTGGAAGATACCGGCCCTGGCATGAAGCCGGACGTGCTCGCGCGGGCGTTCGAACCATTCCACAGTGTCGGCAAGCCCGGGGGGACCGGCCTGGGCCTGTCTTTCTGCAAACGGACCATGCAGGCCTTTGGAGGCCGGATCACCTGTGAATCGTCGATGGGGAGCTTCACCCGTTTCGTGATGCGCTTTCCCAGAATCAGCAACCGGGATCTGATGGCCTACGAGGACAGCCTCCTGACGCGAGCGAAGGAGGTCTTCCAGGGCAAGCAGATCCTGATCGTCGACGATGCACCACGGTTGCGTGCCAGCGCCAGGGCTGTGCTCGGGCCGCTGGGCGTGCGGGTGGACGAGGCAGAAGATGGCAGGACAGCCCTGGAGATGCTGGCCCGAAAACGCTATGACGCCATGCTGCTGGACCTGAGCATGCCGGTGCTGGACGGCTACGACACGGCGGAAACCATCCGCCGTGGCGGCGTTCCCGGGCTGGAACACATGCCCATCGTCGTGCATTCCGCCGAGGGGCAGCAACCCGCCAGGTCCCGCCTGGATCGCATTGGCGTGGACGCATTCATTCCGAAAGGCAGCAAACCGCTCGAAATCATCGACGCGCTGTGTCGCGCGCACGCATCCGCGGCCCACCGGCAGGAGACCCTGGCCTCCTCATCGACACTGGCGGGCAAGACCCTTCTGCTTGCGGATGGCGAGGCCTTCAGCCGCAAGTCGCTCCGCGCGGCGCTGCAGGAGCGCGGCATGAGGGTGATCGACGTGGGTGACGGGCGAACGGCGATGAACATGCTGACCGGTGCCATCCGGATCGATGTGGTGCTCACCGACATGCAGATGCCGATGCTCGATGGGCTGGGCATTGCACGGGCCATCCGCCTTCTCCCCCCTCCCCTTTGCAGCACACCGGTGATCGCCATGGGCACACAGTGTGGAGAGGCGTTGTTCACTGCGGCGCAGGAGGCCGGCATCGACGAATTCCTCGAGAAGCCGGTCGATCTCATGGAGCTGTTCCAGAAACTGAACCAGCAACTGGCGGTCGTCGTCGACGCGGGTGCGCTTTCCGACGTGCTGAGCGATGTCCGTACGAAACTGGGCATCCTGGCCCATCATGTGGCACTGAACAACCACGACATGGGACAGGAACTGATGCACGCCATCCTGGAGTTGGCGGGCCAGATCAATGCCCGGGCGTTCCACGCAGAACTGCGCGCGCTATACGACATCACCCGAGAGAAGGGGCAGTGGCCCACCGGAGACTGGTTGACGAGGCTGCAGGACTTGTTCGCCGAAGTGGAAAAGCGGTTTTCACCCGCGGTGCCCGCATGAAATCCGGCTTTTTTACAGCTCTTTATTCTTGAGCGGCATAACGAAACAAAAACAAAGTCGTTTGGTTTCTCAGAGGTGGCGCCCAGAATTCGTGACATCCTGTTTCAGCCTGGAGCTTTGTCATGAAAAATGCCCTTCGCGCGGCCCTCGCCGCCGTCGCCTTGTCCACGTCTGCGCTCGCGGGCGCGCAGACCACGTTGCTCAACGTTTCCTATGACGTGGCGCGCGAGTTCTACAAGGACATCAACGTGGCTTTCGCAGCGAGCTACAAGAAGTCCACCGGCAAGGACATCAAGGTGGACCAGTCTCACGCCGGCTCCAGCGCACAGGCACGTGCCGTGGCCGATGGCCTCGACGCGGATGTCGTGACCTTCAACACCACCACCGACGTGCAGTTCCTCGCCGACAAAGGCGTGGTTGCCGCCGACTGGGCCAAGCGTTTTCCGTACGGCGCCGCTCCCACCACCTCGACCATGCTGTTCCTGGTGCGCAACGGCAACCCGAAGAACATCAAGGACTGGGACGACCTGATCAAACCGGGCGTGCAGGTGGTGGTCGTCAACCCCAAGACGGGCGGCAATGGCCGTCTGGCCTACCTGGCCGCCTGGGGCTACGTGCGCAGCAAGGGTGGCAGCGATGCCGACGCCGCCGAATTCGTCGGCAAGCTCTACAAGAATGTGCCGGTGCTGGCGCGCGGCGGCCGTGATGCCACGGGCGTCTTCCTGCAACGCAACATCGGTGACGTGCTGATCACCTTCGAATCCGAGGTGGTTTCGGTGAACAACGAATTCGGTGCCGGCAAGGTGGATGCGGTGCACCCCAGCGCCTCCATCGTTGCCGAGAATCCGGTGGCCATCGTCGAGCGCACCGTGAACAAGAAGGGCACCGCCGTTGAAGCCAAGGCCTACCTGGACTTCCTCTACAGCGCCGAAGGCCAGGAAATTGCTGCCAAGCACAACATCCGTCCGCGCGATCCGGCCATCCTGAAGAAGTACGCAGAGGCCTTCAAGCCCATCAAGTTCTTCACGGTGGCCGACTATTTCGGTTCGCTGTCGGAAGCGCAGAAGGTGCACTTCAACGACGGCGGCCAGTTCGACAAGCTGTACACCGTCAAGTAAAGAGGTACCCCCGCCGCGCTTCGCGCGCACCCCCTCAAGGGGGGCGGTGCCAGAGGCCCGGCGAAGCCGGTTTCCCGGCACCACCGGATTCAATCACTTCACGCGTTGCAGCGCCCCTGGACCCACGACATGACATCCGCCACGCTGCCCACCGCAGCCGCTCCCTCAGAAGCCCGTCGCCGCACACGCCGCCGTGTGCTGCCGGGCTTCAACATCACGCTGGGGTTCACGATCCTGTACCTCAGCCTGATCGTGCTGATCCCGCTGTCGGCCCTCTTTTTCAAGACCTTCACGCTGACCTGGCCGCAGTTCTGGGAAGCTGTGAGCGCGCCCCGCGTGGTGGCTTCCTACAAGCTGACCTTTGGTGCCTCGCTGATCGCCGCGACGGTCAACGCCTTGTTCGGGCTGCTGGTGGCATGGGTGCTGGTGCGCTACAGCTTCCCCGGCAAGAAGATCGTGGACGCGCTGGTGGACCTGCCTTTCGCACTGCCCACCGCTGTGGCCGGCATTTCGCTCACCGCCATCCTGGCCGGCAACGGCTGGATCGGACAGTACACCGAGCCACTGGGCATCCAGCTGGCGTTCAACCCGAATGGCGTGGTCATCGCGCTGATCTTCATCGGCCTGCCGTTCGTGGTGCGCACGGTACAACCGGTGCTAGAAGACGCCGAAAAGGAGCTTGAGGAAGCGGCTACCTGTCTGGGCGCGACGCGCTGGCAGACCTTCAGCCGCGTCATCTTCCCCAGCATCGCACCCGCCCTGCTCACCGGCTTTGCCATGGCCTTCGCACGTGCCGTGGGCGAGTACGGCTCGGTCATCTTCATCGCTGGCAACATGCCCATGGTGTCGGAAATCACGCCGCTGATCATCATCAGCAAGCTGGAGCAGTACGACTACGCGGGCGCCACCGCCGTGGCTCTGGTGATGCTGCTGTTCTCATTCGTGCTGCTGCTGCTCATCAACGGCCTGCAGGCCTGGCAGCGCAAGCGCTCTGGAGGAAACATGCAATGAGTGCCGCCAATTCTCCACGCACTGCGCGCAAGGGCACCACCGAAGCAGCCTGGGTTCGCCGCACACTCATCGGCATCGCACTGACCTTCATGGCGCTGTTCCTGGTGTTGCCGCTGGCCGCCGTGTTCACCGAAGCGCTGCGCAAGGGCTTCGAAGCCTACTGGGAAGCCCTGAAAGACCCGGACGCCTGGTCCGCGATCCGTCTCACCCTGCTCACCGCCGCCATTGCCGTGCCGCTGAACCTGGTGTTCGGCGTTGCCGCCGCCTGGGCCGTCGCCAAGTACGAGTTCCGGGGCAAGTCGTTCCTCACGACGCTGATCGATCTGCCCTTTTCGGTCTCGCCCGTGGTGGCCGGCCTGATCTACGTGCTGGTGTTCGGCGCGCAAGGCTGGCTCGGCCCCTGGCTGGCCGAGCACGACATCAAGATCGTGTTCGCCGTGCCCGGCATCATCCTGGCCACGATCTTCGTCACCTTCCCCTTCATCGCTCGCGAACTCATCCCGCTGATGCAGGCGCAGGGCAACGACGAGGAGCAGGCTGCGATCGTGCTCGGCGCCTCCGGCTGGCAGACCTTCTGGCATGTCACGCTGCCCAACATCAAGTGGGGCCTGATCTACGGCGTCATTCTCTGCAACGCGCGCGCGATGGGCGAATTCGGCGCCGTGTCGGTCGTCTCGGGCCACATCCGGGGTCAGACCAACACCATGCCGCTGCACGTGGAGATTCTCTACAACGAGTACCAGTCGGTCGCCGCGTTCGCCGTGGCCTCCCTGCTGGCACTGCTGGCGCTGGTCACGCTGGTGATCAAGTCCGTCGCCGAATGGCAGATGGAACGCGAGCTGAAGGCACTCGCCGAACTGCCTCCCGAGCGGCCCACGTCCGCCAACCCGACCTTGCTGGGACAGACATCATGAGCATTCAAATCCGCGACATCAACAAGCAGTTCGGCACCTTTCAGGCGCTGAAAAATGTCAACCTCGATATCGAGTCGGGCGAGCTGCTCGCCCTGCTGGGCCCCTCGGGCTGCGGCAAGACCACATTGCTGCGCATCATCGCCGGCCTGGAGACGCCCGACACCGGCAACATCCTGTTCAGCGGTGAGGACACGACCGACGTGCATGTGCGCGAGCGCAATGTGGGCTTCGTGTTCCAGCACTACGCCCTCTTCCGCCACATGACCGTGTTCGAGAACGTGGCCTTCGGCCTGCGAGTGAAGCCGCGCGGCCAGCGCCCGAGCGATGCTCAGATCAAGACGAAGGTGCTGGACCTGCTCAAGCTGGTGCAACTGGACTGGCTGGCCGACCGCTACCCCTCACAACTCTCGGGCGGCCAGCGCCAGCGCATCGCCCTGGCCCGCGCGCTTGCGGTCGAACCCAAAGTGCTGCTGCTCGACGAGCCCTTCGGTGCGCTCGACGCCAAGGTGCGCAAGGAACTGCGCCGCTGGCTGCGCCGCCTGCACGACGAGTTGCACGTGACCAGTGTGTTCGTCACCCACGATCAGGAAGAAGCACTGGAAGTGGCCGACCGCGTGGTGCTGATGAACCAGGGCCAGATCGAGCAGATCGGTGCACCACAGGACGTCTGGGAGCACCCGGCCAGCCCGTTCGTTTACGGTTTCCTGGGCGACGTGAACCTGTTCCATGGTCGCGCCAACGAAGGCCAACTGCACCTGCAAGGTGTGTCCATCGACACGCCGGAACACGCCAGCGCACAGGACGCCAAGGCTTTCGCCTACGTGCGCCCGCACGACCTCGACGTGCAACGTTACGCCGCCGGCCTGCCGGGCATCGTGGCCAGGCTCGAACGCGCCGTGGTCGTGGGCCCGATCGCCCGGCTCGAACTGTTGCCGGTGGATCCACAGGCGCCCGGTGGCCACGACCCGCTGATCGAAGCCCGGATGTCGGCCGAACGTTATCGCGAACTCGGGTTCAATGAGGGCGACACGCTGGTTGTCTCGCCGAAGAAGGCCCGCGTCTTCCTGCAGCCGCAACCCGCCTGAAGCCCCGCCCGACACAACAATTACGCCGCTTACATCGGGTATCGCGCCCGGTGTCAGCGGCGTTTTTCATGCGGCGAGCTTGATTTTTCCTTCTGTCACGTAGCGCTTGAAGTCGGCCAGTGGCATGGCTGCGGAGCCACGCACCTCTTCGTCCACCCAGCTCAGGGTGGCGTCGTTCAAGCCTGTCTCCACCTTCACGGGACCGGGACGGATGACGATGTTGGGGCCATCGCCTTCACGGTACTCAACCTTGCCAACAATCTGTGCTGTGTGTGCCATGGCGTACTCCTCGAAGTGGAGTCCTCAGGATCGCTGTCATGACTGCGGAGGTCTGTGCGTTGACGAACAGAACCGCGTCGCCATGAGGCTTAGTCTGCAATCCAGCCGGCTCCTCGGCTGTTCTCATGCAAAGGACCACCACCATGAAAACCTCCCGCTTGCTCACCTCTTCCGTGGCGGCACTGACGGTTGTCGGCGCCGGTTTCGTGTTCGCCCAGGCCACGCCTGGCACCACGACCGAACCCGCACCCGGCCAGCAACCCGCACAGGCGCAGCCCATGCCGCCGGCAACCACCACCACGCCGACGCAGGACACCGCGCAGCGCAGCACGGTGCCCATGGCACCCGACGCACAGGCCGATCGCAACTGAGTCCACAGACACCCCCTGCGCCCTCGGGCCAGGGGTTTCCTGCCGCCGTCCGCAACGCCATGCCCCTCTCGACCTCCACCCTGAAAGACATCCGCAACGGCGTGATCGGCGGGGTGGTGATGCTGGCCATTCTTCTGCCACTGGCGTCGCACTTCAAAGCGCCGAAAGCAGCCGCTGACCACGGTCCGGCGGCCACGAGCGCACCCCTTCCCCGACCGGACTTCGGTCAGGTCCTGCCCACGGACGACGCGCACGATCTCGTGGAGTGGATAGCCCGCACGCGCGACAACGCCGGCATGCCCTTCGTCGTGGTGGACAAGCGCGTCGCGCGCCTGCACGTGTTCGGCACCGACGCCCGCTTGCGCGACAGCACGCCGGTGCTGCTGGGTTCCGCCCCCGGTGACGACTCGGTGCCGGGCATCGGTGACCGGCCGGTGGAACAGGTGCGACCGCATGAGCGCACCACACCGGCAGGGCGTTTCGTCGGGCAGTTCGGCCACACGCTGACAGGCGAAGACGTGGTGTGGGTCGACTACGACGCCGCGGTGTCGATGCACCGCGTGCGGCCCACGCTGCAACCCAGGGAGCGGCGCGCCGAACGCCTGGCCTCCGAGACGATTGACGACAACCGCATTTCCTATGGATGCATCAACGTGCCGGCGGCGTTCTATGACGCGCACATCCAGCCCGTGTTCTCACGCATGCCCGCCATTGTCTATGTGCTGCCCGAGCACAAGACGGTGGAGGAAGTCTTCGGACTGAAGGCCTGAACTCCCGCGCACTCAGGCGGTCTGCAAGACGCGCTTGATCTGCGGGGGCGCGGCCTCGCGGGGCAGCAGATGCGGGGTGCCATGCACACAGGCCAGCCGCTCGTATGCACGGCGCACCACGCCATAGCACTCGCAGCTGCGGGCTTCCAGCCCATCACGATCCAGGATGGAAATGTGGCCTCTGTGGTACTCGATCAGTCCGGCCTTCTGCAGTTTGAGGGCTCCGCTGGTCACGCCCTCACGGCGCACCCCCAGCAGGCTCGCGATGCGCTCCTGTGTGGCCAGCATGTCGTTGTCGTCCTGCCGATCCAGGTGCTGCAGAAGCCAGCGGCACAGTTGCTGATCCAGCGCGTGATGCCGGTTGCAGGCAGACGATTGCGCCATGTGCACCAACAACGCCTGCGTATAGGCCAGCATCCGCTGCATCAGCTCCGGCGAGCGGCGCACGTGGTGCTGCAAGGCCTGTGTGCCGATGCGGTAGGCCAACCCCTTGCGCTGCACGACGGCGTCGCACAGGGCCGTGCTGTCACCCATGAAGGCGCACACGCCCACGACGCCCTCATTGCCGACCACCGCCACCTCGGACGAGGCACCGTCTTCCAGCGAAGACACCAGCGACACCGTGGCCGTGGCAGGGAAATAGACGTGCCGCAACTCGGCGCCCGCCTGGTGCAGCACCGCGCCGGCCCGCAGCTCTTCCCATTCGAGATCGGGCGCCAGCAGCAGCCCCTCTTCGCTGGACAGCCTGGCCAGGAGGTGGTTCTTTTCCAGCAGTGACATGGTGGATGTCATGGCAGTTCCTCATGCGTGTCATTCGATCAAGGACCCGCCCCGGCAATGGGGGGAGGGGTCCAGCCTGACATGACAGGGCAAACGGCGCTCCCGCTGGCGCACGCCATGAGGAAACGGCCGACGTTCAGGTGTGCGGATGACAGGCGCAGGCTTCGCCGTGAGCGGCGGACACCAGTTCGGTCAGGATGCCGCAGGAGGCCCCGTCCGGGTGCACGCCGTCGCAACGCGAACGAAGTTGCAGCAATTGTTTCTCCAGCGCCCGCATGCTCTTGAGGCGGGCACGCACGCGGCTGAGCTGCTCGTCGACCAGCTGGTCCACATTCAGGGAATGGCCATCGGGGTCGTCCACGAAACCCAGCAGGCGCTTCACATCGGCCAGCGGCATGTCCAGCGCGCGGCAATGCCGGATGAAAGACAGGCGCTCCAGGTGCGGCTGGTCGTAGTTGCGATAACCGTTGTCCAGCCGCGCTGGCTCGGGCAACAGGCCTTCCTTTTCATAGAAGCGGATGGTTTCCACATCCACCCCCGTGGCACGGGCAAGTTCCTTGATCTGCATGGCGTTCTCCTGAATGGGCACCAGACGGCGAAACAACAGGTCTGACACCGTAGTGGCTACAAGGTTAACCACTTCTACAATCCCCGGATGCGTCCGTGGATTGCCATCCTCCTCTGGGCCCTGCTGCTCCTGCCGCCGGGGTGGGCATCCACGCCACCGACCGGGGCCTACAACGGCGGGCCGACCACCCTGCACCACTGCCCGCATGCGCCTTGCGACCAGCCGGCAGCCTCCGCAGATGCCAGCCACGTGGACTGCAGCACGTGTCACGGCACCTGCAACCTCGCCTTGTTCGGCACACGTGCCCCGGGCGTGACGGTGCAGGGCGCCTTCCCTCTGCCCAGGCCAACACCGCCACCGGCCTCACAACCGGCAGACCTCCCTGAACGGCCCCAGTGGGCCGCCCTCGCCACGGCCTGATCCGCCGTCCGCGCCGCTACCGGCGCGTCCAGATCACGCCGGTCCATACCGCAGCGGGCGAGCCTCAGGCCGCGCCGCGCCCCACCACGTTTCCACTGGAGGTTTTTTCCATGCCTGTCCTCAGCCTCGTCCACGGGGTCCTTCCATGAAGGGCTCATGGACGCTTCTTCTCGCCGCCTGGCTGGTCTCGGTCATCGCGACTGCGGGCGCGCTGTTCATCGGCGAGGTCATGCTGATGGTGCCGTGCCAGCTGTGCTGGTACCAGCGCATCGCCATGTTCCCCCTGGCCCTCCTCCTGGGCATGGCTTGCTTCAGCGAAGACCGCCGGGGTGCCGTCTACGCGCTGCCACTCGCGCTGACCGGCACCGCCATCGCCGTCTATCACACGCTGCTGGTGGCAGGCGCCATACCCAAGGGCTGGATTCCCTGCGGTGCCAGCGTTTCGTGCGCCGACCAGAAGCTCGAGATCCTCAATGGCGTGCAGATCCCCTGGCTCTCGCTGATGGCCTTCGCGGCCATCAGCCTCCTTCTCATTCAATTCCTACGAAAGACGACAACCCGATGAACGCCAGAAAATTCACCGTGTTCGCGCTCGTGGCCTTCGTGCTCGCCGCGTTCGGCCTCGGCGCCTACCTGTACCAGGAGCGCGTGCAGAGCTCGCAAATGGACAAGGTCACCCAACACCCGTTGCGCCTGGTGCGCATGCATTCGCCGGTGATGGGGCCGCAGGCTGCGCCCGTGACCATCGTCGAATTCTTCGATCCTGCCTGTGAGACATGCCGCGCCTTCTACCCCGTGGTGAAGGATCTGATGGCCCGCTACCCGACCGAGGTGCGACTGGTGATCCGCTACGCGCCGTTCCACCAGGGCTCGGACCAGGTCGTGCTGCTGCTGGAAGCCGCGAGGCGCCAGAACCTGTATGTGCCGGTGCTCGAAGCCATGCTGGCGGCTCAGCCGCAATGGGCCGACCATGGCCGCCCCGATATCCGCATCGCCTTCCAGGCCGCCGAACAGGCCGGGCTCAACATGGCCAAAGCCATCGAGGATGCCCGGAAGCCCGAAGTGGCGGCCGTGCTGCGCCAGGACATCGAAGACCTCACCGCGCTGGAGGTGACCCGCACCCCCACCTTCTTCGTGAATGGCCGGAGCCTGCCCAGCTTCGGGCGCGAACAGCTCACCGCGCTGGTTGCCGAGGAAGTGGCCAAGGCGCGCAAGTGAGGAGCGGTGCTCGCCTCAGGACTTGAGGATGTGCGCGCTGCACCAGCCGTTGGCCACCACCATCTTGCCCGTGAAGATGGTGCAGTTGCCAATCGAATCCGCGGGCTTGCCGGCGTAGAGCTGGCAGTTTCGGCAGGACTGTGTCGGCCGGTGGTTGGGGAATTTGCGGGCGTCCACCTTCTGGGTATCGGGCGTGTAACCCAATGCGATGGCGGTCGGTTCCGTGGCGCTCACCATGGCCGGCTGGGCCAGGGCCGACGCGGCCCACAGGGCCGGGCCGCCAGCGGCCACGTGCAGCAGGAAGACGCGACGACTGGAATCGTTCATGAGGCACCTCGTGGGGAGTCGCGGGATCCACGCCATCCTACTCCGGGCCGCCACGCCGGGTGCGTACACTTGGCACCCGGATCGCACCACGCATGAGCCCACAAGACTACGTCCAGCAAAAAGCCGCGGCCTCGGGCAGCAGCTTCTATTACGCCTTTCTGTTCCTGCCGGCCGAGCGCCGCGCCGCCATCACCGCGTTCTACGCCTTCTGCCGCGAGGTGGACGATGTGGTCGACGAAGTCAGCGACCCCACCGTTGCGCAGACCAAGCTCAACTGGTGGCGGCGCGAAGTGGCGCAGTCGTATGCCGGCGAGCCCAGTCACCCGGTGATGCAGGCGCTCATGCCGCTGGCCCGCACCTACGAGATCGAGATGCGCCACCTGAATGCCGTGATCGACGGCTGCCAGATGGACCTGGAACAGAACCGCTACCTGGACTTTGCCAACCTGCAGCGTTATTGCCAGCTGGTGGCCGGCGTGGTCGGCGAAGTCGCCGCACGCATCTTCGGCCAGACGCAGATCGCCACCACCGAGTACGCCCACCGCCTGGGGCTGGCCTTCCAGCTCACCAACGTCATCCGCGATGTGGGCGAAGACGCCACGCGGGGGCGCATCTACCTGCCGGTGAACGAGCTGCAGAGCTTCAACGTGAAGGCGCACGAACTGCTGCAGCGCGGTGCCGCGCCCGGCACCGACGTGGCCGATTTCCAGCGCCGCTTTCTCGCCCTCATGCAGTTCCAGTGCGCCAGAGCCCTGCGAACCTACGACGAGGCCCTGGCCCTGCTGCCGGCAGCCGACCGCCGCGCGCAGAAGCCCGGGCTCATGATGGCGAGCATCTACCGCACGCTGCTCAAGGAAATCGCAGCCGACCCGCTGCTGGTGCTGACGCAACGCGTGAGCCTCACGCCGCTGCGCAAGTTCTGGCTGGCCTGGAAAGTCCAGGCGCTCGGCAGGCTATGACCGCGAAGCTCGCCGTCGTGGGCGCCGGCTGGGCTGGCATGGCGGCGGCCGTGGAAGCGGTCTCGCAGGGCGCGGATGTCACGGTCTTCGAGTCGACACGCGTCCTCGGCGGCCGCGCACGCGCACTCCCCCTGCCCCTGCCGGAAGGCGGCGAACTCACGCTGGACAACGGGCAGCACATCCTGATCGGTGCGTACACCGAGACCCTGGGCCTCATGCAGCGCGTGGGGGTCGACCTGCCGACGGCCTTGCTGAACCTGCCTCTGTCACTTCCACAGGCCGATGGCTCCGGCCTGCGCACACCCGATTGGGCCACGCGCTGGCCCGCCCCACTGGACGCGCTCGCCGCCATCGCCACCACGCACGGCTGGGGCTGGCGGGAACGACTCGCGCTCATCGGCGCCTCGCTGCGCTGGCAGCGCCGGGGCTTCACCTGCGACCCGCAATCCACGGTGGCCGATCTCTGCGCCCGCCTGCCCGCGCGCGTGATGCAGGAGCTGATCGAACCGCTGTGCGTGTCGGCACTGAACACCCCCGTGGCGGACGCCAGCGCCGCCGTGTTTCTGCGGGTGCTGCGCGACGCGCTGTTCGGCCCGGGTTTCGCGGGGTTCAGCGGTTCCAGCCTGCTGCTGCCGCGCGCGGATCTGTCACAACTCTTTCCTGATGCCGCCGCCCGCTGGCTGCAGCAGCACGGCGGCAAGGCCCGCCTTCGCATCGGCACCCGGGTGAGCACGCTGCGGCCTCAGGGGCCGCAATGGATGCTGGGCCATGAGGGCGGAGAAGAGGCTTTCGACCGCGTGGTCTGGGCCACCGCCGCGAGCCCGGCCGAAAAGGCCATCCGC
The DNA here is from genome assembly GCF_031457235.1 of Hydrogenophaga laconesensis. Classification (NCBI taxonomy): domain Bacteria; kingdom Pseudomonadati; phylum Pseudomonadota; class Betaproteobacteria; order Burkholderiales; family Comamonadaceae; genus Hydrogenophaga; species Hydrogenophaga laconesensis. The sequence continues at coordinate 415,337 of NZ_JAVDWE010000001.1, forward strand.
CAGGCAGCCGATGCGTGTGACGAGACCGCGGAGTCGGAGCTCAAGGCCTGGGCGCGCTGCACACGGGCCCTGCCATTCACCGCCATCACCACCGTGTACGCGCACGCGCCGGGCGCCCGCCTGCCATCGCCCATGCTGGCACTGCGCGCCGAGCCGGACGCCCTGACCGCACCCGCCCAGTTCGTGTTCGACCGGGGCCGGCTCCAGCCGGACAACCCCGCCGCACAGGGCATGCTCGCCTTTGTCGTGAGTGCGAGCCGCCTCGACCGCGACGACCTGCAGTCGAGCGTGCTCGAGCAGGGTCGGCGCCAGCTCGGCATGCCCGCGCTGCAGACGGTGCAGGCCGTGGTGGAAAAGCGCGCCACCTTCGCCTGCACCCCCGGGCTGGCGCGACCGGCGCAGGCCATCGCCCCGGGGCTCTGGGCCGCTGGCGACTACGTGGAAGGTCCCTACCCGGCCACCCTCGAAGGCGCGGTGCGCAGCGGCCTGGCCGCGGCACGGCTCGCGGCCCTCGGCAACTGATCCGCACAACTGCGGAACCTCTCGGGCACGCGGTGTTCACACCGTGTGACATTTCTTTCCATCCCCGAAAAAGGAGCCTCCCCGGATGAACGCCACCCACCCTGCCCGACACCTCTTCGCCGCCGCCAGCCTGTGCCTGCTTGCGCTCAGCACGAGCGTGGCGCACGCGCAAAACATGGTCAGCGTACAGGGGAGCACCCTCAACATGCGTGAGGGCCCGAGCACCAGCTCGGCGGTGCTGTGGGAACTCAAACGGGGCTACCCGCTGCAGATCACCGAACGCAAGGGCAACTGGGTGAAGGTGCGCGACTTCGAGGGCGACACCGGTTGGGTGGCCCGCTCGCTCACCGGCAACACACCCCACCACGTCGTGAAGTCAAAGGTAGCCAACATCCGCAGCGGCCCGGGCACACAACACCGCATCGTCGGCAAGGCCGAGTACGGCGAACTGCTGCGCACGCGCGAGAAGCGTGCGGACTGGGTGCGCGTCGAACGCGAGGAAGGCGTGGGTGGCTGGATCGCGAAGAACCTGCTCTGGGGCTGGTGAGCAAGGCCCACCCATCGGAAGAGGCATCCTCCAGAAACACCGCAGATCCGGCTTCGCCGGGCTGCTGGTGTTGCCCCCTGAGGGGGTGGCGCGAAGCGCGGCGGGTGCGAGTCAAGTCTCCGACCACTGCCTCAGCAGGTTGTGGTACACGCCGGTCAATCGGCCCAGCGAAGGGTGGCCAGGCGCGTCGACCGCCAGTTGCTGGATCGCGCCATCGAGCTCCAGCATGAGCGCGCGCTGCGCATCGTCGCGCACCAGGCTCTGCACCCAGAAGAACGATGCCAGGCGCGCGCCGCGCGTCACTGGCGTCACATGGTGCAGGCTGCTGCCGGGGTACAGCACCATGTCGCCTGCAGGCAGCTTCACGCTGTGCTCGCCGTAGGTGTCCGACACGGTCAGCTCGCCCCCCTCGTACTCGTCCGGCTCGCTCAGGAACAGCGTGGCCGACAGGTCGCTGCGCACACGGTGCGGCGTGCCCGGCACGCTGAACACGGCCGCATCCACATGCGGGCCGTAGGTGCCACCGCCCTCATAGCGGTTGAAGCGCGGCGGCAACACCTTCAAGGGCAAGGCCCCCGAAAGAAACAGCGGGTGCCGCCCCAGCGCCTGCAGCACGAGATCCCCCAGTTCGCGTGAGGCGGGCGAGTCTTCCGGCAACTGCAGGTTGTTCTTGACCTGCGAAGCCAGATGGCCGGCCGTGGCGCGGCCGTCCGTCCATTCGGCCTGCGCCAGCCGATCGCGGAAATGCCGCACCTCCGCGGCACTCAGAAGCTGGGGGATCGTGATCATCATGTGGGCGTTCTTCCTCTGGCTGGTGGCAAGCGCGAGTCTATTCCCGCAGAAACGCAAAGGTTTACGCGGTTTACAAGGCAAATGAGATTGATTACGATCTTCTTTAAGATTTTCTTAATTTTCAAGCATCCGCACTTTCCGACCACCGGTGGCCCTCAGGCCGCCGTTTTTTTGTCCTCAACCTCCAGGAAGCCTTCATGTCCGTTCCAGATCGCCGCCGCCCGCGCCTCACCCCTCTCTCCACCGCCCTGTGTGGCGCGCTGGTGAGCCTGGCCGTCGCTCCTGTTCATGCGCAAGGCACGTCTTCCGCCACCCTGTCCACGGTCACGGTGACCGCGTCGCCCGAAGGTGAGGTGTCCTCGCCCAAGGCCACCTCTGCCACGATCGACACACCACAGACGATCAACGTCATCCCGCAGGCGATCATCACCGAGCAAGGCGCGCGCAACCTCACTGACGTGCTGCGCAACACCCCCGGCATCAGCTTCAACGCGGGTGAGAACGGCTTCGGTACCAACAACAACAACTTCAGCCTGCGCGGCTTCGACACCAGCGGCAGCGTGTTCGTCGACGGCGTGCGCGACTCCGGCAACTTCGCACGCGATGCCTTCAACCTTGAACAGGTGGAGGTGATCAAGGGCCCGTCGGCCGACAACGGCCGTGGCGGCGCGGGCGGTTACGTCAACCTGGAAACCAAGACGCCCAAGGCCGAGAACTTCACCACCGGCAGCGTCGGTCTCGGCTGGGACCAGTACGAGTCGAAGAACCGCCTGCGCGGCACCCTGGACTTCAACCGCCAGTTCTCCGAAGGCGGCGCGTTCCGCCTCAACCTGCTGGCCGAAGACAGCGGCATCGCCGGGCGCGAGCATGCCAAGCAACGCAGCATCGGCCTGGCCCCCTCGGTGGCCTTCGGCCTGAACACGCCGACGCAGGTCTCGCTTTCGTGGCAGCACATCGAACAGGACGACCGACCCGACTGGGGCGTGCCCGCCGCCACGGTCAAAGGCCTGGTGAACTACAACCCGGCCACGGCGGGCGTCGAACGCGACCGCTTCTACGGCCTGCTGGGCGACACGGACAAGGTCAAGTCCGACATGCTCACCGCGAAGGTGGACCACCGCTTCTCGCCCACCCTCAAACTGACCAACCAGACGCGCTGGTCCAAGACAAGCCGCGACGCCTTCGTCACCGCGCCCACGGGCTACGTGGCCGGCACCCAGTCGGTCCCCACGCAGCGTTGGGGTTACGCGCGCGAGAACACGGTGCTGAGCAACCTGACGAACCTGAGCAACCAGTTCTCCACCGGTAGCCTGCGGCACAACCTCTCCGTCGGCCTCGAGCTGAACCGGGAAGAGTCGGACAGCGGCCGCTTCCCGACCCCGAGCGGCGGCAACACCAACCTGTTCAACCCCGATCCGGCGCGCGCACCTGGCGGCGCACTGGTTCAATCGCAAAGCGGTCTGGTCAAGATCGACACGGTGGCCGTGTACGCGTACGACACGATCGAGCTGAACCCCAAGTGGCAGATCACCGGCGGCGCGCGCCTGGAGCGCTACAAGGTGCAGCTCAGCAGCACGACCGCGGCCGGTGCGCCGCTGGGCGCCATGAACGGCTACGAACGCACCGAAACCACCCTCGGCGGCAAGATCGGCGTGGTCTACAAGCCGGTGCAGAACGCCAGCGTGTATGCGTCCTATGGTCAATCGGACGTGCCCCCGGGCTCGTGGCTCTCCAACCCCGACAGCGGCCGTGAGGGCAACAACGCCTTCCCCGGCTGGGACGGGCAGAACTCCGCCACCTCGAAAGAACAGAAGCTGACCAACCTCGAACTCGGCGCCAAATGGGAGTTCTTCGACAGCAAGCTCAGCACCACCGCCGCCATCTTCCGCACCGAGCGCAAGAACGTGGCCATGATCGCCAGCGGTGGCGCGCCCAGCGGCTACGGTGAACAGACCGTGCAGGGTGTGGAATTCGGTATCTCGGGCCACGTGACCAGCGCGTGGGCGGTGTACGGCGGCCTGGTGCTGCTCGACAGCGAACGCCGCCACAGCGCGGCGGTGGATGCGGCCCTGAGCGGCGACTACAGCACCACCAACGCGGCCAACCCGAACTACACAGCCGTGACCACCACCAACGGCGACGAACTTGCATTCACACCCAAGGCCACACTCAACCTCTGGACCACCTACCGCCTGAACAACGGCCTGACCCTCGGTGGCGGCCTGCAGCACGTGGGCAGTTCCTGGGTCGGCCGTCCGGACACGGCCGACCGCGTGATTCCCAACGGCAAGGGCGGCAAGCTGCCGAGCTACACCATCTTCAACCTGATGGCGTCGTACGAGCTCACGCAGAACGTGCGTCTGCGCCTGAACATCGACAACGTCACCGACAAGACCTACGCCTCCTCGCTGAACTGGGGTGCCAGCCGCGCCTTCCTCGGTGCACCGCGCACCTTCCTCGTGAGCGCGGACTTCCGGTTCTGAACAGGGCCCCCCCTGCGCCGCTGACGTGGCGCAGGGGGGTGCTTCCATTCACCGCAGCGCGAGATAGGCAGGGCGCGCCATGCAGCGCCGGATCCAGTCGTGCGTGAGCGGGTGGGCGGCCATCAGCGACCTGGACGGACGTGCCCAGTTCAGCACACTGGCCACGCACAGGTCGGCCACGGTGAATCGCGCGGCGGCCAGGTGCGCAAGGCCAGCGCCCTGCTGGCGCCGCAGATGCTGCTCGATCACCTCGAAGGGTTTCGCCAGCCGACTTTCAGCGGCGTCGGCGAGCTCGGGTTTGCGCCGCTCTTGCGGCATCACCATGCGGTGCATCAGCACCGTGAGCGCATCGTTTTCCGTTTCGGTCATGGCCCAGAAGCTCCAGCGCAGCGCTTCGGCATCCTCGAGCAGGGTGGCTGGGGTGATGCTCTGTCCATCTGCTCGGCCATGGTGGCGGGCGATGTAGAGCGTGCAAGCCATGCTTTCCCACACCACCACCGGCCCCTCCGGACGCGCATCCACCAATGCCGGCACATGTCCGTTCGGGTTGATTGCCAGGAACTCGGGGGTGCGCGTGGCGCGGTCCTGGTAAGGCAGCTCGACGTGTTTGAAATGCAGGCCCAGTTCGCGCGCGGCCCACAGGGGTCGCACCGCGCGCGAGGCGAGAATGCCGTAGATCGTCAGGCCCATGCGCTCACCCCAGCTCGCGGCAAAGGGCCATCAGGTCGACCACGGTGACATGGGGCCGCAGCGTGGCGTGCGACCACGCCAGCCCACCGCGATTGACCCACGCGCCTTGCATGCCCGCGCCCAGGGCACCCACCATGTCCAGATCGATGTCATCGCCCACGTGCAGCACCTCGTCGGCGCGCACACCGGCGGCGTCGGCCGCCGCGTGGAAGATGCGCGCATCCGGCTTGCCCACGCCGAACTCGCGCGCGCTGAACGCGGCGTGGAAGTGCCGACCCAGGCCCACGCGGTGCACATCGGCATTGCCGTTGGAGAGTGCCACCACCGGGTAGCGTTTCGCCATCCATTCGAGCGCGGGCAAGGCGTCCTCGAACAGCTCCACGCGCTGGCGTTCGGCAAAGAACACGTCGAATGCGGTCTCGGCCAGTGCCGGGTCGTCGCCAGACTGCGTGAGCACCAGCCGGATCGACTCGCGGCGCAGCGCGCTGAGGTCGTGCGCCAGATCAGGCCGTGTGAGGTGCATCTGGTTGCGGACCTCGCGCAGGGCCACCGGGTCCGCCCACTTCGCGGCGGTGGCCGGTGCATGCGCCGTCAGCCAGGCCGCCAGCACGCCCTCGGCACGTTCGATGGTGGGCCAGATCGGCCACAACGTGTCGTCCAGATCGATGGTGATGGCACGGACGCGGCGGGCGTCCAGCGCCAGGGAGAGGGGGGTATTCATGTCTGCGGGAGAATAGCGCATGCCCTTCCGCCCCGAACCGACGATTCCCCATGGCCAGCCCGCCCGCACGGCCATCGTCTACTGCAACCTCGGCACGCCCGACGAACCCACGGCCCCCGCCCTGCGGCGGTACCTCGCGGAGTTTCTGGGCGACCCGCGCGTGGTCGAGATTCCTCGCCTGGCGTGGCTGCCAATCCTGCACGGCATCATCCTGCGCACACGGCCGGCCAAATCGGCCGCCAAGTACGCCAGCATCTGGACGCCGGAGGGCTCCCCCCTCAAGGTGTGGACGGAGAAGCAGGCCACGCTGTTGCGCGGCTACCTGGGCGAGCGCGGCCACCAGGTGACGGTGCGCCACGCCATGCGCTACGGCAACCCGTCCATTCCGGCGGTGCTCGACGAGCTCAAGGCCCAGGGCGTGGCGCGTGTGCTTGTGCTGCCCGCCTACCCGCAGTACAGCGGCACCACCACCGCAAGCGTGATCGACGCCGTGACCGCGTGGAGCAGCCCGGTGCGCAGCCTGCCCGAACTGCGCTTCGTCAACCGCTACCACGACGACCCGGGTTACATCCAGGCGTTGGCGCGCACCATCCGCGCGCACTGGATGTCGCACGGCCGGGGCGACCACCTGGTGATGAGTTTTCACGGCGTGCCCGAGCGCACGCTGAAGCTGGGCGACCCCTACCACTGCGAATGCCGCAAGACCGCACGGCTACTGGGCGAGGCGCTTGGCCTCTCGCAAGACCGCTACACACTGACCTTCCAGTCCCGCTTCGGCAAGGCGAAGTGGCTGGAGCCCTACACCGAACCCACGCTCGTGGCCATGGCACAGAAGGGACTGAAGAACGTTGATGTGGTGTGCCCCGGCTTCACGAGCGACTGCCTGGAGACGCTGGAAGAAATCAACATGGAGGCACGCCATGCCTTCCTGGAGGCGGGCGGCCAGCAGTTCCAGTACATCCCCTGCGTGAACGACTCACCCGAGTGGATCCGCGCGCTGGCCGATCTGGCCGAGCGGCACCTGCAAGGCTGGCCCACCCAGGTGGCCGACCACCCGATGGAGTTGCAGGCGACCAGGGAACGGGCGCAGGCCATGGGCGCCCGGCACTGAGGCGCTAGCTCCTCGCCTCGCTGCCCACCCGCACCGGCGGCGCACGCCGCGGCGCGGGCGTGGTGGGCAACTGGCTCACGATCAGCAGCGTCACGACCGCCGTCACGGTCATCACCCCCAGCAGCGCCGCAAAGCCGGCCTGCTTCACCAGCGGGCCAATGAGCCAGACCGCCAGCGAACTCGCCCCGAGCGACACGGCCAAGCGCATGCCCGACACGCGCGAGCGCATGCTGTCGTCCACGAAGCGCACGATCATCGCATCGGTGAACGGGATGGCGCCGAAGATGGCGGCCATGAACAGGAACTGCAGCACGTAGAACATCCACCCATCCACCACAGCGGCACAACCGAGCAGCACGGCCTGCGCCACCACGATGGACAGGTAGAGCGACTTGAGCGGCATGCGATCGATGAGATAGCCCACCAGCAGCTGGGTGAACGAGGCGGCGGTGTAGGTCAAGGCCAGCAGCACACCAATGCGGGCCGGGTCCTGCAGGATGTCGCGCAGCCGCTCGGTGAGCATCTCGTAGTTGCTGTTGGTCGAGAAATTGAACAGCAGGCTGCCGCTCGTGGCCGCGACGGTCATCACCAGGAACAGCCTGGCCAGCGACACACCCGGCGGCGCACCGGCCGAAGAGCCCTTCTTCTTCGCGGGCGCTGCGTGTTCCCGGCTCGCCAGAAGCGCGAACGCGATACCGAAGAGCAGGCACAGAACGCCCGGCACGGCGAAGGCCATGCGCCAGTCGAGGTACTTCACCAAGCAACCGGTGGTCACCGCCGCCATGGCGACGCCAAGGTTGCCGACGAGGCCGTTGATGCCGATGGTCAGGCCCGGGCGGCTTGCGCCCTGCACCAGCATCGGAATGCCCACCGGGTGGTAGATGGACGCGAAGCATCCCATCAGCGCCAGGGCCAGCGCCATCTGCAGCGGCGTCTGCGTCACGCTCACCAGCAGGGCCGAGGCGCCCATGCCGAAGAAAAACACCAGCATCATCTTGCGGCGCCCCCAGTGGTCACCCAGCCGGCCAGCGGGCAGCGAGCCGACGCCGAAGAAGAAGAACGCGGCCACGCTGAAGGGCATGAGGTCTTCCCAGCGTGCCACACCGAAGTCGGCCGCGATGCTGGTGACGGCCGTGGCAAAGATCAGCAGGAACATGTGGTCGATGGCATGACCGATGTTCAGCAGCCACTGCGTGGCCATCGAATTGCCGGCCGGGTCGGGGAGTTGCGGAGCGTTCATGCCGGGCATTGTCGGCATCGCCCCCCCGGATGGCTTGTGGCGGCCGGCCGTTGACGCGTGAAAACCCGCCAAGTTGAGCCAGTGTGACGGAGCGGATCAGGCCTTGCCTTCGTCGGGCTGGCGCAGCACGCCGTTGATCTCCGCGCCGAAGATCAGCGTGGTGGCGGTGATGTACAGGAAGACCAGCGTGGCCACCACGCCCGCGAAGCTGCCATACAGCAGAGCCAGCTTGCCCGCCGTGCGCAGGGTGTAGGCCAGGCTGGCGGCGGCGGCCACCCAGAGCGCGGCCCCGATCACCGCGCCGGGGACCACCGTGTAGAGCCGCTGCCGGATGTCGGGCAGCCAGCCGTACATCAGCGCATACAGCACCACCAGCGTGAGGAACGCCGAGCCGTAGCGCACGCTGTTGCGCAACCAGACGGTCTCCTGCCCCACCCCGACCTGGGCCACAAGAAATTGCCACAGGTACGGCATGACCACGACCGAACTGAACGCCGTCAGCACGCCCGCGCCCACGATCACGGTGAACAGCGTCACCTTGATGCGCGCCTTCCAGAACGGCAGGCCCCGCTCGATGCCGTAGGCGCGGTTCAAGGCCGAGCGGATCGCCTGCATGCCCGAGGACGCCGTCCACAACGTGACCAGCACGCCGATGACCACCAGCGCCTGGTTGCGCTGCGCCAGCACCTGCTCGATGACGGGCTGCATCACATCGCGCACGAGCTGCGGTGCATAGCCCACGACGCGATGCACCAGCGCCGCTGCGTCCCCGGGTTGCCCGATGTAGCCCGCGGACGCGGACAGCAGGATCAGCAGCGGGAACATGGCCAGCAGCGACGAGAACGCCAGGCTGCCGGCCTGGTTGGCGCTCTGATGGAGCACGTAGTTGCGGATGGCCAGCAGCAGGATGCGCAGGCCGGGCGTGTTCAGCGCGATGTCGCGAAGGCGGCGTCCAGTCAGGTGAATCCGGTTCATGGGTGCGGGCCAACCGTGTTGTCGTGGCGATTCGGAAAAGCGACAGTGTCCTACAACCGGTTCGCCGCCCACGCGGTAGTTTCGAATTCTGTCCGCGGCATCCGGGCGTCTGGAGGCAAGAGCATGAACCGGGTCACAGGGGGTTGTCTGTGCGGCAACATCCGCATCGAAGCATCGGGGCCGCCGTACCGGGTCGGCCTGTGCCATTGCCTGGACTGCCGCAAGCACCACGGCACCCTCTTCCACGCCTCTGCCGTGTTCCCGGAGAGCGCGGTGGTCGTCACCGGCGAAGCCAGCAGCTACGCGGGCCGCTTCTTCTGCCCCCGCTGCGGGTCGTCCTTGTTCGGGCGCTCGGGCGACGAAGTGGAGGTGAACCTGGGCACGCTGGACGCGCCGGACTTGTTCACCCCCACCTACGAACTGTGGACGGTTCGGCGCGAATCCTGGCTGCCGCCGTTCCTGCTGTCCCGGCGGTACCGGCATGACCGCGAGAGCACAGGCCGCGCCGAGTAGCCCCGCCCAGCCGCCGCCACGATGAAGATCGCCACCTTCAACATCAACGGCGTGAACGGGCGCGTGCGCAACCTGCTCGCCTGGCTCGACGCCGCGCGCCCGGATGTGGTCTGCCTCCAGGAGCTCAAGACTTCCTCGGCCACCTTTCCGCTGGCGGCCATCGAACGTGCCGGGTACGGCGCCATCTGGAGCGGTGAGAAGTCGTACAACGGCGTGGCCATCCTGGCGCGCGACCAGCTGCCGCTGGAGGTGCGACGGGGCCTGCCAGGCGACAAGAAGGACACGCAGAGCCGCTACATCGAAGCGGCGGCCCACGGGGTGCTGGTGGCTTGCCTCTACCTGCCCAACGGCAACCCCCGGCCGGGTCCGAAGTTCGACTACAAGCTGGCCTGGTTCGAACGCTTGATCGCGCACGCGGCCAGTTTCGCGACGCGCGCCGAGCCCGTGGTGATGGCAGGCGACTACAACGTCGTGCCCACCGACGGCGTGGCCGACATCTACAACCCGCGCTCCTGGCTGAAGGACGCGCTGCTGCAACCTGAAAGCCGCGAGGCCTTCCGGCGCCTGCTCGCGCAAGGCTGGATAGACGCCATCGCCGAGCAGCACCCCGGCGAGCCCATGTACACCTTCTGGGACTACTTCCGCCAGCACTGGCAGCGCAACGCCGGCCTGCGGATCGACCACCTGTTGCTCAACCCCGCAGCGGCGAAGCGGCTGAAGGCCTCGGGCGTGGACCGCGACGTGCGCGGCGCCGCGAAACCCAGCGACCACGCCCCGGCCTGGATCACGCTGAAAGCGGCCAGAAGAACCTCGCGCTGACACCCTCGATCTCGCGCGAGGCATCCCCGCGATCAGGTTCTGGTCAGGTACCCGCCCCTACGCTGGCGGCCCGTCCTGCCCTCCCATTCCCATGAAAACGACCCGAGACATCCACGATCTGGTCGGCGGTCTGCTGATGACCGCCACCGGCCTCTTCTTCGCCCTGTACGGCCAGCAATACGAGTTCGGCACCCCCGCCCGCATGGGGCCCGGCTACTTCCCCGTGGTGCTCGGCTGGGTGCTGGCGGTGCTGGGCCTGCTGGTGGCCGTGCCGGCCTGGTGGCGGCGCGGCACCACCGTCACTGTGCAATGGAGCAACCTGTTCTGGTGCGTGCTCAGCCTGCTGGTGTTTGCCTTCACGCTGCGCCTGCTGGGCGTGGTGGTGTCGTCCTTTCTGGCCGCGCTCCTGTCGCTGGTGCCTTCTGCCATGCGCCTGCGCACGCGCCTGACGGTGTGTGCCGTGGTCGCGCTGCTCACCACGCTGATCTTCCCGTTCGCGCTCCAGATGATCCTGCCGATCTGGCCCTGGAGCCTGTGAGCCGGCACGAACACACGAAAGACACCCCACCATGGATCTGCTCGGAAACCTCTGGCTCGGCCTGCAAGTCGCGGTCGAACCCATCAACCTCGTCTACTGCTTCTTCGGTGTCTTCCTGGGCACCGTGGTCGGCGTGCTGCCCGGCATCGGCGCGCTCGCGGCCATCTCGCTGCTGCTGCCGCTCACGTACCACATTCCACCCACGACGGCCATCATCATGCTCGCCGGCGTGTACTACGGTGCGCAGTACGGCGGCTCCACCGCGGCCATCCTGCTGAACCTGCCGGGCACGCCCTCGTCGGCCGTGACCTGCCTGGACGGTTACCCGATGGCCCGCAAGGGCAAGGCCGGCGTGGCGCTGTTCGTCACGACCATCGCCTCGCTGGCGGGTGCCATGTCGGGCCTGATCCTGCTCACGCTGTTCTCACCCGCCATCGCGGAGATCGGCCTGAAGTTCGGCCCCGCGGAGTTCTGCGCCATGATGCTGCTCGGCCTGGTCGCCGCCTCATCCATGAGCGCGGGTTCGGCCATGAAGGGCCTGTGCATGATGGTCTTCGGCCTGCTGCTCGGCATGGTCGGCACCGATGTGAACAGCGGCGCCACGCGCTACGCCTTCAACGTGCCCGAACTCATGGACGGCATCAACCTCGTGGCACTGGCCATGGGCCTCTTCGGCGTGGCCGAGGTGATCCGCTGCATCAACTCGGCCGACACGAGCCGCAAGCCGGAGAAGATCAGCCTGCGCTCCATGGCGCCCACCGCAGAGGAGTTCAAGACGACCATCAAGCCCATGGCGCGCGGCTCCGCGCTGGGCTCCGCACTCGGTGCGCTGCCCGGCGTCGGCCCTTCCATCGCCGCCTTCATGTCCTATGCCATCGAGCGCAGGGTCGCCAAGGACCCTGGCCGCTTCGGCAAGGGTGCGATCGAGGGCATCACCGCACCCGAATCGGCCAACAACGCCGCCGCACAGACAGCCTTCGTTCCTTCGCTCTCGCTCGGCATTCCGGGCGACGCGGTGATGGCCGTGATGCTGGGCGCGCTGATCATCCACGGCATCCAGCCCGGCCCCATGCTCATCACCGAACAGCCCAACCTGTTCTGGGGCCTCGTGGTCAGCTTCGCCATCGGCAACATCATGCTGGTCATCCTGAACCTGCCCACCATCGGCCTGTGGGTCGCGCTGTTGCGCATTCCCTTTGCGTGGATGTACCCGGCCATCCTGGTGTTCGTGGCGCTGGGCGTCTACAGCGTGAACAACAACACCTTCGACATCTACTCGGTGGCCGCGCTCGGCATCATGGGCTACCTGCTGATGGTGCTCAAGTTCGAGCCCGCGCCGCTGCTGCTGGGCTACATCCTCGGCCCCATGCTGGAGGAATACCTGCGCCGCGCGCTGCTCATCTCGCGGGGAGATCCGGGCATCTTCATCGATCGCCCGATCAGCGCCACGCTGCTGGCCATGACAGCGGCCCTGCTGCTGTGGGCGTTCTGGTCCACGCTGCGCAACAACCTGCGCGCCAAACGCGAACTCGATCATCACCAGCAGCTGCAGCCCCAGGGCGATTGAGCAGGCAGCGCGCCTCTGCTAGCCTCCGGGTCATGCGGATCCTGCTGGTTGAAGACGATGCCGTGCTGCGCGATGTGATCGCGCGAAGCCTGGAACACGCGGGTCATCGCGTCGACCCCGCCGCCAGTGTGCGCGAGGCCGACCACCTCTGGCGCGTGCAACCGTTCGACGCGGTGCTGCTGGACCTGAACCTGCCGCAGCACGAGCGACCCGGCAGCCCCATGGGCAACGGCCTGCACGTGCTGCGCGAAGCCCGCGCGCGCGGCGACAGAACCCCGGTGCTGGTGCTCACCGCCCGCAACCGCACCGAAGAGCGCATCGCGGGGCTCGACACCGGCGCCGACGACTACCTCGGCAAACCCTTCGACCTGGCCGAGGTGGAAGCCCGCCTGCGCGCGCTGGTGCGCCGCGCCATCGGCACCGACGATTCGGCACAGCTCGGTGAGCTTCGGCTGGACCGCCGCGCCCGCCGCTTCACCGTGGCCGGCCAGGCCCTGGATCTGCCAGCGCGCGAGTTCGAGGTGCTGTGGGAACTGATGAGCCCACCCGGCCACGCCGTGAGCAAGCGGCAGTTGTCGGACAAACTCTCCGGCTTCGACGATGCGCTGGGCGACAACGCGCTCGAGGCCTTCATCTCACGCCTGCGCAAGAAACTTGCCGGCAGCGGTGCTTCCATCCGCACGCTGCGCGGTATCGGTTATCTGCTGGAGCCCGAGACATGAGCGATGGCACACCTGTGGCCACACGGCCCGCCCCCTCGTTGCGCATCCGCATGCTGCGGCACGTCATGGTGCCACTGGTACTCACCTGGCTTGCGGGCACCGTCGCCACCCTGGGCGTGGCCAGCCACTTCACGGAACAGGCGTTCGACCGCGCCCTGCTCGACGACGCCTACTCCATCGCCTCGCACGTGCAGATGCAGCCCGACCGCGAGGTGGAACTGCAACTCACCCCCAGTGAGCTCATGGCCGCGCTGTTCGACCAGGCCGAGGCCGTGCACTTCGCCGTGCTGCGCCCGGACGGCTCGCTGCTCGCCGGCAAGCCGCTGCCACCCACGCCGCTGCCCGCTGTCGATCCCGGCTTTCGCTACAGCAACATCGTCTACCAGGGCCTTCCGGTTCGCGCCGTGACACTGCGCCACATGGTGGACGGTCAGCCGTACCACGTGGTCATGGCGCACACCACCTATGTCCGCGCCGCGCTGGTGCAGCGCATGCTGGTCTTCGGCGCCCTCCCCCTCCTGCTGTTGCTCGCCTTGCTGGCCTTCTGGCTGTGGCGCGGCATCGAACGCGACCTCGCCCCGCTGGCACGCCTGCAGGACGCTCTGGCCGACCGCGATGCCAACGACCTCACCCCCGTCACCATCACCCCCTCGACGCGCGAGATCGAACAGGTGGGTCAGGCCGTGAACGCGCTTTTCCAGCGACTGGGCCACAGCGTGCGTGCACAGCGCGAATTCGCGGGCAACGTGGCGCACGAACTGCGCACGCCACTGGCGCGCATCCGCGCGCTGGCCGACTACGGCCAGACCAACCCCGATGCCACCGTGTCACAGCAGCAGTTGCAGCAGATCGCCACCAGCGCGGAGCGCGCCGGTCGACTGGTGAGCCAGTTGCTCGATCTCGCCGTGGCCGACGAGGCGGAGGTCGTGTTGCAGAAGGAACGCATCTCGCTCACGCATCTGGTCGGCCAGGCGGTGCTGCGCCACCTGGACAAGGCGGACGCGCGCGGTGTCGACCTCGGCGCACGCGGGCTGGACGGCCGGCTGGACGACGTCGTGGTGTGGGCCGACACGGCCTTGATCGAAGGCATCCTCGACAACCTGATCGACAACGCCATGCGCTACGGCGGGCGGACGATCACGGTCGAACTGTCCGCCGACCTCGGGGCCCGCACCTGCGTGCTGGCGGTGGTAGACGACGGGCCGGGCATTGCCGAGCCCCTGCGCCGGGACCTGATGCAGCGCTGGAGTCAGGGGCGCGAGGGCGAACTGCTGGGTCAGGGCAGCGGCCTGGGCCTGTACATCGTGACGCGCTACGCGGGTCTGCTCGGTTCGGAACTGCTGCTCGAAAGCGCGGACGACGGACGCGGCCTGCGCGCCAGCCTGGTGCTTCAACAAGCCTGACTGCTCAAGGAGGATGTCGCCATGCCCACCCACCCCATCTTCCAGACCGCTTTTGCCAAGGTGTACCCGCTCTACGTGCAGAAGGCCGAACGCAAGGGGCGCACGCGCGCCGAGGTGGACGAGATCATCCGCTGGCTCACCGGCTACGACCCGGCTGGCCTGCAGCGGCAGATCGACCTGGGCCACGACTTCGACACGTTCTTTGCCATGGCCCCGGCCCTGCACCCGAACACCGCGCTCATCAAGGGCGTGGTCTGCGGCGTGCGCGTGGAAGAGGTGCAAGACCCGCTGATGCAGCGCATCCGCTATCTGGACAAGCTCGTGGACGAACTCGCCAAAGGCAAGGCGATGGACAAGATCCTGCGACGGTAGCCCACCACGCCACGAACTCGCCAAGTCCTACACCGCCGCGCGCCCCAGCGCGCTACTGTCAGGCTTCGCCTCAACCACCGCAGCAGGAGAAGACCATGGTGAACAGAAGCCGCGCTGCCGCAGACGCCCCCCAGGGCCGTGCCCTCGCCGCACGCGTGAAGCCGGCCGACGACAGCCGGGACAGCTTTCCCGGCGAACACTGGCTGGTGCTCGGGGCCGGGCTGGCGGTATGGACGCTCACGCGCAAGAGCCCCTCCTTCCTGGTGCGCACCGCCGGCATGCTGGCGGGTTCTGCGTTGGTGGGGCGGGCGGCCAGCGGACGCGATGGCTTGAGCCGCCTGGTGCGCTGGCTACCCGTGGGCGGCCGCGTGCGCTAAGGCCACTCAGGCGTCATCCAGGTCGATCCAGCCTTCACGGATGGCCAGGCGCACCAGCGCCGGCAGGTCGTCCACACCGAGCTTGGCCATGACGCGGCTGCGGTAGGAGTCCACCGTCTTGGGCGAGAGGAACAGCGAGGCCGCGATCGCGGCGCTGCTCTTGCCGCGCAGGACCTGCATGACAATCTGTTTTTCGCGCATCGACAACGGCTCCCCCCCCCGGCTGCCGGCTTTCTCGCATGAGACCTTCCACCGCGAGTTGCTGTGCACGCTGACCCAGGTGACGGCCACCGCTGGCCACCTTGTCCACGGCATTCAACAGCTCGTCGGCATGCGAGTCCTTCAACAGGTAACCGAACGCGCCCATCCGCATGGCCTCGGCCACATCGCGCGGGTGCTCGGTGAGGCTGAGCAGGATGACACGGGTTCGCAGTTGGCGCCGCTGCACCTGTTCGAGCACCTCGATGCCGGAGTGGTGGTCCAGCCGCAGATCCACGACCGCAACGGGTGGCTCCAGGCGGGCCAGATCGGCCACGGCGGGGGCGGGATGGTCGGCTTCCCCGATCACCCGGTGCCCGGCACCTTCCAGAATCGTGCGCAAACCATCGCGCAGGATGGGAAAGTCTTCGACCAGATACACATCGGTCGTGTTGCTTGCGGTCCTGGACAGCGGTTGTGCGGACAACGCACTGCCCATCGGGTCGCGCACGAAGCGGTACCCCGGGTCGACATCTACCCCTTGCGCTTGCGGCATAGGCATGTCCCTGCTACGTCTTCGAACAACGCTTTTCAGCAGCTGGCTCCGCCCGTCTGCGGAGCTTCTCCACTGGCTGGAACATCGCACGAAATGCCAGCGGATGGCATGAGAAGATCCCTGTATTTGTTGTAGGACTTCTCCTACAGGCTCAATGCCCCGCGAGGAAGCGCTGTACCAGCTCGAATTGATCGGGCACATTGAGCGCCGGCGCATGCCCGCAACCGGCGATGGTCACCACCAGCGCTCGCGGCCCGCGGTCGCGCATGGCTTCGGCCGTGTCGGCGAGCAGCAGGTCCGACTCCGCCCCGCGCAGGCAGAGCACGGGAATGTCGATGCGGTCGTAGGTGGGCCACAGGTCGTAGTCCGCCGGGTGGTGGGAGAACTGCTGCACCATGGCCGGGTCGTAGTGCGGCGTCACCCGGCCGTCGGGCAGGCGGCGGGTGGAGCTCTCCGTCAGCAGGCGCCACTGGGCATCGCTGAGGTAACCGTATGGTTTGTAGACCGTGCGGAAGTACTGTTCGAGCTCGCTCACCGTGTCGAACGCGGAGGGGCTGCCCGCATAGGCGCGAATGCGTTGCACCGCCTCATCGGCGAGTTGGGGGCCGATGTCGTTGAGCACCAGTCGCTCGATGCGGCCGTGCAGCGGCCCGGCGGCGCACACCATGCCGATCGCCCCTCCCATGGAGGTGCCCACCCAGTGGAATCGCCTGATGACGAGCTGGTCCACCAGCGCCGTGGCAATGCGCGAATAGAAGTCCAGGCAGTACTCGGCTTCGGGCCGGGGGCTCCACTGCGAGAGGCCGCGCCCGATGGTGTCGGGACAGATCACGCGCCAGCCCAGGGCGCTCAGGTGCGCGGCCAGCGGGTCCATGTCGCGCCCGGTGCGCGCCAGCCCATGCCAGGCGATGACAACCTGACCGTTGGGTGTCTCCGGCTCCCAGTCCATGAAGTGGATTTCGCGGCCCTCGCAGGTGAGGTAGCGCGAGCGCGGTGCCACGGCCGTGGTGACGGGTGCTTCCAGGGTGGTGGTGTTCATGGCTGGCCTTTCATGCGCGCCAGCGAGGCGCGCTCACGCAGCTTGCCCACGATGCCGGTGGGGAAGTAATAGACCGAGAGAACGAAGAGCAACCCGAGCCACAGCAGCCAGCGGTCGGGGGTGAGCAGCGCGGGCAGCAAGGGCAGGCCCGATGTGGCCTCCCCCGCCATGCGCAGCAGGTCCTGCAGGTAACTCTGCGCGATGACGAAGAGCACGCTGCCGATGAACGCACCGTACAGCGTGCCCATGCCGCCGATGACGACGATGAGCAGGATGTCCAGCATGATCTCGAACGACAGCGAGGTGTCCGGCCCGTTGTAGCGCAACCAGAGCGCGAGCAGACAACCCGCCAGCGTGGCGAACGAGGCCGACAGCACGTTGGACAGCGTGCGGTACACCACGGTGCGGTAGCCCAGCGCCTCGGCACGGAAGTCGTTCTCACGGATCGCCTGCAGCACGCGGCCGAACGGTGAGTTCACGATGCGCAGGATGATGAGGAAGATCGCCGTCACCGACAGGAAGATCAGGTAATAGGTGATCAAACGGCCGTTCAGGTCCACCTCGCCCAGCGGTGTCTGCAGCGGCTCTTCGGTCAGCGTGAAGCCAGGCGACAGCAGTTCGGGCACCCGGAAGGTGAGTCCGTCCTCGCCACCGGTGATGTCGGAAAGCTGTGACGCCAGCGTGAGAAACGCCGAGGCGACCGCGAGCGTGATCATGGCGAAGAAGATCGCCTTCACGCGCAGCGAGAACAGGCCGATCAGCAACGAGAGCACGAGCGAGATGACAAGTGCGCCGAACACGCCCACCAGGATCGCGGCCCACGACGGTGTTTCCGCCGCGTTGAGCGCGATGGCAATGCCGTAGGCACCAATGCCGAAGAACATGGTGTGCGCGAAGCTGACGATGCCGGTATAACCCAGCAGCAGATCGAAGCTGGCCACCAGCGCCACGAAAATCAGCACCTTGGCTGCCACGTTGAGCGCCTTCACGCCAGGGAACAGGAACGGCGCGAACGCCAGGCCCAGGAACAGCACGATGAGCAACGCGACGAGCCAGCGGCTGCGCGGGAGGTCGTTGGAGAGGAGTCGGGACAACATGTGGCGCTCCTGTTCAGCGGTTCGTCACCGGGTACACACCCTGCGGCCGCCACAGCAGGATGGCGACCATCAACGCGATGTTGGAGAACAGCGCGACCTTGGGGGCGAGGAAACCGGTGTAGTTCGCCATCAGCCCCACCAGCAGCGCACCGATGAGCGCCCCCAGCGTGGAGCCGAGCCCGCCGATGATGATGACGATGAAAATCAGCACATTCACCTGCGCGCCCATCTGCGGCAGCACGGTCTGCTGGTACAGGCCCCACATCACGCCGCCCAGGCCAGCGAGCGCGCTGCCCACCACGAACACGCCAATGAACAGCTGGCGGATGCGGTAGCCGAGGGACTCGACCATCTCGCGGTCCTGCACGCCGGCGCGCACCAGCAGGCCGACCTTGGTGCGGTTGAGCGTCCACACCATGGCGGCGAACACGGCGGCACCCACGAGCACGGCGAGCAGGCGGTACTTCTCCACCGCCGCATCGCCAAAGATGAAGGAGCCGCGCAGGCTTTCGGGCAGCGGCAATGCAATCTGCCCGGGTCCCCAGATCACCTTGATCAGCTCCTCGCCAATGATCATGCCGCCCATGGTGATGAGGATCTGCTTGAGGTGCATGCCGTACACCGGGCGGATGATCAGGCGTTCGAACACCCAGCCCAGCGCACCCGCCACCGCCATGGCCACCAGCATGGCCGGCAGAAGCGCAACGAGGTTGAGCCAGAGGCTGTCGGCGCTGGTGTAGGCGCCCATGCTCGCGAGCACGGTGGAGGCGACGAAGGCACCCAGCGCGATGAACACGCCGTGACCGAAGTTCAGCACGTCCATGAGGCCGAACACCAGCGTGAGGCCCGAGGCGATGATGAAGACGATCATGCCCATGGCCAGGCCCGCCACCGTGAGCGTGATCCACGTGGACGGACTGCCCACGGCAGGCAGCGCCAGCAGGGCCAGCGCAGGCACGAGCCCGAGCGGCTTCCAGTCGAAGTCGGCGTTGAAGAGTTTCATTGGTGCGCTCCGAGAGAAAGGCCCAGCAGCTTCGATTGCAGCTGTTCGTCCGACGCGAGCTCCGCCATCGACCCGCTGTGCACCACGCGACCGTCGTCCATCACGGCCACGCTGTCGCCAAGCTGACGTGCGAAGTTGAAGTTCTGCTCCACGAGCAGGATGGTGGTCCTGGCGGCCTTGAGTTCGCGGAAGGCCGCGATCATGTTCTGGATGATCGCGGGTGCCAGTCCCTTGCTGGGCTCGTCGATGAGCAGCAGCTTGCGCGGCTCGACGATGGCGCGTGAGACAGCGAGCATCTGCTTCTGCCCGCCGCTGAGCTTGCCGGCCGGGTGCAGCCAGAACTTCTTCATGGCCGGGAACAGGCCGAAGATCCACTCCAGCCGGTTCGTGTCGATGTCGTCCAGGCTGCGTGCGCCGCGCGCGGCCAGCAGCATGTTCTCCTTCACGCTGAGGTCCGAGAAGATGCCCATGCTTTCGGGCACATAGGCCACACCGCTGCGCGCGATGTCGGGTGTGGCTCGCTGCGTGATGTCCTGGCCGTCGAGCGTCACGCTGCCCTGGCTGGCCTGCCACAGGCCCATGATGGTGCGCAGCGTGGTGGTCTTGCCCGCGCCGTTGCGACCCAGCAGCATGGTGAGCTGGTTGGCGGGTACGGTGAGATCCACGCCATGGAGGATGTGGTACGCGCCAATGTGCGTGTGTACGCCTTTGAGTGTGAGCAGATCGCTCATGCGGCCACCTCTTCCTTTTCTTCCGGGTTGATGCCCAGGTAGGCCTGCTGCACGACCGGGGATGCAATGACACTGGCGGGCTCGCCGTCGGCCACGAGTTCGCCGTTGTGCAGGACGATGATGCGGTCGGAGAGTTCGCGCACCACGTCCATCTTGTGTTCGACCAGCAGGATGGTCTTGCTCTTGTCTTCCTTGAGCTTGCGGATGAGGTTCAGGATCACGGGCACCTCGTCCACGCTCATGCCGGCGGTGGGTTCGTCGAACATGAACACCTGCGGCTCCAGCGCCATGAGGATGCCCACTTCGAGCTTGCGCTGGTCGCCGTGCGGCAGGCTCGAAGCCAGGGCATCGCGCTTGTCGGCCAGGGCCACGGTTTCGAGCACCTCGTCGGCACGCTGCAGCAGGTCGCGCCGGTCGCTCCAGATGCGCCACAGGTTCAAGCCCGCGCGCGCCCTCGCCTGCACCGCCAGCCGCACGTTCTCCTGCACGGTGAGGTTGGGAAACAGGTTGGTGAGCTGGAACGCACGGCCCAGCCCCGCCTGCGCACGCGCCGGGGCGCCCAGCGACGAGATGTCGCTGCCGCCCAGCAGCACACGGCCCGCACTGGCCTTGATCTGCCCCGAGATGAGGTTGAAGTACGTCGTCTTGCCCGCGCCGTTGGGGCCGACGATGGCGGTGAGCGTGCCCGGCGCAAACGCGCAGGAGACGGCACTCACCGCCACGTGCCCGCCGAAGCGGACCGTGAGGTCTTGGGTTTCAAGCATGAAGGGACTCTCCGCAGAAGGCAGCGGTATGCCGTGAGCCGCAAGTGCGGCGAACTTCCAGAAACACCGCGGAACCGGCTTTGCCGGGCCGCAGGTGTTGTCCCCTTTTCAAGGGGGAAGCCGCGTCAGCGGCGCAGGGGGTTAGCGCTTATTCCGGATCGGAATGTCCAGATCCGAGGGCTTGATCTCGCGCACGAGTTCAGGCACACCCCAGGCAAACGCCGGGTCGGCCTTGATCTTGAAGTGGTACATGCTCTGCATGGCCTGGTGGTCTTCCTTGCGGAAGGTCATCGTGCCCTTGGGCGTCTCGAAGCTCATGCCTTCCATGGTCTGGATGAGCTTGTTGGTGTTGGTGTCGCCGTTGGTCTTCTTGAGCGCCGTCACCACCGCCATCGCGGCCGAGAAGCCACCGGCGGTGAAGAAGTCGGGCGGTGCCTTGAACTGCTTGTAATGCTCGGCCACCATGGCATCGTTCACCGGGTTCTTGGGGATGCCGAAGTAGTAGTACAGCGCGCCTTCCATGCCCGGGAAGTTCTTGTAGGCCACCATGGCCGGCAGGATGTTGCCGCCCGTGGCGAGCTTGATGCCGTAGCGCTTTTCCAGCTCCATCTCGGCGATCTTGCCGAACGGCGTGGGCGCACCCGACCAGCCCACCGAGATGTACTTGGTGCCCGGCTGGTCCTTGAGCTTGTCGACGATGCGCAGCAGGCCGGCAGTGAAGTCCGTCGTGCCCACGGGCAGGTATTCCTCGTGAACGATCTTGGCCTTCTTGGTGAAGTCCTTGGCGGCCTTCACGCCATCGCGGCCAAAGGCGTTGTCGTTGGCGAGCATGGCGATCACATTGCCCGGCTGGTCCAGCGCCACGGCATTGGCGGCGGCGTCCTGGCTGCTGTTGCGGCCGGTGCGGAAGATGTACTTGTTCCACTTGTCACCGGTGATCGAGTCGGCCACGGCGGGTTCGACCAGCAGGATCTTCCTGTATTCCTCGGCAACCGGCAGCATGGCCAGCGCGACGGGCGACGCGGTGGGGCCGATGGCGAGGTCGACCTTGTCGTCGGCGTAGGCGGCGGCGAGCAGGCTCTTGCCCACGTCGGGCTTGCCCTGGTCGTCCTTCTCGATCACCACGATCTTCTTGCCAGCCACGGTCATCGTGCCGCCGGTGGCATAGGCCAGGCCCATCATCAGCCCCGCCTGCGTCTGCTTCGCATAGGCCTCGAGCGGGCCGGTCTTGCTGTGGATGTGGGCGATGCGGATCTCGTTCTTGTTGGCCTGCGCCTGGCCGAGCGTGGTGCCCAGGGCGGCGGAACAGGCGAGCGCAATGACCGCCAGGCGGCGGGTGGTGTGAGTCATGTCTTGTCTCCTGGTTGGAAGGATTCTTGCCACAGCGCGATGCGCCGTACCGATCCATTGCAGGCTTCGTGCCAAGCAGGAAGACCCTTGATTTCCAAAGACTTTATTGCAAGCCCGACATTCATCGTCTGAAATTCAGACAGTCTGGAAAACACCAATCGTCTGAAATTCAGACGATTGTCTGGATTTCAGACGCATCACCCTGCGCGGCGAGGCGGTCGTACAGGCTGGCGCGCGAGATGCCGAGCAGTCTCGCTGCGGCGGTGCGATTGCCGCCCGTGTGAGCCAGGGCTTGTGCGATGGCGCGTTGCTCCAGCTCCGCGATCTGCTCGGGCAGCGGCCTGAGCGCCTCGCCCTCGCGCACCCGGGGTGTCGTGCCGACCGGCACGGTGGCGGGCAATGCGGGCAGACCGGCCTCCTGCAGCACCGCCCCCACCTGAGCGGCGGCGATGTGGTGCGAGTCGCTGCGCAGCGCGAGCTGCTCCAGCACATTGCGCAGTTCGCGGATGTTGCCGCGCCAGGGCTGCGCGGCCAGCAGGCTCTGCGCATCGGCGGTGAGCTCCAGCTGCGCCCCGCCGCCGCGCGCAGCGATGTCCTCGCACAGCGCCTCGATCAGCAGCGCAATGTCGTCGCTGCGTTCGCGCAGGGGCGGCACGCGGATGGGCAACACGTTGAGGCGGTAGTACAGGTCTTCGCGAAACGTGCCGTCGCGCACCATCTGCAGCAGGTCGCGCGAGGTGGCCGCGACCACGCGCACATCGAAGCGCACCAGCTTGTTCGAACCCAGTGGCTCGATCTCCCCCTCCTGCAGGGCGCGCAGCAACTTGACTTGCACCGACATCGGCATGTCGCCCAGTTCATCGAGAAAAAGCGTTCCGCCATCGGCGAGCTTGAACTTGCCGTCGCGTCCTTTCTTGTCGGCGCCTGTGAAGGCACCCGGGGCCACGCCGAAGAACTCGGCTTCCAGCAACGTATCGGGCACCGCCGCCATGTTCACGCTCACGAAGGGCCGGCCCGCGCGCGGCGAGGCCGCGTGGATGGCGTGCGCGAGCAGTTCCTTGCCTGTGCCGGTTTCGCCGAGCAGCAGCACCGGGCTGGCCGACTGGGCGGCGCGGCGCGCCTGGCGCTTCACTTCCAGCGCGGCGTCGCTGCTGCCCACGAAGCTGGCGAAGGTGTACTTGCTGCGGCGCTGGCTCGCGAGCTCGCGGCGAGCCTCGCTCAAGTCCTGCTCGAGCCGTGCGAACTTGCTGATGAGTGGCTGCAGCGTGGTCTCGGGATGGTCGAACAGCACGATGCCGAGCACGCCGATGATCTCGCCGGCGTCGTCGCGCAGCGGGATGCGGCTCACCACGAAGGTGCCGGCGCGGTTGGTGAGCAGGTCGATGAGGATGGGCTTGCCGGTGGCCAGCACCTGGTGCATCTGCGTGTTCTGCACCACGCGCGAGACCGGGTGACCGACGAAGTCTTCTTCGCGCTCGAAGCCGAGCGCAGGCAGGAAGCGCCGGTACTGATCGTTGATCCAGACCACGCGCGCGTCGCGGTCCACCAGCATCATGCCTTCGCTGGCATTGGCAAACAGCTCGAACATCGACCTCGCGGCGAGTTCGAGAATGCTTTGCGCATCGCGCGGCAGGCGGTTGTCCGGGGTCATGGCGGGATGGTACCCCCGGTGGGTATCCGTTCCTCGTGCACCTATGCGTCTGCTCGGGTTTTCTCCGGCTTCACCGCACATCGAGGTAAGGGCGCACGGCTCCGCGGCTGTCCCCCGGGCCGGGCTTTGCCCGACCCTCCTCCTTTTATGCCGCTGCGCCGTACCCCCTTACCCCGATGCGCTCACCTGCACTCTGTGCGCCACATCACTTCTGCTCGCGGGCGCGGTGCGCTCTGCGCAGCGGCATAAAAGGAGGAGACCCGGCAAAGCCGGGTCGGGGGACAGCCGCAGAGCAGAGCGCACCGCGTCCGCGTGCCGCGAGGTGCACGCCTGAAAACCTAGCGAGGCACCCGCCGCGCGAGCAACCGGGGCAGCACCAGCACCGCCACCACCACAGCCAGCAGCGTGGCCGACATCGGCCGCTGCAGGAACACCATGAAGCTGCCCTCACCGATGGACAGCGCATTGCGCATCTGCGCCTCGGCCATGGGGCCAAGGATCAGACCCACGATCACCGGGGCGGTGGGGAAGTCGTAGCGGCGCATCACCACGCCCAACAGACCCAGGCCATACATGAGGAACAGGTCAAACGCGCTCTGGCGCATGCCGTACACACCCACCGTGGCGAAGATCAGGATGCCGGCATAAAGTTGCGCGCGTGGAATCTTCAGCAGCTTCACCCAAAGCCCCACCATGGGCAGGTTGAGCACCAGCAGCATCACGTTGCCGATGTACAGCGAGGCGATGAGTGCCCACACCAGCGCGGACGACGTCTGAAACAGCTGCGGGCCGGCGTTGATGCCGTAGTTCTGCAGCGCGCTCAAGAGAATGGCCGCCGTCACCGATGTCGGAATGCCCAGCGTGAGCAGCGGCACCAGCGTGCCGGTGACGGCAGCGTTGTTGGCGGCCTCGGGGCCCGCCACGCCTTCGATGGCGCCGGTGGTGCCGAACTCCGCCTTTTCCTCGGGCCCGGCCAGCTTGCGCTCGGTGGCGTAGCTCAGGAAGGTGGGAATCTCGGTGCCACCGGCGGGAATGGTGCCGAAGGGGAAACCGATGGCCGTGCCGCGTAGCCAGGCCGGCCACGAGCGGCGCCACTCGCGACGCGTCATGTGGGCCTTGGTCAGCTTGTTCATGCTGGCTTCGCTGCGGCCTTCGTAAAGCGCGTTGTAGAGCGCCTCGGCCACCGCGAACAGGCCCACGGCCACCAGCACCACCTCGATGCCGTCCATGAACTCGAGAATGCCTCCGGTGTAGCGCACCTGGGCGGTGATCTGGTCGATACCGACCAGGCCCAGGGCGAGGCCGAAGAACAGCGCAGTGAGACCGCGCAGCGTGCTCTGGCCCAGCACCGCGCTCACGGTGGTAAAGGCCAGCAGCATCAGGCAGAAATACTCGGGCGGCCCAAGCTTGACGGCGAATTCGGCCAGCATGGGCGCAAACAGCGTGACGAGGATGGTGGCGATGCTGCCGGCCACGAAAGAACCGATGGCGGCGGTGGCCAGTGCCGCGCCCGCGCGCCCGCTCTTGGCCATCTTGAAGCCTTCGAGTGCGGTGACCATGGTGCCCGTCTCGCCCGGGGTGTTGAGCAGGATCGAGGTGGTGGAGCCACCGTACATGGCGCCGTAGTAGATGCCGGCGAAGAAGATCATCGAAGCCGTGGGCTCGACCTGCCCCGTGATGGGCAGCAGCATGGCCACGGTGACGGCCGGGCCGAGACCCGGAAGCACGCCGATGGCGGTGCCCAGCGCACAGCCTGCAAAGGCCCACAGCAGGTTGATGGGCGTGCCTGCGGTGGCGAAACCCGCGAGCAGGTTGTTGAGCGTTTCCAGCATGTTGTCGACCTCGCGTTCAGATCCAGCCGCTGGCGGTGATGCCCGGCAGGTTCACCGCGAGCAGCTTGGTGAACAGCCAGTACACGGGCGCGGCGATGAGGATGCCCGTGACCGCGTCCTTCAGCGTCTGACGCAGATCACCGGCAGGCTTTCCCTCACTGGCACGCAGGCCGCGAACCGCGAGCACGAAGCACAGACCGCAACTCAGGATGAAGCCGATGGTGGTGATCAGCGCGGCATTGAGCAGCACGCCGGCCGAGACCCAGGCCAGCGCCCGCCAGTCGCCACGCGGCGCCCCCGAGGGCTCTTCCATGTTCCGGTAGCCACCGGTGAGCGCTTCACGGATCAGCATCACGCCGCAGAGTGCGAGCGCGGCACTCACCACCCAGGGCAGGAAATCAGGGCCGACGCCGGCGTAGCCCGCATCAGAAGGAATGGCCAGGGCGCCGAACGCGAGCACGCCAGCCACCGCAAGTGCGCCAATGCCCATGGCCAACTGGCCCGAATGGTGAATATTGGGTTTGGGCATGGGTTTCAACTCCATGGAGTACTTTCAAAAGGGTGAGTCAACAACCGGAGCGAGGCCCCATCCAGAGGCATCAAGGGTCCGGCTCCGCCGGCCCGAAATGCCGTCCCCCCTCCCAGCGCCGCAGGCGCGCCAGAGAGGGGGGAAGCCGCAACGCGGCGCAGGGGGGTGCTCCGATCTCACACCATGCCGGCCCGGACCATGGTCGCGCGCAACGAGGAGAAGTCCTTGTCCACGAATTCGTCGAAGGCCTTGCCGGTGAGCAACGCGGGTGTCCAGTTGTTTTTCTCGACCGCGGCCGCCCACGACTTGCTCTGCGTGGCCTTGACGACCATCGCGGTCAGCGCATCGCGCTGGGCCTGGGTGATGCCGGCCGCGCCGTACACGCCACGCCAGTTGCCGATCTCCACGTCAATGCCCTGCTCTTTCAGCGTGGGCACATCGATGCCCTTGACGCGCTGGCCCGACGTGATGGCGATCGGGCGCATCTTGCCGCTCTCGATGTACTGCTGGAACTCGCTGTAGCCGCTGCCTCCCACGGTGACATTGCCGCCGAGGATCGCCGCCGTGGCTTCACCGCCCCCTCGGAAGGGCACGTAGTTGATCTTCGAGGCTGGCACGCCGACGATCTGCGCGATCTGCGCGGCCGCGATGTGCTCGGTGGCACCACGCGAACCGCCGCCCCACTTGATGCTGCCCGGGTCCTTCTTCAACTGCTCGACCACGTCCTTCATGGTCTTGTAGGGCGAGTTCGCTGGCAGCACGAAGACGTTGTATTCCGTGGTCAGACGCGCAATGGGCGTGAGCTGCGTGACGGAGACCGGTGGCTTGCCGGTGATGATGCCGCCGAGCATCACGGCACCCATCACCATGAGCGCGTTCGGGTCACCCTTGCTCGCGTTGTAGAACTGGGCCAGGCCGATCGCGCCGGCCGCGCCGCCCTTGTTCTCGTACGTGACGGTGGCCGCCACGCCCGCGTCCCGCATGGCGTCACCGAGTGCACGACCAGTGCCATCCCAGCCGCCCCCGGGGTTGGCCGGAATCATCATCTTGATGTTCGCATTGGCCCACGCGGCATTGGGCAATGCACCGGCGGCAGCGAGTGCCGCCAGGGATTTGAGGAAGGTGTCGCGACGCATGGCTTGTCTCCTTGGATGTGGCTGAACCGATGGGCGTATCTTCTGCCTGCACGCTGTCAGTTCGCTGTCCATCTCATCAGTGAAAACCCTAGGGCACACCCTGCGCCGCGCGTGCTTAGAAGCGGTGGCGGATACCGACCTGGATACCGCTGGAGCTCTGCCCGGCCACCGGGTTGTTGAAACCCAGCGCGGACGCCGTGTCGTTGGACACCGCCGTGATGTGGCCGTACAGCGCGGTGCGCTTGGACAGGTTGTGCGTGGCCTGCAGCGTGTAGATCCTGGCGTCGTCGCCGGCAGCGGCCGAGCCATTGACGTTCTTTGCCTGCGCCGCACCCACGGCCAGCACCGTGTTCTCGCCGACCTTGAAAGCCGCCGCCAGGCCGAACAGCTTGAGCTTCTCGACTGCCTTGTCCTCGATGTCGTAATAGCCGGTCAGCTTCACGGGACCGAAGTCGTAGGCACCCACGAAGAGCAGCGCGTCCTTGCCCTGCTTGCCGGCCAGCACGCCATCGGCATCAGCCACCTGCATCAGCGACAGGCCCAGCGTCCATGGGCCTTGCGCGTACAGGGCGTGCGCGCTGACCTGCTTGCCGAAGTCCGCGCTGGTGTTGGTGCTGGCGCGCTCCTCACCCAGGCTGTACTGGAGCTGGAACACCGTATTGGCCACAGTGGGCGAGACATAGGTGATGGCGTTGTCCACGCGGTTGTAGTCGCCGTTGCCGATGATGGGGACCACGCTCACCACGTCGTACACCTTGGTGCCGATGATGCTGGCGATATCGTCCATGGGGGTGTACTGGCGCCCGAGGCGCACCGTGCCCCAGTGGCCGCCCAGACCCACATAACCCTGGCGGCCGAACAGGCGGCCGCCCTGGCCCAGCGTGCCCGTGTCGGCGTTGAAGCCGGACTCGAGCAGGAACGTGGCCTTCATGCCGCCGCCCACGTCTTCAACGCCGCGCACGCCCCAGCGCGATCCGAACATCTGGCCCGAGGTGACGCGCGTGAGCGAGGTCGCGCCCTTGACGCGCTCGAGCGCGACGTCGACCACGCCATACAGCGTCACCGAGGATTGCGCACTCGCCAGACCACTGACCAACCCCAGGGCCGCGAGGGCCGCTGCCTGCTTTTTCATGATGTCTCCTGAAGTGAATGGAAGTGGCCATGCTCTTGTCGGGGGCTGTCAGTTCGCTGTCCAACGGATCGGGACAAACCCTAGGCGCGGTGCCGGGGCGCACCGGTGGCGTCGCGCGCCGTGCCCATAATCGGCGCCATGAAGTTGCTCCTGATCGAAGACAACGCCACGATGCAGACCACCTTGCGGCGCAGCTTCGAGCGGCGCGGCATGCAGGTGCTGGGCTGCGACGACGGCGCCCGCGCGCTCACTCTGTGGCAGGCCAGCCTGCCCGATGCCGTGCTGCTCGATCTCAGCCTGCCGGGCATGGACGGGCTGGAGGTGCTCAGCCAGGCGCGCGCGGCGGGCCTGAAGACGCCCGTGATCGTGCTCACCGCGCGTGGCACGGTGGGCGACCGCATCCTCGGACTGAACACGGGCGCCGACGACTACATGCCCAAGCCCTTCGACCTCGACGAACTGGAGGCGCGTGTGCGCGCTCTGGTGCGCCGCTCGGGCAATGCCGACAGCGCCGCATCGCCCCCTCGCGGACCGGTGTGGTGTGGCATGCACGTGGACAAAGACAGTGGCGCCGTGTACTTCGGTGGTGAGCCGATGGAACTGGCGCCGCGGGAGCTCGCGATGCTGCATGCGCTGCTTGGCAAACCCGGCCATGCCATCGCCAAGGAACGCCTGTTCGAACTCGTGTTCCCGGGCGAGAGCCAGGTGCAACCCGAGGCGATCGAAGTGGTGGCCTACCGGTTGCGCAAGAAGATCGCACACACGGGCGCGCAGCTCGTCACGCTGCGCGGCCTGGGTTATCTGCTGAAAGCCAGCCCGTGAAGCCCAGGGTCGATGCCACCCGGCCACGCGCGGCCTCGCTGCGCCGCACGCTGCTCATGGGCATCCTGCTGCCGGTCTTCGCCTTCGTGCTCATCAACACCGTCGTGCTGTACCGGCAGGCCCTCGACGCCGCCGACACCGCCTACGACCGCACCCTGCTCGCCACCGCGAAATCGCTCGGTGAGCAGTTGCGCGTGACCGGCTCGGGCAACGATGTGATCGTCGAATCCACCCTGCTCTATTCCGCACTCGAGGCCTTCGAGGCCGACAACCGCAGCCGCATCTACTACCGGGTGAGCGGGCTCAAGGGCGAGATGGTCTCGGGCTTCGACGACATGCCCGCGTGGCGGCGCGACATTCCCCAGAAGAACCTCTATGCCGCGCTCGTGAATTTCTACGACGACGAATACCGGGGCGTTCCGGTGCGCATGGCAGTGCTGCTGCAACCCGTCTCCGGTGTGTACGAACAGGGCATGGCCACCATCCAGGTTGCCGAGACGCTGGAACTGCGCCAGACCCTGGCACGGCAGATCCTGATCGACACGCTGTGGCGCCAGGCCGCGCTGGTGATCGTCATCGCGCTGGTGGTGGTGTTTGTCGTGCAGCGCGCCACACGGCCCGTGCGTGCGCTCAGCCAGGCCCTGGGCATGCGCAGCGAAAACGACCTCTCGCCACTGGGCACCGAAGGCGCGCCGCGCGAACTGCTGCCGCTGCTGGACGCCACCAACCAGCACATGCAACGGCTGTCGCACCTGCTGGAACACCAGAAGCGGTTCGTGCGAGACACCTCGCACCAGCTGCGCACACCGCTGGCCGTGCTCAAGACGCAGGTGCAGTCGGCACGGCGCGGCGATGTGCAGCCCCAGCAGGCGCTGGAGGAAATCGGTCACACGGTGGAACGTGCCACCGAACTGGCCAACCAGATGCTGGCATTGGCCAAGGTGGAGCAGTTGCGCCAGGACGGCAAGCCACCCGTAACGGAATGGTCGGCCGTGCTGCGTGCGGTGGCGCTCGATCTCTCCGCTCTCATTGCCGAGCGCTCGCTCGACTTTTCCATCGACACGCAGCCCGCGCCGGTTCAGGCGCACGAATGGGCGCTGCGCGAACTCAGCCGCAACCTGCTGCACAACGCTATCAAGAACACGCCGCCGGATTCGAGTCTGTCGGTCGTGCTCGTCGCGGACCGGCAGACCGCGGCACTCACCATCCGCGACCAGGGCCCGGGCATCTCATCCACGTTGCGACAGCGGCTGTTCCAGCCCTTCGCCACCGGTGGCCCGCATCAGACCCCCGGCCTCTCCGGTTCGGGTCTGGGCCTGGCCATCTGCCGTGAGATCGTGCTGTCGCTCGGTGGCGACATCGAGTTGGACAATCGCATGCTTCACGGTCAGGTTGTCGGACTGGATGCCACCGTCCGGCTGCCACGGGTCCATTCGACATCACCTGCATGAAAACCACCAACGACGACGGCAACAGCCAGAAGATCCGACTCGACAAATGGCTCTGGGCCGCGCGCTTCTACAAGACCCGCAGCCTGAGCAGCGAGGCCATTGACAAAGGCCATGTGCGCCTCAACGGGCTGCCCGTGAAGCCCTCTCGCGACGTGAAACCCGGCGACACCCTGGAACTGCGCATCGGGCCCGACACACGCACCGTGGCTGTCCGGGCCGTGAGCGGTGTGCGGGGACCGGCGTCCGTGGCCGCCCTGCTCTACGAGGAG
The DNA here is from genome assembly GCF_031457235.1 of Hydrogenophaga laconesensis. Lineage (NCBI taxonomy): Bacteria > Pseudomonadati > Pseudomonadota > Betaproteobacteria > Burkholderiales > Comamonadaceae > Hydrogenophaga > Hydrogenophaga laconesensis. Next base: position 446,289 of record NZ_JAVDWE010000001.1, read on the forward strand.
ACGGCCGCCTCGCTCCAGCAACGCGCCGAAGCGGCCGAGCGCCGCCGGCTGGCCCCCGAACCCGCCCACAGCCAGCCCATGGGACGCCCCACCAAGCGCGACCGGCGCCAGATCGAAGACCTGCGCGGCACCGCGCCGCGGGGCGAATGGAACGACCGCTGGAGCGCGTCGCTCGACGACCCGGACTAGGCTCGAGCCTTCAGCCCTTGCGCAGCCCCAGCCACATCACCGTGGCCACCACCACCAGGCCACCCGCCACCTGCACCGATGCAATGGACTGCCCGAGGATTGCCCAGGCCAGCACCAGCGCGAAGATCGGCTCGATGTTCATGATCGCGGAGTTGCCCACCACGCCGAGCCTGGGCAGCACGGTGAACATGATGGTGAACGCTGTGCCGTAGAGAAATGTGAGGCCCAGCAAGCCCCACCACCCGGTGGGCGCGGTGGGCAGGGCCAGGCCGCCTTGCGCGGTGGTCGCGATCAAGGCCATCACGGCCACGATCCCCATCGTCGTGGCGGTGCGCAGCCGGCCATCGAGATCGCCCGTCTCGTGTTGCGTGAGCACCAGCGCCATGCCGAACGTGGCCGCCGCCGCCAGTGCGAAACCCACGCCCACGCCGATGCGCGCCCAGTGACCGGACGCGCCCAGGCCCGAGGCCGCCCCGAAGACATCCAGCGCGAGCGCGAGACCGGCGAGCATCACCGGCATGGCGCGCAGCACGCGCGGCTGCGGCCGCTGGCCGTAGAACACGCGCGCCCACAGCGCCGTCCACAGCGGATACGTGTTGAAGGCCAGCAGCGCGAGCGCCACCGGCAGGCGAGCCACGGCGGCGTAGAGGCACAGGCTCTGCACGCCCACCAGCAGGCCGATGGCGGGCAAGGCCTTGCGGTGCCTGGGCTGCAGGCTCACCGGCACTCGGTAGACCAGCAGGATTCCTGCCACCACCAATGCCGTCACGCTGCTGCGAAAAGCCACCGCCGTCGCCACACTCACACCGTTGTCGAATGCCAGGCGTGCGGCGACGTGGTTGGCGCCCATCATGAAAGCGATGAGCAACAGCGTGGCGAAAGCTGCGCGGCTCAGCGAACTGGCGGTGGTCGGGTTGGTCATGTCGTCGAAAGATGCAGCCAGGTCGGTTGACGGGCCTCAGCGCAATTGCTGGCCGAACAGGTAAGTCATGTTCACGCGTCGCGACTCGTATCCCTCGCGGAAGCGGATGGTGTCGGTCTCGTGAAACAGCGCCGAGTTGAACAGCACAGCCCGGTTGCAGCGGTGCGGCACCGTCACGCAACCAGCGTTGTGCCGCTTCAGGTAGTCGTGGATCAACGCGCTGTCGGCGTTGTACTGCATGAAGGTCCAGTCCGCCGGTGCAGGCACGTCATACACCTTGAGGCCACCGCTCTCGGGATCCAGATTGTTTTCGCCCGGTGCGATCCAGAAATTCAGATTCACCTTGGCAAAGTCTGCATGCACGTTGATGCCGCGTGTCACCGCAGGTTCGTACTTGAACCCCCAGAGCTGCGTGAGCAGGTAGTCCTTGAACACGCGCGGCATGCGCTGCCTGAGCTCACGCGCGAGCTGCAGATGCACGGGGCTGCTGAATCCCCGGTTGGCGAATGCCCCCAGGTAGTTGTTGGCGTACTCGCCGTGCCACACACGCGAGGCATGGGCGAACTCCTGAAGGGCCTTGAGCGCGGGCAAGGACAGGAAGTTGTCGATGGTGAGGATCTCGGGCGTGCCCGCCAGGTAGGCCGCCTCGAGCGCGGGCCAGTCGTTGTCGGGGTTGAGCACGTGCGGCATGTCGGCTGGCATCTCGAGCACCCACGGTGCGCACAGGAACGCCTGCATGCGCCCGAGTTCCGTCGCCGACAACCGCACACCTGCAGCGCCCACCAGACGCTCGTCGTCGCTGGCCCGCTGCAGGGCGTCGGCTCCTGTCTTCAGGAAATCGGCCACCCCGGGCACCGCGTGGCCATGCTCCCGCAGCCAGGTGGCCTGCTGCACATCGTGCCGCAACCGGAACACGCTCATCGTCAGGCCGGACTTGCGCAGTGCCGGCGCGCCGAAGTTCGACTGCAGGTAGACGGCCAGACTTTTGCGGCCGGTGTCGATCACGCGCGGAATGTTCACGCTGTCGCTGAGCACGGTGGCCGCCAGGTTCGTGTGTGCTGACACGAGGCCAGGCTCCAGCGCCAGCGCCTGTTCAAAGCTGGCAATGGCGTCGGGGGTTCGGTCCAGCAGCTTGAACGCGTTGCCCTTCTCGGTCCAGGCCTGGGCGTGCTTCGGGTGTGCGTCGATGGCGCGCTGCGCCTGCACGAGCGCCTCCTCGTACCGGGCGAGGTCGATCAAGGCGTTGCTGAGGTTGCTCAGCACCACGGGGTTGGTCGGTTCGTTGGCCAGGGCCTGGTTGTAGTTCTCCAGCGCGTCTTCAGTCCGGCCCATCATCTGCAGCACGTTGCCCCGGTTGCACAGGAGTGCCGTGTGCTGCGGGTGGGCCGCGAGGGCCTCGTCGAAACAGGCCAGCGCCTCGGGCAACTGCCGCAACTTCTTGTACAGCAGCCCCAGGTTGATCGCAATGTCGGCATCGTTGGGTTGCAAGTCGAGGGCCTGACGGTATGCGGCCAGCGCATCGGCATGGCGGCCAATCTGCTGCAGCGTGTAGGCCAGGTTGTTCTGCGCATCGGCATTGCCGGGGTTGACCTGTGCGGCACGCCCGAAATGCAGGGCGGCCTTCTCGGTGTCACCGGCCTGCGATTCGAGCAACCCCAGGTGATAGAGCACGGCGAACTCGTTGGGGAACTGCCGCAGCACGCCCTCGTACAGCGCGCGTGCCTGCTCCAGCAGGCCTTGTGAGTGGTAATGCACCGCCAGCCGCATCTGTTCGGCGGGCGCCAGGGTGGCAGCGTTCATCGCAACGATCCTTGACGGAGAAAGCAGCGCACACCACAAGCCGAACAGGCGGCGCATGAAAAAGCCCCACGGGGTGGGGCTTTGGTTCCAGAAGCCCGCGCAGGGCGCCTGGCAATCAATCAAACTGGCGGAGTGAGAGGGATTCGAACCCTCGATGAGGCTCTACACCCCATACTCCCTTAGCAGGGGAGCACCTTCGGCCACTCGGTCATCACTCCGGAAGCTGCGTATTATGCCTCAACTCTTCGAGGCATTCGCGCAGGCGGAGGACTCAACCAGTGATGGTGTCCGCGGTGCGGTCCAGATCGAACTCACGGTGCAGCGAGCGCACAGCCAGCTCCATGTACTTCTCGTCGATGACGACGGAAGTCTTGATCTCGGAGGTCGAGATCATCTGGATGTTGATGCCTTCCACGCTCAGGCACTTGAACATGCGGCTGGCCACACCGACGTGGCTGCGCATGCCGATACCGACGATGCTGACCTTGCAGATGCGCGCATCGCCCACCACCTCGGACGCACCCAGCGCAGGCACGACCCTGGTCTTGAGCAGGTCCAGCGTCTTCTGGAAGTCGTTGCGGTGCACCGTGAAGCTGAAATCGGTCTTGCCGTCCTTGCTCAGGTTCTGGATGATCACATCAACCTCGATATTGGCCTCGGCCACCGCACCGAGGATCTGATAGGCGATGCCAGGGGTGTCGGGCACGCCGAGCACCGAAATCTTGGCTTCGTCGCGGTTGAACGCAATGCCGGAAACGACGGCTTGTTCCATGTCTTCGTCTTCCTCAAAAGTGATCAGGGTGCCGGAGGCGGCTTCTTCATTCAGGTCGATGTCCCAGGGCGTGAAGCTGGAGAGCACGCGCAGGGGCACCTTGTACTTGCCAGCGAATTCCACCGAACGGATCTGCAGCACCTTGCTGCCCATGCTGGCCATCTCCAGCATCTCCTCGAAGCTCACACGCTCCAGGCGGCGTGCCTCGGGCACCACGCGCGGGTCGGTCGTGTACACGCCGTCCACGTCGGTGTAGATCAGGCATTCGGCGGCCTTGAGCGCAGCCGCCACGGCCACCGCCGAGGTGTCGCTGCCACCCCGGCCCAGCGTGGTGATATGGCCATCAGGGTCCACGCCCTGGAAGCCGGTGACGATGACCACCTTGCCGGCAGCCAGATCCGCACGGATGCGCTGGTCGTCGATCGATTCGATGCGCGCCTTGGTGTACGCGCTGTTCGTCTTGATGGGCACCTGCCAGCCGGCATAACTCACCGAGCCCAGGCCTTCGGCCTGCAGTGCAATCGCCAGCAGGGCGGAGGAAGCCTGCTCGCCCGTGGCGGCAAGCATGTCGAGTTCGCGGTTGTAGGCGCTGTCGGTCTTGCCCGGTGCCAGTTCCTTGGCCAGGCCGAGCAGGCGGTTGGTTTCCCCGCTCATGGCGCTGGGCACCACCACGAGCTGGTGGCCAGCACGGTGCCATTTGGCGACACGCCTGGCGACGTTGCGGATGCGCTCGGTCGACCCCATGGAGGTGCCGCCGTACTTGTGAACTATCAAGGCCATCGGGAAAGATCGGATTGGGTTGATTGCGCCGCGCAAGCGGTCGTGCGCGCGGTGTGCCGGGCACTGGGGCCGCTCAAGGCAACCGCAAATTATACCGAGGACGCATAACGCAAGCACCCGCCCTCGCGCGTCACGAATCCGTTGGCCACCTTGAGATGGATGCGGTGACCACGGGTGGTGCAGGCAGCGATCTGGTCGAGCAACTCGTCCAGTTGCGCGGCGCTGGCCGCCACATCCGCATCGGTGCGCAGCCAATGCCTCAACGCATTGACCTGCCGGTCGCGCGAGAGCTGCTGCAACGCGGCGATGGCTGGCGGCGTGCCCGTCTGGGCGAGGTCGATCGCGGCCAGTTCATCGAGCAGCCGCTGTGCCTGAGCCGCGTGGGCCGCGCTGCGCGCGAGCATCGCGCGAAACCCTGGAAAACACGCATCCCAGGCGGGCATCAGCCGGGCCCGGATGCGGTTGCGGGTGAAGCGCTCGTCGGCGTTGCTCGGGTCGTCCACAAAACCATGGCCTGCATCACCCAGCCACGCTCGCAACGCAGCGGATGGCACCGCGAGCAACGGGCGGCCGAACACCTGGCCATGCCGCTCGAAACGTTCGGCCATGGCGGCCAACCCAGGCATGCCCGCGCCACGGCTGAGCGCCAGCAGAACGGTTTCGGCCTGGTCATCGGCATGCTGCCCCAGCAGCACACAGCCCGCGCCCACGTTCTGGGCCATGTGCGCCAGTGCGATGTAACGCGCCCGGCGCGCCGCGTCTTCCGGGCTTTCGCCTGTGGCATGTGCAGCCTGCACGTGTTCGACGCGGCAGGCAATGCCGTGCCTGGCACAGAAGTCCTGGGCATGTGAGACGAACCGGTCCGCCGCCGCCTGCAACCCGTGGTGGACATGGAGCGCAATCACCTGGCCAGGCCAACGGTGGTGGGCGGCCAGCAGCAAGGCGGTGGAATCGGCACCCGCGCTGTAGGCGACTGCAATGGGCGCGGCAGGCTTCACAAAGCCCTGGCGCCCGCACCACGCGGCCAACGCCTGATCGCAGGGGTTGGCCGGGGCTGGCGAGGTGCTCACCTCAGCGCTTGTCCTTGCTGTCGGCCTTGGTGTCGGTGAATCGGCCGTAGCTGTTGAGGCGCGCGTAGCGGCGATCCAGCAGCTCCCTGGTCTTGAGGTCCGTCACCTGGCGCCAGGCATCGCCCAGCGCGCGCTTGAGGAAAGCGGCCATCTGACGGTGATCGCGGTGCGCGCCACCCACGGGTTCGTTCACGATCTTGTCGACCAGGCCCAGCGCCTTGAGGCGGTGGGCGGTGATACCCAGTGCATCGGCGGCATCGCTGGCGCGGTCGCTGGTCTTCCACAGGATGGAGGCACAGCCCTCGGGGCTGATGACGGAGTACACGGAGTACTGCAGCATGAGCACCTGATCGGCAACCGAAATAGCCAGCGCGCCACCCGAACCGCCTTCGCCGATGATGGTGGAGATGATGGGCACCTCGAGCTGGGCCATCTCGAAGATGTTGCGGCCAATCGCTTCGGACTGTCCGCGCTCTTCGGCGTCGATGCCGGGATAGGCGCCGGGCGTGTCCACGAACGTGAAGACGGGCAGCTTGAACTTCTCCGCGAGCTTCATCAGGCGCAACGCCTTGCGATAGCCTTCGGGCTTGGTCATGCCGAAGTTGCGCAGGCCGCGTTCCTTCGTGTCACGGCCCTTCTGATGGCCGATCACCATGCAGGGTTGGCCATTGAAACGCGCCAGACCGCCGACGATGCTCAGGTCGTCCGCGAAATGGCGGTCACCGTGCAGCTCCTGAAAGTGCGTGAAGATCTCGCGCACATAGTCCAGCGTGTAGGGCCGGTCGGCGTGGCGGGCAATCTTGGTGATCTGCCACGGCGTGAGGTTGCTGTAGATGTCCTTGGTGAGCTGCAGGCTCTTGCCTGCAAGCTGTTCGATCTCCTCGGAGATGTCGACCGCGGATTCCGTCTGCACGTAGCGCAGTTCTTCGATCTTGGTTTCGAGTTCGGCAATGGGTTGCTCGAAATCGAGAAAATTCTTTTTGGCCAAGGTGGGCTCCTTTGGTCTTGTGGCAACGACGTCCCGGTGCGCTCAGTAACTCACCGGCAGCGGATCGAGCGACCGCCAAATATACCAAGTTGCCACGCTGCAGAAAGGGGCCCAGGAGTTCGCGACCTCGCGTATCTCGCTGCGGCTGACCGGCTCGCCGGAAAAATAGGCATGGCTGATGCCATTCTGCAAACCAATGTCGTCCAGCGGTAGTACGTTGGGCCGCATCAAATGGAAGATCAGGAACATTTCCGCCGTCCATCGGCCAATGCCACGAATGGCCACGAGCTCGGCAATGATGGCCTCGTCGTCCATTTCGGCCCACTGGCTGACGTGCACCTGATCGTTCGCGAAATGCAGGGCCAGATCCACCAAATACTCGATCTTGCGTGCCGACAGCCCTGCCGCGCGCATGTCGTCCACCTTGAGCTTGAGCACCTGGGCGGGCGCCATCTTGCGGGGCAGCTTCTCGAAACGGTCCCAGACCGACTGCGCGGCCTTCACAGAGATCTGCTGGCCCACGATGCTGCGCGCCAGCGTGACGAAGGCATCGCCCCGGGACTGCAGGCAAGCGCCGCCATACTGAGGGATGAGCTTCTTCATCACCCGATCGCGTTTCATCAGATGGCGACAAGCGTCCACCCAGTAACCGGGCGCATCAGGGCTGGGATCGGGCAGAACGGTGGCCATCAACTGCGCTCCCAGGTGGTACCGGCAGGTCCATCCTTGAGCGCGATGCCCTGCTCCAGCAACTGCTGGCGGATCCGGTCGGCCTCGGCGAACTCGCGCGCCTGCTTGGCGGCGGCACGCTTCGCGATCAGGTCCAGGATGGCCGCTTCCTCCAGCCCGCCTTGCGCACCGCCCCCTTGCAGGTACGTGGCGGGGTCGGACTGCAGCAGACCCAGCGTGCCTCCCAGTGCGCGCAACAGTCCGGCCAGCGCGGCGTCCTTGCTGCGGTTGATTTCACCCGCCAGGTCGAACAGCACGGCCATGGCTTCGGGGGTGCCGAAGTCCTCGTCCATGGCCGCACGGAAACGCTGCGCGTGAGGCTGACTCCAGTCGATCTGGTCCAGCGCGCTGGGGGGCACCTGCAACAAGGCGGTGTACAAGCGCTTGAGAGCCCCGCGCGCATCGTCCAGATGCGCGTCGCTGTAATTCAGTGCGCTGCGGTAGTGCGCACGCAGGATGAAGAAGCGAACCGTCTCGGGGTCGTACTTCGCCAGCACTTCGCGGATGGTGAAGAAGTTGCCCAGGCTCTTGGACATCTTTTCGTTGTCCACCCGCACGAAGCCGTTGTGCACCCAGAAGCGCGCCAGGGGTTTGCCCGTGGCACCCTCGCTTTGCGCGATCTCGTTCTCGTGGTGCGGAAACTGCAGATCGGCACCGCCTCCATGGATGTCGAAGGTCTCGCCCAGTGTGCTGCAGCTCATCGCCGAGCACTCGATGTGCCAGCCCGGTCGGCCGGCGCCGTAAGGGCTGCTCCACTTGGCCTCTTCGGGCTCTTCGGGTTTGGCGGACTTCCAGAGCACGAAATCCAGCGGGTCGTTCTTGTCGCTGCCCACCGCAACACGCTCACCAGCACGCAGGTCATCGAGCGACTTGCCCGACAACTTGCCGTAGCCGGAAAACTTGCGCACCGCGTAGTTCACGTCACCGTTCTCAGCCTGGTAGGCAAGTCCCTTGCGCTGCAGGGTATCAATGAGCGACAGCATCTGTGGCACGTATTCGGTGGCACGAGGCTCCAGACTGGGAGGCTCGATGCCCAGTGCCCCGATGTCCTGGTGCATCGCGGCGGTCATCTCGTCGGTGAGTGCGCGCAACGTGATACCGCGCTCGAGCGCCCGCTTGATGATCTTGTCGTCGATGTCGGTGATGTTGCGCACGTAGGTGACGCGGTAGCCGCTCACCCTGAGCCAGCGCTGCACCACATCGAATGCCATCATCATGCGGGCGTGGCCGATGTGGCAGAGGTCATAGATCGTCATGCCGCAGACGTACATGCGCACATGACCGGGTTCAAGGGGCTGGAAGTCCTCCAGCCGGCGCGACAGGGTGTTATGGATTTTCAGGGTCATGGAGCGATGGCAGGCACGGGGTCAGATCGGCACTCGGGGGCAGAAAACCGGCGTCGGCAGGCATGTGTGGCACCCTCCACACAGCGAGCCCCGTGGGTGTTCCATACAGTCTGGCGTGGCCTCTGGAACCGGACCCCTCAGATACAATCCTCCAGTATATCCAGCCCCCCATCAAGAGCTGCAATGCCCCATGGGGGTATCCGATCAACGACACACTGGCTCCATCCCGATGGACGCCCAGCCTTGCTTCCCGAGGTCCCATGTCCCGCCACGTGAATACACAGCTCCCTCGAAGCGGTCGCATCTCTACAGCCTCCCAGGGGTTCGCGCCACGGCTGCGCCAGTTGGCGCTGGCCACCCTGGCAGCGGTGAGCCTGAGTGGTTCACCGGTCTGGGCACAGGGCGACGACTACGCAGAGGTCAATCGCCTGGTGCGGTCCGGCCAGCTCAATGAGGCCATGCTCAAGGCCGACCAGTACCTCGCCAGCAAGCCGCGCGACCCGCAGATGCGGTTCCTCAAGGGCGTGATCCAGACCGAGAGCGGAAAGTCGTCCGACGCCATCGCCACTTTCGCCAAGCTCACGGAAGACTTCCCCGAGCTGCCTGAACCCTATAACAACCTTGCGGTGCTCTACGCAGGGCAAAGCCAGTTCGACAAGGCGCGTGCCGCGCTGGAAATGGCCATCCGCACCAACCCGAGCTACGCCACCGCCCACGAGAATCTCGGCGACGTGTACGCCAAGCTGGCCAGCCAGGCCTACAGCAAGGCCCTGCAACTCGATGCGAACAGCCCGGGCGTGGCACCCAAGCTCAGCCTCATCCGCAATCTCTTCGCCGGCGACCCCCGCGCAGCCCGGACGGCCACGAACACCGTGGCAACTGCTCCTGCGGCGGCTGCACCCGCCGCACCGGCGCCCAAGCCAGCCGCTCCGGTTGCCGCCGCCCCTGCGCCCACCCCCGCAGCCGCACCGGCGCCCGCCCCGGCACCGGCTGCCAGCGTTGACGCCCAGCGCGAGGTCGAAGCCTCCGTCACGGCCTGGGCCAATGCCTGGTCTTCCAAGAACGTGCCCTCCTATCTGGGCGCGTATGGTCCTGGCTTCACGCCGCCTGGCGGGCAATCGCGCTCGGCCTGGGAAGCCGAACGCCGCTCGCGCATCGAGCCGCGCTCGCGCATCGGCGTCAACATCAGCGACATGAACATCACGGTCAACGGCGACCGCGCCACCGCGCGCTTCCGCCAGGACTACACCTCCGACAACCTGAACATCACCAGCCGCAAGACCCTCGATCTGGTGAAGAGCGGTGCACGCTGGCTGATCGTTCGGGAATCCACGGGTTCTTGATGGGCGGTCGGCGATTCGCGCAACGGGGCCATGCCAGCCTCACGACCGAGTTGCTCAGGCCGGTAGACGGCCTCGCTCAGGGTATGGTGCCCCGCAGGCGAGCGCTCGCCGTGGCGACCTTGGTCGCTGTGGCCGCGTTCGTGGCCGCGACATGGCTGTACGGCCCGACGCCCCGGCACGACGCCCTCCCTTCGTCCACGGAAGCCGCCCCGGCACCGAGCATGCTCGACAACGCCGTGAGCCGCGTGCAGGAAGCAGTTCGCTCGGTGGCGCCACCCGCCTCCGGTCTGACGCCGGTGGCCTTGACGGCAGCCCGCCTTCAGGAAGCCGGTCCGCTCATGGGCGCGGCCGAAGCCAGACTGATCGAGATCTACCAGCTCATCGGCGCCGCCCGCCACCGCGAGGCCCTGAAGCAGGCGGAAGCCCTGGTGCGCGCGCATCCCAACTTCCAGCTCGCTCATCTGGTGCACGGCGATCTGCTGAGCCTGCAAACCCGCCCCGTGCGCCAACTGGGCGACGTACCCGACACCAAGGCGATGGCGGCATCCGCACAACTCAGCGCCTTGCGCGAGGAATCCCACCGCCGGTTGCTCGCGCTGACCGAGCGCCCACCCGAAGGCAGCGTGCCGACGCAGTTCCTCACGCTTTCGCCGCAAAGCCGCCACGCAATCGCCATCGACGCCTCACGCTCGCGGCTGTACCTGTTCGAGAACCTGAACTCCGCGCGCAATGCCATCGCTGGCGACGCAGACCGGCTGCCTCGGCTCAAGCTGCTGGGCGATTTCTACATCTCGGTCGGCCTGTCGGGTATCGAGAAGACACATGAGGGTGACAAGCGCACCCCGCTGGGCGTGTACTACATCACCAGCACCCTCAACCCGGCCGATCTGCCCGATCTGTATGGCGTGGGCGCCCTGCCGATCAACTACCCCAACCCGCTGGACGTGCAGCGCGGCAAGACCGGCAGCGGCATCTGGCTGCACGGCACCCCGAGCGACCAGTTCGTGCGTGCACCACAGGCCTCCGATGGTTGTGTGGTGTTGTCCAATCCCGACCTGCAACGGCTGCTGAACACGGTGCAGATCCGCACCACGCCGGTGGTGATTGCGTCATCGCTCCAGTGGGTGCGGCCCGAAACGCTGGCGGAAGACCGGGAGCAGTTCCAGTCCGTCCTGGAAGCCTGGCGGCAGGCGCGCGGAGCCGGCAAGGCCGATGAACTCAAAGCGTTCTACTCCACCCGGTTCATGCACCAGGGCCGCGACCTCTCCCAATGGTGGCCCCGCGTCGAAGGCGAGTTGCGTGCGAACGGCGGACGCGAGCTGCAGATGAAGGATTTGTCGGTGCTGCACTGGCGCGATCAGGACGACACCATGGTGGTCACCTTCGGTGAGGTGGCCGTCGGCCAGAGCCGGGGCGTGACCAAACGCCAGTACTGGGTCCGCGAACAAAATCGCTGGACCATCTTTTTTGAAGGAACGATCTGATGACACTCACCTCTCTCCAACCGCGCCGTCGCGTGGCGATCTTCCTGGCCACCAGCGTCGCGGTCGCGGCCCTGCTTCCGATGGCCGCCAGCGCCCAGGGAGCGCTCGCTCCGAGGGTCAAGCTGGGCACCTCCCAGGGTGATATCGTGGTCGAGCTGTACCCGGACAAGGCGCCCAAGACGGTCGAGAATTTCCTGCAGTACGTGCGTGACCAGCACTACGATGGCACCGTGTTCCACCGCGTGATGAGCAACTTCATGATCCAGGGCGGGGGGTTCACCGCAGACCTTCAGCAGAAGCCCACGCGGCCGCCCGTTGCACTCGAAGCCACCAATGGCCTGAAGAACGATCGCGGCGCCATCGCAATGGCACGCACCTCGAATCCGAATTCGGCTACCTCGCAGTTCTTCATCAACGTCGTGAACAATCCGAACCTCAACGCCCCCATGCCCGACGGCTACGGCTACACGGTCTTCGGCAAAGTCGTCGGGGGCATGGATGTCGTGGACAAGATCCGCGCCGTACCTGTCGGCAACCAGGGCATGCACCAGAACGTGCCTCTCGCTCCCATCACCATCCTCAAAGCCACTCTGGAGAAATGAACATGGCCAACCCAAAAGTCGAACTGCACATCGCCGGACAAGGCGTCATCACGCTGGAACTCGACGCAGAAAAAGCCCCGGCTTCCACCAGCAACTTCCTGGCCTATGTGAACAAGGGTCACTACAACAACACGGTGTTCCATCGCGTGATTCCCGGCTTCATGATCCAGGGCGGCGGCTTTGAACCGGGCATGAACCAGAAGCCCACCGACGCACCGATCACCAACGAAGCCAACAACGGCCTGAAGAACGACACCTACACCGTGGCCATGGCGCGCACCAGCGATCCGCATTCCGCCACGGCGCAGTTCTTCATCAACGTGACCAACAACGGCTTCCTCAACCACACCGCGCCCAGCGCACAGGGCTGGGGCTATGCGGTCTTCGGCAAGGTCATCTCGGGCAGCGAGATCGTCAAGAAAATCGAAGGCGTGCCCACAGGCCGCAAGGGTTTCCACGATGACGTGCCCAAGGAAGACGTCGTGATCGAGAAAGCCGTCGCGATCTGATTGGCAGGGCGCACGCGCCCTTGCCCCGCATGAACCACAACCACTTCGACCGCTTCGCCGAATGCCTCGCACCTGCAGGCTGGCAAGCGGTCGATGTCATTTCGGACCTGCATCTGCAGGCCGGCGAGCCCGAGACCTTCGAAAACTGGGCGGCCTATCTGCGTTGCCCCGCTCATGACCGGGCCGATGCGCTCTTCATCCTGGGCGACCTCTTCGAGGTGTGGGTCGGCGACGACGTGCTCTCAGCCAGCGCAGCGGAATCTCCTGACCATACCTTCTGGCGCACCTGTGCTGCCGCCCTACGGGCCTTCAGCGCCCACGTCCCGGTGTACTTCATGCCCGGCAACCGGGATTTCCTGCTCGGACCCGCCGCCCTGGACGCCTGCGGCATGGAGCGCCTCGATGACCCCACCGTGCTGGTCTTCCAGAACCGGCGCTGGCTGCTCAGCCACGGTGATGGGCTGTGCCTGGATGACACCGACTACCAGCGCTTTCGCGCGCAGGTGCGCGACCCGGCCTGGCAACACACTTTTCTTGCACAACCGCTGCCTCAGCGCGAAGCCATCGCGCGCGATCTGCGCGCACAGAGTGAGGCGCGCAAGCGCGCGACGGGCAACGATCCGGCCCTCTGGGCCGATGTGGACACGCAGGCGGCGCGGGCCTGGTTGACGCACGCGGACGCTCACACGCTGATCCACGGCCACACCCACCGCCCAGCCACCCATTCGCTCGGCGAAGGCCTTCAGCGTGTCGTGCTGAGTGACTGGGAGATGAGCGCACCCACTCCCCGCGCCGAGGTGCTGCGGCTGGATGCACAGGGCCTGCATCGCCGGTCCCTGATTCCCTGATCCGTTTCCAGTGCGACTGCATGCTTGATCTGCTCCAACGCTGGCTCCCCCGTGCGCTGCGCCGACCTGCTCCGATACCCGATGCCCTGTGGAACGCCGCCGTCGCGCAACACCCCTTTCTGAAAGCGCTGGATGTCTCGGAACAGAAGCGGTTACGGCTGCTCTGCACCCACTTCCTGATCGAAAAGGAATTCCACGGCGCCCATGGCCTGTCCGTCACCGACGCCATGGCGCTGGCGATCGCGGCCCAGGCCTGTCTCCCGTTGCTGCACATGCACGCCCTTTCGGGTGAGCCGGTGCGTGACCCCCTGCGCCTGCTCGACTGGTACAACGATTTCGTGGGCATTGTGGTGCAACCCGGTGCCGTAGTCGCCCGGCGCAAGACCACCGACGTCGCAGGCGTGGTCCACCACTACGACGAGGTGATCGCTGGCGAGGCCATGGACCGGGGACCGTTGATGCTCAGCTGGGAAGACGTCGCCCAGGCCGGCGAGCGTGCGGCGCAAGGCCACAACGTCGTGATCCACGAGTTCGTCCACAAGCTCGACATGCATGGCATGCCAATGGGCGACTCGCCTCACGGCGCGCCGCCGCTGCCCTCGGGCTTCATGGGCACGCGCGACCGCAGCCAGGCTCACGCGATCTGGCAACGGACCATGCAGCAAAGCTACGAGCGCTTCCACGAAGCGGTGGTGATGGCCGAACGCTTCGGCGGCGAAACACCGTGGCTGGATGAGTACGCCGCGAAAGACGCCGCCGAGTTCTTCGCCGTGACCTGCGAGGCGTACTTCGTCAACCGGGAACGCTTCGCGATCGAGTTTCCCGAATTGATACCGCTCTACGACGGCTTCTTCCGGGCAGCGCGCTGACGTTCAGCGGCGCAGCAGCACCTTCAGCACATTCTGCAGACGGCGTTCTGCAGCCGCGTCGAATGAAGAGCCCAGCACCGATGCCACATCTTCCACCCAGGTATCGGCCGGCGCAGCGGCATGTCGGCGCGTGAGCAGCTGGAGCTGCAACAGGCGGCGATCGCTCAGATGCTCGGCCGGTGTCGGCACCTCGGCGGCCATTTCCAGGCGCAGAAGCGTTTCACCCGACAAGGGGGCCGCAGCCTTGCCCAGGGCGGACGCCCAGGCCGCGCGGCTGGAGGCGCTGACGCGTGAGCCCAGGGCCTGCGCGGTGGGCAGCTGCTCCGCGTCGCGTTGCTGCCATGCGGTCATGAGCTGTGTGAGCACCTCGCCATGTGCCTGTGCAGCGAGCTTGCGCAGGCTGGCTTGAGCGCCCTCGATCGCCTGCCGCTGCGCGCGGAATGCCGCGTCACCCAAGCGGGGGCCGCGAGGCTCGCGCTCTTCACGCCAGGGGGCCGCACCTCGCGCATCACGTCCACCGCGAGCATCCGGCCGACCCGGCGCTCCATCGCGCCGGCCATCCACGCGGTCGCCGCGACGGGTATCGCGGCCATCGCGCGAGGCGGGCTCGGACTTCTTCATGCCTGGTCGGTCGTCGCCACGCACCGCCACCAGCTTCCTGGGTGGCGCAGCCGGCTTTGCGGAAACGGGGGATTCTGCCGGCGCCACATCGGCATCGGCTTCAGGGATGGTTGCAGCGGCTTCAACAGCCGACCGCGCAGCCGCGGCCTCGGGCGCAGCTGCTGCGGCCGGCGCGGCCGCCTGTCCTGCGAGAGCGGCTTCCAGCTCGCTCATCGCGGCCCGGATGCGTTGCGCATCGCCACTGGCACTTGCTGCATCCAGGGCACGGGAGGCGTCCAGCACGCGCTGGTCGTGTGCGCTGAGCGCACTGGCGGCTTTCTCACGCTCGCTGCTCTTGCGCGCAAAGGCCTCGTCGATCGGCTGGCGGAAGGCTTCCCAGAGCTTCTGTTCGTGCTTGCGTTCCAGCGGCACGGCATGGGCTTCGGTCTGCCAGCGTTGCTGCAGCGCCTTGACGGCCTCGATGCGCAAGACAGGCGCAGCTCCCAGCGCAACCGCCTCGTCGATCAGCGCCTTACGCCGCGCGGTGCTCTCGCTCTGCGCCGCCTCGAGGCGTTCATGCGCCTTGTGCATCGCATCCTTCCAGACCGGCTGGATATCGGCAAAGGCCTTTTCGCTCAGGTGGCCCGCTTCGCGCCAGCGTTCGGAGAACGCATGCAGTTCACGCACCTGAACCTTCCAGTCCGTGCTGTCCGCGTGTGCCAGTGTCCATGCCCTGAGCTCTTCGATGATGGACAGGCGTTGGGCCTTGTGCGCCTCACTCTGCTGGCGCACCTGCACCAGCCAGGCTTCCACCACCTTGTGCGCTTCCGTGCAGGCTTCGTCAAAGCGCCTCCAGAGGGCATGGTTGGGCTGCCCCCCCTGGTCGGTGGTCTTCCACTGGTCACGGAGGCTGCGCAGGGTCTCCTGCATCTTGCGGCCACCCAGGCGCTGGCCTTCGGGCGCCTGCAGCAAGGCTTCCGCCTTGGCCACGAGCTCTTCGCGCAACTGATCAGCGCGCCAGCGCTGCCAGCCTTCGAGTTCACCGGCCTGCCCCAGCGCGGCCTGAGCACGCGCGTCCAGCGCTGCGGGCACCAGCCGGCCGACGCTCTTGAGCAGTCCACGCACGTCGGCCGCCGCCTTGGGCGTGGCCTTGCCATGGCCTTCGGCAAGTTCACGCTCCAGCACCGTCAGCGCCTGTTCAAGCTCGGCCGTCGCACGGACGCGTTTTTCCTTTTGAGCCTCGGTGTCTTGTGCCGCCTTTTCGGTGGACGCTGCCACGTCCTGCCCGCGCGCGGCGCGCAGTTCATCGGCCCACACCGGCACGGCAGGCAAGGGAGCCTGCGGGTTGGCGTCGGCGGCCACGGTCTGCGCGAGTGCAGCCTCGAAGGCGTCCCATACCAATTGCAATTGCTGGCGCGAAGCTTCGAGCATGGGCGGGAACTTCACATCCACGCTGGGCCACTGCGGGTCCTGCGAGAGACCACTCGCCTGCTGCTGCCATTGGCCTACATCGGTGCGCAGCGTCTCGGCGATCTGCTGCGCATCGCGCCAGGGTTTGGTGGACAGCACTTCGATGCGCTGGGCAATGAGCACAGCGGCTTCCCGCTCCACCTGCACGCGGTGCTGCAGGTCTTCGATGGCCTTCACCCGCTCACCGAGCGAGTGGCGGAGCGCAGCCAGCGGCTCGCGTGAGAGGGGTGCGCCCGCACGGGCGGCATCGCGTTGCCAGGCCAGGGCATCGGCCAGGTTGAGACGTGGCTGCGCGATCAGGCTCTCGGCCTTCTGCGCCCATTCCACCGACATCTGCTCCTGGGACTTCTGACGCTTGAGCTCGTCGAGCTTTTCCTTCAGCGGCTTGGCCGCTCCCCGGTCGCGGTGCGAGAGTTCCTTGAACACCTCGTTCATCTGCTCCAGTGCAGGCCCGGTGGCCAGCCATTCACGCACACGCGCGGCGCGCTCGCCCGAGGTGGGCGCAGAAAATGCGCCACCCGTCAGGGCGTCCAGGGGGTGGGCAGCATTGGCGCTGGCCGGCTTGGGAGGCGGGGGCGTGTTCACGGCAGATTCGGAGGCGTTGGACGAAGACGGGTTTTTTCGCAGGGAAAACAGCGACATGGAAAGGGCGATTCGGTCGATTCGGATGCCTGCGCCACGGCGGCGCGGCCAACGCGTATTGTCGCCGCAGTTGGCGCGCTCCTGGCCCAAGGGGTATCGGGCAACCCGCAGGTTATCTCGGGGCCAGTCTGAGCTCGGCCTGCGGCTGCCACTTCTCACCCTGGTTGCCCAGCTGGGGCGCCCCCAGGAACATGCGTTCTTCAGCGAGCTGGCGGCTGGCCAGATAGTCCTTGACAACCACACCTCTTGCGACAGCGAGTTCTCGGATGGCATCGGACGACACGGGAATCGACGCCAGCAGCAAGGCTTCCATTTCCGTCTGCGGAATGTCCTTGGCCATGCCCACCAGATTGCGTGGTTTGGGAATGTCGGCTCGTCGATACACCTCTTTGAGCAGCGCGGGATACTCGGCGGCGCCCACCGTCAATGAATCGCTGATGGCAGTCCCCTCGCGCGCGAGGAGTCGGCGCTTTTCCGCCAGCACACGCTCATCCAGCCGCGCCCGCTGGTAGCCGCTGCGCTCGGCCTCCAGATCGCCATGTCCCACGACAGTGAGTTGCAGCGCAGGCCGATCGGCCAGGGCCTTGGCCACGGCGTCCAGCCGTTGCCGGGCTGCGCCGTCGAGGGACTTGCTGCCTGGCGCAAAGGCAACCTGGTTCATTTCTTCGCCGCCACCACCGAACGCCCCTGCGATGAGAGCGAAGGGCGAGGTGATGGCCTTCCCGATCAGGTTGAAGATGAGCCGGAAGATGAGCGGTGCGAGCTTGAACTGCGGATCGTTGAGCGATCCGCTGACGGGCAGGTTGATGTCGATCACGCCATTGCGGTCGGCCAGCAGTGCCACTGCGAGCTTCACCGGCAGGTTCGGCGCTTCACTGCCGGCCACGCGGTCACCGAAACTGAGCTGATTCAGGATGATCTGGTTGGTGGCGGTGAGCTGGCCATTCGGTTCGATCTTGTACGCCACATCCACACTGAGCTTGCCGCGCTCGATGCCATAGCCCGCGTACTTCACGCTGTAGGGCGACAGGGGTGGCAATTCCAGGTTGCGCACGCGACCCAGGATGTCCAGTGCCAGGGGCTGTGCCAACGGGTTCAGCTTGCCGTCGATCTCCAGCGCGGCCGTGCCTTCGGCGCGACCACGCAACGTGAGATCGGCCATCTGGGGAGCGCCGCCCGGCGGCACACTCGCGAATGCGCTCAGGCTGCCCGTGAGCTCGCTGAGGTTGGCCGAGTAGTTCGGCTTGATGAACCGGTCGGAGAACAGCACGCGGCCGTTCATCAGGCTGATCGGCCCGAAGCGGATGTCCGGGTCGGGAACAGCGCTGGCCGTGGTGGCTGGCGGCGTTGCCGCGGGGGCAGCCGGAGCCGCAGGAGTCACTGGCACGGCGCCTGCGGCCGGCGGGTCCTCGTGTTTCACCAGACCCTGCAGATTGATGCGGCCCGTCTCATCAATGATGAGGCGCGCGTAGTAGTCGCTCAACACGGTCTCGTCCACCGAGACGCGGGTGACTTGTCCCGGCGCCACGGCAAGCTGCAGACCCCGCAACTGCAGCGACTTCCAGGCCAGCAAGTCCTCAGCAGGTGACTGTGTGCTGGCGCTGAAATCGTCCAGCGACACGTTGCCGGCCACCGCCAGTCTCAAACCGGCGGATGGCAGCGACGCCTCCACCGTGCCCCGGTAGCTGGTGTCGGCCCGCAGCAGGTCCAGGTTCAGCCGGTCTCCAAAATAAGGCTCCAGCGCATGCACCGGCAAACGGTCGGCCTGCACCTTCAGCCGGGCGCGCAAGCTGTCGGCGTCGCGCGTACCCGCCCCGGGCAGGCGCAAGGTGCCATCGAGCACCAGCCGCCCCGGCTCAGCCCGGTTGCCCCGCGTTTCGCCCATGCGCAGTTGCAGCGAGACAGGCATGTCCGGCTGGCTGCGCTCCAGCGGCTGCAGGTTTTTCGCGCGCAGCTGGATCTGGCTGAGCTCGAGCCGCACGGGTTGCGACGTGGCCAAGTCTTCGTAGGCAACGGAACCCGCGTCCATCTGCACATCGGCCAGCGTCACACGCCATGGCGGGGCCTCGGCCTTTTTCGGTGCTGGCGCCGGAGAAGCCACGCCGGAGGCCGGCGCCTTCATCCACCGATCCACCATCCATCGCCCATCCTTGTCCCGCAAGGCGCGCACCTGCGGCCGATTGAGCACCACCGACCCGACCTCGACCGTGCTGGCAGCCAGGTCCACGCGAACATCCTGCACCTTCAGCGAGCGAACGCTGGCCTGGGGTTGCCGGCTGGCGCCCAGCCGCGCATCGTTGAGCTCGAAGCGACTGGCATTCAGCTTCAACCCCATGGGTTGATCGGCCGACGCGGCACGCCACTCCAGTTGCATCTCGGTCACCAGTCGGCCATCCAGCTCAGGCAACAGCACATCGGCGGCGTAAGGTGCAAAGGTGGACAACTGCAACTCACCCAGTGCCAGTTGCGCGTTGGCTTCGGCATCGGTTGCCGAACCCTTGAGCGTCAGTGGCGTCTCCCCCAGACGGGCAGACAGTTCGAAAGGCACAGGCGCCTGCACCGGCCAGGTCAACGCCTGGGCACTCACGCGCAGCGCCTCGAGGGCCAGGTCCGCGGCGGGCCTGACTGCGGCATCCGCCCAGCGCACGGTTCCACCATCGATGTCGAGGCGGGCCACGCTGACCTTCCAGGGTGGCGAGGGGGGCGAGGCCGATGAAGCGGCCGTGGGCGGCGTCTGGGCGGTAGCGCCTCCCGTCCATCCTTGAGCCACGCGTTGCAGGTTGAGAAGCCCCGCCGCGTCGCGGGAGATCGCCACCGCGGGTGTCTTCAGTTCGATGGACGCGAGATCTGCCAGTCCCGCCAAGGGCTCAAGACGGTTCAGGCTGACGCCCAGCCGCTCCCAGGCCAGCAGGTCCGCCTGTCCCGATGACCCGACCCGCTCGACCACGCGCAACCCCGACAGCGCGGCCGTTCCTGACAGGGAGAGGCGGGGCGTGTCCTGTTGCTCGAAGGCCAGTTTGAGCGCCAGCTCCAGCACACCGGCTTCGGGCCTCACGGGCCAGGCCGCTGGCCAGTAGGGCAGATAAGGCGCCAGATCCAGCGACGGGATGTCCAGGCTGGCATCGGTGTCGCGCGTGCGTGCGAAGGGTGTCGTGTCTGCCCTCGAATCAAAGGTGCTGCCATTGAGCGTGAACGCGAGGTGCGGCTGCGTCACCACGTCGCGACGCGATGCCAGATTGCTGAGAAAAGGCACGCCCAGAGACAGCCCTCTCAATTGATGGGTAACACCCGCACCGTCGTCCACGAACACAAGCTCGCCGTCCGACACCCGGACGTTGAACAGGGCAAACTGCAGAGGATCGGAAGCGGGTTTGTCATCCGCCGGGCGTAGCCGCGCCAGCACGTCATCGACGTCATAGCGGCCTTCGCCCAAGTGGCGCACCTCCAGCCTGGGCCGATCCAGTTCCACCGCATCGATCACGGGCGCCAGCCGGATCAGCGACTGAAGCTCGGCGTCCACATGGAAACGTGAGAGCGAGAACTGCTCGCCGCCATTCGCCCCAGCAACCCGCAGGCCATCCACCGTCAGCTCGAGCGACCAGGGACGGAAGTCCACCCTCTCCACCGTCACCACACGTCCCAAGACGGCACTGCCCTGCTTCTCGATCTGCCACTTCAACAGAGGTGGCATGGCAAGCCAGGCCACGGCCCAGAGAATGAGGAGCCCGAGAAGCGCCCGCAAGAGCCGCCTTGCCCATCGGCCCCCGGGCAATCGGGAGAGGATCGTGTTCATCATGCGCATGGTTGCCAACTCATCCCGCGAGTGTCGTCGAACTCCAGGGACACCACCCGGACGCACATACATGGAACACAAAAAAGAAACCCCGGCAAGCATGGCCTGCCGGGGTTGACGGCGGGCTAGATGCTCTTGCCGTCGGCTTTGGCGGAGGGAGTTGGATGTCTCTCCAGCCTGGAAGCAACAGATTGCTCCCGTTGGGGGCTGACTTGCGGTTCTCCGCGTCGTCAGCTTGTGCCTGTCTTCAGACAGACGACTGCAGATTACTCCGGTTGTTCGCCACGATCAAGAGCCGGCATCCCCCGTCACCATGCAGATTTTCAATCAAGGCACGAAGCATCATTCGGACACCCCGAAACCACGTTTTGGCACATGAAAGGTGCTAATCAGCCGATAAACGGTAGGTTGGTGCCCGCCTTCCCGGGAGGCCCGCAAACACGCGCATTGCCGCTAGCAAAGCAGTTCGACCCGCCGGTATGCCCAATTTTTTATATCGAAAAGTAGGCTTGAACCAATTCTTAAACATTGACTCGATATTAATAAGTCCATAGGATGCGCCAGTTTTGCCCGTTTGGAGGGTAAACCCGACCGCTGCCTCACCGGCTAACTCGACCGCTCCTTCATGGATCGGGCCGTCGATGGCGACCAATCCAGTCGGCCCAGCTCCCACGGGCAGGCCGACGCAGAAAGGAGCGATGAATGACCGCGCATGACGCAACGCCACCCGAGAGCACCTCACGTGCCGTGGCATCCATCAAGACCGCTGTTGCAGACGCCTACCAAGGCTTCTTCGACATCACCCACAACAGCCTTGCCCTGCTGGGCACGCTGGCCGCCGTGGCGCTCATCACCCTGAGCGCGCGTGCCGATCTGCGCGCCAGTGCAGAGGAGCAGTTGCTGGGCTGGCTGCTGGAACGGCAGGAAGCCGCCACCGCCGACGCGGTCTACACCGCCGAGCCGAGCGCCATCGACCGCGTGACCGCCGCACAGCCAGACGAGCTGCCCAAGCAGCAGGCCAACGTGACCTACTGGCTGAGCCGGAAGTACCGCGTCGCCCCCGAACCGCTGAGTGTCCTCGTCGCCGAGGCGTTTGAGGTGGGCGAGAAGGCCAAGCTCGACCCCACGCTCATCCTCGCGGTGATGGCGGTCGAATCGCGTTTCAACCCCTTTGCCCAGAGTCCTGTCGGTGCACAGGGGCTGATGCAGGTGCTGACTCGCGTGCACACCGACAAGTACAACGACTTCGGCGGCCAGCTGGCCGCCTTCGATCCGGTGTCCAACCTGCGTGTCGGTGCTCGCGTGCTGCAGGAAGCCATCAAACGGGCCGGATCCGTGGAAGGTGGGCTGCGCCTGTATGTCGGTGCTGTCACCACCGATGGCAGCTGGTACATCAACAAGGTGATGGCCGAGCACATGCGAATCCAGAGCGTCGCGCTGGGCAAGCCTATGCAGCGCCTGCCTCAGCCCCGCCCCACCACCGTGGTGGCACCCGCAACGCCTGCTCCGGTCGCACCGCCGGGAGGCGAAATCGAAGCCGAGGGACCGGCGACGCCGGGCGCACTGCCTTCGAGCCCCGCCCTGTCGCGCTCCTGATCGCGGGAACACGCACAGTGTCGGCAGGCCGTCGCGGCAACCTCACTTCCAGCCTCGGCTAAACTAGCCGGGTACGCAACTGGCGATAGGTGCGCACCCCGGCTCATGTCAGCCGGAGGATGCCGCTGACGTGGCCCCCCTGGCCGATTCGTGATCGGCACCAGGGACAACCACTGGGAAGCGTACCGCCCGGTCTTCAGGACCGGGTGTTCAGCCGTTCGCCTGGGCAGCCCTTGTCACCGCGCAAGGTTCCACGTCTTGAAGGACTGCCATGTACGACCGCAATATCCTCATCCAGCAAACCGACCCCGAACTGTTTGCTGCCATCCAGGCCGAGAACGCGCGCCAGGAACACCACATCGAGCTCATCGCCAGCGAGAACTACGCCTCGCCTGCCGTCATGGCCGCCCAAGGCACGCAGCTCACCAACAAGTACGCTGAAGGCTACCCTGGCAAACGCTATTACGGTGGCTGCGAATACGTCGACGTCGCTGAACAGCTCGCCATCGACCGGGCCAAGCAGCTCTTCGGTGCCGAGGCCGCCAACGTGCAGGCGCACTGTGGCGCTTCCGCGAACGAGGCTGTCTTCCTGGCCTTCCTCAAGCCCGGTGACACCATCATGGGCATGAGCCTGGCCGAAGGTGGCCACCTCACCCACGGCATGGCCCTCAACATGAGCGGCAAGTGGTTCAACGTTGTGTCCTACGGCCTCAACGACAAGGAAGAGATCGACTACGACGCCATGGAGCGCAAGGCCCACGAAACCAGGCCCAAGCTGATCATCGCGGGTGCCTCGGCCTACAGCCTGCGCATCGACTTCGCCCGTTTCGCCAAGGTCGCCAAGGACGTGGGCGCCATCTTCATGGTGGACATGGCGCACTACGCAGGCCTGATTGCGGCAGGGGTCTACCCCAACCCGGTGCCACACGCCGACGTGGTCACCTCCACCACCCACAAAAGCCTGCGCGGCCCGCGCGGCGGCATCATCCTGATGAAGGCGCAGCATGAGAAGGCGATCAACAGTGCCATCTTCCCTGGCCTGCAAGGTGGCCCGCTGATGCATGTGATCGCCGCCAAGGCAGTGGCATTCAAGGAAGCCCTCTCGCCAGAATTCACAGCATACCAGCAGCAAGTGCTGACAAATGCGGCCATCGTCGCCGAAACCCTGACCTCACGAGGCCTGCGCATCGTCAGTGACCGCACCGAGAGCCATGTGATGCTGGTCGACCTGCGCGCCAAGGGCATCACCGGCAAGGAAGCCGAGGCTGTGCTGGGAAGTGCGCACATGACGATCAACAAGAACGCCATCCCGAACGACCCGGAAAAGCCGATGGTCACCAGCGGCGTGCGCATCGGGACCCCGGCCATGACCACGCGCGGGTTCAAGGACGACGAGGCGCGCCTGACGGCCAACCTGATTGCCGACGTGCTGGACAACCCGCGCGACCCGGCCAACATCGAAGCCGTTCGCGCCAAGGTCAATGCCCTGACGGCGCGTTTCCCCGTCTACAAATGACGCCTTTCGGCCGCCCAGCGGGCGTGCACACCGCATGAAATGCCCGTTTTGCGGCCATCTTGAAACCCAGGTGGTTGAAACCCGCGTGTCTGAAGACGCGGATTTCATCCGCCGCCGCCGCCAGTGCGGCCACTGCGAGAAGCGGTTCACGACCTACGAGCGCCCCGAAGTGAGCTTTCCCGCGGTCGTCAAGAAGGACGGGCGACGGGTGGACTACGTGCCCGCCAAGCTGCGGGCGTCGTTTTCGCTGGCACTGCGCAAACGCCCGGTCAGTACGGAGCAGGTCGATGCGGCGATCGAACGCATCGAGGAAAAGCTGCTTAACCTCGGTGCGCGGGAGGTGCCCGCCGCCCGCCTGGGCGAGATGGTGATGCGCGAGCTGAAAAAACTCGACAAGGTGGCGTATATCCGGTTTGCCAGCGTCTACCGGAGCTTCGAAGACATCGACGAATTCAGGGCTCTGGTCGACGAAGTTCGACGCTGAATGCGGCCAATCGCACGCGCACTTGAAACGCTTTCCCGCTCGTCGCGAGGCTCCTGTCTTTCATCGGGTCTCTCGGAGCGTTAGCAGCTGTAACAGGCAGACTGGCGGAATGGGAAATGTCCGCCAATCCGCTTCATGGCCGCGTCAGTCTGGCCATCGCGGCGTCACGCTGATCGAATTGATGGTGGCCGTCAGTGTGCTCGCCATCCTGCTGGCCATTGCTGCCCCGAACTTTCAGGGAATGACCGCCTCCAGCCGACTGACCTCTGTCAGCAACGAGTTGCTCGGGAGCATTCAGCAAGCTCGAGCGCAGGCCATTCGCACGGGAGCGCGGGTTACGGTATGCAGAAGCACCAACGGAACCCAATGCGATACCACCACAGGCGTCGGCTGGGACAGAGGCTGGATTGTGTTTGGAGATACCACCCGAAGCGGGGCCGACGCGGCTGTGGACACCGGGGAAACCATTCTCACGCGGATCACAACCCCGGGAACTGGTGCATCCGTGGCGGGCTCCGCGCAGGTCGCAAACTACGTTTCATTCGCTGCAGACGGTAGGCCACGCCTCATGGGCGGAGGTATTCAAGCCGGCACCTTGCGGGTATGCAGCTCCAGCGACGCCCTGAGAAATGACACGAGGGCACGTGACATCGTGCTGACCACCGCCGGGCAAATCAACGTTGTACGTCCCGCCAACGTAGCCAACAACTGTCCCAATCCCTGATCCGAGATGAAAAAAACTCACCGATCCAACCATTGCACCCGACGTCAGGATTCACGTGGGGCCTCACTGATCGAAGTGCTGGTGGCCGTGCTGATTCTCAGCCTCGGGCTACTCGGCATGGCGGCCCTTCAATCCCGGGCGGTGAAAGGCAATGTGAGCAGCGGGCAACGTGCGCAAGCCGTCATGCTCAGCCACTACGTGATCGATGTGATGCGGGTGGACAGGGAAAGCGCCAAAGGCGGGAGCTACAACACCGGAAGCGACTTCATCTGCAACCCGAATGCCTTCAATGGAACCAGCCTGGCGGAAACATCTCGCAGAGCATGGCTGACGTCTGTGAAGCAGAACATCGGGCGTGCCGACGACAACACCACCTGCGCGCATATCGCGTGCGATGCAGACTATGCGTGCACCGTCCAGATTCGCTGGGACGACAGTCTCAGCGGTGGACTGGCCAATCAGACACTCGTCATCAGCTCGCGGGTTTGAAGCACGCCATGCCACATTCCACAACTCACCGTCTGAGCCGCCGCAGTCATCGTTCAAAGCCGTTGCGGCAACGCGGGCTCACCTTGGTCGAGCTTCTGGTGGCCATGACCTTGGGGCTGATCCTCATTGGCGGCGTGCTGAGCGTTGTCGTGACCACACGTCAGACACTCCGAGTCAATGAAAATCTCGCCAGACTTCAGGAGGGCGCACGCTTCTCATTCGAGATCATGGCTCGAGAAATCAGAGAGGCCGGATTGGTTCCGTGCGGCACCCGGCTGACGGCCAATGTGCTGCGCACCACAGGATCACCCAACGTGACGTGGTGGGCCAACACCGACGCAGGCATGCTGCGAGGCTACGACGATACCCAGGACAGCGCCGACATCGTAGCCATCGGCACAAGCCCGACAGACCGCGTGACCGGCACGGACGCCATCGTGATGCTCCGTCCCGCAGGCGACGAGCTGTCTTTCCGGCAGATTACCTCTCATGACGCTGGCACGACCAGCTTTGCCTTCTCTTCGCCGACCACCTTTACCAATTCCGATGTGGCGTTGGTGTGCGACGGCAGAAGCAGCGCTCTGTTCCAGATCCGGACCGTCACCAGCACGCCTTCCACGGTTCAATATGGAGGTGCTCCGCTCAACTGTTCCACGGCACTGGGCAGCGTGCAAGCGCAATGCGCCACGCCGGTCGCCAAGACATTTGATCCCGATGCAACCATCGCTCGTTGGGATCCAGCGTTCTGGTACGTGGGTATCAATGGCCAGGGAGGCCGGTCCCTGTTCCGCGCAAGAATGGGCCTGGACGCCGGAGGGCAGCTGGTGACCTTGCGGGAAGAAATGTCACCCGGGGTCGACAACCTGCAGATTGACTACCTCACGCGAAACCGTGACACAGGCAACGTTCTGGGCACGGCCTGGGTTCCAGCCTCCCACGCCAACTTCAATGCCGGCTGGACCAGCACCACCGCAGAAGTGGTGGCTGCTCGCCTGACCTTGAGCTTGAATACCGCTGAGGCCGTCGGATCGGATGGACAGCGCATCCAGCGACAACTTATCGTGGTTGCCTCGTTGCGCAACAGGGACCTTTGACATGCAGCGAAAGTCCTACCCGTCTTACCGTCGCACCGAAAAGGGCGTGGCATTGATCGTCGCATTGATCATGGTGGTGATCATGTCATTGCTGGGCCTGGCAGGCGTCCGGATGATTCTCCAAGAAGAGAAGATGGCCGGATATGCCTACGACCGCACGCTGACATTCCAGGCGGCAGAAGCTGCGCTGAGGGAAGCGGAGAACGGCATAGATCAGGTCAAGCCGGAACCTTTGAGTGGCGCATGCAGCACCTTCTCGTCAGGTATCTACAGCGTCCGGGCCTGCCCTCCCGCATTGGCCGGCGCGGCCACACCCCGTTGGCTGGACACGGCGTTCACGGGCTGGGCGAATGCTGCCACCGTGGGCACAGGCTCGCTTGCCGTGACGCCCCAGTACTTTGTCGAATACCTCGGATCAGGTTTCCCCTGTGGGCTTGACCCCTCAGCGCCCCCTGTTTGCAAACGCTACCGCGTAACTGCCCGGGCCGGGGGCAATGGTCGGGCCGCCGTCATGGTCCAGTCGCTTTATGCCTCCGACTGACGCAGGACATCCAATACAGGAACGAAAGGAAGTATCCCCATGGGCTCCATCACACGCACCATGACCGCTCTCCGATGGGGATCGGTCGGCCTCAGCAGCTTCTTGGCCATGGCTTCGCATGCGCTGGTCATTCCCAATGTGCCGCTGTCGGTGCAACAGAGTGTCAGCCCACTGGTCATGCTGGTGGCGGGCAAGGATCACCGCTTTTTCTACGAGGCTTACAACGACGCCAGCGACATCGATGGCGACGGTGTGCTCGATGTGCGCTACAAGCCGAGCATCACCTACTTCGGGTTGTTCAATTCCGAGCTGTGCTACACGCACAACAACGATGCCACCAATTCAGGCCGCTTCAGACCTGTTGCCACGACGACCGCGGCTGACGCCTACAGATGCACCCAGCCATCCACGCCCGATCGTTGGTCTGGCAACTGGCTGAACTACGTCACGACGAGCCGCATCGACGCGATGCGGGTGGTGCTCTATGGCGGCGCGCGCGAAGTGGACAGCACGAGCAGCACCATTCTGCGTCGAGCCTATATTCCCCAGGACGCGCATTCGTGGGCCAAGGAGTACACCAGCGCGACAGTGGATGGGTACCGCATCAGCGACTACACGCCACTCGCCCAACCTGCGACCAACCGCCGTCACTTCTTTGGCAACCTCACGGCCAATGCTGGTACCAACTGCGCCACGCTGGACAACTGCAGCAACCTACCACCACTGCTATCCGTCGTCACCGATTCGAACCGGCGAGTCTGGGAATGGGCATCCAAGGAGCGCCCCGTGCTGGACGGCTCGCATGGCGGTACACGCACCGACCGGACCGTGCGAGTGGAAGCCTGCAGAACCGGCTTCACGGGTGGCTGCAAGCTGTATCCGAACGGCCAGTACAAGCCAGTCGGGCTACTTCATGAATATGGCGAAAACAACTCGATGCTGTTCGGCATGCTCAGTGGTAGCTACGACAACAGCATGGCGGGAGGACGCCTGCGCAAGGTGATTTCCTCCTTCGCAGATGAGGTCAACGCCAGCACAGGCCAGTTCACCGCCAACGCGACCATCGTCAGGACGTTCGATCGCCTGCGCATTCGGGACTACAACAACGGCAACACCAGCCAGCAGTACCGGGGCGGCTGGGTCACCACACGTGCCCCCAACGTGGGCGAGTTCCCGGACTGGGGCAATCCGATCGGGGAAATGATGTACGAGTCCCTGCGCTACTTTGCAGGGCGAGGAAGCGCGACCACCGCCTTCATGGGGTCGACGACCGTAGACGCGGAAGTGGGGTTGTCCAACGCCACATGGGACGATCCCTATTCCGCCAACAGCGGTGCGGCCCGGGCGCCCATGTGTGCGCGCGGCAACATGCTCGTCATCTCGGACATCAATGTTTCCTACGACTCCGATCAGGTCCCGGGCGCCCTTACGCCCACTTTCGCTCCATCGACGGTCACCGGCGACTTGAGTGGGTTCAATGCACTGACCGAGGCCGACAACATCACGTCGCGTGAGCCTGGCGTGCCCGGGAACCGATTCATCGGTCAATCGGGCGGGGTGTTCGATTCCGCTCCATCTCCCAAGCAGGTCAACAGCCTGGGCAACATCCGAGGCCTTGCACCGGAAGAGCCCACCAAACAGGGCAGTTACTACTCTGCGTCCGTAGCGGCCTTCGGCAAACGCTCCGATCTTCGGACCGACCTTGCAGGCAGACAGAGCGTGGACTCATTCGTGGTGGCCCTCGCATCGCCCCTGCCCCGCATCGAGGTGCCCATGGCTAATGACCGTCGCATCACCCTGGTGCCCTTTGCCAAGTCCGTCAGTGGCAGCGGGATTTCCAATGCGAAAGGGGCTTATCAGCCAACCAACCAGATCGTTGATCTGTACGTTGAAGAAATCGTCAACTCCGGGGCGGCGGACGCGAACCCTGCGGTGAACGGTGGCAGGTACTACGCCAAGTTCCGGATCAACTACGAGGACGTGGAACAGGGTGCCGATCACGACATGGACGCCATCGTCGAGTACACAATCAGTGCGAATGCGAACAACACAGTGACCGTCACCCTTCGCCCGATCTATCAGGCTGGTGGCATTCAGCACCGCATGGGCTACATCATCTCCGGCACTTCGGCTGACGGTGTGTACCTCGAGGTCCAGGATGAAAGCGACACGACCCCCTACTTCCTGAACACCCCACCTGGCCAACTGCCGGGCTATTGCGACAGAACTACCGTACCCTCCGCCTGTAACCGCTTGCCCTATCTCGGTGCCAGCAGTGGCGGAGACACGGCCACCCGTACCTTCAGCCCAGGCACGGCTACAGGCGCCACGCTGCTCAAGGACCCTCTGTGGTATGCCGCCAAATGGGGGGGCATGGTCGACAGCAACAGCAACCATCTGCCCGATCTGAACAGCGAGTGGGATGCCGACGGCGATGGCGTGCCCGACACCTACTTCCTGGTTCAAAACCCGCTCAAGCTCAAGGAATCGCTCAAGAAGACGTTGGACAACATCGCCGCGCGCTCAAGCAGCGCGAGTAACGTGTCTGCCAACAGCACCAGCATTTCCTCGTCATCCCGGCTCTACCAGGCCGTGTTCAACACACAACGCTGGTCTGGCGACCTGGTCGCCTATCCCGCCACGGTCAACGGGGTGGGAACCACTCCATCATGGCAGGCCGGCTTGGCCATGCCGGCATGGAACGAGCGCAACATCTTCATGCGCACCTCCGATTCCAGCACCGTCAGGCTCAGCAACTTCGGCAGCCTCTCCGTTTCGGATCAGGCTGCGCTGGGCAGCAGCACCGTGCTTGAGTACCTGATGGGCAGGCGCACTGCAGAAGTCCAGAACGGTGGTGCGCTGCGCGACCGAGGCAGCGCCTTGGGCGACATCGTGCACTCATCACCCTACTACGACCGGAACACCGACGTCGTGTACGTGGGTGCCAACGATGGCATGCTGCACGCCTTCCGCGGCAACGACGGCCGGGAACTGTTCGCGTTTGCGCCACGCCAATCGGTGTCACGTCTGCGCAGTCTATCTGCCACGGGCTATGTCCATGACTACTACGTGGACGGCGATGTGGTGGTGTCGGACCGGAGCGCGGCGTCCAACAACAACAGCTACCTCTACAGCCTTCTCGGACGTGGTGGAAAAGGCCTGTTCTCGCTCAACGTCACTGCGCCGTCTACCTTTGGCACCAGCTCGTTCCTGTGGGAATACACCCCGGCGGGCAGCACCGCCGCCGCCGCCGATGCCAACCTGGGCAAGATGCTGGGCCGCCCCACCATTGCCAGATTGAACAACGGAAGGCTGGGAGTCATTGTCGGCAACGGGTACGACAGCACCAGCCAAAGAGCGGTTCTCTACATCTTCATTATCAACGCCGATGGCACGCTCAACCGGGTGAGGCAGATCGACACCCTGGTCGCCGGAGACAACGGGCTGGCCGGCCCAGGCATCTATGACGCCAACAACGATGGCACGGCCGACTATGTGTTTGCCGGGGACCTGCATGGCAATGTCTGGAAATTCGACCTGACCTCGAACGATCCGGACAGCTGGCATGTGGCTTACAGCGGCGCGCCACTTTTCCAGGCGCGCGACCATACCGGTGCGGCGCAGCCCATCACCGCCCCGATGAATGCGATCGTGAACACCCAGAATGGCGATCCCAATCGCAACCGGGTGTTTGTCTTCTTTGGAACCGGCTCCTATTTCAAGAACGGCGACACAAGCGACAGGCAGCGGCAGACCTGGTACGGCGTGATGGGGGATGTACTTACTCCCATCAACAGTAGCCGTGCTGCCGGCGCATTGCGCGCCCGCACGATCACTGCCACGGGAGTGGTTGGTGGCCTTGCCAGTCGAACCTTCTCCACCGCCGCACCCAACGACATGGTCGGTATGAGCGGCTGGTACATGGACTTCACCACTCCGGTGGATGGAGAGCGCATCACCACAGGCGCCAAAGTCGTCAACTTCGCCGTCCCCGGCCTGACAGTCAGTTCGATGTATCCCGTGCCGGACGACCCGTGCGTGCCTGGGGGCAGGGGCTACCTCAATGTGGTCAGTCCTTTCAGCGGAGCCGCCTTCACATTGGGCCTGCTCGATATCAATCGCGACAACAATTTCTCGAACGACACCCTGACCGCTGCCAATGGCACGGTGGGCTACATTGGCTCTGTGGACCTGGGTGTCGGCATTCCCACGGAAGCGTTGCCCATGGGTGCCCCTGGACGCGTCATCATCTTCATTGGAGGCTCGGGAGACACCGGCAGTGGAACAGGTGGCGCCACCGACCCCGCCACCACTGGAGGCCTCATCAAGCACCTGACCGGCCTGGGTGCGACAGCATTGAAAGGCCGCATCTCCTGGCGCGAAATCGTGAGAGACTGACGCCATGAACGAATTGAAACAACGCCAGTCATCCGAAGGGGGCTTCACCCTGATCGAGCTGATGATCGTGGTCGCGATCATCGGAATACTGTCCGCCATCGCCTACCCCGGCTATCAGAGCTACGTCATGCGCACCAACCGTGCCGTCGCAGCAGGCTGCCTTCAGGAGATGGCACAGCAGATGGAAAGGCGTTACACCACCACCATGGCGTACAACTCGACCGCCACGCTGCCTGTGCTGGCGTGCACCGGCGAAGTGGCTGGCCGCTACACCTTCGCGTTCGCGTCCGGGCAACCGACCGCAACCACCTATCGCATCGAGGCAACGCCTGCCACCCAAATCGGCGATACGCGTTGTGGCACCCTCGGACTGTCCCAGCAAGGCACCAAGACCATCTCCGGTACAGGCGCGGTCAATGATTGCTGGCGCTAAAGGCCGGATTGCCTCCGCATGAGTTGCATCTCGGAGCAGTTGAAGCAACTGGCTCTGCAATCCCTGCGCCTCTCCAACCCCAATCCCCGCGTCGGCTGCGTCATCACCACCCCCGATGGCCGCGAGATTGGCACAGGGCACACGCAGCGCGCAGGCGGTCCGCACGCGGAAGTGATGGCGTTGCGCGACGCGCAGGCACGGGGCGAATCGGTGGTGGGCGCCACCGTGTACGTCACGCTCGAACCCTGCTCCCATCACGGGCGCACGCCGCCATGTTGTGACGCATTGATCGCCGCTGGCGTGGGCAAGGTCGTGATCGCCGCAGGCGATCCGAACCCCCTTGTGGCGGGCCAGGGGGCCGAGCGCCTGCGCGCGGCGGGCGTCGCAGTGGAATGGCTCCCTGCCGACCACGAGGCTGCCAGGGCGTCGCGCGAACTCAACATCGGGTTCTTCAGCCGCATGGTCCGCCGCACACCCTGGGTGCGTATGAAGATGGCTTCGTCGATGGACGGCGTCACCGCACTGGACAACGGTACGAGCCAGTGGATCACCGGTGAGGCCGCACGCGCCGACGGGCACGCCTGGCGTGCACGGGCCTGCGCCGTGCTCACGGGCATCGGCACGGTCCTGGAGGACGACCCGATGCTGGACGTGCGGCTGGCCGACACACCGCGGCAACCCCATCTGGTGGTGATCGACAGCCGCCTGCAGACCCCCACGACAGCGCGTCTTTTCAACACCCCCGCCAACGGACTCCCGCGACAGCTGTGGATCTACCATGCCGTGCGCGACGCCGAACGGGAAGCCGCCCTGCAGACTCTGGGCGCGACGCTCATTCCCATGCCAAGCGGCCACGGCAAGGTCGATCTGCCCGCGATGCTGGGCGATCTGGCGCGCCGCGAGGTGAACGAGCTGCATGTGGAGGCAGGCCACAAGCTCAACGGATCGCTCCTGCGGGAAGGCCTGGTCGATGAGATCCTGCTGTACCTCGCACCACAGCTCCTTGGCAAGGGCGCAGGCCTGACCGATTTCGGCCCTCTGCAGAATCTGCAGGACGGCGTGCAGCTGGCCTACGAATCGGTGGACAAGGTGGGCAATGACCTGCGCATCCTGGCCCGACGGCAAGGCCGCGATGGGTTCCTCGGCGACATGACCTGACTCACCGCCCTGCCGCGCGACCTGCATGGAGCCGCACGGCATAAGCGTCACTGCGACTTCGGCATATTTGACTTATTTAATTCTTTTGAATTAATTTTCCAATTAGAGTGCCGGCATGCCCCATGCCAGAACACTCTGCCGGAACCGCCGCCGCCGGCCCCGCGGCGTCACGCTGATTGAAATGCTGGCCGCCATCGCGCTGCTGGTCATCCTGACATCGGTCGCCATTCCGTCGTACACAAGCATTGCGAACCAGTACCGCCTCGACACGGTTTCCGACGAGTTCATGGCGTCCGTGCAGCTGGCCCGTGTGGAGGCCGTTCGCCTCGGGCAGGATGTCATGCTCCAACGCACCACCACCTGTGAGGGGACTCTGTCCTCCACCGCGGACTGGAGTTGTGGGTGGCAGGTGTTTGCCGACACCAACGGCAATCGGGCAATGGACGACACGGAAGCGGTGCTGCAGTCGGTGGTGGTTCCGGCTGGTGTCACTTTCCAGAAGGGCCCCGCAGGCAGTCCGAGATACCTGCTGATCGACCGCTTCGGACGGACCACCTCATTCGGCCAGCGCTTCGAGGCCTTTCCCAGAAACCAGAACGTGGTGGATGGACAGTTAATCTGTTTCTCGACCGGTACGCGCTTGCGCACGGTCAAGCGCGTGGAGAAATGTCCTGCGCTGCCGGGAGAGAACGCATGAGCCCGGCGCGCCATGCAGAACAGGGCAGCATGCTCCTGGAAGCGCTGATCGCGGTGCTGGTGCTTGCCCTGGGTGTCCTGGGTCTGGCCGCGACACAAACGCGCACACTTGTCACGGCACGCACCACCGAATTCCGCAACATCGCCATGCGCGCGGTGGACGACCTCCAGGAGCGCATGCGGGCCAACCACCACATCCTGCTTCAACCACCGGCCTTCAACCCTTATCTGACCTCCTGGGGTGAGCCTCCCCAGGCCAGCACGAACTGCGACGCCTCGCCCTGCGAAGGCTTCACCATGGCCGCCCACGACATCGCCGAGTGGAAAACCATGTTGGCCCGAAGCCTGCCGGACGGCGACGCATGGGTGTTCCCCTCCACCCAGGACCCCACTCAATTCGGCGTTCTGGTGGCGTGGACAGATCCCCGGTTGCGCAACGACAGCCACGCCAGCGAGGCCGACATCGCGTTGTTCGCCCAGGCGGTGTCCGTGCGCGATGCGCAGGGGCAGGCCGGCACCGGGGTGGCCGGCCTGGAGTGCCTGGCGCGGCACACCTGCCACCTTGTCTACTTCCGCCCCTGATCGCCAACGGTGAGCAGCGCGTCCATGCAACGCCCTCCCCGGCAACGCGGCATGACCTTGGTCGAGCTGCTGATCGGCCTCGTCATTGGTCTCCTGGTGGTGGTCGCGGCCATGGGCAGTCTCGTGCACATGCGAACCGCCTCCTTCCTCATCGGGGACAGCACGCGCCTCCAGCAAGAGGCCGCCACGGCCTTCCGGATCATCGGCAGCGTCGCGCGGCAGGCCGGCGCCCGCCATCTGGAAAACACCCTCGGTGCAGCCCGCGTGGTATTCAACCCGCAATACGCCGGCTATGGCATCCGGCCGGACACCGGACATGCCATTTCGATACGGGGCACGGACGGCGCCTCCGGTCTGTCCGACACGCTCGAGATCCGGCGCGACGCCGGCGTCTGGGAAGCCGAAGGCATCGATTGTCTGGGCGAAGCGACCAACAAGGGCATGTCGAAATCGGGCGAAATCGACAGCGCCAGCCAGAAGGAAATCACCAACGCATTCAGCGTGATCGCGGATCGGCTGCGTTGCGATGGCTCGGGTCCGACACCCGGGTCGTACGGCGTGGTCAGCGGTGTTGAGGATTTCCAGGTCTGGTACGGCGTTCGGGAAGGCAATGCCCTTCGCTACACGACTGCCACCGCATTGGCGCGCGTTTCACCGGCGCCATGGGACCGCGTGGAGACCTTGCGCATCTGCCTGCGTCTCGTCGGCGAATCCAGGGGCCACCCTGCGGCCAGTGCGCCGGGCTGCCAGGGCGAGACAGTCGAGAGCGACGGTCGTCTGCGCCGCGTCTTCTTCCGTGTCTTCCAGTTGCGCAACGCCGGCCCATGAGCGATCGACCCACAACCACGCCGCTCCAACGCGAGCGGGGCTTCGCGCTCATCTTTGTCATGGTGATGCTGCTCCTGTGCGGTCTCGTCGTTCTTGGCAGTGCGCGCCTGGGTTGGCTCCAAGAGAGAATGCTCGGCGCGGAGAGCGATCACCAGCGGGCGTTCGCTGCCGCCGAAGCCCTCATCCGCGACGCCGAACTTGACATCCGGGGACAGCAGGCCAACGCCGACCAGCCCTGCCGACCTGAACCTGCCTTCGTGGGCTGCCGCAACTTCGGCGCCGGGCACCCATTCTTCCCCCAGGACGAAAACGACCTCGACCTTCTACAAGCCAGGCTGGCATCCACAGCAACAGGTTGCCTGCGGGGTATCTGTCTGCCCAGCACCGTCAGGGCCCTCGGCCTGGACAACTGGACCACCCAGCTCCCGGCAATGACGGCCGGCACGGGGGACACATCGGTTGCGGCAAGGTACGGCGAGTTCACCGGCATCCATCCAGCCTCGGCCGGCAACGCCCTGCTGCACTGGTCCCGGCCGGGCGACGCATCCGCCGTCGCGCCTCGCGCCTGGTACTGGGTGGAGGTGTTCTGGTACGACAGCGGCATTCCCGCCGGGGCAGCTTCATTGCACGAACTCACGCCCGACCAGAAGCACCCCTTCGTCTACCGGATCACCGCCTACGTGCAAGGGCTGAAGCCGGGAACCCGTGTGTGGCTGCGCTCGGTCTACGTCCCCCGGCCACAAGCCGGCCGCGGTCTTCAATGAATGCCGGGAAGCTTTCGCATGCATCGCGCTCTCCTGAACCCCCACCTTGCCGCTATCGCATCGACACTGCTGTCCTGCACGTCGCTGGCCGCGCCACTGAACCTGGCGCAGCCCCTCATCTCACCTGAACCGGCGATGCCGAACGCTGCGCCCCTCGCAACAAGCATTGCCGTGAGTTCCGGCCGACTGCGGTCGGACGAGATGACCTATGTCGCAGGCTTCAGCGTCCGGTCATGGAGCGGCCATCTGAGCGCATACCGCATCGACGCCGTCAGCGGTGAAGTCCACAGTGCGCCGACATGGAGTGCCAACGCACTGCTCGACGCCCCGACGCTGGACCCAGACACCCGAAACATCCTTTCCCACAACAGCGAAGGCGGCATCGCGTTTCGCTGGAACGAACTGGGTCTGGCACAACGCCAGCACCTCCAGGGATCAGGGGGTACGGCAGAGGGGCAACGCCGCCTCGACTACCTGCGCGGCCACGACGGCAATGAGATCGGCCAGACCGGCGGCACCTTGCGGCGCCGGTATTCCCGGCTGGGCTCCATCGTCGGCGCGAACATCTGGCTGGTGCGGCCGCCCGATCGATTGGCCTATGAACACCCTGGCCACGCGGCCTTCCGCAAAGCGTACGCACAAAGGCCCACCATGCTGTATGTCGGCGCCAACGATGGGATGTTGCACGCCTTCGATGCCCTCAACGGGCGTGAAATGATGGCCTATGTTCCTCGCGGCATCTACGAGAACCTGTGGGGCTACACGCAGCCGGAACACCCCCACCACTACCTGGTGAATGGCCAGGTGTTCAGCGGCGATGCCGATGTGAGCGGCAACCACGCCGAAGACAGCACAGGCCTGGCAAGCCAATGGCGCACGCTGCTGGTCGGTGGCCTGGGCGGAGGGGGCCGCGGCTATTTCGTCCTCGACATCACGCAGCCGCTGTCCGCCTCGAACGCGACGTCCAGTTTCCGGCCTTCCGGCGTGGTGCTGGACCGCACCTTTCCGAGCGCGGCAACGCCTCCCGACGACGAGAGCCGGGATGTGGGTCATTTCTATGCGCCTCCCGTTACAGCTCTCGCCCACACCGCGCGAAGCGAGCAGATCGTCAAGCTCAACAACGACCGCTGGGCAGTGGTCATGGGCAACGGCGTCAACAGCGTCAACGAACGACCGGTTCTTTTGATCCAGTACCTCGACGGCCCGAAGGAACTCCAGCGCCTGGTGGCACGACCGGCCAAAGGTCAGTCCAACGGGCTTTCGGCTCCGCGCCTGCTGGACGTGAACGGCGACGGCCGTGCCGACATCGCCTACGCCGGCGACCTTCAAGGCCATCTGTGGAAATTCGACCTGTCCCATACCGACCCCAGGAGATGGGGCGTCAGCGCGTGGGCGATGGGAGCCGAGCCTTGCCAGGAGAGCGACGCCTGCATGCCCTTCCACACAGCACGAACCGACCCACCACAGTCCGACCCTCAACCCATCACGGCCGCCCCGATCTGCATGCCCCATCCACTGGGCGGCATGCAGGTCCTGTTCGGCACCGGGCGCAACCTGACGGCGACCGACCCGGGTGACATCCGTGTACAGACCATCTATGCGTTGTGGGACAGAAGCACCTACCTGCCTGGCAAGGACAGCGCAGGCCGCCGCACACTGCTCACATCGAACCAGCAACGCGTTCCCCCAGGACGTGAAGCCCTGATCCGGCAATCCATAACCGGCACCGTGAGAAGCCAGGCATCGGCTACCGATACAGCCACACCCTACTTTCACAGTTCGCGCCGGCCGGTGCCATACGACCGATCCGACCCCAACACGCCACGCGGCTGGTTCCTCGACCTGCCGCAAGCGCGGGAACGCGTACTGACCAACCCGCAGCTCTTCGAAGGCCAGAAGGTGATCGTCTTCTCCACCGCCCCTGCCCTTGCGCCGAGCCCCGAAACCGGGTGGGCAACGGTGCTCAACATCTTCACGGGACAACCTGCCCAGGCCCCGGTCTTTTCCACCGCAGATGCCACCATGGCGATGTCCGACGCTTCACGGGTCCGCTTTGGCACCGGCGAGTTCACAGCCATTCACACACGTCGGGGCGATCTCGACCTGCTCTCGTTCCAGCCAGACTGCACGCCCCTGCATGCGGCGTGCACGGGCAAACTGCGACTCACCGCGGGCAAGGATCCCGGCAAGCGAGCGGACTGGCGAGAAATCCCATGAGAAGGCCCCTGCAAGAACCCCGGAAAGTGGCCAAGCCCGAGACCATGAGGCAGAAGCAAGGGGGGTTCACACTGTTCGAATTGCTGGTCGTGACGACCCTGGTGGCGGTGCTGGCCAGCATTGCCATGCCGCGATACACAGAATACCTGCAGCGCAGCCATCGCGTTCACGCCCAGGCCGCCCTTTTGCGCGCCGCCCAATGGCTGGAACGGGCCGCCACGGCACAGGGCTCCTATCCAGAGCGAAAAGCCATCCCGGCCAGTGTGCTGTCCGTCGAAGGCGACCGCTACACGCTCGGGTTCCGATCCCTGGACGCCAGCAGCTACCGTCTGCAGGCCACGCCCATCGGCGCGCAAGGCTCGGATCCATGCGGCGTTTTCGAGCTCAACGAGACGGGAGCCCGGGCACAGATCGCCACCTCGCTCGTCCCGGCACCCCTGCCCACCCAGGCGTGCTGGAACCGGTAATGCCTCTCGACATCACCAGCTGCAGCGGGCTTGAACAGCCCGCAGCCGCCGATTTCTCAAACCCTGCGAAAATAGCGGGATGTTTACCGGCATCATCACCGGCGTGGGGCGCATCACCGACCTCCACGACCTGGGCAGCTCTTTGGACCACGGCAAGCGACTCACCCTCGAGGCGCCGCCGGGATACCTCGACGACGTGGGCCTGGGCGACAGCATCGCCCTCAACGGTGCCTGCATGACCGTCACTTCGCTGGACCTGCCCCAGCGCCATTTCACCATCGACATCTCGGCGGAATCCCTGGCCCGAACCACCGGTCTGGCCCGCACGGGCCACCGCATCAACCTGGAAAAAGCCTTGCGTGCCCACGATCGCCTGGGGGGGCACATCGTCTCCGGGCATGTGGACGGCGTGGGCACCGTGACCCGATTCGCCCAGGTGGGTGAAAGCTGGGAGCTGCGGGTGCTCGCGCCTGGCGAACTGGGCAAGTACCTCGCCTACAAGGGCTCGATCACGGTCAACGGCGTGAGCCTGACCGTCAACCGCGTGGACGACAGCTCCGCAGGCTGCGAGTTCAGCATCAACCTCATTCCCCACACGGTGCACAACACCGCGCTGGGGGAACTGGCGGAAGGCAGCTCCGTCAACCTCGAGATCGACACCGTGGCGCGCTACGTCGAGCGCATGCTCAGCGCTGGTGTGCAACCCAACAAGGAATCCGCATGAACGCCCCAGAAAAACTGGCTACCGTGGCCATCTCGCCGGTCGAGGACATCGTCGCCGACATGCGCGCGGGGCGGATCGTGATCCTGGTCGACGAAGAGGACCGCGAGAACGAGGGCGACCTGGTGCTGGCAGCCGACCACGTCACACCCGAAGCCATCAATTTCATGGCCCGTTTTGGCCGTGGCCTGATCTGCCTCACCCTCTCCCGCGAGCGCTGCGAACGCCTGCGCCTGCCACCCATGGTGCCTCGCAACGGCACCAAGATGGGCACAGCCTTCACCATTTCCATCGAGGCCGCCGAAGGCGTCACGACCGGCATCTCGGCCGCTGACCGCGCACGTACGGTGCAAGTGGCGGTCGCGGCGAACGCCCAGGCCTCCGATCTGGTGCAGCCCGGCCACATCTTCCCGCTTCAGGCGGTCGACGGCGGTGTGCTCATGCGGGCCGGCCACACGGAAGCCGGCTGCGACCTCGCGGCCATGGCCGGCTGCAGCCCCGCTGCGGTGATCTGCGAGATCATGAAAGACGACGGCACCATGGCGCGGCTGCCCGACCTTCAGGTGTTCGCGGCCGAGCACGGCTTGAAGATCGGCACCATTGCCGACCTGATCGAACACCGCAGCCGCACCGAGTGCCTGGTGAAAAAGCTCGGCACCCGCAGCCTGAACACCGCCTTCGGCGAATTCCAGGCCACCGCGTTCAGCGACCAACCCAGCGGTGCCCTGCACCTGGCTTTGGTGAAGGGCCAGTGGGGCCCGGAAGACAGTGTGGCCGTGCGTGTTCACGAACCTCTTTCCGTGCTGGACGCGCTGGAAGTTGGCCGCTCGATGCACTCGTGGAGCCTGGAAGCCAGCCTGCGCTACATCGCGGAAGCCGGTGCCGGCGTGGCGGTGTTGCTCAACTGCGGCGAAAGCGCCAGCCAGTTGCTGGCGCAATTCGAAGGCACGGCGCGCTCTGCCCAGGCGCCCGAGCGCGGGCGCATGGACCTGCGCACCTACGGCGTTGGCGCCCAGATCCTGCGCGACAGCGGTGTGCACCGCATGCAGCTCATGGGCAACCCGCGGCGCATGCCCAGCATGGCGGGCTACGGGCTCGAGATCACCGGCTACCTGAGCCGCGACAACTGACCCTCTCTCTTTTCTTTCATTCACGGAAACGGACTCTCACATGTTCGGCGCAGACAAAGGCACTCCCAGCGTGCTCGACGGCAGAAAGCTCAGCATTGGCATCGTCCAGGCCCGCTTCAACGAGGCCATCACGGATGCCTTGTTCGACGCCTGTCTGGCTGAATTGCTGGCCCTGGGCGTACAGGACAAGAACATCGCCCACGTCAAGGTGCCCGGTGCACTGGAGGTGCCGGTGGCCCTGCAGGCCATGGCCGAACGCGACGACTTCGATGCACTGATCGCCCTGGGCTGCATCATCCGTGGCGAGACGTACCACTTCGAACTGGTGGCCAACGAGTCCGGCGCAGGCGTGACGCGCCTCTCGCTGGACTACCAGATCCCCATCGCCAACGCCATCCTGACCACCGAAAACCTCGAACAGGCGATCGCCCGCCAGACCGAGAAGGGTCGCGACGCGGCCCGCGTCGCGGTGGAAATGGCGCACCTGCTGCAGGAGATCGGCTGACCATGCCCACGGACACCCCAGCACCAGCGGCCGGCAAGGCCACCACGGCACCCCGCAAGGCGTCGGACAAGTCGGCACGCACCCGCGCCCGTGAGTTTGCCCTGCAAGCGATCTACCAACACCTGGTGGGCCGCAACGCCGCGGTCGACATCGACGCCTTCACCCGCGACCTCGCAGGCTTTCACAAGGCCGACAGCGTGCACTTCGATGCCTTGTTGCACGGCTGCGTGGCCGAGGCTGTCGCTCTGGACGCACTGATCACGCCCCGCCTGGACCGCCCCATGGCAGAGCTCTCCCCCATCGAACACGGGGTGCTCTGGATCGGCGCGTACGAGTTCCAGCATTGCCTGGACGTGCCCTGGCGCGTGGTGCTCAACGAATGCATCGAGCTGGCCAAATCCTTTGGCGGCACCGATGGTCACAAGTACGTCAACGGTGTGCTGCACCAGCTGGCCTCGCAATTGCGCCCGGCTGAAGTGGCCGCATCGCCCGCACCGGCTTCCCGCCCATCGACGCGCAAACCGGCTCCATGAGGATCGCACAGCGCGCACAGCGCGTCGAACCGTTCTATGTGATGGAGCTCGCCAAGGCGGCGGCAACCATGGCCTCCGAGGCCGGCACCAAAGGCCGGCCGATGATCTACCTGAACATCGGCGAACCCGACTTCACTGCCCCACCCCTGGTCACTGCAGCGGCCGAACGCGCCATCCATGCGGGCCGCAGCCAGTACACGCAAGCCACGGGATTGCCAGCGTTGCGCGAAGCCATCAGCGGTTGGTATGCATCGCGCTTCAGCCTGGACATCGACCCCGCCCGCATCGTCGTCACGGCCGGTGCGTCCGCAGCGCTCCAGCTGGCCAGCCTGGCGCTCATCGAGGCGGGCGACGAGGTGCTCATGCCCGATCCGAGTTACCCCTGCAACCGGCAGTTCGTTCAAGCCGCCGAAGGCCGCCCGGTGCTGATTCCTTCCGGCCCGGAACAACGCTTCCAGCTGAGCGCAGCGCAGGTGGAAGATGCATGGGGCCCCGCCACCCGCGGCGTCCTGCTTGCGTCGCCCTCCAATCCCACGGGCACCAGCATCGCGCGTGACGAACTGGAACGCATCGCACGCTTCGTGCGCAGCCGGGGTGGCATCACGATCGTCGATGAGATCTACCTCGGCCTGAGCTTCGAAGAAGCGTACGGCCACAGCGCGCTGGGCCTGCCCGATGGCCTGGGCGACGAGATCATCAGCATCAACAGCTTCTCCAAGTACTTCAACATGACCGGCTGGCGCCTGGGCTGGCTGGTATTGCCGCCCGAACTGGTGCCCGCGGTGGAGCGCCTCGCCCAGAACCTCTTCATCTGCGCCAGCACCATCGCCCAGCACGCGGCACTGGCCTGTTTCGAGCCCGACAGCCTGGCCGAGTACGAGCGCCGCCGCACCGCGTTCAAGGAGCGCCGCGATTTCTTCATCCCGGAGCTCAACCGGCTGGGCATCTCCGTGCCGGTGATGCCCGATGGCGCGTTCTACGCCTGGGCCGACGTCAGCGCACTTTGCGAGCGCTGGCATCTGGCACCTCCGGGCGGACGTGCCGACGAAGGTGGCAGTTGGGCCCTGGCTTTCGAGCTGATGCAGCGCTGCCAGCTGGCGGCCACACC
Source organism: Hydrogenophaga laconesensis (assembly GCF_031457235.1). NCBI lineage: Bacteria > Pseudomonadati > Pseudomonadota > Betaproteobacteria > Burkholderiales > Comamonadaceae > Hydrogenophaga > Hydrogenophaga laconesensis. The sequence goes on from NZ_JAVDWE010000001.1 coordinate 489,029, forward strand.
TGGCCGCGACTTCGGTCAGGCTGAGCCGGGCCGCTACCTGCGCTTCTCCACCGCCAATTCAATGGCGCAATTGAAAGAAGCCGTCTCCCGCCTGGAGCAGGCGCTGTGACGGCGTCCCAGACCCCCTTCCACTGGCCGGTGCGCGTGTATTGGGAAGACACCGATGCCGGCGGCATCGTTTTCTACGCCAACTACCTCAAGTTCTTCGAGCGGGCCCGCACCGAATGGCTGCGGCACCTCGGTATCGGCCAGCAGGCCCTGCGAGACGAGGTGGGCGGCATGTTCGTGGTGAGCGAAACCCAGGTGCAATACCACCGGCCGGCCCGTCTGGATGATTTGCTTCTGGTTACAGCCCGCGTGCGGGAAGCGGGCCGGGCCTCCCTGACAATCGAGCAGCGCGCGCTCCTCCAGCCTGCCCGGGCAGACGGGCAGGCCCTTCTGCTCTGTGAAGGCACTATCCGCATCGGCTGGGTCGATGCCCAGAGCCTGCGCCCCCAGCGCATACCGCTCCGGGTGCTGGACGCCTTGCAGACACCGGACTGACCGGCGTTCTCCCGAAACTTTTCTCTCACCTACTGCCTCCGAACAGCCATGACACATGATCTTTCCATCGTTCAACTGATGCTCAACGCCAGCTGGGTGGTCCAGGCTGTCGTGGCGCTGCTGGTGGTCGTGTCCGTCGTGAGCTGGGCTGCCATCTTCCGCAAGGTGTTCGCTCTCAAGCGCGTGCGCGCCCACAACGAGGAATTCGAACGCGAATTCTGGTCGGGCACCAATCTCAACGACCTGTATGCCGGTGCAGCCCAGAACGCCAAACGGGGTGGCCCGATGGAGCGAATCTTCGCCAGTGGCATGCGCGAGTACCAGAAGCTGCGCGAGCGCCGCATCACCGACAGCGGCGCCTTGCTGGATGGCGCGCGCCGCGCGATGCGCGCCAGCTTCCAGCGCGAACTCGACGCGCTGGAGACCAACCTGTCCTTTCTCGGCTCTGTCGGCTCCGTCTCCCCATACGTTGGCCTGTTCGGCACGGTCTGGGGCATCATGCACGCCTTCACGGGGTTGGCCGCGCTCGCCCAGGTGACGCTGGCCACGGTGGCCCCCGGCATTGCCGAAGCGCTGGTGGCCACCGCCATCGGCCTCTTCGCTGCGATTCCTGCGGTCGTGTTCTACAACCGCTTCTCGCACGACATCGACCGGGTGGCCAACGCCATGGAGACCTTCATGGAAGAGTTCTCCAACATCCTGCAGCGCAACCTGGGTGCCCAGGCCCACCAGACACCCTCGGGGCACTGAGATGCCAGCTGTCTCCTCACGCGGCCGGGGCCGCCGCACCATCAACGAGATCAACATGGTGCCCTTCATCGATGTGATGCTGGTGCTGCTGATCATCTTCATGGTCACCGCACCGCTGATCACGCCAAGCCAGATCGCCCTGCCCAGCGTGGGTCAGGCCGGCCGCCAGCCCGATCGCTTCGTGGCGGTCGTGATCGACAAGGATGAACAGGTGTCGCTGCGCGAAGGCTCATCCAGCGCCGAGCCACAGCCCGTGGCCATGGGCCAGCTGGTCGCGCGCGTCCAGCAACTCCAGGCGAGCCGGGGCAGCCAGCCCGAAGGTGGTGTGCCCGTGGTGATCAGTGCCGACAAGAATGTCAAATACGAAGCCGTTGTTCGCGTGATGGATACCTTGCAGCGCGCGGGCATTGCCCGTGTAGGCCTGTCCGTGCAAACCTCACGCTGAACCCGACCACCCGCTCCATGCAATCGACCGCCGACCACCTCGACCTCGCCCCGCCTCGCACCGGGCGCTGGCTTGGGCCCATGGGCCTGGCCCTGGTCGCGCACGGTCTGCTCATCATCGCGCTGACCATGGGCGTGAACTGGAAGAATGACGGGGAACCGGTGACCGTCGAGGCCGAGCTCTGGTCCCGCACACCACAGCAGGCCGCGCCCCGCGCCGTGGAGCCCCCGCCGCCGCCACCCCAACCAACACCGGCGCCCACGCCGCCTCCGCCCGCACCAAAGCCTGCACCTGTCCCCACGCCGGCCCCTCCGCCGCCCGGTCCGACACAGGCCGAGATCGCGACCGCCCAGGCCAAGAAGAAAGCCGAAGCGGAAAAGAAGGAACGCGAGGAAGAGGCCAAGAAGGTCGCCGCGGCCAAGGCAGCCGAAAAGGCTGCTGCCGAGAAAAAGGCCGCTGCAGAGAAAGCGGCTGCCGAGAAGGAGCGCCAGCAGAAACTGGCGGCCGAAAAGCGCGAGCAGCAGCGCCGGGAAGCCGAGGAAGTGAAGCGGCTGGCCCAGATCCGCGAAGACCAGATGAAGCGCATGATGGGCCAGGCCGGCGCCAGTGGCGGCCCGCAAAGCACCGGCACGGCGCAGCAATCCAGCGGCCCGACGCCGGGCTACGCCGGGCGTGTGGCCGCACGCATCAAGCCCAATGTGGTGTTCACCGATGTGGCGCCGGGCAACCCGCGCGCAGAGGTCGAAGTGCGCACTTCACCCGACGGCAGCATCACCTCGCGCCGGCTGGTCAAGAGCAGCGGCAATCCGGAATGGGACGAAGCCGTGCTGCGCGCCATCGACCGCACGGGCACCCTGCCCAAGGACACCAATGGCACGGTGCCATCGCCCCTGGTGATCGGCCTTCGCCCTCTCGACTGATCCGCATGCGCTCCGCTCCCGGGCGCCGACTCGAAGAGCCTGGGAGCTGCCCCCTCTTCAGGAGGCGTCACCAGGCGGCACTGGGCCCATCAGTCAAACACGATTTCTGCACGCTGCTCGTGGGCCTGCGCCATCCAGCTGGCCAATGCCGCATCGGTAGGGAAGAACAGTGCGCGGTCGTCGAGCTGCAGTTCGCACTGCGCGCCTTCGCGCAACAAGGCCAGGCGCACTGGCAAGCCCCGCACCAGCTCACCCTGCTCGGTGAGCTCCCGCTTGGGCGGAAACTCGCGCACCAGATCGGCAATGGACGGCGCCTTGCCATTCACGGCCACCCGCAAGTACTTGCCGAAACGGCAACGCGCAGCAGCCAGGTCCCAGATTTGCTGGATCTTCAACCGCACACCGCCTGAGAAGCGGTCCGGCTGTGCCACGGCCTGCACGATGATGAGTTCGTCGTCCTTGAGCAGGTTGCGGTGGGTGTTGATGAGGTTCTCGTCCGCGCTGGTTTCAAACACCCCGGTCTTGTCGTCGAGCTTGAACAAGGCGAGCTTGCCACGCTGCCCGTTGATGACGCGGAAGTCCGTCACGATGCCGGCCAGGATCACCGGGTCGCGGCTCTCGACCACGTCCCCCAGCGGCGTGCGGGCAAAACGGCGCACCTCGCGCTCCACTTCGTCGAACAGGTGCCCTGAGAAGTAGAAGCCGATCGCGGTCTTCTCCATCGTCAGCCGTTCCTTCACACCCCAGGGCATGGTCGCCACGAAATCGGGCTCCTGCGTGCTGGAACCATGGTCATCGTCACCCATCATGTCGAACAGGCCACCCTGGTTGGCATTGGCCAGGCTGGCCGCGGCGAACTCGAATGCGCGGTCCACCGTGGCGAGCACCTCGGCACGGTTGAGGTGCAATGAGTCGAAGGCACCGGCCTTGATGAGCGCTTCCACCGTGCGCTTGTTCAAGCGTGTGCGGTCCACGCGCACACAGAAATCAAACAGGCTCTTGAACGGTCCCTTTTCGTCGCCCCTTGGCCCCTCGCCGCGGCCCTCGCGGGCGGCCACGATGGCTTCAATGGCCTGCTGGCCCGTGCCCTTGATCGCACCGAGGCCGTAGCGGATGGACTTGTTGCTGATCGGCTCGAAGCGGTGGAATCCCCGGTTGACGTCGGGTGCCTCGAAGGTGATGCCCATCTTCTGGGCGTCCTCGAACAGCACCTTCAGCTTGTCCGTGTCGTCCATTTCCACCGTCATGTTGGCGCAGAAGAACTCGGCGGTGTAGTGCACCTTGAGCCAACCCGTGTGATAGGCGAGCAGCGAGTACGCGGCGGCGTGCGACTTGTTGAAGCCGTAACCTGCGAACTTTTCCATCAGGTCGAAGACTTCATCGGCCTTGTCCTGAGGAATGTTGTGCGTTGCCAGCGCACCGGCGCGGAACTTCTCGCGGTGCTCGGCCATTTCCTCGGCCTTCTTCTTGCCCATCGCACGGCGCAGCAAGTCGGCGCCACCCAGCGAGTAACCGCCCAGTATCTGCGCGGTCTGCATGACCTGTTCCTGGTAGACCATGATGCCGTAGGTCTCGGACAGCATCTCCGCCACCGCCGGGTGCGGATACTCCACCTCCTCGCGGCCGTGCTTGCGGTTCACGAAGCTTGGAATCAGGTCCATGGGACCTGGTCGGTAGAGCGCGTTGAGGGCGATCAGGTCTTCCAGCCGCGAAGGCTTCGCGTCGCGCAGCATGCCCTGCATGCCGCGGCTTTCAAACTGGAACACGGCTTCGGTCTGTCCGCGCGAGAACAGCGCATACACGCGCTGGTCATCCAGTGGGATATCCTCGAAACGGAAGTTTTCCTGCCCCGGGTGCCGCTTGATGATGAGTTCGCGCGCGATCTCCAGGATGGTCAGCGTCGCCAGACCCAGAAAGTCGAACTTCACCAGGCCAATGGCCTCCACATCGTCCTTGTCGTACTGGCTCACGGCCGATTCGCTGCCGGGCTGCGCATACAGCGGGCAGAAATCGGTGAGCTTGCCGGGCGCAATGAGCACGCCACCGGCGTGCATGCCGATGTTGCGCGTCATGCCTTCGAGCTTCTGCGCCAGCTCGATCAGGGTCTTGACATCGTCTTCCTTCTGGATGCGCTCGGCCAGCACCGGCTCCATCTCGATGGCGTAGTTGTTCTTGTCGCCCTCCTTCTTGGGTACCGGTGGGTACTGCAGGGTGACCGACATGCCGGGCTTGTTCGGGATCAGCTTGGAAATGCCATCGCAGAAACCATAGGAGAAATCGAGCACGCGGCCCACGTCGCGGATGGCCGCGCGCGCGGCCAGCGTGCCGAAGGTGGCGATCTGGCTCACCGCGTCCTTGCCGTATTTGTCCTTGACGTAGTCGATCACACGGTCGCGGTTGGTCTGGCAGAAGTCGATGTCGAAGTCGGGCATGGACACCCGCTCCGGGTTCAGGAAGCGTTCGAACAGCAGGTTGTATTGCAGCGGGTCGAGATCGGTGATCTTCAGCGCGTAGGCCACCAGCGAACCGGCCCCGGAGCCCCGGCCCGGCCCCACCGGGCAGCCATTGTTCTTGGCCCAGTTGATGAAGTCGCCCACGATCAGGAAGTACCCTGGGAACCCCATCTTCAGGATGGTGTTGATCTCGAACTCCAGGCGCTCCACGTAACGCGGACGTTCGGCGTCGCGCCTGGCCTGATCCGGATACAGGTGCGCCAGACGCTCCTCCAGCCCTTCGAAGGAGGACTGGCGGAAGAAGTCGGCCATGGGCATCGGCACGCCATCGATCAGCGGCGTGGGGAAATCGGGCAACTGTGGCTTGCCCAGCACCAGCGTGAGGTTGCAGCGCCTGGCGATTTCCACCGAATTGGCCAGCGCCGACGGCACATCGGCAAACAGGGCCTGCATCTGTGCCGTGCTCTTGAAGTACTGTTCGCGCGTGAACCTGCGCACACGCCGGTTGTTGCCGAGGATCTCGCCTTCGGCAATGCACACACGAGCTTCATGCGCTTCGTAGTCGTCCGCCTCCAGGAACTGCACCGGGTGGGTGGCCACCACCGGCAGATGCAGGCGCGCCGCGAGCTGCACCGCCTGCGTCACGTGGCGCTCGTCGTCGGCACGTCCGGCGCGTTGCAGCTCGATATAGAAGCGGTGCGTGAAGATGCTCGAGAGCTGCAGCGCGACGTCGGCGGCGCGCTGGGCATCGCCCTGCACCAGCGCCTGCCCCACGGGGCCGGCCTGCGCACCCGAAAGCATGATCAATCCCGCGTTGCATTCCTGCAGCCAGTCGCGCTGCACCAGTGCCTGGCCCCGGCCGTCGTTGCGCGTCCACGCGCGGGCCAGCAACTCGCTCAGATTGAGGTAACCCTGCTTGTCCTGCACGAGCAGCAGGACACGGGGTGCGGCAGGCTGGTGAGCGCCCGGCATCGCGTTGGGGGTCTCTTCGGTGAAGCCCTGCAGCATCACTTCGGCGCCGAGGATGGGCTTGATGCCCGCCGCGCGCGCTTCCTTGTAGAACTTCACCCCCCCAAACAGGTTGCTCAGGTCGGTGATGGCCAGAGCGGGCTGGCCATCGGCGGCGGCGGCGGCCACCACGTCATCGATGCGGTTGGTGCCGTCGACGACGGAGAATTCGGTGTGCAGGCGCAGATGGGTGAACATCCGGCCATTTTAGAAGGCGTGACGCGCGCTCACCCTATTGAGGCGGCGGCATTTCGTCTTTCAGAATGCTCAACACTTCGGAGCGGAACTCGCGGCTGTAGAGGATGACCACCACGAACAGCGTGGCCACCACCATGGCCAGCGGCGACACGAACCAGCCCAGTGCAGCAAACGAAAAGTAATAAGCGCGCAGCCCGTCATTGAAGGTATCGGCCGCGGCACCCACCATGGCCGCAGCACGTTCGGCAAAGGCGCGGCGGTCGTGCTTGCCGGCATCAAAGTCCTCGGCCGGCGGCATGGCACCAATGACCAACGCGACAAAGGTGTATTGCCGCATGCACCAAGAGAACCGGAAGAACGCGTACACGAAGATCGCAATCAGCACGAGGATCTTGAACTCGAACACGATCAGCGTGGTGGCCTGAGCGAACGGAATCTCGCTCATCAGCTCGGTGGCCTTGTCGGTCGTGCCGAGCAACGCGAACAGGCCACCAATGACCAGGATGGATGTGGACGAGAAAAAGGCGGGGGTGTTCGACAGCGTCTGGGTGATCAGGCCGTCGAGCATGCGGGGATCGCGGGAGGTGGTCTGCATCATCCAGTAGCCGCGGTAGCGGTTGGTGGTGTGGATGAGCGAGCCCATCTTGCGTCCCCACACCCGGGCAAACCAGGCGTAACCGGCCCACAAGGCCAGAAAGCAGACCAGCGCCAGCCAGTCTGCCCAGGGAATGATGCTGAGAAACTTCATGCGCCGATGTTAAGGCCCCACGCTCCGCCGTTGCGCGGGTCGCCGCCCCCGAGGGGGCAGAGCCGGCCTTGGGGCGGTCCGGCGGCCGACTCGCCTTCGCGCCGCCGATCAGCCCTTGAATTTCGTGGTGACCGTGGCCACGCGCTCACCGAAGAGACGCGCCGTTTCCAGGTCACCCGGCAGCATGTCGTTGGCACCCGCGTCCGACGGCGACTGCGCGATGGCGCCGCTGTAGCTCACAAGGTAGTTCACGTCGTTGCGCTGGGCGCCCTTGGTGTTGCTGGGCATCAGACCCTGGCTGACCCAGATCATGCCGTGCTGCATGGACAGGGTGAACAGCGTGTTCAGTGTGGCGAGCTTGTCGCCGTTCATGCCCGCGCTGTTCGTGAAACCGGCGGCGATCTTGTCCTTCCACTTCTGGGAGAACCAGGCCTTGCTGGAAGCATCGGCAAATTTCTTGAACTGCCAGCTCACGCTGCCCATGTAAGTGGGGGAGCCGAAGATGATCGCGTCGGCGGCGTCCAGCGTTTCCCACCCTCCCTCCGGCAGGTTGCCATCGGCGTCGATGGCGATGAGTTCGCCCCCTGCGCCCTGGGCCACCGATTGCGCCATGCGCTGGGTGTGACCGTAACCCGAGTGATAGACCACGACGATTCTGGACATGTCTTGCATCCTGCAAAAAATGCGGCGCCAGGGCGCCGCAATGGAGAAAAGAAAAAGAAGCGAAAGAAACTCAGGCCTTGCTGCGGGCATCCAGGCTGAAGGCACCGGCACCAAAGGCAGCGAAGGCCAGCAGACCGCCGGTGATGGCGATGTTCTTGAAGAACATGAGCTGCTGCATCATCTGCTGCTCGGCCGGCACGGCCCAGTAAGCGTGGAAGAAGAAGCTGGCAACCAGCGTGAACACGGCCAGGGCGATCGCGGCGATACGTGTGCGGTAACCGATCAGCAAGGCCAGGCCGCCGAACAGTTCAATCACCAGGGCGATGGCGACGCCCACCTGGGGCATGGGCAGGCCCATGGCGGTCGCGTAGCCGACCGTGCCGGCAAAGCCGGCAATCTTGCCAAAGCCGGCCGGCACAAAAAGGATGGCCAGCAGGATGCGGCCGATCAGGGCCAGGGGGTTTTGCAGAGCGTTCATGTGGATTCCTTGAAGAGAAGGGATGGAGAGTTGCGAAAAGGTCAGGGAGCGAGATCGAACACGAGCACCTCGGCATCTTCGCCGTTCGAGAGCTGGACGCGGCTTTCGCCCGCCAGCACGGCGGCATCACCGCCCTTGAGGTGTTGGCCGTTCACATCGAGCGAGCCACGCACCAGGTGCACATACGCCTTGCGCGCGGGGTTCAGCGCGAGCTCGGCAGTTTCTTCGCCATCCAGCAGGCCGGCGTACAGCGCAGCATCGGCGTTGATGGTCACGGAACCTTCGGCCCCGTCGGGCGAAGCCACCAGCCGCAGTTGGCCACGCTTTTCAGCATCAGCAAAGCTCTTTTGCTCATAGCGGGGTTCGATGCCCGTCACGCTGGGCTCGATCCAGATCTGGAGGAAATGCGTGGTGCTGTTGGGCGCGTGGTTGAACTCGCTGTGGCGCACACCGCTGCCGGCGCTCATGCGCTGCACATCGCCGGGCGGAATGCCCTTGACGTTGCCCATGCTGTCCTTGTGTGCCAGGTTGCCCTGCAGCACGTAGCTGATGATTTCCATGTCGCGGTGGCCATGGGTGCCAAAACCGGTACCCGGAGCGATGCGGTCTTCGTTGATCACACGCAGGTTGCCCCAGCCCATCCAGGCGGGATCGAAATACTCGGCGAAAGAAAACGAATGGTAGCTCTTGAGCCAGCCGTGATCGGCGTAGCCACGAGCATCGGAGCGTCGAATCTGAAGCATGGTGATTTCCTTTCCATCTTCCGTGGGGCCGGCCGTGGTCCCGGCTGGCATGGGTTGAATTCTGGACCTTTGATCTTGCTACGTGACTGCACGGGTTTGATGGCATCATTCAAACCAATTGAACAATCAGAACGACTCACATGGCTACCTCCACACCGCGGGCCGCCCTTTCCCCTGAAAACCTGGGCTTGCTCGACGCCGTCGCGCGGCTGGGCAGCATGGCCGCCGCTGCGCGCGAACTGGGCATGGTCCCCAGTGCCCTGACCTACCGGATCCGGCAGATCGAGGATGCGCTCGATGTGCTGCTGTTCGACCGCAGCGCGCGCCGTGCCGTGATCACACCCGCCGGCGCGGAGCTGCTGCGCTCGGGGCAGTACCTGCTGAACGAGCTTGACGCTGTGGCCCAGCGTGTGAAGCGGGTGGCCACCGGCTGGGAACCCCAGCTCACCATCGCGGCCGACGCCATCATCGCGCGCGCCACCCTGTTCGAACTTTGTGAATCCTTCTACGCCGAGGGGGCGCCCACCCGCTTGAAACTGCGCGCCGAAACCCTCTCCGGCACGGTAGAGGCGCTGCAAAGCGGTCAGGCGGACATTGCCCTGGGCGTGCCCAGCGAGATGGCGCTCAGCGAGTTCCAGTCCGCCCCCATGGGCACGCTGTCCTTCGTCTATGCGGTCGCGCCGCACCACCCCCTGGCCTCCGCCACCCACAGCCTGTGTGACGAGGAACTGCGCGAACACCGGGCCGTGGCGGTGGCCGACAGCACGCAACGTGGCCGTGGCGTCACACACAACCTGCTGCCCGGGCAGGACGTGCTCACGGTACCGACCATGCAGCACAAGCTGGAGGCACAGTTGCGTGGTCTGGGTGCTGGCTATCTGCCGCTGTCGCTCGCGCAACCCTTCATCAACGCGGGCCGCCTGGTGGTGAAAGCCGTACAACGCCCCAACCGCAACTTGCGCATTTCCTACGCCTGGCGCCAGCCCCGCAGCACGGCCGATGCAGGAAGGGCGCTGCGCTGGTGGCTGGACCGCCTGCAACATCCAAAGACGCGCAGCGCGCTGCTCAACAACCACCATCAGGTCTGACCGTCACCAAAAGCATCTCCTGCGCTGAAGCAACTGATACAGTCGCCACACTCCCATCTCCAAGGCGCACCGAGACATGACGAACACCCAACGAACTCGCGCAGCTGCAACCCCGTCTCCCCGACCCAGAGCACCCCGAATGGCTTCGGTGCCGCTGCATGTGGCGGTGGTGGGTGGTGGTATGGCAGGCGTGGTGTGCGCGCGCACGCTGGTGCAGGCAGGCCATCGGGTCACGCTGTTTGAAAAGAGCCACGAGTTTGGTGGCCGCATGGCGACCCGGCGCACCGAATTCGGCGGCTTCGATCATGGTGCGCAGTACTTCACCGTGCGCGATGCGCGGTTCGAGACCGCGTTGCGCAGCAACGCCACCGCCGTTGTACGGCCCTGGGCCGTGAGCACCGTGCGCGTGCTCGACGAGCTCGGCCGGGTGCTGGCCAGTGCGCCACCGCCCACCGAGCCCCACTTCGTGGCCTCGCCCGGCATGAGCGCGCTCGTGAACCTCTGGGCGCAACCGCTGGCACACCCCGAACTGCATGGCGGCCTGCTGGCACGCACCCTGCTCGATACCTTCGTCACGCGCGTCGAACGCGACGCCCTGCACCCCGAACAATGGCAGCTGCGTGCCGAGGATGCCCAGGGTGGCCAGCAGGTGCTGGGCGGCTTCGACCGCGTCGTCCTCGCCCTGCCGCATCCGCAGATCCACGATCTGCTGCTGGGTTCGGGCCTCGCGCCCGATCTCCGCCAGGCCCTCACCTCCGTGCATGTGGCCCCGTGCTGGACGCTGATGGTGGCCTACCCGCAAGCCATGCAACCCGGCCTTCCGCACCTCGGTCCCCAATGGAACGCGGCGCGCAGCACACACCACCGCATCAGCTGGCTGGCCCGCGAGTCGAGCAAGCCCGGGCGAGACCCCATAGAACGCTGGACCATCCAGGCGAGCCCCGCATGGTCGGCCAAGCACCTGGAGGACGACGCTGAACGGGTCAAGGCCAAGCTGCTCAAGGGATTCGCCGAAATCACCGGCATACGGGCCACCCCGACACACGCCGTCGCGCACCGCTGGCGTTTCGCCCAGACGCAGACGCCGCTGGGCGCGAGCCATCTGTACGACAAGGCCCTGGGCATGGGCGCCTGCGGCGACTGGTGCCTCGGTCATCGCGTGGAAGACGCCTTCATCTCAGGTCTGGAGATGGCACTGGCGATCGCCTGACACGCTCTGCCTCAGGGCCATGACGCCCACCTACCGCGGCCGGTTTGCCCCCTCCCCCACCGGCCCGCTGCACGCGGGCTCGCTGGTGGCCGCGCTCGCCAGTTGGCTGGATGCCCGCGCACATGACGGCCGCTGGATCGTGCGCATCGAAGACGTCGACACACCGCGTTGTGTACCTGGGGCCGACACGCTCATCCTCCAGCAACTGGCCACCTGCGGCCTGGTCAGCGACGAACCTGTGGTCTGGCAGTCGCGCCGCAGCGACCTGTACAAGCAGGCGCTCGATCGTCTGCTGCTACAGGGACGCGTCTACCCATGCGGGTGTTCGCGCCGGGACATCGAGGCAGCGCTGCGTGCGCTCGGCGCGGCACGCGAACGCCACCACAGCGCGGTGTACCCCGGCACCTGCCGACCGGATCGGGGCGGCTTGCAGGGCAAGCCCGCGCGAGCGTGGCGTTTCGATGTCGGCGGCCCGGCATCACTAACATGGAACGATCGCCGGCTCGGCCCGCTACACCAGGATGTGGCTGCCGAGGTCGGCGACTTCGTACTGCGGCGCGCCGATGGCCAGTGGGCCTACCAGCTGGCCGTGGTCGTCGACGACGCCGACCAGGGCATCACCCATGTCGTGCGAGGTGAAGACCTGGCGGACAACACCGCCCGGCAGATCCTCCTGCAGCGCGCGCTGGAACGGCCAACACCGGTCTACCTGCACACGCCGCTGGTGCTGGGCGGCAATGGTGAAAAATTGAGCAAGCAGAACGGCGCCCAGGCGCTGGACCTGAGCGATCCGCTCGACGCGTTGTCCAGGGCCGCGGCCATGCTCGGCCTGCCTGCGCCCACGAAAGAAGCCCTGCCTGACGCCCTGTCGGGCTGGGTGGCGGCCTGGCCCCACAGGCATCCGGCCTAAAATCCAGCGCTCGCGCGGCCCCCCCGCGCCCGCCAATCCAGCCCATGACCGACCCCCGCCACGCCCAACCGCGCCCAGCGCCTGCCGATACCGTTCACCTGCGCGAAATCAAAAGCTACGTGCTGCGCACCGGTCGAGTCGGTCCGGGTCAGGCGCGCGCCTTCGAACAATACGGCCCTCGCTTCCTGCTGAACTACGCGCCGGGCGCGTTCGACGCCGAAGCCGCCTTCGGCCGCGCCGCCCCCCTGGTGCTGGAGATCGGGTTCGGCATGGGCGGCGCCACCGCCCACATTGCCGGCGTGCGCCCGCAGGACAACTTCCTCTGCTGCGAGGTGCACGAACCCGGGGTGGGCGCGCTGCTCAAGCTGGTGGGTGAACAACGGCTGGAGAACATCCGCATCCTGCGCCACGACGCGGTGGAGGTGCTGGACCACATGCTCGGCGAAGCCAGCCTGGATGGCGTGCACATCTTCTTTCCGGACCCCTGGCACAAGAGCCGCCACCACAAGCGCCGGCTCATCCAGGGGCCCTTCGTGAACCGCCTCGCGCGCCATCTCAAACCCGGCGGTTATCTGCATCTGGCCACCGACTGGGAGCCCTACGCGCAGCAGATGCTCGAGGTACTGAGCGCCGAACCGTTGCTGCAGAACACGGCCGACGCAAGCGGCGCAGGCTTCGTGCCCAAGCCCGACTACCGACCGCTCACCAAGTTCGAAAACCGCGGCCTCAAGCTGGGCCACGGCGTGTGGGACCTGGTGTTCCGTCGGGCCTGACCCCATCGGCCACCATGGCCCGACCTCCGAAGAACCCGGACATCCCATCCCGACGGGGCGTCTCGGCCAGTTGCATCGCCCTGCCCTATGGCAAGGCCTCGCCCTGGCCCCGTTTGATCGATTTTCTGGCCGAACGCCTGGCCGCCGTTGACCGCGAGGGCTGGATGCGCCGCATGGCGCAAGGTGAGGTGCTGAGCGACGCGGGCCAGCCGCTGCCACCCCACGCCCCCTTCGTCCCCGGCACACGGGTCTACTACTACCGTGAGCTCGACGACGAACCCCCCGTGCCCTTCCTGGAAACCGTGCTGTTCCAGGACGAGCACCTGCTGGTCGTGGACAAGCCGCACTTTCTGCCCGTCACACCGGGAGGGCGCTACGTGCAGCAAAGCCTGCTGGTGCGGCTGAAGAACCGCCTGGGCATCGATGCACTGAGCCCCATCCACCGCATCGACCGGGAAACGGCCGGCGTGGTGGTGTTCAGTGTGGTGCCGAAGGAACGCGGCAGTTACCAGTCGATGTTCCGCGAGCGCAGCGTCCACAAGACCTATGAAGCCATTGCGCCACACAGCCCCTCGCTGCAGTCACCCGTCGTGCGCCGCAGCCGCATCGAGGAAGCGCACGACGCCTTCTTCCGCATGAACGAGACCGACGGCGAACCCAACAGCGAGACGCGCATCGCCCTGCTGGAAACGCAGGGCGTCTGGGGGCGCTACCGGCTGGAACCTGTCACGGGCAAGCGCCACCAGTTGCGCGTGCACATGAACGCAATGGGGCTGCCCATCGCAGGAGATCAGTTCTACCCCCGGGTGCTGCGCGGCCCCCAGGAGAGCGAAGACTTCACGAATCCGCTGCGCCTGCTGGCCAGGGCCATCCGGTTCACCGACCCGGTCACGAATGAACCGCGCCACTTCGAAAGCCAGCTCAAGCTCGGCTGGCCCACCTAGCGGCGCGCGGATTACAGCTTCTCGGCGACCCAGCCCTGCACCGATTGCAGGGCCTTCGGCAGGCCGCTGGCATCGGTGCCCCCGGCCATGGCCATGTCGGGCTTGCCGCCCCCCTTGCCGCCCACCTGCTGGGCAACGAAGTTCACCAGCTCGCCGGCCTTGACCTTGCCCATGCTGTCGGCGGTGACGCCGGCAGCCAGCTGCACCTTCGCACCATCGACCGCGGCCAGCACGATGGCGGCCGTCTTGAGCTTGTCCTTGAGCTTGTCCAGCGTGTCGCGCAGCGTCCTGGCATCGGCGCCGTTGAGCACGGCTGCCAGCACCTTGATGCCTTTCACGTCCACCGCCTGCGCCACCAGTTCGTCGCCCTGGCTGGACGCCAGCTTGCCCTTGAGTGCCGCGACTTCCTTCTCCAGCGCCTTCACCTGGTCCAGCGTCTGGGAGATGCGCGTCTGCAGTTCGGCCACGGGCGCCTTCAGACTGCCAGCGGCCTGGTGCAGCGCGCTTTCCACCTGCTGCAGGTAGGCCAGCGCATTGGCGCCGGTGATGCCTTCGACACGGCGCACGCCGGCGGCCACGCCGCTCTCGGAAACGATCTTGAACAGGCCGATATCGCCGGTGCGGCCCACGTGCGTGCCGCCGCAGAGTTCGCGGCTGCTGCCGATGTCGAGCACGCGCACGGTGTCACCGTACTTCTCGCCGAACAGCATCACCGCCCCGGTGGCCTGAGCGGCCTCGATGTCCATCACGCGCGCCAGCGTCTCGGCATTGGCGAGGATTTCCGCGTTCACGCGTTTCTCGATCTCGGCGATCTGTGCCAAGCTCACGGGCGCGTTGTGCGTGAAGTCGAAGCGCGTCTTGTCGGCGTCGACCAGCGAGCCCTTCTGCTGCACGTGCGTGCCCAGCACCTCGCGCAGGGCCTTGTGCATCAGGTGGGTCACGCTGTGGTTGCGCATGGTGGCCTGGCGGCGCGCCACGTCGACCTGCGCGTTCACCGCGTCACCGACCTTGAGCGTGCCCTGCGTCTGCACACCGTGATGGCCGAACACGTCGGCCTTGATCTTCTGCGTGTCTTCCACGCCGAACTGCACGCCCTCTGCGCTCAGCACGCCCGCGTCGCCCACCTGGCCGCCGCTCTCCGAATAGAACGGCGTGCTGTCGAGCACGACCACACCGCTCTGGCCTTCGGTGAGTTGCTGCACCGGCGTGCCCTCGTGGTAAAGCGCCAGCACACGGGCCGGGGTGGTCAGCTGTTCGTAGCCGGTGAAGAGGTTGCCCGCGCCGCCATACTCCAGCGCACGGTCCATCTTGAACTTGCCGGCGGCGCGGCCGGCGGCCTTCTGCTTCTCCATGGCCGCCCTGAAGCCGGCCTCGTCCACCGACAGGCCCCGCTCGCGGCACACGTCGGCCGACAGGTCGAGCGGGAAGCCGTAGGTGTCGTGCAGCTTGAAGGCCACCTCGCCAGGCAGTTCCTTCGCGCCACCCGCCAGGGCTGCATCGAGGATTTCCATGCCGTTGGCCAGCGTTTCGTAGAAACGCTCCTCCTCGGCCTTGAGCACCTCGGTGATGCGATCGGCCTGGCTGGCCATGTTCGGGTAAGCGTCACCCATCAATTTCACAAGATCGGCCACGAGCTTGTGGAAGAACGGGGTTTTCTGGCCCAGCTTGTAGCCATGGCGGATGGCGCGGCGCACGATGCGGCGCTGCACATAGCCGCGGCCCTCATTGCTCGGGATCACGCCATCGCTCACCAGGAAGGCGGTGGCGCGGATGTGGTCGGCAATCACCTTGAGCGAGGGGTTGTCCAGGTCGGCCGTGTTCGTCTCGCGCGCGGCGGCCTTGATGAGCGCATCGAAGATGTCGATCTCGTAGTTGCTGTGCACGTGCTGCAGGATCGCGGCCAGACGTTCCAGGCCCATGCCGGTGTCCACGCAAGGCGCGGGCAGCGGCGTGACGCTGCCGTCTTCCTTCATGTCGAACTGCATGAACACGTTGTTCCAGATCTCGATGAAGCGATCACCGTCTTCGTCAGGGCTGCCTGGAGGGCCACCCGGAATCCCGGGGCCGTGGTCGTAGAAGATCTCGCTGCAAGGGCCGCAAGGTCCCGTATCGGCCATCATCCAGAAGTTGTCGGACTTGTAGCGACCGCCCTTGTTGTCCCCGATGCGGATCACGCGTTCGGGTGGCAGGCCGATCTCTTTCGTCCAGATGTCGTAGGCCTCGTCGTCCTCGGCGTATACCGTGGCCAGCAGGCGTTCCCTGGGCAGCTTGTAGACCTCGGTGAGCAGCTCCCAGGCCCACTTGAGCGACTCGCGCTTGAAGTAGTCACCAAAGGACCAGTTGCCCAGCATCTCGAAGAAGGTGTGGTGGCGCGCGGTGTAACCCACGTTCTCCAGATCGTTGTGTTTGCCACCGGCCCGCAGGCAAGCCTGCACCGAGGCCGCGCGCACATAGGGGCGCTTGTCGGTGCCGAGGAACACGTCCTTGAACTGCACCATGCCCGAGTTGGTGAACATGAGCGTGGGGTCGTTGCCGGGCACCAGGGGGCTGGACGCGACCACGGTGTGGCCTTTGGAAGCGAAAAAGTCCAGGAAGCTTTTGCGGATGTCGGCAACGGAGGCGGGGCGGGTCATGTTGGCCTTGTGGGTGGTCGGTCGTTGAATGCGCGCTCTGCGCTCGCGAAACCGGCTATTTTCCAACATGCGGGCCACCCCTGGCGCGAGGGCAGCGAAATCGGGTGGATCGGCCCGTCCCGTCACCAGCGGCACCGCCCCGCCCATGGCCCCGGGCTATGCTCCAGCGGGATTCGGCGGCACAATCGGGAGGCAATTATTTAACAAGTTAAATGATTGGCCTATCCCTGCCCCAGCGCACCGCCCCGACGGAGACGACACCCATGGACATGAAGACTTCACCCCTGGCCCAGCTCAAGGACCCGACCCTTCTCAAGACCGACGGCCTGGTCAACGGCCAGTGGCTCGCCGGCACAAGCCGCTTCGACGTGCTCGACCCGGCCACCGGCCACAAGCTCGCGGACGTGGCCAACCTCGGCCCAAAAGATGCGGAAGCCGCCATTGCCGCGGCCAACGCGGCCTGGCCCGCCTGGAAGGGCAAGACCGCCAAGGAGCGCAGCAACATCCTGCGCAAGTGGTACGACCTGCTGATGGCCGCCCAGGACGACCTGGGCACGCTCATGACGGCGGAACAGGGAAAGCCACTGGCCGAGGCCAAGGGCGAAGTGGCCTATGGCGCCAGCTTCGTGGA
The DNA here is from genome assembly GCF_031457235.1 of Hydrogenophaga laconesensis. NCBI lineage: Bacteria > Pseudomonadati > Pseudomonadota > Betaproteobacteria > Burkholderiales > Comamonadaceae > Hydrogenophaga > Hydrogenophaga laconesensis. The sequence goes on from NZ_JAVDWE010000001.1 coordinate 506,167, forward strand.
ATGGTTCGCCGAAGAAGCCAAACGCGTCAATGGCGAGACCCTGCCCCAGTTCGACAACAACCGCCGCCTGCTGGTGCTCAAGCAGGCCATCGGCGTGTGCGCGGCCATCACGCCCTGGAATTTCCCGCTGGCCATGATCACGCGCAAGGTGGCGCCGGCGCTGGCCGCCGGGTGCCCGGTGGTGATCAAACCGGCCGAGCTCACGCCGCTGACGGCGCTGGCCGCGGCCGAACTCGCCATCCGCGCGGGCATCCCCGCGGGCGTGTTCAACGTCATCACCGCCGACAGCGAGCAATCCATCGCCGTCGGCAAGGTGCTGTGCGAGAGCGACGTGGTGCGCCACATCAGCTTCACGGGCTCCACCGAGGTGGGCCGCATTCTCATGGCGCAGAGCGCGCCTACGGTCAAGAAGATGTCGCTCGAACTGGGGGGCAATGCGCCCTTCATCGTGTTCGACGACGCCGACATTGACAGCGCAGTGGAAGGCGCCTTCGCCAGCAAGTACCGCAATGCCGGCCAGACCTGCGTGTGCACCAACCGCTTCTACGTGCAGGACGGCGTGTACGACGCCTTCGTGCAGAAGTTCGCGGCCAAGGTGAAGACCGCCAAGGTCGGCAATGGCTTCGGTGAAGGCGTGAACCAGGGCCCTCTGATCGAGGAAGCCGCGCTGGTGAAGGTGCAGCGCCATGTGGACGACGCCGTGGCCAAGGGCGGCCGTGTGGTCGCTGGCGGCAAGCGCTTGAGTGCCATGGGCAGCGGCCAGTTCTTCGAACCCACCGTCGTGGCCGATGCCACCGCCGACATGCTGTGCGCGAAGGAAGAGACCTTCGGGCCGTTCGCACCGGTGTTCAGGTTCCATACCGAGCAGGAAGCCATCGACGCCGCCAACAACACCGAGTTCGGCCTGGCAAGCTACTTCTACAGCCGCGACGTCGGCCGCATCTTCCGCGTGAGCGAAGCGCTGGAGTACGGCATGGTCGGCATCAACGTCGGCATCCTGGCGACGGAGCATGTGCCGTTCGGGGGCGTGAAGCAGTCCGGCCTGGGCCGCGAAGGCTCGCGCCACGGCATGGACGACTACGTCGAAATCAAGTATCTGTGCGTGGGCGATATCCTCAAGTGATTTCCATCGCTTGAAATACCGGCCCATGCAATTCGACTGGCACAACCCCTATCCCGTCTCCCGTGCGCCCCTGATGGCGCGCAATGTGGTCGCCACCTCGCAGCCCCTGGCCGCGCAGGCCGGCCTGCGCATGCTCCTCAAAGGCGGCAACGCCGTGGACGCGGCGATCGCAGCAGCAGCAGCGCTCACGGTCGTGGAGCCGTGCTCCAACGGGCTGGGCAGCGACAACTTTGCCATCGTCTGGGACGGACAACAGCTGCATGGCTTGAACTCCTCCGGTGTCGCCCCCGCCGGCTGGAGCAAGGCCTACTTCGACCACAAGCACAACGGTCAGATCCCGCTGCGCGGTTTCGACGCCGTGACCGTACCGGGTGCGGTGGCGGGCTGGGCCGCGCTGTCGAAGCGCTTCGGCGCCCTGCCCTTTGCCGATCTTCTGGCGCCGGCGATCGAGCTCGCCGAGGGCGGCCATGCCGTGGCGCCGGTGATCGCCCACAAATGGGCGCAGGCGGTGCCGCTTCTGCACGACAAGCCGGGGTTCGCGCAAGCCTTCCTGCCGCACGGCCGGGCACCCAAGGCCGGTGAGCGCTTCACCTTCGCCGATGCCGGCCGCGCGCTGCGCCGCATCGCCGACACGCACGGCGAGGATTTCTACAAGGGTGAAATCGCCTCGGCCATTGAAGCCTTTGCACGCGAGCATGGCGCGCAGCTTCGCGCCAGCGACCTTGCCGCACACGAGGCCCAGTGGGTCACGCCCATCGAAATGGCTTTCGCCGGGCACACGGTGCACGAGCTGCCACCCAATGGCCAGGGCATTGCAGCGCTCATGGCACTTGGCATGCTCGAACAACTGGACATCGGCCGCCATGGCCCGGACAGCATCGAGAGCCAGCATCTGCAGATTGAAGCGATCAAGCTCGCCTTCGCCGACACCTACCGCTGGGTGGCCGATGAGCGCTTCATGACAGACGTGCGCGCGGCCGACCTGCTTGACCCTGCGTACCTTCGTGATCGAGCGAAGCTCATTGACCCGAAACGCGCCATCGACCCTGGCGCCGGCCACCCACCCCGCGGCGGCACCATCTACCTCACCGCGGCCGATGCGCAGGGCCGCATGGTGAGCCTGATCCAGTCCAACTACCTCGGCTTCGGCAGCGGCGTGGTGGTGCCGGGCTGGGGCGTGAGCCTGCAGAACCGGGGCCACGGCTTCACGATGCAGGACGGACACCCGAATCAGGTGGCCCCCGGCAAGCGCCCGTTTCACACCATCATTCCGGGCTTTCTCACGCGCGACGGCCAGGGCGTCATGGGTTTCGGCGTGATGGGCGCCAACATGCAACCGCAAGGCCATGTGCAGACGCTGGTGCGCATGCTCGTGCACAAGCAGCAACCCCAGGCCGCGTGTGACGCACCACGATGGAAATGGGGCAAGGGGCTGGACGTGGACTTCGAAGCCACCATGGCACCCGAACTGCGCGAAGGCCTCAAGGCGCTGGGCCACCGCTTCGAACCCACGGCAGACACCTATCTCGACTTCGGCAGTGGCCAGTTCATCGCCCGCATCAGCGACGACATCGCCGACGGCTATGTGGCCGCGAGCGACTCGCGCCGCGATGGCCAGGCCGTGGGATTCTAGGAACCCACAGCCACAGGCTCACGCATCGACTCGCGCAATTGTGCGAAGCGTCGCTCGCACCAGGCGTAACCGTGCGCCAGCGCAATGCCAACGATCGTTGCGGAGATCAATTCCAGCCAAGGCCGGGGATGACCGAACACCTTCTCCACGATAGAGATCATCTGGGAGTGGCTGAGGTAGATGAACATGGACGCACTGGCAATCTCCGCCACCGCCAGCTTGACCGGGGCGGGAACGATCAGGTTCCGCACGAACAACACGAGCACGCACCCGCCTGCAAAGTAGAACGCCGCAGAAGTGAAACCCCACATGATCCACACCGCCATGAGTGACACGCCCATCGCGAGACAGCGCGTTCGAAGATCGTTGGCACTGGCCAGAATCATCCCCAGAGCGAAAGGCCATGCGTAGTGCCAGGGCACGCGGTGGTAGTTGTAATCCGTGTTCCAGAACGCTTCGATGGTGCGATCAATGAGGACCACCACCACAAGCAGCGCCAGAGCGCTGAACATCGGACGCTGCTGGAACCACCGTCGGACCCGCGCAAAGGAAAACAGCAAGGCGACGAGCAGCAGCAGCTGGATGTAGAACTCCATGAAATAGAAGAGGAAGCCCTTGAGCCTGACAGGATCCAGATAGTTGGAAATCAGCAGCAGGGGCGTGATCTCGAATCTTCGTGTGGCCACCTGCAAAAGAGCGACCATGATCACGGTGGGTATCGCTACGTACCGGATGGTCCGCAGCAAGGTGGTCACCTTGCCGGCCCGGATGATTTCGGGCAGTTGCCAGCGCGCCACCGAATAGCCCGCCAGCAGCACCAGGAAGTAGGCCGCGCCCCAGTTCGAGCTGTAGACAAACGCGTCCGTGTGCAACGCCACGATGCAGGTCATGAAGAACGCGCGCGTCGCCGTGACGGATTCCAGACGCTGCCAGAAAGACTTGCGCGCAACCCCCACATGCCGCTGCAACTCGGACGCACTGAGCCGTTCCCAGTTGTCCGGCAGGGGCCCGAAACGCTGCTCGAAGCTCAGGGAGAACTGGATGTAATGCAACGAGTCGCCACCCAATGACTCGAAGGTGTCGTCTGGCTCGACCTTCTGTCCCGGAAATTCGAACCGGAACAGGGACAGCACATCCACGACGCTGTCTGCGGACAGGGAATTGAGGGGCGCTTCCTGAGGACGCTGGGCAACGAACTGCGCGGAGAGCACCTTGCGCTGGGTCTTGCCTGTGCCCGTGACGGGAATGGCGTCCACCGCCATGACCTGCAGCGCACTGCCGGCATCGATGCCCATGTCCTTGAGCGCGGCCAGTGCGGCGCTGCGCACGCGGGCGGTCTCCGACGCATCGGCCTTCACCGCGACGAGCACACCTTCTCCTCGCTGGGCGTCCGGAATCTTCGCCACCGCGATCTGCGTCCCGGCCTCGAGACGGGACCGGATCCTGTCCTCCAATTGATCGGGAACGATCTTCACGCCGCCGCAATTGATCAGGTCATCGGCACGGCCATCGAAGAACACGTACCCGTCGCGCGTGTGACCGAGGTCGTTCGTCTGCAGCCAGCCATCGGCGTCACGCAGGTCGTGCAGGCCCTCGGCATCGATGCGCGACTTCGCAACATGCGGTCCACGGATCATGATGCGGCCATCCGGCCTCATCCGCACCTCGGTCTTGCCGACCGGCTGACCCACAGACTCGAGCAGCTCCATCGGGGCGTCGGAAATTTTCAGGAAGGTCGTGCGCGAAGCTTCGGTCAGACCGTAGTGCTGCACGATCAGTGCATGCGGGAAAAGCTCCCGGATGCGGCGCTTTTCGTCCGCCGTCATCTGCTGCGATCCGATTTCCATCCAGCGCAGCTTCTTGCCTGCCGCGCCAATGACCTCGGGTGAGGCCAGCAGGGTGCGGAGCAGGGTCGGCACCGCCGAGAGCGCATTGACTTCGCCGGCGGCCAGCATGCGTGCCAGCTCTAGAGGGTCAAACCCCCGGGGCGGCAAGTAGGCACGCCCGCCCACCGCGGCGATGGCCCGGTACCGCGCCATGCCAAAGCTGAAAGTGGCAGGAACCCCCACGTACTCGCGGATGTCCTGCGTCATCTGCATCTGCTGGATGATCCTCTCGGCGGCATCCGCCAGGTTCGCGTAGGTGAGGACGATCCCCTTGGGCAGACCTTCGGTACCCGACGTGTAGGTGACCTGCGCGGGGCTGTCATCGTGAATCAGGGGATGCCGGCCAGAGAACCAGCCCGACCGGTCCTCTGGAACGATGCAGCGGTCGACGACGACGCCAGGCAGCTTGCCCGCCTGCGCTTCACCGGCCACGATCACGAGAGGCCGGCGCACCTCGTACAGAGCAAACATCTGCTCGACGAATGCGACGGAGTTTTTACCGACCACAGCAGTGGCTTGCAAACCGACGGTGTTCATGGTTGACCCGTTCCGCAAAAACAATTCGATGCCGCCTCGGATGCCCGATGCACAGGAATCGGGACCGAGACAGGCGCACGATAGCCGAGCTGGGCAACGCACAACAGACAGGCCACCGAACGAACGCCAAATTATTCACTACAGACCAAAAAACCTCACAGGAGAGGCCACAGGTGCAGCAAGAAGCCTTAAGAAAACGTTCAGACAACAGGCGCGCAGCCCAGGTTTGGCACGCGGGTCAGCCGGGGTAGAACAGGTCTCGTCCGTTCATTGACCCGTGCCGGGAGATCAGCCCCTGTCACGGAGAAATCGACTCAGATCGCGTCCATCGTGGTCATCCGCTGCCACGGTGCCAATGAACTCGCCGTATGGGGTGAATGGGGTGAAACGCTCGCCCATGGCCCTCTGCGGGTGGAGGGCACGGTGTGCCGGGGCAATCTGCCTCGTGCGCGAAGAGACGCGACAGGGGGAGCAATTGGAGCGGGTGAAGGGAATCGAACCCTCGTATGAAGCTTGGGAAGCTGCCGTTCTGCCATTGAACTACACCCGCGGCAGGGCGCCATTCTAGCGCCCTGTCGGGCGGCTTCAGCCAGTCAACGACGCGCCCACGCCCATCAAGGCCAGCACGCCGAGCGCGGCGAAGATGAGCGCGGCGATGATGTGAACCATCTTGATCGGCACACGCCGCGTGATGGCTTCACCGAAGAACACCACGGGCGCGTTGGCCAGCATCATGCCCAGCGTGGTGCCGATCACGACCGCGATCAGTGGCTCGTACTGTGCACCCAGTGCCACCGTGGCAATCTGCGTCTTGTCACCCATCTCGGCCAGGAAAAACGCCCACAGCGTGGCGACGAACACGCCCAGCTGGCGCTTGGGCACGGCGTCATCGTCGTCCAGCTTGTCGGGGATGAGCATCCACACGGCCATGGCGATGAACGAGACACCCAGCACCCAGCGCATCACGTTCGGGCCCACGGCAGCCATGATCCAGGCGCCGGCGGCACCGGCGAGGGCATGGTTGAGCAATGTGGCGACGAGGATGCCCCAGACGATGGGCCAGGGGCGCTTGAAACGGGCGGCAAGGACGAGCGACAGCAGCTGGGTCTTGTCGCCCATTTCAGCCAGGGCCACGATGCCAGTCGAGATCAGGAAGGCTTCCAAAATAGTGCTCCGAGGGCCGGCAGAAACCAGAAGACCACACGGCAACCCCGGCCCTGTCCGGAGGCAGTGTGGTCAAAGGTCTTGCCAGGCTGGAAGCTGTCTGCGCCATGGTCGTGGGAACCAAGTGTGTTGACGCAAACCCCTGCAAGGTGCAGGGCGGCTACTCCCCAATGACGGGTGAAGGCGGGCAGTATACCCGACAGGGGTATCAGACCAGCGTCACGCCGGTCTTCGACTGCAGAAACTCCCGGGTCACGCCGGGCGCCAGCTCCACGAGCTTGAGGCCTTCGGGCGTCACGTCCATCACGGCGAGGTCGGTGATGATGCGGTCCACCACGCCCACACCGGTCAGCGGCAGGGTGCAGGCCGGCAGGATCTTCAGATCCTCGGTGCCGTCCTTCTTCTTCGCCACATGTTCCATGAGCACGATCACGCGTTTGACGCCGGCAACCAGGTCCATCGCTCCGCCCATGCCCTTGACCATCTTGCCCGGGATCATCCAGTTGGCCAGATCACCCTTCTCGCTCACCTGCATGGCGCCGAGGATGGACAGGTTGATCTTGCCGCCGCGGATCATGGCGAAACTGTCATGGCTGCCGAAGATGCTCGAGCCTGGCAGCGTGGTGACGGTCTGCTTGCCCGCATTGATCAGATCGGCGTCCACCTGGTCTTCGGTGGGGAAGGGGCCGATGCCCAGCATGCCGTTCTCGCTCTGAAGCCACACTTCCTTGGTGCCGGTGTGGTTGGCCACCAGGGTCGGGATGCCGATGCCCAGGTTCACATAGAAACCATCTTCGAGTTCTTGCGCCGCGCGCGCGGCCATTTGATCTTGGGTCCAGGGCATGTCAATCCTCCCGCAGGGCCGCCCCAAGGGCGGATTGCGCCCCTTTGGGGGGCAGTGAATACACAAAGTGATGAGCGTGGGGGTGAATCATTTCACGCTCCAGCTTTTTCGGTGATGGTGCGCTTCTCGATGCGCTTCTCAGGGTTCGGGTTGTGCACGATGCGGTGCACGTAGATGCCCGGCAGGTGGATCTGGTCCGGATCGAGCGCGCCGGTCTCGACGATCTCCTCGACCTCGACCACGCAGATCTTGCCCGCCATGGCGGCGGCGGGGTTGAAGTTGCGCGCGGTCAGGCGGAATTGCAGGTTGCCGGACTTGTCGGCTCGGTGCGCCTTCACCAGCGAGATGTCGGGCACGAGCGCGCGCTCCATCACATAGGTCTCACCGTCGAAGTCGCGCAGCTCCTTGCCCTCGGCCACCATCGTGCCGACACCGGTCTTGGTGAAGAAGGCCGGAATGCCCGCCCCCCCGGCGCGCAGCTTCTCCGCCAGCGTGCCCTGCGGCGTGAATTCGAGCTGCAGTTCGCCGGCCAGGTACTGGCGTTCAAACTCCTTGTTCTCGCCCACATAGCTCGAGATCATCTTGGCGATCTGGCGCGTCTCCAGAAGTTTGCCGAGGCCGAAGCCGTCCACGCCCGCGTTGTTGGAGATCACGGTGAGGTTCTTCACGCCACTGTCGCGCAGGGCATCGATCAAGGCCTCGGGAATGCCGCAAAGGCCGAACCCCCCGACGGCGAGCAACTGGCCATCGGCTGCGATGCCTTTGAGCGCGGCGGCCGCGCTCGGGAAAATCTTGTTCACGTCGGAGTCTCCTGGGTTGGACCGTGGAAGCCGCTACGATACTACGTAACCTCATACGTAGTATTTCGTAAAGCCAAACCCGCACCGCCCGCCCCATGAGCGTCCTGGAGCACCCATCGCGCGACATCGACTACCGCCTCGCATTCGACCTTGCCCCGGTGGGCCTGGCGTTATCGCGGCAGCGCACCATGGTCGACTGCAACCAGGCCCTGTGCGACATGTTCGGCGCGCCCCGCGAGCAGCTGGTGGGACAGAGTTTCCAGATCCTCTACCCGAGCGCCGACGAATACGAGCGCATCGGTGAGCGCATGGCGCCCTTGCTGGGCCGCAGCGGCACCTACTCGGACAACCGCATCATGAAGCGCGTGGGCGGGCAGGCACAGGGCGAAACCTTCTGGTGCCACGTCACCGGCCGCGCCCTGCGACGCGACGCGCCTCATGCAGCAGGCATCTGGAGCTTCGAGGACCTCAGCTCCAGCCGCACGGTGAAGGCCGAGCTCACCCCACGCGAACGCGAGGTGGCCGCCTTTCTGATGGATGGCATGACAAGCAAGCAGATCGGCAAGGCGCTGGCCATCAGCCACCGCACGGTGGAGATCTACCGCGCCCGGCTGATGCGCAAATACGGTGCGCACAGCACACCGGATCTGGTGCACCGGCTGCTGGCGGGTTGAGACGCGATCAGATCACTGAGGCTGGAAGCCGCTGTCCTGGATGATCCTCGCCCAGACCTTGCCATAGGCCTGTTCGCGCGTCCCCAGTTGTTCGCCACTCATGAAACCCACGGTAAGACCCATGGCGGTCAGCTTGTCCCGCACATCGGGTTGGGCAATCGCCTTCTGCACAGCCTGGGCCAGTCGGTCCAGGGCGGCCTTGGGCGTGCCGGCGGGCGCGAACAGGCCGTAGTACGGCACGTCTTCAAAACCCTTGAGACCGAGCTCGGCGAAGGTCGGCACTTCAGGCATGGCCGCCTGGCGCTGCGACCCCATGACAGCCACCACGCGCAACTTGCCCGCCTTGTGGTTCTCGATGAAATCGGGAATGGACGCCACCCCGGCAGGGATCTGGTTGCCCAGCATGTCCGACATCATGGGCGCACTGCCACGGTAGGGGGCAGCCACCAGGTCCAGACCGTTCTGCTTGGAAATCACCTGCACCAGGAACTGCGGCACCGATGCCGGCGCGGGAATGCCGACCGTGCTCTTGCCTCCGGACGCCTTCACGCTGTCCACAAAGGCCTTGAACGACTGCGCGGGCGTGCCGTTGGACACGGCGAACGCGTTCACGAAGGTGGCAAAACCCGCCACGGGCACGAAGTCCTTCGCCGGGTCATAGCCCGGGTTCTTCGTCACCATGGGCAGGATGGTGATGCTGTGGTCGTGGCTCAGGAACAGGGTGTGGCCATCGGCTGCGGAGGCCTTGAGCGCCTGGGCCGCGAGCTGACCCCCGGCACCCGGCTTGTTGTCCACCACCACCGGGCTGCCGAGTTCCTGCTGGAGGCGCTCACCGATGATGCGGGCGATCGCGTCGGTGCCGCCACCGGGTGGGAAGCCCACGAGGATGCGCGTCGCGTTCTGCGCCTGGGCCAGGCCGAAGGTGCACACGAGGCCAGCCGCAAGCAGCGCGCGGCGAACCAGAGAGGGACGGGAAACAGTCATGACGGAACTCCGTAGGAGAAGGTGAAGAAAACTGCCATCGTAGCGTTCGGCATCAGGCGGCACTGCCTTCGACCACGCTGGCCGCCGTGCGGAATGCTTCCACCGCGGTGGGCACACCGCAGTACACGGCCGCATGCAGCAGCACTTCCTGCAGTTCGGCCGGCGTCGCGCCATTGTTCAATGCACCGCGCACGTGCCCCTTGAGCTCGTTCTGCCGGCCCAGGGCCGTGAGCATGGCCACGGTGATGAGACTGCGCGTCTTCAGGTCCAGCCCCTCGCGTTGCCACACATCGCCCCAGGCCTTGCGCGTGATGTGCTGCTGCATGGGCTCGGTGAACGGCGTCATGTTGTCAAATGCGTTGGCCACGAAGGCTTCACCCATGACCTGCTTGCGCATGGACAGGCCGCGCTCAAACTCGGGATCGTTGGTGTCTTGCATTGCATGCTCCAGAAGGCGGAAGTGAAAAACCGATGCGGACGATACCGTACGATGAAGCCATAACCCTGACAGGAGACCACATGAACCGCTACCCGGCCCCCGACATCAACGAACTGCCCGACGACATCAAGGCCAAGGTGCTCGAGGTGCAGGAGAAAGCAGGCTTCGTGCCCAACGTGTTCCTGGCCCTGGCGCGACGACCGGCCGAATGGCGCGCGTTCTTCGCATACCACGATGCGCTCATGCTCAAGGAGGAAGGTTCGCTCACCAAGGGCGAGCGAGAGATGATCGTCACCACCACCAGCGCGGCCAACCAGTGCCTGTACTGCGTGGTGGCTCATGGCGCCATCCTGCGCATCCATGAGAAGAAGCCGCTGGTGGCCGACCAGGTGGCGGTCAACTACCGCAAGGCCGACATCACGCCGCGCCAGAAGGCGATGCTCGATTTCGCGATGAAAGTCTGCCAACGCTCGCACGAGATCGGCGACGACGACTTCCCGCCCCTGCACGCGCACGGCTTCTCGGACGAGGACATCTGGGACATCGCCGCGATCACCGCCTTCTTCGGTCTGTCCAACCGGCTGGCGAGCTTCAGCAACATGCAGCCCAATCCCGAGTTCTATCTGATGGGTCGCGTGCCCAAGGCCAAGCCGGCCCGGTGAACGGCATCGTCCTGCGTGTGTAGGACAAAAGCGCGTTTACGGTGAGATACGGGGCTGCAACAAAAAAAGACAGCACTTTTCCTGGGTGGACGATTCAATCGAATCACCACAACAACGGAGGTATTGCATGTCCAGAATCAAACCGTCGACCACCCGGTCCCTCATGCTGGCCGCCGCACTCACGCTGGGCGTGGGCGCGGTGCACGCTGAAGACATCAAGGGGCGCATCCAGTCCATCGATCTGGCTGCCAGGGCCTTTACGGTGAACAGCGAGACCATCTACGTCACGGACAAGACCGACTACGAAAACGACTACAAGCGTTTCGAGGATCTGCGGCAAGGTCACTACGTGGAGGTGGACGTCGACCGCAAGGACGGCCGCCTGTACGCCGATGACATCGAGTACAAGGCCAACGCCCGCGAAAACAAGCAGTGAACGTCGGCTGCCGCCTCACCCCCCGGTGACGCGCAGCAGCTTGCCGCTGGCACCATCGGTGAGCAGGTAGAGGCGGCCGTCAGGGCCTTGCCGCACATCGCGGATGCGTTCATTGCGGTTGGCGAGCAGCCGCTCGCGCCCCACCACACGGGTGCCATCCAGTTGCAGACGCCATAGCGAGGCGCCTGCCAGTGCACCCACGAACAGACTGCGGTTCCAGTGGGACGGTTCAGACCCCGTGAAGAACGCCATGCCACTGGGTGCAATGGACGACTTCGTGCCACCGGTCCAGGCCGTCCCGTCGATCTTTTCCCAGTACGACACAGGCTGCTCCATGCCCGCCATGGCGGTGCCCGACCCGACCTGCTGCGTGGTCCCGTACTCCTGGCCGTAGCTGATGACAGGCCAGCCGTAATTGCGACCCGGCAGCGTGAGGTTGACTTCATCGCCCCCCTGCGGGCCGTGCTCGTTGGTCCACAGTTGCCCGGTGTCAGGATGCAGCGCAGCGCCCTGCGGGTTGCGATGGCCGTAGCTCCAGATGGCCGCCTGTCCGGAGAGGACCGGGTTGCCCGGAGCCGGGTTGCCGTCGGTGGTGATGCGCATCACCTTGCCATTGCCTCGCGAGAGGTCCTGGGCATAGGCCTGCTGGTCGGCGTTCTGCCGGTCCCCCAGGGTGACGAACAGATGACCGTCGCGATCGAACACCAGTCGCGAGCCGAAGTGGCCGCTGCTCGCCACCTTGGGCGTCTGGCGGTAGATGACCTGCAGGTTGAACAGTGCCATGGCCCCCGTGTCCAGTTCGGCACGGGCCACGGCTGTGCTGTTGAGATTGGCGTTGCCGCTGTCGGTCTCGGAGAAGGTGAAATAGATGCGCCGGTTGGTCGAGAAGGCGGGATCGAGCACCACATCGAGCAAGCCGCCCTGCCCGCCTGTGGTCAGACCTGTCAGCCCGGTCAGTGCGATGTTGCTGAACGACTGGCCGTTGGCCGCGTACAGGCGCAGCACGCCGTTGCGTCCTGTTACCAGCATGCGCCCATCGGGCAGGAAGGCGAGGCTCCAGGGGTTGGGGATCGATGTGGCCAGCTCGGTGACCGTCAATGGGCCGGTGGCTACGAAGCCCGCGCCCGGTGATGAGGGATCGGTGGGCGTTGTGGGTGTGCTGCCGCTGTCTGAGCCACCTCCACCACCACCGCAGGCGGCAAGCAGACCCGACAGACCGATACCCAGAAAAATGGCAGAGATGTGGCGCATGCGCGCATGCTAGGTGCGCGCACGCTCCAAGTCTGCAAGCATTTGTGTGTGTGCTGGCGCACACTCGGCACGCTTCAGCCCAGTTGCGAGCGCAACCAGTCGGGCATGGGCACGGACTTCTTCAGCGGGAAGTTGACCCACACCGTGGTCGCACCGCCCGACGCGTACACCGTGTCCGGATCGTCGCTGCGCGAGAGCGTGCACCAGCTCTCGAAACTGCTGCGCCCCACGTCGCTCACGTACATGGTGGCGATGACGTCGCCCGGGTATTCCAGCTGCTTGTAGAAGTTGCAGAAGGCATTGACGATCACGGGGCCTTCGCCTGAGGGGTCTGGCTGGCAGCCGATGGAGCGCATCCAGTCGATGCGGATGATCTCCAGGTAGCGGAAGTAGACCGTGTTGTTCACGTGGTTCATGCCATCCATGTCACCCCAGCGAATGGGGATGCTCATGCTGAACACACGCTTCTTCTGTTCCGGCAGTTCGAATTTCATGGGAGTTATAGCGTCAACGGTGGGCCTTGATGGAGGCGAGGATGCCCAGCACGAACAGCACACAGGCCGCCCACTGCAGGGCAGCGGGCCACCGGGCACTCCAGGCAAAGGTGTAGATCAGGCCGAACACGGTTTCGCTCACGATGAGCTGGCCCGCGAGGCTGGGGCTGAGCCGGCGACTGGCCATGTTCCACAGCACCGAGGCGATCCACGCCGATCCGATGCCCGTCACAGCGCAGACCACGACAAAAGCACCGAAACCTGGGCGCTGCATCAGCACATCCAGTTCGGTGCCTGCCACCGCCCAGATCACCAGCGCGCCCATGCCGGCGGCCACACCCAGCCAGTTGGCCCACACCGTGGAGTTCACCTCCGGGTGGTGGCGCAACCAGCGCGCATTGAGCAAGCCGAATGCGGTCCAGGAAGCCATGGCGAGCACTGCATACAGGATGCCGATCCAGAGGTTCGTCCCGTCGCCGGCTTCAGCGCCATGCGCGGTCTCCCGCATCATCAGCGCCAGGCCCGCGAGCGTGAGCAGCAGGCCCGGCACCAGGGCGCGCCAGTGCAGGCCTTGTGGCTTGCCCAGCAGCATGATCCACAGGGGAATGGTGCCGATGATGAGCACCGGCAGTGCCGCTCCCGCGGCCTGGATGGCGAGCACCAGCAACAGGTAATAGCCGGTGTAACCCAGCAGGCTGAGCCACAGCGCGGCACCGGTCTGGCGCAAGGTGGGCAGGTGCGCCTCTCGGCGAACACCCGCCAGGAACAGCAGCAACACCGACAGCAACCCACAGGACAGGAAGCGCCCCACCGTGAGGTCGATCGAGCTGAAGCCCGGTGTGAGCAGAGGCGCCACGAAAGCCGTGCCCCAGAACGCGCCAGCACCCAGGCCCGCGAGAATGCCGGCCACCATGCCCGGCGGCCAGCCCGAAGGCCGGCCCAGCACCGCAGTCGTCATCTAGGCTCCAAACCCGTCATCGGCCGCGATGACCGCGCCATTCACGAAATGGCTTTCGGTCGAGCAGAGCATCACCAGCACCGCGTCCAGGTCGGCGGGCGCGCCGACGCGCTTGCGCGGCAGCATGTTGATGAGCTTCTGCCCTTGCTCCGTCTGCCAGTGGTGGTGGTTGATCTCGGTGTCGATGTAGCCGGGACAGATCGCGTTGACATTGATGCCGAAGCGGCCCCACTCCACCGCCATGGCCTTGGTCATGTGCACCAACGCCGCCTTGCTCATGCAGTACACCCCGATCTGGGGAAGCACCTTGAGCCCGGCCATGGAGGCGATGTTGACGATGCGCCCGCCCACATACGTGCCCGGCGCCGCCCCCTTGGCCCGGGCCAGCATGCGCCGCCCGACTTCCTGCGCCACGAAGAACGCGCCCCGGGTGTTGGTGTTGAAGACGTAGTCGTAGTCCTCCTCCGTCACATCCTGCAGACGCTGGGTGGTGCTCACGCCCGAGTTGTTGACCAGGATGTCGATCGCACCGACCCCGGTTTCGGCATGCGCCACGGCCGCCTTGATGGACGCCGTGTCGGTGACGTCCATCGCCACCACATGGGCGTCGCCCCCAGCCGCCTCGATGTGGGCGCGCAAGGCCATGAGCCGGTCGGTCCGGCGACCGGCCAGCACGACGGCCGCGCCCGCTCGCGCCAGCGTCTTGGCGAACTGCTCGCCAAGCCCGCCCGACGCGCCGGTGATCAGGGCCACCCGGCCCGACAAATCCAGGCTGTACGCCATGAGAGAGCCTCCTCTAAAGTTGTGGGTTGCGCGTGGTATCCGCGGCCCGCAGCGACCATTCGGGCCGGTGCGACACGATTGTGCGCCATGGCCCACTAAAATCCGTCACGACCACGACACCGGCATGACTCCATGCATTGCCGTCATGAAAATCCACCAGGCCCCCGGCCGACTGAGCGAGACCAGCACATGACCCCCGAAGAAATCCTCAACACCTACGGCCCGCGCGAAGCCATGGAGTACGACGTCGTCGTGGTCGGCGGCGGCCCGGCCGGCCTCGCAACCGCGATCCGGCTCAAGCAGATCGCCGCCGAGAAAGGCACTGAAATCAACGTCTGCGTGCTGGAAAAGGGCTCCGAACCCGGCGCGCACATCCTCAGTGGGGCCGTGATGGACCCGAAGGCCATCACCGAGCTGCTGCCGAAGTGGAAGGAAGACGGTGCACCCTTGAACCAGCCTGTCACCGACGACAAGCTGCTTTGGCTGACCGAAAAGGGCGCCATCGACACGCCCAAGTTCCTGATCCCGAACAATTTCCACAACGAGGGCAACTACGTCGTGGGCCTGGGCAACGTCGTCAAATGGCTGGGCCAGCAGGCTGAAAACCTGGGCGTGGAAATCTTCCCCGGCTTCGCCGCCGCCGAAGTGCTCTTCAACGACGACGGCTCGGTCGAAGGTGTGGCCACCGGCAACCTGGGCGTGGGCAAGGACGGGGAACCCTCCGACAGCTTCCAGCTCGGCATGGAACTGCATGCCAAGTACACCGTGTTCGCCGAAGGCGCGCGGGGCCACCTGGGCAAGCGCCTGATCGCCCAATTCCATCTCGACGAGGGCAAGGACCCACAGGCCTACGCCATCGGCGTGAAGGAACTCTGGGAGATCGACCCGACGAAGCACAAGCCCGGTCTGGTGATCCACACCGCTGGCTGGCCCATGAAGGACGATACCTACGGTGGCGGCTTCATGTACCACCTGGAAGACAACAAGGTGACGCTGGGCCTGGTGACCGGCCTGAACTACAGCAACCCCTGGCTCAGCCCGTTCGAGGAAATGCAGCGCTGGAAGACGCATCCGCGCATCCGCGAATTCCTCGAAGGCGGCAAGCGCATCAGCTATGGCGCACGCGCCATCACCACCGGCGGCATCATGAGCCTGCCGCAGACCGTCTTTCCGGGCGGTGCGCTCGTGGGTTGCGACGCGGGCTACCTCAACGGCGCGCGCATCAAGGGCAGCCACGCGGCCATCAAGAGCGGCATGCTCTGCGCCGAAGCCGCGTTCGAGGCCGTGCAGGCCGGCCGCCAGCACGACGAACTCAAGGCTTACCCGGCCGCCTTCGACAAGAGCTGGCTGAAGGAAGAGCTCGAAGCCTCACGCAACTTCAAGTCCTGGTTCAAGTACGGCAACATCGTCGGTGGCCTCATGGTCGGCATTGAACACTGGCTGCTGCCACGCCTGGGTCTCAAGGCCCCGCCCTGGTCGCTGCACCGCGAGAAGGCCGACCACCTCTACCTCAAGCCTGCGGCCGAGTGCGAACAGATCGTCTACCCCAAGCCCGACGGCAAGATCACCTTCGACCGCCTGGGCAGCGTGTTCGTGAGCAACACCAACCACGAGGAACACCAGCCCTCGCACCTCACGCTGAAGGACGCCAGCGTGCCGGTGAGGATCAACCTGGCCAAGTACGCCGGCCCCGAAGCCCGCTACTGCCCGGCGGGCGTGTACGAGTTCGTGAAGAACCCGGACAACACCGACCGCCTGCAGATCAATGCGCAAAACTGCGTGCACTGCAAGACCTGCGACATCAAGGACCCGACGCAGAACATCGTCTGGGTCACGCCCGAAGGCGGTGGTGGCCCGAACTACGCGGGCATGTGAGCGAATTCACGGCCTTGCCGTCTTCGTCCAGAAAGCCGCCTTCGGGCGGCTTTTCATGTCCGCTCTTCACCGCATCGTCACATCGGCTGGCCACAGTGCAGGCTCCGTGAACGACGTCGTGGACGACATGCTGAACAAGACCGAAAAAGGCCGGGCCGAGTTGCTGCCTGGACAACGCCACCTCGCGCAGCGCGAACGCGCACTGCTG
The DNA here is from genome assembly GCF_031457235.1 of Hydrogenophaga laconesensis. Lineage (NCBI taxonomy): Bacteria > Pseudomonadati > Pseudomonadota > Betaproteobacteria > Burkholderiales > Comamonadaceae > Hydrogenophaga > Hydrogenophaga laconesensis. Next base: position 522,918 of record NZ_JAVDWE010000001.1, read on the forward strand.
CTCATGGCCGACGGCCGCAAGCCCGATGCCGAACTGTTCGCCCTGTTCGAAGGCCAGGGCCGCGACCTGGCCGCGAGCCTGCTCTCACGCGGCTATCTGGTGGACGAAGCCTCGCTATCGCCCCCCACACCTGCTGTGTCGGCCGACGCCTTCTCCGGCCCGCGCTCCATGGCCAGCGCCCGCATGTTCCTGTTCGACCTCAGCGAGCGCATGTTCGCGCCCCGCGACAAGGCCATGGCGCAGCGCTACCGCGATGCCTTGCGCGAAGCGCGCGACCTACCGGCCATGCTGGCCGTGAGCCGCGAGATGGTCAACGATGTGGAGCGCATGGCCGGCAGCGAGCGGGCCGACGGCATCACCGAAAGGCTCGCGCGGCTGTTGCCGGAATCGGCCCTGGAAACGCCCTGAGACATCGGCCCGGTCGGCACGGTGCGCTACACTCGCCGGGTCAGGAGAGAGGCCGGTTCCGTTCCGGAATGGGCCCGCCGAAGGCGCAGGCGGCACCGCACACCGGGTGCCCTGAACGCTCAGGCAAAAGGACTGGCAAACGCCGGCCGGAAGGCAGGCGTACCCCCCTGGAGAGAGGCCGCTCCCTGAAGCGGTCCACCGAAGGAGCAAGCGCGGCATCGCCCGCGTGAATCTCTCAGGTAAAGCGGACAGTGGGGCAGCGCACGGATGAACCGTGTCCCGCCCTCACGGGCCTGCCCCTTGCCTGAAAGCCTCCTGTGTCCGACGCCGCCGTCCCACTTCTCCAGGTTCCGCTGCACGCCCTCCACGTCGAACTGGGTGCCCGCATGGTGCCTTTCGCCGGCTACGCCATGCCCGTGCAGTACCCGGCCGGCCTCATGGCCGAACACAACCACACCCGCGCGGCGGCCGGCCTGTTCGACGTGTCCCACATGGGCCAGCTCCGCCTGGTCGGGCCCGACGCCGCGGCCGCCTTCGAAACCCTCATGCCGGTGGACGTGATCGATCTCGGTGTGGGCAAGCAGCGCTACGGCCTGCTGCTCAACGATGAGGGCGGCATCATCGACGACCTGATGTTCGTCAACCGCGGGCACGACATCTTCGTCATCGTCAACGGCGCCTGCAAGGCCGGTGACATGGCGCACATCCAGGCGCTCATCGGCTCACGCTGTGAAGTCATTCCCATGCCCGACCAGGCGCTGTTCGCTTTGCAGGGCCCGCAGGCCGCCGCCGCGCTGCAGCGCCTCGTGCCCGGCGTCGAAAAGCTTGTCTTCATGACGGGCGGAGCGTTCAACTGGCAGGGCACCGACCTCTACATCACCCGCAGCGGCTACACCGGGGAAGACGGCTTCGAGATCTCGGTGCCCGGCGACCGCGCCGAGCCACTCGCTCGCGCGCTGCTGGCGCAACCCGAAGTCAGACCCATCGGCCTGGGCGCACGCAACTCACTGCGCCTGGAAGCCGGCATGTGCCTCTACGGCAACGACATCGACACCACCACCACCCCGGTGGAGGCCTCGCTCAACTGGGCGATCCAGAAGGTGCGCCGCACGGGCGGCGCGCGCGCCGGTGGCTTTCCGGGCGCAGAGCGTGTGCTCGGCCAGCTGGACGGCACCGTGCCACTGACCCGCAAGCGCGTGGGCCTGATCGCGCAGGAGCGCGTGCCGGTGCGCGAGCATGTCGAACTGCAGAACACCAGCGGCCGCGCCATCGGCCAGACCACCAGCGGCCTGCTCGGCCCCAGCGCCAACCAGCCCATCGCCATCGGCTATGTCGAACCCGAATACGCGGCGGTCGGCACCCCGGTGGTGGCCATGGTGCGCGGCAAGCCCGTGCCCATGACGGTCAGCGCCATGCCTTTCGTGCCCAACCGCTACTTCCGCGGCTGAGCCCTCATTTCCTTCCGTTTCACCCAACCTTCAGGAGCCCACGCATGTCCATCACCAAATACACCGAAGACCACGAATGGCTCACCGTCGATGGCGACATCGCCACCGTCGGCATCACCGTGCACGCGCAGGACGCGCTGGGCGACGTGGTGTTCGTCGACCTGCCCGAAGTCGGCAAGACCTTCGCGCAGAAAGACGTGGCCGGTGTGGTTGAGTCCGTGAAGGCCGCCGCCGATGTGTACATGCCCGTGAGCGGTGAAATCGTCGAGGTCAACGAAAACCTGCGCGCCGATCCCTCGCTGGCCAACAGCGACCCGCTGGGCTCTGGCTGGTTCTTCAAGGTCAAGTTGACCGACGCGTCGCAGATCGATGCCTTGCTGGACGAAACCGCCTACAACGCCTTCGCCGGGCAGTAAACGAAACACCCCCGCATTCCTTTGAGGCCCGCCATGCTGATGCCCTCCGTCAAACCCCTCGGTGAACTTGAGAACCCGTCCGAATTCGTGGCGCGCCACATCGGCATCGGGGAAGCCGACGAAACCCACATGCTCTCGGTCATCGGCGAAGCCTCGCGCCGTGCGCTGATCGATGGCATCGTGCCGCGCAGCATCGCGCGCAGCCAGGGCATGCAGTTGCCGCCCGCGGTCACCGAAGCGGCTGCGCTGGCCGAACTCAAGGCACTGGCACAGCAGAACCAGGTGCTCAAGAGTTTCATCGGCCAGGGCTACCACGGCACGCTCACGCCGGGCGTCATCCTGCGCAACATCCTCGAGAACCCCGCCTGGTACACCGCCTACACGCCGTACCAGGCCGAGATCTCGCAGGGCCGCATGGAAGCGCTGGTCAACTTCCAGACCATGGTGACCGACCTCACCGGCATGGCCATTGCCAATGCCTCCATGCTCGACGAGGCCACCGCCGCTGCCGAGGCCATGACCCTGGCCAGGCGCTCCGTCAAGAGCAAGGGCAACGCCATCGTGGTGGGCGGCGACTGCCACCCGCAGACCATCGAAGTCGTGCAGACGCGCGCGAAGCCGCTGGGCATCCTGGTGAAGGTGGCGAACTCCGCCCCCGAATGGGACGCCGCGCTCGCCCAGGACGACTACTTCGCCGTGCTCGCACAGTACCCCAGCACCAGCGGCCGCATCGAGGAACTGGGCACCGACGTGCAGAAGGTGCACGCCAAGGGGGCGGCCTTCATCGCCGCGGCCGACCTGCTGGCGCTCACGCTCATCACCCCGCCCGGAGAATGGGGTGCCGACATCGTCGTCGGCAGCACGCAGCGCTTTGGCATGCCCATGGGCGCCGGTGGTCCGCACGCCGCCTTCATGGCCTGCCGCGACGAATTCAAGCGCTCGCTGCCCGGCCGTCTGGTGGGTGTGAGCGTGGACGCGCATGGCAAACCCGCCTACCGTCTCGCGCTGCAGACGCGCGAGCAGCACATCCGCCGAGAGAAAGCCACCAGCAACATCTGCACGGCCCAGGTACTGCCTGCCGTGGTGGCGAGCATGTACGCCGTGTACCATGGCCCGCAGGGCCTCAAGCGCATCGCGCAGCGCGTCGCGGCCTACACCGCCATCCTGGCGCAGGGTCTGGAGCAGCTCGGCTGCCAGCTCACCGCCGAGGCGAACTTCGACACCGTGACGATCAAGGCGCCGGACGCGGCACAGGCGCAGGCCTGGGTTCAGCGCGCGCGCGACGCCGGCATGAACCTGCGCCTCTCCTGGGGCCAGTACGTCGGCATCGCGCTGGACGAAACCACCACACGCGACGACATCGCGCGGCTCTGGAAGGTGTTCGCGAAAGACGGCACCGCCCTGCCCGGCTTCGAGGCGTTCGAGAAGGGTGTGGAGCCGCGCATCCCCACCGAACTGCGCCGCACCAGCGAGTTCCTCACGCACCCGGTGTTCAACAGCCACCACAGCGAGACCGGCATGCTGCGCTACATCCGCGCGCTCTCCGACAAGGATCTCGCCCTGGACCGCAGCATGATCCCGCTGGGCTCGTGCACCATGAAGCTCAATGCCACGAGCGAGATGATCCCCATCACCTGGCCCGAGTTCGCGAACGTGCACCCCTTCGCACCGGCCGACCAGCTCAAGGGCTACCAGCAACTGGACGAACAACTGCGTGCCTGGCTCTGCCAGGCCACGGGCTATGCGGGCATCAGCCTGCAGCCCAACGCCGGCTCGCAGGGTGAATACGCCGGCCTGCTCGTCATCCAGGCCTACCACGCCTCGCGTGGCGAGAGCCACCGCAACATCTGCCTGATTCCCAGCAGCGCGCACGGCACCAACCCCGCCAGCGCACAGATGGTGGGCATGCAGGTCGTGGTCACCAAGTGCGACGAGAACGGCAACGTCGACCTGGCCGACCTCAAAGCGAAATGCGAACAGCACAGCGCCAACCTCGCCGCCGTGATGATCACCTACCCCAGCACGCACGGTGTGTTTGAAACGCACGTGAAAGACCTCTGCGCGCTGGTGCACCAGCACGGCGGGCGCGTGTACGTGGACGGCGCCAACATGAACGCGCTGGTGGGCGTGGCCGCCCCGGGCGAGTTCGGTGGCGATGTGAGCCACCTCAACCTGCACAAGACCTTCTGCATCCCCCACGGTGGCGGCGGCCCCGGCGTGGGCCCGGTGTGCGTGGTGCAGGACCTCGTGCCCTTCCTGCCGGGCCATGCGGCGGGTGGTCTGCCGGTGAACGGCGTGGGTGCCATCAGCGCCGCGCCACTGGGCAATGCCGCCGTGCTGCCCATCAGCTGGATGTACATCCGCATGATGGGTGCCGACGGCCTGCAACACGCCACCGAGGCCGCCATCCTCGCGGCGAACTACATCAGCAAGCGCCTGGCGCCGCACTACCCCACGCTGTACGCCAGCGCCAACGGACATGTGGCGCACGAGTGCATCCTGGACCTGCGCCACTTCAAGGAAACCAGCGGCGTCATGGCCGAAGACGTGGCCAAGCGCCTGATGGACTATGGCTTCCACGCGCCCACGCTGTCCTTCCCGGTGGCCAACACACTCATGGTGGAGCCGACCGAGAGTGAAACCCTGGAAGAGCTAGACCGCTTCATCGACGCGATGATCGCCATCCGCGAAGAGATCCGGCAGGTGGAAAACGGCCAATGGCCACAGGACGACAACCCGCTGAAGAACGCACCGCACACTGCCGACAGCCTGATCAAGGCCGACTGGCCGCACCCCTACGCGCGCGACGTGGGCGCGGCCAGCGCCTCCACCCGGGCCCACGCCAAGTACTGGCCGCCCGTGGGCCGCGTGGACAACGTCTACGGCGACCGCAACCTGTTCTGCAGCTGCGTGCCGCTGAGCGAGTTCGACGATCACTGAAGCACCGGGCGGTGGGCATTGCGCGCCACCGCCTTGCCGGCCACGCGCCGGCTGTCCGCAGCGGGAGAGACCGAAGCCATGACTTCGGCGCCGAAGGAGCAACCACCCCGGAAACTCTCAGGCACCAGGACCGCTGCAGACCCACGCACTCTGGAGAGCGGCCGGGATTGGTCTCCCGGCCCACCGCAGGAGCAAGTGCCGGCCCGAACCGGCATGAATCTCTCAGGTCGCCGCACAGAGGGGGTCGCCGGGCACACACGGTGTGTGCCCGATGTCCTTCCTTTGTGACCGCTCCTCCAGGAGTCCTCTCCATGCACCACATCGCCATCATCGGCGGCGGCATCACCGGCGTCACCAGCGCCTACGCACTGGCCCGTGAGGGTTACCGCGTCACCCTCATCGAAAAGCACCGATACCCGGCCATGGAAACGTCCCATGCCAACGGCGGGCAGCTCTCGGCCTCGAACGCCGAGGTGTGGACGCACCCGAGCACCTTGGTCAAAGGTCTGAAATGGATGCTGCGCAACGACGCCCCCCTGCTGATGAATCCGCGACCCAGCTGGCACAAGCTGAGCTGGCTTGCCGGTTTCATGCGGGCCATTCCGCACTACGAGCACAACACCATCGCCACCACCCGCCTGGCTATCGAGGCCCGCCAGCATCTCTTCGCCTGGGCGGAAAAAGAAAACATACCCTTCGACCTCAAGCGCAAGGGCATCCTGCACATCTACCGCGACCAGGCAGGGTTTGAGCGCGCGGGGCGTGTGTCCCGGCTGCTGGCGGCGGGTGGCCTGGAACAACAGGCCGTCACCCCGACGGACATGCTCGCCATCGAACCCACCCTGCGCGGCAACTTCTACGGTGGCTTCTTCACCGAGAGCGATGCCACCGGCGACATCCACAAGTTCACCGTGGGCCTGTCGCAGGCCTGTGCCCGGCTGGGCGTCGAGCAGTGTTTCGAGCACGAGGTGCTCGCCGTGCGCACCGACGACAAGGCTGCCACCCTTGACCTGCGGCACCCGGAGGGCACGGAAACACGGACCTTCGACGGCGTGGTGATCTGCGCGGGCGTGCACGGCCGGGGCCTGGCCGCGCAACTGGGCGACAAACTCAACATCTACCTGGTCAAGGGCTACTCGATCACCGTGCACCTCAACGACCCGGAGAGCCAGCAGAACGCCCCGCAGGTGAGCCTGCTCGATGAAGCCACCAAGCTGGTGACCAGCCGCCTGGGACCGGACCGTTTTCGCGTGGCCGGCACCGCAGAGTTCAATGGCATCAACCACGACATCCGCGCCGACCGCATCAAGCCCCTCATCCAGTGGGTGAACCAGTGCTTCCCCGGCGTCAGCACGCGCCGCGTGGAACCCTGGGCAGGCCTTCGCCCGATGATGCCGGACATGATGCCGCGTGTGGGTCGCGGACGGCGGCCCAGGGTGTTCTACAACACCGGGCATGGGCATCTTGGGTGGACACTCTCGGCCATGACCGCGCACCAGTTGCTCGGCCACGTCCAGCTGGCACTGCCGCACTAAGGTCCATCACAGGAGCACGACCATGGCCATTTCCACGTTCGACCTCTTCAAGATCGGCATCGGACCCAGCAGCTCCCACACCGTGGGGCCCATGCGCGCCGCGCGCATGTTCGCCGCCGGCCTGCAAGCCACCGGCATGCTCCCCTCGGTCACGCGGGTGCAGTGCGCGCTGCACGGTTCGCTGGGCGCCACCGGCAAAGGCCATGGCAGCGACAAGGCGGTCATCCTCGGGCTGTGCGGGCACGATCCCGAAACGGTCGACATCGACCTGATCGCCCCGACCATCCAACGCGTGCGTGGCACGAAGCAGCTGAGCCTGATGGGCCGGCACACCGTGGCGTGGAACGAGGCCGACGACCTGCTCTTCTACCGCCGGCCGCTGCCCTTCCACGCCAACGGCATGCGCCTGTCGGCCTGGGATGGTGGAGGCACACTGCTGGCGGAGCGCACCTTCTATTCGGTGGGCGGCGGGTTCGTGGTGAGCGAGGAAGTCGCCGCCGACGGTGAGCGCATCAAGGCCATCGCGCCCGATGCGACCGTGCTCCCCATTCCATTTCGCAGTGGCGATGAGCTGCTCGCGCAGTGCGCCGCGCACGGGCTTTCCGTGGCCGAGGTGATGCGCGCGAACGAAAGGCACTGGCGCACCGATGCGGAAGTGGACGCCGGTCTGCTGCGCATCTGGGACGTCATGCAGGCCTGCGTCCGGCGCGGCTGCGAGGCCGAAGGCGTGTTGCCCGGTGGCTTCAAGGTGCGGCGGCGCGCCCGCCAGCTCTGGCACGACCTCACCGCACACCCGGAAGCCGCCCTCAGGGACCCACTGCAGGTGCTCGACTGGGTCAACCTCTACGCCCTCGCGGTGAACGAGGAGAACGCCGCCGGTGGCCGCGTGGTCACCGCGCCCACCAACGGTGCGGCCGGCATCGTGCCGGCCGTGCTGCACTACTACCGGCGCTTCGTGCCCGGCGCCACCGACCGGGGCGTTGTGGATTTCCTCCTCACCGCGGCCGCCATCGGCATCCTCTACAAGGAGAACGCCAGCATCAGCGGCGCCGAGGTCGGCTGCCAGGGTGAGGTGGGCGTGGCCTGCTCCATGGCCGCCGGTGCCCTCTGCGCTGTGCTCGGAGGCACGCCCGAGCAGGTGGAAAACGCCGCTGAGATCGGCATGGAACACCACCTGGGCCTCACCTGCGACCCCGTCGGCGGCCTGGTGCAGATTCCCTGCATCGAGCGCAATGCCATCGCGTCGGTCAAGGCCATCAACGCCGCGCGCATGGCCTTGCGCGGCGACGGCGTGCACCACGTCAGTCTGGACAAGGTCATCAAGACCATGCGCGAGACCGGCGCGGACATGAAGACCCGCTACAAGGAAACCTCGCGCGGCGGCCTCGCCGTGAACATCGTCGAGTGCTGACGCCCCTGCCAGCGCCACGCCCCTTCACTTGCCGCTGCTGCGCCACTGGCTGCGCCAGATCAGAAGCAGCTGGCTCATCACCGGGGCGGGTGGCGAGCCGAACGCGATCATCTTGTCGCGCTGGTTCATCAGGCCGTACACGCGGCCTTGCCGCGGGTCGTACAGCACCACCGCGCTGTTGTCCCGGCAGTCGTGCGGCATGCAGTGGGCGGCCACCGTGTAGTCCACCCCGTCGATGCGCTGTTGCGTGAGGTCCGTGGCCGGGCCGTGCATCTCGGCCAGCCAGGGTGCACGGGCGGCCAGCGGCCCCAGTGCCTTCAGGTAGAGCGGCTTGAACGCCGGGTCGCGAATGAGCTCGGAGGGGTGCCTGGCGGTGCCCGGCTTCACCGGGGCCCTGGCAGCGGCCTCGGCCGCCTTTGCCGCGTTCAGCTCCGCCACCGCCTGCTGGTTCGCGGCCTCGTTGCAATGGCGGAACTGTGCCCGGCCCAGCGCACCCAGGTTGGCCACCACCGTGGGGTCGCCATCCAGCTGGATGTACTGCCCCTTGCCATCGGCGTTCACCAGCGCCGTCAGCTCGTGCCGGCCCTGCACCTGGCCGAGCAAGGCCACGCGGAACTCCGGCGGCGGGCTGTTGCCGAAATAGCTGAACGCCGCGTCCAGGTTGCCCACCGTCAGGCGCTGGTTGCCCTGCTCGATCCGCATCTGCCGCGCTTCGACCACCATGCGCGGCGAATCGGCCCGGGCGCAATCCACCGCGTAGCGGCCGCCCACGCTCGCCATCACGTCGGGCCGCAACCCCTGTGCACCCGCCGTGCCCGCCAGCGCGGCCCACATCCCAATCCCCGCCCACCGTTTCCATCCTGTCGCCATGCCCATCTCCTGCCCGATCGTCCGCGCATGCTAGGACGGTCCCCCCGCGACGTCCACCCTCAAATGGGAGGCTGCCCGTAAGATCACGCCTGCACAACCCCAAGCCCCATGACCTCCCACGCCCTGCGCGTGCTGAGCCTCATCCCGCCGATGACGCAGCTCAACACGCCTTACCCCTCCACCGCCTACATCACGGGCTTCCTGCGTTCGCGCGGGTTCGACGCCGTGCAGGCCGATCTGGCGCTGGCGCTGGTGCTCAAGCTGTTCACGCCAGCCGGCCTCGAGGGCATTCGCGGCTGTGCCCTGGCCCGGCCCGAAGCCGAACGCAGCGCCAGCGTGCACGCCTTTCTGGACCAGTTCGCGCGCTACCGCGTCACCATCGGCCCCGTCATCGCCTACCTGCAGGGGCGCGACGCCACCCTCGCCCACCGCATCGCCGCCCGCGAACTGCTGCCCGAAGGCCCGCGCTTCCAGGCGCTCGAGGCCTACGTGGACCCCGCCTTCGGCGATGAGGGCGGCGACCCGCTGGCCTGGGCCTTCGGCGCGCTCGGCGTGCAGGACAAGGCCCGCCACCTCGCCACCCTCTACCTGAACGACCTGGCGGACGTGTTGCGCGACGCGGTGGACGAGCGCTTTGCCTTCGTGCGCTACGCCGAATCCCTCGCCAGCAGCCAGCCCAGCTTCGACCCCATGGCCGCCGCGCTCGCCGCGCCGCCCACGCTCGTGGACGAGGTGCTGCAAACCCTCACCCTGGCCACGCTGGCCCAGCACAAGCCCGACGTGGTGCTGCTCTCCGTGCCCTTTCCCGGCGCGCTCTACGCCGCCCTGCGCATCGCACAGACCATCAAGGCCCAGAACCCCCACATCACCATTGCCCTGGGGGGCGGCTTCGTCAACACCGAACTGCGCGAGCTGGCCGAGCCCCGCCTGTTCGACTTCGTCGACTACGTGACGCTCGACGCCGGCGAACGCCCGCTGCTCTCGCTGCTCGAATTCCTGCAGCGCAAACGCTCCCGGCAGCGGCTGGTGCGCACCTTCGTGCGCGAAGGCGGCGAAGACAGCCCCGCCACGGTGAAGTACATCAACTTCGTCGAACCCGACGTGCCCTTCGACGACATTGGCACACCCACCTGGGACGGCCTGCCACTCGACCGTTACCTGAGCCTGCTCGACATGCTCAACCCCATGCACCGCCTCTGGAGCGACGGGCGCTGGAACAAGCTCACCGTGGCCCATGGCTGCTACTGGAAGAAGTGCAGCTTCTGCGACGTGAGCCTGGACTACATCAGCCGCTACGAGACCGCGTCCGCCGCCACGCTGGCCGACCGCATGGAAGCCATCGTCGCCGAGACCGGGCAGACCGGCTTCCACTTCGTGGACGAGGCCGCGCCGCCCAAGGCCCTCAAGGCCCTGGCGGAGGAACTGCTGCGCCGCCAGTTGCCCGTGTCGTGGTGGGGCAACATCCGCTTCGAGAAAACCTTCAGCCCCGAGCTGTGCCAGCTGCTCGCCGACAGCGGCTGCATCGCGATCAGCGGCGGCCTCGAAGTGGCGAGCGACCGCCTGTTGACCCTCATGAAGAAGGGCGTGTCCGTCGAGCAGGTGGCGCGCGTCACCAAGGGTTTTTCAGACGCCGGCATCCTCGTGCACGCGTACCTCATGTACGGCTTTCCCACCCAGACCGTGCAGGACACCGTGGACTCGCTCGAGTACGTGCGCCAGCTGTTCGAGAACGGCTGCATCCAGAGCGGCTTCTTCCACCGCTTCTCGTGCACCGTGCATTCGCCCGTGGGGCTGGACCCGGCCGCCTACGGCATCGAGCTCGTGCCACTGCCCGAGGTCACCTTTGCCAAGAACGACATCGGCTTCATCGACCCCACCGGCGTGGACCACGACGCCCTGGGCATTGGCCTGCGCAAGGCCATCTACAACTACATGCACGGCATCGGGCTGGACGAGGACGTGCGCGCCTGGTTCAGCCACCTCGACGAGCCGGTGCCCAGAACGCGGGTGAAGAAGCACTTCATCGAGCGGGCGCTGGCGTGATGCCTGAGCAGCAGCCACCGCGAACGATCCTCGCCGTGGACGACCACGAACTGGTGCGCATGGGCTTGCGCCAGGTGATCGTCCAGCGCTTTGCCGACCGTTTCGAAGTGGCAGAAGCGGCCGGCCTGGAACAGGCCCTGCAGTTCCTCCAGCAGCGCGCGGCGGACGTCCTTCTGCTGTTGCTCGACCTGAACCTGGGCGACACCCGCGGCCTGACCGGCCTCCAGCTGCTGAGGCAGCTCTACCCCCGGCTGCCGGTCGTCGTCGTGTCCGGAACAAACGACCCGCGTGTTCGAGAGGAAGCCCTGGCGCAAGGCGCCATGGGCTACTTCTGCAAGACGGGCGACACCGCTGACCTGAGCGGCTTGCTCGACACGGTTGAAAAAGCCGCCACGCCAACGCCGGCCCGGGCACCCGGCGCAGCGCCGCCGCCCGCGAGCCCGCACGACACCCTGGCGCGCAGCACCCGCCTCAGGCCCGGCATCCGCTTGACCAGCCGCCAGATCCAGGTTCTGGAGCTGATCCTCGGCGGCCTGGACAACCAGTCGATCGCGCGCGAAACCGGCCTGGCCCTGGGTTCGGTGAAGAACTGCGTGTCGACCATCTTTCTCGACTTCAACGTCCGCTCGCGCGCCGAGCTGATCCGGCTGTTCTCCTGAATCGGGCGCCGACCAGGATGCAGCTGAAAGACATCCGTGCGGCCCTGTGGGCCAACACCCAGGCGCCGCTGGCGGTGCAACGCGTCCAGCTCGAACTCCTGCTGCAGAAGACGGGGCCGGTCCGCATCCTGTCGCCCATTCCCTTCGCCACCCCATTGGCGGTCCTGTTCCACCTGAATGGCACTGCCGGTTTCCCGCTGGTCTGGCTGGCGCTGTTCTACGTCGTCATTGCCAGCAGCTACGTGCAGCGCAGAAAACTCGAAGCCCACGGGCCGATGCGCGACGACGAGCTGCCCGGCATCCTGCGCGGACGTGTGCGGGACATTCTGCTGCTCGGCACCCTGTGGGGCGCCGCGCCCTGGATGCTGAGCGCGCACCAGAGCGTCGAGCTCCTGATCCTGATGGCCGTGTTCATCATGGGCGCGATATCGCTGGGGTCCGCCATCGTGTCGACCCACCGGCCGACCATCGCCGCCTTCAGCATTCCCGCAGCGGCCGGGCTCATTTCCAATGCGCTCTGGCATGGCGGGCTCGTCGGGTGGGTGCTGGCCGTCTGCCTGACGCTGTTTCTGGCCATGACGCTCAAGTGGACGTTCCAGCAGGCCGACCTGCTGGAGGAGTCGCTCACGGTCCGCTTCGAAAAGGAAGACCTCGCACGCCGGCTGGCCCGGCAGGTCGAACTCGTTGAAAACGCCAATCGGGAAAAGAGCCGCTTCCTCGCCTCCGCCAGCCACGACCTGCGCCAGCCCCTGCACGCCATCTCGCTGTTCACCTCGGTGCTCGAACGCTCGCGGTTCGATCGCGAGAGCACCCAGACCATCCACCGCCTGAGCCACTCGGTGCGCATGCTGAGCCAGTCGCTCGACACCATGCTCGACATCTCCCGGCTCGACGCCGGCGCCGTGCAACCCCGGCTGGAACCCCTGCGCGTGCACGACCTGTTCGTCGCCCTGAACCACACCTTCTCCGGCAGCGCACAGGCGAAGGACCTGCAACTCCGCTTCCGCGCCCCCGGCGAACTGACCGTGATGAGCGACACCCTGCTGCTCACGCGCCTGCTCGGCAACCTGATCGACAACGCCATCAAGTACACCCGCGCGGGTGGCGTGCTCGTGGCGGCCAGGCCAGACGCGGGACGGGTGCGTTTCGAGGTGATCGACACCGGCATCGGCATCGCGGCCGAACACCAGGAGAAGGTGTTCGACGAGTTCTACCAGCTGGCCAACCCCCAGCGGGATCGCGCGGCAGGGCTGGGCATCGGGCTGTCCATCGTCCAGCGCTTGTCGACCCTGCTGGAACACCCCATCGCGCTGTCGTCATGGCCGATGCGGGGCACGCGATTTCGCGTGTGGGTGCCACAGGCCGGCGCGCACGGGACAACACTTGCGCAGCCGGCGGAAGCAGGCGCCACCGTGGCCGCGCAGGCGGACAGGCACCTGCCACGCCATGTGCTCGTCATCGACGACGAAGCGGTGAGCTTGGAAGCCATGGCCCTGCTGCTCAGCGCGTGCGGCTGCACGGTGCATGCCGCCAGCAGCCTGGAACAGGCCGCGCAGCTGCTGGCGCAGCACTCGATCGACGCCGTGGTCTCCGACTTCCGGTTGCCCGGCGAGCGCAACGGTCTGGAGTACCTCGTCGAACTGCGCCGCAACGCGCCACACCTGCGCACCCTGCTCGTCACCGGCGAAACGGCACCGCAGCGCATCGCCGACATCAAGGCCAGCGGCATCGCCTTCCTGCACAAGCCCGTGCGCGCCGAGCAACTGCTGGACGCCCTCGCCCGCTGAGCCATCACCACCGTACCGCGCGATGTGACTCCGGTCACTTACGCCAGCGGGTGCGGCCTTCGATACTGCCGATCGCCCGCCGATGCGCGGGCATCCCCTGTCCAACAACGCCCCACGCGGCCCACCCTCCCATGTCCAGAATCCTTCTCGGCCTGATCCTGTGTTTTCTCGCCAGCACCTCCATGGCGGCACCCGACCCGCAGTGCGCCGAGCACGACCGGCTGCGCACCCAGCGCGACAAGGCGCTTGCCATGAAAAACCTCAAGCTGTATTGCGACGCCCTGGCCGGCCTGGTCAGGCTGATGCCGGCCACCCCACCGCCGCATCCGCGGCTTCAGTGCGAGTACAACGCCGCCACCATGAACAGCCAGACCTGGCTCGGCGTCCGGCCATCGGTCATCTCCACGATGCGGGACACCTTCGACCAGCAATGCAAATGACGCGGGCCGCAGCGGCCCTGCGCATCAGGGAGCCGCGCCTGCAGCGGCCTTCACCTCGGAGAGTCTGCAACCCTTCCTGAGGAACAGATCGGTCAGGTGCTCGCCGCGCGCCTGCGCGTGCTCCAGCGCCTGCTCGGCGTTCATCAACCGCGTCTGGGCCTGCATCATCTTCTGCATGCCTTCCTGCATGCCCGCCCGGCGAGCTTCCGCCGCCGCCTTCATCGCATGGCCCTGGATCTGGGCGCCACCGGGCACCATGCCCAGCAATCCGCTGCCGATGGCCAAGCCCACACCCCCCCGCGCGCCACCGGCCTGCTCCATCAACGCTTCCTGCACTTTCGCCATGGCTTCCTGCGCCTGCAGGACCTCCGCCTGCTGTGCCAGGCCCGTCTTTTCCAGCGCCGAGGTTTCCGCGTGAATCTCCGCGCAACCGAGATCGCTGTCGCTCAGCCGCTTCACCATGCGCTCGGCCACCCACTGTGGCGGCATCTGCGCGTCCACCACCGAAGGCGCCACGGCCAGCAGCCCATACAGGGAAAGTCTTGTGAACGCAGCGGTGAACATGGTGGCCTCTTCTCGGTGTCGGCGGTGCAACGGCAGGGTGTGCCGCGCAGTGTCGAACAGGGGCAGCGCCCCGAGAAGTGACCCCGGTCACATGGCCGGTACGTAGCTCAGCCGCACCACGTCATCGCCAATGCGGTCGTGCGACACCAGGCGCAGCCGGGGCCTGGGTCCGGCGAAATACGGCTTGCCCTGTCCCAGCACCACCGGGTGCAGGTAGATGCGGTACTCGTCGATCAGGCCCAGCTCGGACAGGCTGTGCGCGAGCTCCGTGCCTGCCACTTCGATCTCGCCGTCATGCGCCGCCTTCAAGGCGCGGACCGCGTCGCCCAGATCGCCCTTCATCAACGTGGCATTCGGCCCGACCGCCTTCAGCGTGCGCGACACCACCCACTTCGGCTGCCGGCGCCAGGCCGCCGCGAAAGCCTGCTCCGCCGTATCCCACTCCGCGTGCTCCTCGTCCCAGTACCCCATGATCTCGTAGATGCGGCGGCCATAGAGGCTGGCCGTCTGCGCCCGGGCTTCCTCGATGAAGCGGCGGAACAGCACGGCGTCGGGTGCGAACGCCATGTGGTCCACGAAACCGTCCAGCGACACGTTCATGCCGAACACCAGCCTGGCCATGTGAATTCCCTTTCCTGAGCGCCGCCCACGCTGCCCGGGCGTGGGCAGACCTCCCAGGCCGCTTTCTACCCCTGCGCCGCCCGATTGACAAACGCATCGAACATCGTGGCGCGCAACCAGCGGTGCGCGGGATCGTTGTTCACGCTCTTGCTCCAGTGCAGGTGCGCGTCGAAGACGGGCGACCGGAACGGCAGCGGCAGGCTGACCAGGCGGCTGTTCTCGGCGAAGGCATGGGCGATCGCATCGGGCACCGTCGCGATCAGATCCGTGTTGGAGATGATCTCCGGCAGGCTCATGAAGTGGGGTGTGATGAGCGTTGCGTTGCGGCGGATGCCGCGCTTCTGCACATAGGTCTCCAGCAGGCCATGCGTGCGGGTGGGCGCCTCCACCACCACATGGCGCGCCTCCGTGTACCGCTTGAGGCTGAAGTCGCGGATGAGCTCGCGGTTGTCGATGCTGCAGATGCACACAAAGCCATGCTGGGCGATGCGCCGCCGCACGAACTCGGCGGACATGAGGTCGGGGAAATAACCCAGGGCCAGGTCCACCTGCCCTTCGGAAAGCGCCCGCTGCAACTGGGGTTGCGCCATGGACACCACGCGCATGCGCACGCGCGGCGCCACCCGGGTGAGCACGTTGAGCGCCCTGGGCATGTACATCGCCTCCGCCGTGTCCGACGCCGCCACACGGAACTCGCGCTCATCCACGGCGGGGTCGAAAGACGCCTTGTTGAGGATGCGTTGTTCGATGCACTGCACCGCTTCCCGCATGGGCACCGCCAGCTTCTTGGCGTGCGTGGTGGGCTGCATGCCAGCGGCAGTGCCGATGAACAGCGCGTCCCCCAGGGCCTCGCGCAGGCGCGCCAGCGCGGTGCTCAGGCCCGACTGGCTCATGCCCAGCGCCACCGCCGCCGCGCTCACGCTGCGGTGGTCCAGCACGGCCAGAAAAATCTTCATGGACTGCAGGTTCAGGTTGCTCGTCATGGGGTCTCCGCTCTCCGAATGCTGCCCTGCAGCATCTCGAATCGAGATTCTATTGATCTGAATCAACGATGGCTTACCGCTCTAGACTTTCTGCAACGACAACGAGACAAGCCACAGCATGCTCACCCACGAAAAAAACGCCCTCCTCACGCAATGCGGTCCTGGCACGCCCATGGGCCAGCTCATGCGCTCGTTCTGGATTCCCGCCATGACGGCGGCTGAGGTGCCCCCCGCCGACGAGCCCCCCGTGCGCCTGACCTTGCTGGGCGAACGCCTGGTCGTGTTCCGAGACTCGGAGGGTCGCGTGGGCGTGCTGGAAGAGAACTGCCCTCACCGGGGGGCCAGCCTGTTCTTCGGGCGCAACGAAGAGGGCGGCATTCGCTGCGTGTACCACGGCTGGAAGTTCGACGTGGACGGCCATTGCCTGCACATGCCCACCGAACCCGCCACCAGCCGCATGTGCCAGAACGTGAAGGCGCGCGCCTACCCGGCGCGCCTGGCCGGCGCCGTGCTGTGGGTCTACATGGGCGACGCGAAGCCGGTGCCCGAGCTGCCCGCCTTTGGCTTCATGGACCAGCCCGACGCCCACCTCTACGCCTCGCGCTGGCACCAGGAATGCAACTACGCGCAGGCCATGGAGGGGGAACTGGACAGCGCGCACGTGGGCTTCCTGCACCAGATGGTGAACCAGACCGACCCGGACCACCAGGCGCTGACCGGCAAGTACTTTCAGGAAGACACCGCACCCGAGTGGAAGATCCTGCCCGGCATGGCCGGTTTCATGGCCTGCAACGGCCGCCGCGTGGACGGGGACAAACGCTACTGGCGCCTCAACCAGTTCCTGCTGCCCTTCTTCACGATGATCCCGCCGCGACCCGGCGACGCACAACTGGTGCGCATGTGGGTGCCCATGACCGACGAGCGCTGCTGGGTGATCTGCGTCAGCTGGCGCCCCGATGCGCCGTTGAACGAGGCGGAACTCGCCGCGTGGCGCAATGGCGAGAACTCGCACCGCAAGGTCATCCCCGGTACCACCACGCCTGTGGAGCGGCTGGACAACGACTACCTGATCGACCGCCAGGAACAGAAGACCATCTCCTTCACCGGCATCAAGGGCATCCGCGCGCAGGACGCCATGGTGACCGAAACCGCCGGCCCCATCGCGGACCGCACCCGCGAACACCTGGGCACCAGCGACATGGCCGTGGTCGCCATGCGCCGCACCCTCATGGAAGGCGCCAGCCAGTGCGCCGCCACCGGCCAGCCACACCCCGCAGCCGCCAACCCCTGGCTCTACGCGGTGCGCGCCGTGCAGACCGTGCTGCCGCAGGAGCAGGACGTTGCCACGGCGGACGACTTCCTGGCGCCCGCCCGGGGCACGCCACCTGCAGCGCCTCGCGCCACCGAAACGGCCTGAAGGCAGCTCCATGCAGGCAACGTCTTCCCTGGATGCGCACCCGACGCTGGTGACGCCACGGTCTTACCGCCACATCGATGTGCGGCCCCTCACCGGCGTGCTGGGTGCCCACATCCTGGGGGTCGACCTGCGCGAGCCGCTGGGCGATGAAGTGTGGACGGAGATCCGCCAAGCCTTCGCCGACCACCAGGTGATCATGTTCCCCGAACAGAGGCTCTCGCACGAACAGCACCTCAGCTTCGCGCGCGGGTTCGGCCGGGTGATCCGCCTGCCCCAACTGCACAGCGTGGAAGACCACCCCGACGTCCAGATCATCCGCCGGCTGGCCAGCGACACGGGCCGCGTGATCGGCGAGAACTGGCACGCGGACAGCAGCTACCAGGACGAACCGCCCCTGGCCGTGGTCATGCGCGCGGTCGACGTTCCACCCTATGGGGGCGACACCGGCTTCCTGAGCATGTACGCCGCCTACGAAGCGCTGTCGCCCGCGTTCAAGGCACTCATCGCGCCGCTGAATGTGGTGCACAGCGCCACGCGCATCTTCGGCTCGGCCTACCTCGCCCAGGCGCGCCGCTACAACGCCTCCGGCGCCCGGACCGATCTGGACGTGGAGATGGGCGACCGCGAAGTGGTGCACCCGCTGGTCTGCACCCATGAGGTGAGCGGCCGCCCGTTCCTGTACCTGAACAAAACCTACTCGCAGCGCATCGAGGGCCTGACCAACGAAGAAAGCAACCCCATCCTCCACTTTCTGCACGAGCACTGCGCACGGTTCGACTTCACCTGCCGCGCAAGGTGGCACAACGACCAGATCCTGGTGTGGGACAACCGCTGCACCATGCACCGCGCCATACCCGACTACACAGGGCAGGACCGATACATGACCCGCGTGACGATAGCGGGCGGACGGCCGGCGCGCTGACATTCCACAACGACCGGAGACAACGACATGACAACCCCACGAATCACCCGCCGACGCCTCACCCAAAGCCTTGTGGCGGGGCTCTTCACCGCATTCGCCGGCCTGCAGGCCTTTGCCGCCGACTTCCCCACCAAGCCAGTGACCCTGGTGGTGCCCTTCGCCGCCGGAGGCGGGCTCGACGTGACCGCGCGCATCATCGCCGAACGGCTCAAGGACGAACTCGGCCAGCCCGTCGTCATCCTCAACCGGCCCGGCGCCGGCAGCTCGGTGGGCGCCCGCGTGGTGGCCTCTTCACCGGCCGACGGCCACACGCTCTTCTTCACTTCGGGCTCCGCCTTCGCCTTTGCCAACCTGCTCATCCCCAACCTGGAACTGAAACTGCAGGACTTCGCGCCTGTGGCGGCCGTAGCGTCCAACCCGGCGGTGATCGTGACGGCGGGCAACTTCCCTGCGAAAACGCTGGCCGAACTCGCCACGTACAGCAACCCCGCCGCCATCAACTTCTGCAGCACCGGTGCGGGTGGCCTGAACCACCTGCAGCTGGAGATGTTCCGCAGCGTCGTCAAAGGCAAGACCGGCAAGGCCTATGACGCCACCCACGTGCCCTACAACGGCCTCGCGCCCGCGCTCACCGGCATTCGCGACGGCAGCGTGAACGCCTGCATGCTGCCCTACACCGCGCTGGTGAAAAACCTCAACGGCAAAGACCTGCGCGTGCTCGCCGTGCAAAGCAAGGCCCGCCTGCCCTGGCTGCCCGACGTGCCCACCACCGGCCAGCAAGGCTACCCCGAGATGGACGGCAACGACTCCTTCGTCAACATCGCCGCCCCCAAAGGCACTCCCGACGCCGTGATCGCCAGGCTGGAAAGCGCCCTGCAGACCACCATGCAGGACGCCACCGTGCGCAAGAAACTGGAAGACCTGGAAGTGCAGTGGCTCTTCATGAACAGCCGCGACACGCAGAAGTGGCTGGAAGACGAAGTGCGCAAGTTCAGCACCATCATTCGCGAGGCAGGCCTGTCGACGAAGTGATGCGCAGGGCCCGGGCAGGCGCAGCGCCTGCCCGCGGCAAGCCCATGAGGTGGCGACAGGGCACAGAGGTATGCTGCCCCGATGCGCACCGAAGCCGAAAAAGCCCTGGCCGGCGAAATCTACGACGCCAACTTCGACCCCGCCCTCATCGTCGCGCGCCTGCGCACCAAGCAGGCCCTGAAAGCCTACAACGACACCGACCCCACCGACCTCGACAGCCGGGACCGGCAACTGCGCGCCCTGCTAGGCCGCGCCGGCCGGAACCTGCTCATCGAACAGCCCTTCCGCTGCGACTACGGCACGAACATACAGGTGGGCGACAACTTCTACGCCAACTTCAACCTCACCATCCTCGACGCCAACCGGGTCGTCATCGGAAACAACGTGTTCATTGCCCCCAATGTGGGCCTGCACACCGCCGGCCACCCGCTGGACGTCAAGCGCCGCAACGCCGGCCTGGAATACGCAAAACCCATCACCATCGGCCACAACGTGTGGATCGGCGCGGGCGTGAACGTGATGCCCGGTGTGAGCATTGGCGACAACAGCGTGATCGGCGCAGGCAGCGTGGTGACGCGGGATGTGCCGGCGAACGTGGTCGCGGCCGGGGTGCCGTGCCGGGTGATCAAGTCGATCGCGGCGTTGAACGATGAGTAGGCAGCCTGCGGCGGCCACGCTGGATCGGTACCGCGCACGCTGACGGACAATCGCGCCATGCAGTTCCAGCCCATCCTCGAAGACATCGTCGCCACCCTGCGCCCCGAGCTGGGCGCGCAAGGCCAGGTGGCCGACTACATTCCCGCGCTGGCGCGTGTGCCGGCGGCGCAGTTCGGCATTGCATTGCGCACGTGCGGCGGCGAGGAAGCGCAGGCCGGCGACAGCGCAACGCCCTTCTCGATCCAGAGCATCTCCAAGCTCTTCGCCCTCACCCTGGGCATGCGCGCCATGGGCGAGCGCCTATGGGAACGCATCGGGCGAGAGCCCTCCGGCAACCCCTTCAACTCGCTGGTGCAGCTGGAGGCCGAACAAGGCACCCCGCGCAACCCGTTCATCAACGCCGGCGCGATCGCCGTCACCGACCGCCTGGTCAGCCACGGCGACCCCAAGGCCGCCATGCTGGAGCTGGTGTCCAGCCTGTGCAACGAGCCCGTGCACTTCGACGAAGAAGTGGCAGCGTCAGAGGCCGAAACGGGCTTCCGGAACATCGCGCTGGGCAACTTCATGAAGAGCTTCGGCAAGATCGACAACAGCGTGTCGACCGTGCTGGATGCCTACTTCCACCACTGCGCGGTACGCATGACGTGCCAGCAACTGGCCCGCGCCACCGGCTTCCTGTGCCGCGACGGCCGGCACCCCTTCAGCGGCGAACCGCTGCTCACCGAGCGCCAGACGCGCCGGATCAACGCGCTGATGCTGACCTGCGGCACCTACGATGCAGCCGGTGAATTCGCCTTTCGCATCGGCCTGCCCTGCAAGAGCGGCGTGGGCGGGGGCATTGTGGCGGTGGTGCCCGACCGCCTGAGCCTGTGCGTGTGGTCACCCGCGCTGGATGCCACGGGCAACTCGCTGCTGGGCATGCACGCGCTGGAACTCTTCACCGCGCGCACCGGGCTGTCGATTTTCTGAGGGCGCTCACGAAGGCCCACGAGCTTGCGGGTGGCTTCAACCGCACTCAACAATGCCCAGCATGTGCGCCGTAGCCACCTTCCGCATACCAATCGCTCGCGGCAAGCGCTCGATACAGCGCAGCCCTCCATGAGTTGGGCGAGTGCTGTGTCAGACCTTGAGCCCACTTCGCGAGATGTGATTGGATATCCACCGACGAACCGATCAGGCAAAGGACGTCCACATTGCTGGCCAATTCGTTGGCCGCCGCCACAGCGTATCGAGCGGCGAGCTTTAGTTGCCCAAAGTGATTCCGTACGCGCTGGGTCAGCTCTGGCGCCCACGTGGCACCCGGGGCGACGCTATAGGTTACCGATGCTGGCGCCGTCTCGTTCAACGTGGCGGTTAGCCACGTTGTGTTTTCAACAGCCACGTCCTCAAAGTACGGATGCAACGCAACGTTGTCGGCGGTAGCAACCCCTCCGCTCATGATCTTGTTGCAGGTCTCGCAACACGCAACCAGGTTCTCGCACAGAACCGAAAACTGCGGATAACGGGACTTCGCCAGAAAGTGATCCAACGTAAAAACCTGACCAAGCCCGCAGTAGGGACAGTTGGAATGCGCAGGCAGTGCCATCAATTGGTCGTAGACCTTGCGCGCCGTCCCCTTCTTTCCCACCATGATGTCACTGTAGAGGGCAGTCAGGTCCTCTTTGCTGATCGCTCCGCGCACAATCTGGTCGGCGTTCCCGTGAAGAAAGGACTGCGCGGAGAAAAGTTCGCGCCGCTTGGCCAGCGTCGCATATTCCTCATAGTCTTGAACGAGGTCGGCTCGGGCGGCAACGAATCGATCTACGTCAGCCTGCGCATCGAGCTCACCGACGCAGGCATCCAAGAGCGCAGTGGAATCGAAAGCTGAGCAATCCAATCGCCTCATGGCTCACCGCCGCGACTGTCTCGCTCCCGAATCATTGCGCGCAGCTGTGCCTGCGCCTCGAAGCCCAGATGATCCAGGAATTCCAGACAAATGCTTTCGAACGAACCGCCTTTGTCGACAGCGCGTTGCAGCACATCGTGAAAACCTGACTTCGCAACCTCCAGACCAAAAACGGCGCGTGTGAGCACGCCCACGTTTTCTCCAAACGTCTCACAGGGGGGACGTTCATAGGTTCCCGCACTTCGAACACGCGAAACCACCCAGACACAGCGTCTCGGCACCTCCTGAAGCACCACAGGTGAATGCGTGGCAATGACAGCGACGGCATTGCGATGATTGAGAAGATCAGAAAGCGCGCGGATGAACGAAGACAGCAGCGGCGGATGCAGGTGGCTCTCGGGCTCATCCAGCAAGACCAGTGTTTTTTCCTCAACGCAGTCGACCAGCTTCGTCATGGTCAGCAAAACAACCGCGTGACCCGAACTGAGTTCATCGAACAAGGTTGCCGCCGCAGCCTTCAGCGCCTCGTCCTTCAGCGGCAATAGGTCTCCTAGCGCAATGTCCTGGAAATTGCGATCGGATTCAAGGCACTTGATGGCATCAGACCAGCGTTCCCGCTTGCTTTCCAAGCTAATGCAGGAATGCACCGCCTCAACGAACTCACTCCGAAGCTGCAAGCGTGTCTTCATCACCCTCAGTTCGCTCGGGCTTTTCTCCCCGGTCGGATCCATCGTGACATCCTGCATGCCGATGTAGAAGTAGGCCACGCCAGCCGACCTATCTTGAACAGGGGACGGTGGAGGATCAAAGGGATCAAACGCGCTGAACGACACGGAAACGACGCTGCTGAACTCCGAGGGATTGGATGGCGCTTCCATGGAGTACTCGTTGACCGTCACGACCCGAGGCCGATTCTCCTGATGGGTCTGAGGCGCAACGATCGACCGCACCATGTTGTTGAGAATCGTCGTTTTGCCCACCCCATTTCGGCCGATCAAGACATGAAGGTTGGTCGATGGCGTGGTGACGGGTTCGACCTTGAAGTCGAGATTGAAGGCCGAACGCTCTTCTCCTCCGGGGTCCTTGTAGCGAAACCGGAAGGGCGTCAGCACGGGTTTTCCAGCGATGACGCGTCGGTACTGTCCCACAATGGCTGAGATGCTCACGTCGCGCATCAAAGACTTCTGAAGCACAGTTTCGCCTTTAACGGCCTGGAATATCTCGTCGTGCGCCGCTACATCGCCGACCAGTTTCAGATACTGCTTGACCACTGAGGCTTCGAGCTGATCACGCAGCATCTGGTAGTACGAGACGTCCTGCCCCAGCGAGAAAACATTGGGTTCGCTCTGACCCTTTACGTGGTGCAGGGTCCAGCCATCAACCTGGCCGCAGTATCCGATTCGCGTAGACCCAATCTTGAACTCGGCGCCCAACTTGTCCAGGTAGGTGACATAGAACGTCGTCTTGAAGCCGAAGTCGTCCCAGTTGCTGGCGTAAAAGTAAAAGGTATCGGGCTGCTTTGGTGGATCGGATATTTCCCGTCCCTCGAAGACAAGACCGGTCATTGATGGCTCTCCTGATGAAAACGGGCCCCATTCTCGCAACTATTCCTGGCCGCGGCGAAGCCACATCTCAATCCCCGACTCATACCGCATTTCTAGTTTTTCATACCCCCAGACACTCCATTCGTTCGCAAGCAGCCCAACTCAAAACCTGCTTCCTAGACTCCCCCGCTTCCGCCCTCAGAGGGAGGGGCGGAGCAATAGGGAGCACGCATGAACCGCAACCGCCACAGAGTGGTTTTCAACGCCGCGCGCGGCCAGCGCATGGTTGTTGCCGAGAGTGCCCGCAGCGAGAGCGGCGGTGCCAGCGGTGACACCGCCGCACCGGACAGTGCGCGGGCCCTTTTGGCGCCCTTGGGTGATCTGGACATCTGCAAACCCAGCCGGCTGCGCAACGTGGCGCTGCACCCGCTCACCTTGAGCATCGCCCTGGCGTTCACGCTGGGCCTGGTGTTCTACACCACGGCCCACGCGCAGATCGTGGCCGACCCGAGCGCGCCGGGCAACCAACGCCCGACCATCCTGCAAGCGGGCAACGGCGCAACGGTCGTGAACATCCAAACGCCAAGCGCGGCAGGCGTTTCCCGCAATGTCTATGGCCGGTTCGATGTGGACGCCAGCGGGGCGATCCTCAACAACAGCCGCACCAACGTGCAAACGCAGATCGGTGGCTGGATTTCCGGGAATCCCTGGGTAGGAGCGCCGGCCCGCGTCATCCTCAACGAAGTCAACTCGTCCAACCCGTCGTACCTCAACGGGCCGCTCGAAGTGGCCGGCCAGCGCGCCGAGGTGATCGTTGCCAACCCCTCGGGCATCCGCGTGGGCGGGGGTACTTTCCTCAATGCCTCGGGCGTCACGCTCACCACCGGCACCCCGGTGATGAACAGCGGCCACCTCGATGCGTTTCTGGTGCGCGGCGGCACGGTGCACATCGAAGGCCTGGGGCTGGACACGCGCACGGCCGACACCACCACCATCCTGGCGCGGGCGGTGGAGGTCAACGCCGGTCTGTGGGCCGGGCATCTCAAGGTGGTCAGCGGCGCCAACGAGGTCAGCGCCGACGCCAGCACGGTTACCGCAACGCCCGGCAGCGCACAAGGCCCCGCACCGCAGTTCGCGCTGGACGTGGCGGCCATCGGCGGCATGTACGCCGGCAAGATCCACCTCATCGGCACCGAAGCGGGGTTGGGCATCAACAACGCGGGCCGTATGAGCGCGAGCAGTGGCGACTTTGTGCTGCAGGCCGATGGCTGGCTGCGCAACACAGGCAGCGTGCAGGCCCAGGGTCAGCTCACGCTGCAAGCCACCGATGTGGACAACCGTGCCGGCGGCCAGATCAGCGCCACCACCACGGTCATCCAGGCCGACAACGCCCTGAGTAACCGAGGACTCATCGATGGCCAGGTGACACGCATTGAAGCGGTGGCGGTCAACAACCTCGGCACAGGGCGCGTGTATGGCGACACACTCGCCATCCAGGCCGATACCCTGCGCAACGACACCGAGACCGTGAACGGCGTGCGCACCGACGCCGTCACTCACACCACGCTACCTGTCGGCCGACGAGGTGAACCGCTGAAGCCGCCTTTGGTGCAATTCGGTGTACTGGTCGGCACAAAGGAACAACCGCCTGAGAGCTTTTTCGTCTTGAATACAGAAACGGGTGAGTTGACAGACGGGTTGTTCACTGTGCCGTATTGATGCATTCCGCCTCAGCATCGACTAGCGACATCAGCGCGGGCAAGAGCCAACTTGAGTGCCCAGGGCGACATCGAACTGCAAGCCGCCCAGAACACCGCCAGCCTCACCGGCAGCAACCAATCCAGCTCGGGCAGCGTGGGCATCAGCTATGGCATCGGGGGTTTCAGCGTCAGCGTCAGCGCCAGTGCCAGTTCTGCACGCGGCAACGAAGCCGGCGACGACCTCGTGCACACCCACACGCACATCACGGCCGGCAACAGGGTCGGCATCAGCAGCGGCGGTGACACCACCCTGCAAGGCGCCCTGGTGAAGGCCGACACCATCCAGGCCGATGTGGGCGGCCACCTCAAGATCGAGAGCCTGCAGGACACCAGCACCTACACCAGCCAGCAGAGCAGCGTGGGCGCCAGCGGCTTCTTCGGTGCCAGTACGGGCGGCTCGTTCCACGCGAGCAAGAGCAACGCCAAGAGCGAGTACGCCAGCGTGGCCAAGCAATCGGGCTCAATGGCGCCACAAGCCATCTATCTTCTAGGCGGCGCTGCCCAGCGCGCCACCCGCTCACTTTCTACTGGGCTTGGCCGAAGGCGACGAGGGTGGCGCCGTGCCATCCCCCTCCTCGTCCACCTCGTCCTCCATCGGGTCACCGGCTTCGGCCTCGTCAATGAAGGCCAGGTCGGGGTCTTCGTCGGTGGCGGCGTCTGCGCCACCGGGTGTGAACACGCGGTCCACGCCAATGTCCCAGCCGTCCTGCCTGCCGCTGTCTGCGCCCGCGCTGCGGCTTTCGCCGGTGCCGGTGGCGTCGCTCGGGGAAGCCAGTGCGTCGGGCGAGAGCAGCGCGGGGCGCTCTTCGTCGCGGGAGGCCACGTCGGTGGGCACACCCGGGTCACCGCCTTCGTCGTCGGTGATGCCCATCATGTCGCTGCCACTGTCGGAACTGTCCCTGGGGCCGAGGGACGCGGTGTCGCGGCCGGCGGGTTCGGGGGATGCGGGGCTGACGCCCTGGATGCTGCTGCGTGCCATGGTGTTTCCTTTCCAGTCGTTGGGTGCGGTGTCAGGGGCATCTGGCGTGCCCGCCTGGCCTGCAGACGATCAGAAAGAAAACCGTGTCACTTGCCGCCGGCGTTGCCCAGCAGCGTCTGCGTGATCGCACGCCCGATCTGCTCAAAAGCGCGGCCGGCTTCGCGTTGCTCGTCCAGTTCTTCAGCGCAGGTGGCCACGATGACGGCCGCACGCCCGCCGTCCTGCGGGTTGATCACGCCCATGTGGCAGGCGCGGTGCAGCTGGGTGCCGGTCTTGTGGATGAAGCGCACCGAGCGCGGCAGGCCGGCTTCGAGCCGGTAGGCGTCGTAGGTTTCGTACTTGAGGTCCACGAACAGGCGTTGCAGGTGCTGCGGTGTCACCAGCTTGCCGGTGACCAGCTGTTCCAGCATGCCGCCGTAGGCCACCAGCGGCGCGGTGTTGAACTGCCGGGCGTAGTAGCGCTTGTAGGCTTCGTCCATGGTTTTGGCGCGCAGTTCGGCCTTGGGTATGCCCATCGTGCGCGCCAGCGCATCCACGCGCTGCGGGCCCTTGGGCTGGGCGGCCACCTGCACCAGCTGCGTGTTGGTGAGTTCGCGGGCCTTGGGGTGCAGTTCGCCATACACCTCGCGCCGCACCGCGGTGAAGGTGGTAATGCGGTTGACGCCATTCGTGCCCAGGTACTGGCGGGCGCGCTGGTTGAGCGTGTCTTCGCCCACGGTGCGGATCAGCATGTTGGCCGCGGTGTTGTCGCTCTCCATCAGCATGCGCTTGATCAACGCGTCCACGGTGTACGTGGTGCCGTTCTTCTGCCACACCACGTTGCCCGATCCGTCCACCTTGTCGGCCTCTTGCAGGGTGACCTTCTGCGCCAGGTTGAGCTTGCCGGCCTCGGCCTCTTGCAGCACGGCCAGGGCGATGGGCAGTTTGGTGGTGGAGCCCAGGTACCAGGGCCGGTCGGCCTGGTAGGCGAAGGTTTCGCCGTTGTCCAGCCGCTTGATGTAGACACCCAGCTGGCCGGGTGTGGCCTTGTCGATGCGTTCAATGTGCTGTTGCAGCGCGTCGCTCCAGGCGGCGCTCTGCGCCGCGAGGCTAGCGGTCGTCAGGCTCAGCGCGATACACAGCGTGCGCAGCCGCAAGGCACATGGGGCCATCGGGTTTTCCGTCGGTCAGCAGGCCAGACTTGCAGATGGCCGTGCCCACGTCCCTGAGGGCACGGTCTGAACGCGCCACGAGCAGTTCACCGCGCGTGCAGGCCACGACGATAACCCGTTTGTCGCGACCGAGCCGGGGCACGGTGATCAAACCCGAGTCGCAGGTGCGCGCGCGCTGGGTGCCGGTTTTGTGCGCGAAGCGCGCGCCCGCCGGCAGGCCGGCCCGAATGCGCTGCGTGCCGGTCTGCACGCGCTCCATCACGCGAAGCAGGTAGCTGGTGTGCGTGGCATTGAGCACCTTGCCGTCCACGAGTTGCTGCAAAAGATGCGCATAGGCATCGAGCCGACCCGAGTTGAGGCCGCTGGCGTAGTAGGCCTCGAACGCATCGCCCACGCTGGCCACCTGGAACGACGCGGCCGGCACCCGCAGCAAGCGGGCCAGCGCCTGCAGCCGTTCGGCGTCGTTGCGCTGCTGCTTGAGCACCAGAAAGTCATGCCCGGTGAGGTGCGCCGCCTCTGACGTGAGGTAGCCATAGGCGTGCCGCCGCACGTCCGCCAGCGTGGTGATGCGCTCAATGCCCAGCGGCACCACCTGCGCCACCAGCGCATTCACCGCGTGCAGGCCAACCAGGTCGATGAGCATGTCGCTCGCCGTGTTGTCGCTGTAGATGATCATCTGCTCCAGCAGGAACCGCACGCTCACCGGCGCACCCACCGGGCGAGCGTTCGTCGCCCCCGCGCCATCCACGTAGTCGGAGGCGCGCACCCGCAAGGGCGTGTCCAGCGTGAAATCGCCCCGCTCCACCGCGCGCAGCACCGCCAGCGCCACCGGCACCTTCACGCTGGAAGCCAGGTACCAGAACTCGTCCCCCCGGTGCGACACCGACACCCCGCTCTCCAGATCGCGCACATACACGCCCACGCCCGCCGTGTGCCGCGTGGCAACCGCAGCCAGCTCGGCCTGCAGCCGCTCGGCCCAGGCGGGCTGCGGCGTCAGGGGTGGGTAGGTGGTGTTCTGCGCCCACCCGGGCCCGGTGGCCAGGGCAGCGGCTGCCAGCCAAGGCGCGGCCAGAGGCACCCGGCCACCGCAGCGCCCCAGAGTGCCCGCAAAAAATGCGGCAAAGAAAGAACGGAGGCCCGGGAAACGCGGGCCTTGCAGATGAGCGATTGCAAACCTCCTGAACACGCCACCGTACTACGCACAGCGCGGGAAGGCCGTAACACTGTGTGAGAACAAAGATCGCGGCATCTGCGGAAGCAACTCGCGTGGTTGCGGGCGAGCTCTAGCTCGATATCAAGGCGTCACTCTTTGGGTCGAAACCTCCGTATTTCTTCCAAGTTGAGATTCAACGCCTTAATCTCTCCAACCAATTGCTCCAACTGACTCTCGGTGGTGAGTGTTCTTGGCGTTGCAACTCGAATAAAGACCTTCAGGTCGCCGGGAGGTTTTGGATACATCGACGGGCGTTGGCTGGGAGGCTTGACAAGCTCCTGTATCGCACTCTCGTACTCGCGTTGAGCCGGATCATCTTCTACGTTTTGGCGCCACCTTGGCCGTTCAAAAGAGCGCGTTGATTCGATGGTCGTCCGATCAACCGATGCAAGCAGCTGTTCGCTTCCTGAAATGACGCGACCATCAGGATTCGCCGACTTGGCCAGATCAACAAGCTGGTCAAC
The DNA here is from genome assembly GCF_031457235.1 of Hydrogenophaga laconesensis. NCBI lineage: Bacteria > Pseudomonadati > Pseudomonadota > Betaproteobacteria > Burkholderiales > Comamonadaceae > Hydrogenophaga > Hydrogenophaga laconesensis. The sequence goes on from NZ_JAVDWE010000001.1 coordinate 552,067, forward strand.
TTGAAAGTCATACAGTCCCTTGATCTGAGTCACCTCTTCCCACCGGGGGCCGAAGTGATAGACGGCGGCATAAAACGATTTTGCCGTTTCGATGTCCACTCCTCTTGCTCGCATTGCGCGATAAAACATCAGGTGGGCTTGTTGCCACGTGGCCCCCAGGTACTGATGTTCAGGATCACATGCCACGTCATGAACTACTGAAGCCTCTCGATACAAACCGTCAAAAGGGCTACCCACCAAAGACCAAGCTATCCTGGGAATCGACGCACCATTTACGCGAGCTCCTTTCGGGGCCGTCCATCGACGACCATCCACCTCAACAAAAGTAAAGGGCTCCTCCAATTTCATGAAGCGACCATCCCTCAACCACTCAGTGACAACGCGGCCCTCGAATCGTCCCCAACGCGCTTCACGAGAGTTTGCTGCAAGCGCCGTGTGATGCTCGGCGAAGCCCTCTTCGTCCGCATCGAGCGCCCCATGATCAAAGTGTGTGCAACCCGCCAGTGCAATCAGCATGCATATCAGAAACAACGACTTCATCGCACTCAGGACAGACTTACAGCTTGGTTGGATCATCGTCGACATCGCCTCAGAGTTGAACCGCATTGCACAAGCGTGCATTGTGTCAATCCTCATTGATTGCAAAACGCGGAGCTCCATGATGGTCTGTGAATTTTCGGCCCCTCACCGGAGTCGAAATCAGGTGGCATAACTAATAAGCCGTCTCCCGAGCCTCCACCACCAGCGAACGCACCCGCGCCCCCTTGCAGTTCGCCTTGGCGCGCACGCGGCAATCTTCATCGGCCTCCACCGTCAGGCGGCAGTGGTATTCCAGGCCATCCGTCTCGCCCGGGTTGTGGCTCGGTATGCGGCGCGCCCACAAGCGCTTGCCGTCCACCTCCACCGTCAGCTCAAGGAAGCCCCCAACGGCTTCCGGCAGCACATGCACCAGCAGGGTGGCATCCAGGTCAAAGGTGCGCGCGCGGCCCAGCGCCCCGGGGATCACCAGGGAGGCGACGGAATCGGTGCCCGCGTCATACTTCCAATATTCGAGAGTCATGCGAAAAGTCTAAGCCGACTCCATCCCATCTCCAACGCGAATGAAGACCTTCCGTATCCGGGTTGACGGGCAAGCGGCTGAAGCCGAGGCCGACAGCGAAACGAGTTTGTTTGCGGCGATGACGCGCGTGGGAATTGCGTGGCCGGTGTCTTGTCGCAATGGGACTTGTCGTACGTGCTTGGGTCGGTTGCTGGAGGGGCGGGTGCGGTACGACATTCCTTGGCCTGGGTTGAGTGCGGATGAGAAGGATGAGGGGTATTGCCTGCCTTGTATTGCTCGGCCTGTGGCGGATGTTGTGATCGTGAAGGCTTGAGATCGATCAACCCGGTATGTGCTGGTCGCCGCTCCTAACTTGATGGCTATTAGAGGCTGCGGGGTGGGCGGCGATGGCCGCCGGCACCGGCCCCGCGGCTATCGGTTAAGGCATGTTATTCAGCGGTGTATGGTCCGAACGCGATCGTCTCCGGAAGAACGATCAAATACCTATTGTTGTCATGCGGCTTCTACCAGCCGCATGTAGTGGCAGACAGCTCATTTGCAAGTTACTGCCTATAAGCCCGGTGGCAGAACCTGTATTTCTCACCGCTCCCGCATGGACACGGTGCGTTACGATGCACCACTGGGTACACCACGGGCACGTCCGTAGATAGTTGGATTTGGCCAATCAGCAGGCCAGTGCCTCCCGTCCGTGCGTCAACCATGTCTAGCATTGGCATTTCCTGTTCAACGATATCGCTCTCGTAGCCTGCGTGTGCAGAGAATGGCGAAAGGTAGTCGATCCTGCCCGTGTTGAGTCGCTTTCCTACAGTCCCGCCAGAGCGATGCCGGTCCGAAATATCACCCACAATAGCAGCGGCTTTTGCCCGGATCGCAGAATGGGAAACCCGTCTCTCAAGCAGCACGCGCAATTCCCTCTCGTCCAAGTCAGTCATAGCATTGAACGCACCTACCGCCTGGATCATTGTTGGGTTGTCAGAAGCCGGAGTTCTGCTCTGCTCACAGTAAACAGTGAACTTCGGCTGTGCAAAAGGATGGTCAATGAAATTGACGAAATCCTGAAAGTTTGAGATCAACGCGCTAACGATGTGCGCGTTTGCGGTGTACCCGCACAGCATCACGGTTAGTCTCCGATGCTTGACGTGCGCAGAAAGTACATCTGGATTCGAATTGAAATCCTCCGTCGCTAGCTCAGCGAAGTGTTCGATAAGCTCACGGAATCGCGCATTCTTCTTAGAAGCTGCCTGCAACGCTTCCATCAACCAGGTGGAAGTATTGAATCCGCGAATTGTGGCGAGGCCGGTGAAGCAGTACAGAACTGACGCGTCGTCGCACAGCAGGTGCCCGGCCTTGCCTGATGCCTCCGTCAACACAGAGCCGTCCCACCCTGTGAGGCGCCGGTCACTGACTTGGATGATTTGATCAGCGTTGGCCACTACTAAAGCGAAAGTCATGGCCAACATTTTCGCGCAGCACAGCTCCATCTTCTGAACGACTAGCGAGCGCGACTCCTTCGATAGCTCGCTAAGCGCTTCTCCGTTTCCCGCTTCTAAACCTATTCACGCCGCGAGACTGCCGCTCAGCTGGAAACCTCCAACGACGGCTATGAGTCGAGAGTATCGGTTCGTGATGGAGGAAGCGGTCGTTCGAACTTCCCAAATAGGCCTAGACGCTCGCGAGGTTAGCTGCACATCCATGAACGGTCCTTAAGCAGGCGAGACGGCGCTAGGTCAACGACCGCAACTTGGCAGACACCGAGCAGTAAGGCTGCCGCGACGGCCGTCGGCAGCCGCTCCATAGTAGTCACGTCACCGGCTTGATCAGCTCCCAAGGCTCCACATCAAGCGCCTTCGCCAAGCGCTCGATGTTTGAAAGCGCCACATTCCAGAGGCTTCGCTCGATGGCAGACACATAAGTTCTGTCCAGACCGCATTCATGCGCGAGCGCTTCCTGGGACCAGCCTTTGGCAACGCGAAGCGTGCGGACATGCCACGCAAGGGTTCCTCGCAGGTCACCTTTGGCGGGCTTCTTTTTGGGTGGAGTAGGTTTTGCAGACACCTTGCGAGAGTCCCAAAGTGCTACATTTGCATCCACGGAATTTGCTACTCATTTAAGGTTCTTTTCCGCGTATTGCTTTCCACCCATCCGGAGCATTTGCAGATGGCCAAATCGAAGACCGGCAACACCTCCACCCCCTCCTCCACCTCACTCTCTCCACACATCCTCACCCTCGCCTGCCAGGCCACAGACGAGGTACGCCAGCTGTTCAACGCGCTGGACGCGCACTTGGCGCTGGACAACTTCCTCGTGCCCGAGGACGAGGCGGATCGGCTCGAATTCGTGACACGGCTGGCGGGGTTCGCCACGCTGAAGCGGGCGCTCAACACGGAGTTGTGGCGTTTGATGGAGGCGCTTTCGCAGACGACGACGCGCCTGTACACCTGCGCGGCGCAAGAGGCGAGCGAGCGGCAGGCTTGAAGTTGAAGCGCTTGGCGCTGGCCGCGCTCACCAGCGCAACCAGTGCCGCCCCGCGAGCGCCCCGATGGCCGCGCAGGCCGCCATGCCGAGCACGTACCACACGGCCAGAAATGGTGCCTGCATCTCGGGGCAATGCAGGGCGTACACGGTGGCGCCCAAGGCACCGGCGAGCCAGCCCGCCACGGCGCCGGTGAGCGCGGGCCGCGTGGGTGCCAGGCCGCGCAGCGCCCAGAACAGGGCCACGCCCACGGGCAACGAGGTGGCGATGACGTTGAACACGCAGGTGCGCCAGGTGCTGCCCAGCACCAGCGCGGCGCGCGTGCCGGGTTCGGCCTGCGCCAGCACGAGTGCGGCCCAGGCCCACAGCAGGGCCACGGGCAGCCACAGGCCCCACACCCAGCCGCGCATGCGCCCGCCGGGGTGGGCGAGCTGGAACACGGCGGCCAGCCCGCTGGCGGCCACGGCCAGGGGCATGGCGAGCTTGAGGGCGAAGGCGGGCGTGGCCCACACGCTGCCCAGGTCTTTGCGCAGGCCGTATTCCAGGCTCACCCACGCGAAGGCGAGCACCAGCCCCGCCAACAGAGCGATGGCGAAGCGGCGTTCGCCGGCGTGGCGGGGCACCGGTGCGGCGTCGGTGGCCAGCAGTTGCATCAGTTCGTCGGTTTTCATGCCAGTCCTTTCCATTGGCGCGCCAGGGCTTTCAGGCCCCGGTGCACGCCCACCTTGATGGCGGATTCGCTCATGCCCGTGAGTTGCGCCGCCTCCGCCACCGAGAGGCCTTCCAGCTTGGTGTGCTGGATGGGCAGGCGCTGGTGGTCGGGCAGCTGGGCGAGCATGTGGCCGAGGTCTCGCCGGGCTTCACCGGTTTCGCTGTCGGGCTGGGCGAAGAGTTCGAGCTCGTCGTCCAGCGGGTCGTTCAGGGCTTCGTGGCGGGCGCGGCGGCGCCACAGGTCCACCAGCTTGTAGCGCGCCAGCGCGTGCACCCAGGCGGTGAGGGGTTCGCCCCGGCGGTAGGTTTGCCGTTGCGTGTGCACGGCCATGAGGGTTTCTTGCACGAGGTCTTCCACTTCGTCGGGCAGCTGTTGCAGGCGGCGGCGGAAATAGCCGCGCAGCAACGCCGCCAGGCGCTGCAGAAAGCGGTGGTAGGCGGCGCCATCGCCGTCCAGCCCCGCCACGAAAAGGCCATGCAGTTCGTTTTCTGTCGCGGTCACGGGGTCTATTCGTGTCATGGCGCCAAAAGGTTACAGCGGGGCGAAAAAAGAAATTCGATGAATTGTGCGGCGGCGCTGTAACCGTTGAAAGTTTTTCGGCGAACTAGCCATCGGACCTCATCGATCGGTCGGTGCGGCCAAACCATCAAGGAGCCTTTCATGAAGACCTCGCAACTCACCCTGACCCTGGCCGCACTGGCCGCCCTCACCACCGGTGCCGCGCTGGCCCAGTCCAACATGCCGGACACGAAAGCCGCCGCTGGCGCGAAAGAGCGCTGCTATGGCGTGTCCATGGCGGGCAAGAACGATTGCGCCGCCGGCCCCGGTACCACGTGCGCGGGCACCTCGAAGATGGACTACCAGGGCAACGCCTGGAAGTACGTGCCGGCCGGCACCTGCGTGAGCATCAAGACGCCGACGGGCATGGGCTCGCTGCAACCGGTCAAGGGCTGAACGCGGCATGGACGTGAGCGCGGGCCTCGGTCTCAAACCCGAACACGCGGAAGCGGCCTGCCGTGCACGCGCGGCGGGGCTGTGGTTCGAGGTGCATGCCGAAAACCACCTGGTGGACGGCGGCCCCCGCCTGGCGTGGCTGGAAGCGGTGCGCGCCCACCACCCGGTGGCGCTGCACGGGGTGTCGCTCTCGCTGGTGGGCCATGAGCCGCCCGATGGCGCGCACCTGGCGCGGCTGGCGGCGCTGGTGCGGCGGCTGCAGCCGGTGATCGTGTCGGAGCACCTGGCGTGGAGCCGGCTGGGCGCGCACTACGCACCCGACCTGCTCCCGTTCCTGCGCACGCACGAAGCCTTGCGGCACACCGCCGCGAACATCGACCGGGTGCAGAACGCGCTGGGCCGTCGCATCGCGATCGAAAACCCGTCGCACTACCTGCACCTGCAGGGTCACGACTGGGACGAGCCGGACTTTCTGCAGGAGCTGGTGCGGCGCACCGGCTGCGGCCTGCTGGTGGACGTGAACAACGTGTTCGTGTCGGCGCACAACGTCGGCACAGACGCGCTGGACATGCTGGACCGCATGCCCGCCGATGCGGTGATGGAGATTCACCTGGCCGGCCACCACGAAGACCCGGCGCTGGGCGACGGCCTGTTGATCGACGGGCACGACGCGCCGGTGGCGGAAGCGGTGTGGCGTTTGTACGAGCGGCTGATCGAGCGCATTGGCCCACGCCCGACGCTCATCGAACGCGACAGCAACGTGCCCGCGTTCGATGTGCTGATGGCCGAGCGCAACCGCGCGCATGCGCTGCTGGCCCGCTGCGCGGAGGTGCCGGCATGAACCACGCCGAATTCCAGCACGCGTTCTGGCGCGATCTGTGGGCCGGGGATGCAGCGCCCGCGTCCACCTGGGCCAGGCAACCGGGGTTCGCGGTCTACCGCAACACCGTGCTCAAGGGCTGTTTGGACAGCCTGCTGGCGCTGTACCCCGCCGTGCACCGGCTCACCGGTGACGAGTGGCTGGCCGCGGTGGCCTTGGCCTATGCGCGCGAGCACCCGCCGCAGAGCGGCTGCATGGCCGCTTACGGCGCGGGTTTTGCTGAACATCTGGCGGGCACCCTGCCCACTGGCGAGTTGCCGTGGCTGCCCGAGGTGGCGCGGCTGGACGCGCTGTGGAACCAGTGCCACACCGCCGCCGATGCCCCCGCGCTGGAACCCGCCGCACTCGCCACGCTGGACGCCACCGCCCTGCCCCACACCAGGCTGGTGCCGCACCCCGCCGCGCGGTGGCACGCCTGCGTGGACTGGCCGGTGTTCAGCCTCTGGCGCGCCGCGCGCGAGGCATGGCCCGACCCCAACCCGCCGCACTGGCGCGGGCAGCACACGCTGCTCACGCGGCCTGGTGATGCGGTGCAGTTTCAGGAGATCGGCCTGGGTGCCTGCGCGCTGCTGGATGCCTGCGCACGCGGCCTGCCGATCACCGACGCCACGGCCTGCGCAATGGCCGCCGAACCCGGTGTGGACCTCGCGGCCACGCTGGGCATCTTGATGTCACAGGGCGCCTTCACGGCGATCGCACCATGAACACGATGGCAGAAGCACCACACGCAACCCACCCGCTCAGCAACAAGCTGGAGCGATGGATTTCGCACGACCTCATTGCGCTGGCGAGCCGCATCGGCATCGGCGCGATCTTCTGGATCTCGGGCCGCACCAAGGTGGAAGGCTGGCTCACGCTGACGGACACCACCTTCCTGCTGTTCCGGGAAGACTATGCGCTGCCGCTGATTCCCCCCGAATGGGCGGCCTACGCCGCGACCTTCGCCGAACACCTGTTCCCCATGCTGCTGGTGCTGGGGCTGGCCACGCGCCTGTCGGCCGCCGCGCTGCTGGGCATGACGGCGGTGATCCAGTTCCTGGTGTACCCGTCGGCCTGGCCCACGCACCTCACGTGGGCGGTGCCGCTGCTGTACCTGCTGGGTCGCGGCGCGGGGCGGTGGTCGGTGGACCGGTTGCTCACGGCGGTGCGCTGAGGCGCACGCAGGCGCACGCATCGAAGCACCGCGTTCACGCCCTATCGCATTTCGCTTGGTCGGACTATGATATTCGCTTAGAAGAATATTAATTCGCTATGCGAATTTACATAGGAGACCGTGCAATGAGACGTTTTCTGGCCCTGGCCATCGGCCTGGCTTCGCTCTCGGCCCATGCCAATGACACGCCAGCCGAGCCCAATTTTCCGAACCGTCCGATCCGCATGATCGTGGGCATCGCACCTGGCGGCGGGCTGGACACGGGGGCGCGGCTGGTGGCAGCGCGCATGTCCACGCTGCTGGGGCAATCCGTGGTGGTCGAGAACAAGCCGGGCGCGGGCACCACGATGGGCGCTGCCCTGGCGGCGCAGGCGAAGCCGGACGGCTACACGCTGTTCTTCAGCGGCACCTCGATGCTGATCGCCCCTGCGGTCTACAAGAAACTGCCGTACGACACGCTGAGCGCGTTCGTGCCGATCGGGGGCGTTTCGTGGTCGCAGCTGGTGCTGGTGGCCCACCCATCGGTGCCGGCGAGCAACCTGAAGGAGTTGGTGGCGGCCATCAAACAGAAGCCGGGGGAGTACAGCTACGGTTCGCCCGGGGTGGGCACGCCGCAGCACCTGGTGATGGAGCAGCTGGGCAAGCACACCGGGGCGCGTGCCACGCATGTGCCCTACCGGGGTGCAGGGCCGCTCATGCAAGACCTGGTCACGGGCCGGGTGCAGATCGCGATGATCAGTTCGACGGCGGCGGAGCCTCAGGTGAAGGCGGGTGCACTCAAGGCCATTGCGGTCACACGGCCGATGCAGGCTGCGGGCACGCCCAGCTGGCCGCCGATCGCGAACGACTTCCCCGGCTTCGACGCGTATTCCAGCAGCTTCATCGTGGCACCGGCCGGCATCGCGCCGGCGGTGGCGCAACGGCTGAGCGATGCGTTGAAGGCGGCGCTGGCGTCCAGCGAGTTGCGCAAGGAGATGCTGGACACCGGCGCTGTCGTGGAATATGTGCCACCCGATACGGTGGCGCGCCAGATCAGGGCGGAGCTTCCACGGTGGGAAGCCATCGCCAAGGAATCGGGCGCCTCGCTGGATGAGAAGTGACGCCATGCCCCGGCCGCGCATCGGTCTGGTGGTGCCGCGCGCGGGCTCACAGGTGCCCGCCGAAGTGTCGGCCATGTACCCGGAGATCGCGTTCGTGGCCGAAGGCGTGGGGGTGACCGCGCTCACGCCAGAAGGCTATGAGGCAGCGTGGCAGAACATCGTGCCGACCGCGGCACGCCTGGCGGCGCAGGGCGTCGGCGCCGTGATGGTGATGGGCGCTTCGCTCACCTTCCACCGCGGTCTCGCCGCGCATGACGCCTTGCTGGACGCGGTGCGGCAAGCCACCGGCCTGCCCGTGGGTTCGATGAATTCGGCCAGCATGGCGGGTTTGCGCGAACTGGGCATCGAGCGGGTGGCGGTGTGCACCGCGTATTCGGACGAGGTGAACCAGTGCCTGAGCCGGTTTCTGGGTGATGCGGGGTTCACCGTGAGCGCCCTGCAGGGGCTGGGCCTGGAGCGGTTCGACGCGCCGCGCGAGACCGGCGCGGAAGACTTGGTGGCGTTGGCGCGGCGTGTGGTGGAGGCAGCGCCCGCGGACGTGCAGGGCCTGCTGCTGTCTTGCGGCGGGTTGAAGACGCTGGAGCTGACGCCACGGCTGGAGGACCTGCTGGGCCTGCCCGTGGTTTCCAGCACACCCGCCGCCGCGCGGGGCGCCGCCCACCTGCTGGGCATTGGCCATGCACTGACCGGCCGTGGCCGGTTGCTGGGGCGGGCGCTGATCGACAGCGCCTGATTGACAGCGCCTGATTTTCAGTACGGCCTGGGCGAGCGATGGCTGTGCTCGCGCACGGGCAGCTCCATGCCGCCCACGGACTCGATCTCGATCTTCACCCGGTCGCCGGCCTGGAATGGACCCACGCCTTCTGGCGTGCCGGTGGCAATGACGTCGCCTGGCGCGATGGGCAGCACGGAGGAAATGAGTTCGATCAGTTCCGGGATGTCCACGATCATGTCGGCGGTGTTGGCCTGCTGCCGCACATCGCCATTGACCCACAGCCGGTTCTGCAGCGCGCCGGGGTTGGGCACTTCGTCTGCCGTCACGAGGTAGGGGCCGAGCGGTGTGAACGATTCAAAGGACTTCCTCATGGAGCGCTCTTCCTCGGCCACGCCGGGTTCGATGCGCATGGTGGCGTCGATGAGGCAGGCGTAGCCGAACACGTGCTCCATGGCTTTTTCGCGGGGGATGTTGCGCCCTGCCTTGCCGACGATGACCGCGAGCTCGCTCTCGTGGTCGAAGCGGCGGGTGGAGCCGCGCGGCAGCAGCATGGCGTCGCCCGCGCCCACGAGCGAGCCCGGCGCCTTGAGGAAGAAGCCCTGCTCGCGCGCGCTGCGGCCGGCCTTGGCCACGGCGCGGTCACCGAGCTCGCCAATGTGCTTTCGGTAGTTGGCAGGCGCGGCGAACACGTGCGCGGGCGCGGGGCTGGGCGGCAGCAGCCTGACACTGGCCAACGCCAGGGGCGTCGCGAGGTGGCGGGCCTTCTGCACGGGCACGCGCACGGCGTCCCAATGGGCGATGAGCCAGTTGATGCGCTGGCTGGGCAGGGCCTGCAGCCATTCAGGGAGCGCGGCGGTCACGTCGAACACCTGGGTGTCTTCCACCACGCCGACACGGTGGTCATCAAAAACGGCAATCTTCATGGTTGGTTTCCTTGTCAGGCGGCACCGGTGCGGTGCCAGTTCAGCATGTGCAGCAGTGGCGCGTCGGACACCTGCAACAGCACCGTGTCGTGCGTGGCGTGGTGTTCATGCACGTACCAGCTGGGCGCGGCGAGCATGTCGCCGCGCTTCCATTCGAAGCGCTCACCGTTTACCACCGAATGGCCCTGCCCTTCGATGACGGTGAAGATGCGATTGACGGTGTCGCGCGGGCAATGCCAGTGGGCATCGGCATCGATCCGGATGACGGTGCGGTCGAAGGTGTCGAGGCGGGGCGGCCCGAGTTCGAGCGTGCGCACGCCCGGTGCCACCGGCGCCGCGGCGAGCAGCCGGGGCAGGTAGTCGGCGTAGGCGAAGCGCATGGGCGAGGCAGGGTCCACCGTGTCGGCGCGCTCCAGGGTGTCGGGGTGCAGCTCGAAGAACATGGGGCCGAGGTGCTGCACCAGCGGCGCATCGAGAAAGTCCACCCAGTAGGCTTCGGCATCGCTCTCGTTCGAATGGCCGTGGTAGCACATGTTCGGCGTGAGCAGCACATCGCCCGGCAGCATGGGCACCTTCACGCCGTCGACGATGGTGTAAGTGCCTTGCCCGGCTTCCAGCACCACCCGCATCGCGTTGGGCGAATGCCGGTGGCTGCGCGCCGTCTCGCCCGCCTTGACCATCTGGTACGCACCGACCAGCGTGCGCACCGTGGCGTAGTCGTTGCCGGGAATGGGGTTGGCCATGATGAGGTTGCGCCGCTCGGCCCACTCGGTGCCCACGAGGCGACCCGCAGCGTGCAAGGCCGCGCGGGCATCCGCGTAGCGCCAATGGGCGGGCACGAAGTTCTGCCTGGGTTCCGGGTAGAGGGACGGCGTGGGCTTGGCCCAGCCGTTCTTCATGCGCACGCGGTCGAGCCGGGCGTAGAGCGCGGGCAGGTCGTCGGCAACGTCAAAGTTCACCAGGCTGCCGGTGACGGTGTCGAGCAGGTTGCCCATGTCGTCGGGCAGGTGGTCGGCGCGCCACGCCACGTGGCCATCGGGCCGCACGAGCACGAATTTTTTTGCATAGAGCGCGCGGATGGCGGGGTCGGTGAGTTCGACCACGTCCATGGGCAGGCCACGGTCTTGGGCGGCCTCGCTCAGGGCGCGGGCTTCCTGTGCGGTGCCGCTGACGAGGAGCACGAACGACTTGCCGAACAGATCGAGGGTGGATCGGCCATCGGCCAGCCAGGCATGCGGCGCGCGGCAGCCTGGCCGCGTGGTGGGCAGGTAGTTCACCGCGTCCTCGTTCTCGGCGGCCACGAGGGCGAGGTCTTCTTTCTCGTTGAACACGCACACGGGTGAGCCGTGGTACCGGTTGCCCAGGTGCATGTTCTGAGAGAACCACTCGCGCTTGAGGCCTTCGCCGAGGGCATGGCCCACGGCGGCGCGAGCGGCGTCGCCCTCAGGCCCGGGTTCGTTCACCTTCTCCGCGCTGGGCACCTTCTTCATGGTCTGCAGGTTGCCGGTGGAGAAGCGGGTGATGCGCTCGGCCACAGGCTTGCGTTCGATGCCGTACGAATCGAGCAAGGCCTGGCCGCCCCACCCTTGCAGGCAGGCGGCGAGCTTCCAGGACAGGTCGACCGCGTCACCGATGCCGGTGTTCATGCCGAGGCCACCGGTGGGTGATGTGAGGTGGGCAGCGTCGCCGGCGATGAACACGCGACCCTGGTGGTAGCGGTCGGCCACGAGTTCGGCGCGCGTCCAGCGCAGCACGCTCAGGATCTCGGGATCGAATTCGCGGCCCAGCGCCTTGCAGGCGAAGGCCTTGAGTTCGTCTTCGGTGTAACGGGGGCGCTCCTGCGCGCTGCCGATGATGGACATGCGCCACTGGTCGCGCCCATTGATGGCCACGATGGTGGCCCAGGTGCCCGCCGGCCCGACGAACATGTAGCGGTAACCGGGCTGCTTGTCGTGCAAGGCGTTGAAGGTCGCGCAGCGGAAGATGACGTTGGTGGTGTGCGTGAGCAAGCCCTTGCCATGCATGGGAATGCCCAGTTGCTCGCGCACCGTGCTCTTGCCTCCGTCGCAGCCCACCAGGAAATGCGAGCGCACGGTGAGTTCTTCGCCGCTGGCCAGGTTGAGCAGACGGGAGGTCACGCCCTCGTCGTCCTGCTCGAAGGACAGGAAGCGGTGCTGGTAGCGCAGGTCGACGCCGGCCTGCGCCTTGGCGAACTTCTGCAGCACGGGGTCGAACATGTTCTGCGGGCAACGCTCCCGCCGCTGCGGGCTCTCGGGTGGATACGGGTTCTCGCGCATGGACGGCATGGGCTGGCGACCCAGCTCGTAGCCGTTGAGCGAGGTGAGGTAGACGTTGTCCTGCGGGTAGTCGCGGTTGTAGGGCGCGGCTTCCACATCGCCCACGAGCCCCCAGCGGCGGCAGAATTCCATGGTGCGAATGCCCACCAGGTCCATCCGGGGCTGACCGATGACGCCATCGCCGCTGTCGATGAGCATGCAGCGGTGGCCACGCCAGCCCAGGTCGCCGGCCAGTGCCAGGCCCACGGGGCCTGCCCCCACCACCAGCACGTCGGTGTCCGGGCGGGGCGATGCAATCGTTTTGGGTGTTGACATGGGAAAAGAATCCTTTGATTCGCTATGCAATTTATTATTTCGCCTTGCAGATTTAAGGAGAAAAGATGAAAGAGGAAGACGCCGACACCGGCAAGGACCGGCAGTACGTGACGGCACTGGCACGGGGTCTGCAGATCCTGCGGTGCTTCGGTGCCGAGCACCCCAGCCTGGGCACCGCGGAAATCGCCCGCATGACCGGGCTCGCACAGGCCACGGTCTGGCGGTTGTGCCACACCCTGATCGCCGAGGGGTACCTGGTGCAGCTGGAGCGCAAGGACAAGCTGCGCCCCGGCATTCCGGTGCTCAGTCTGGGATATTCCGCCATTGCCTCGACGCCTCTGGCCGAACTCGCCCGCAACGACATGCAGGCCATTGCGGACCGGCACCGGGGTGCGGTCTCGCTCGGTTCGCGGGATGGCTTGAGCATGGTGTACCTGCAGCGCTGCCAGGGCTCTGAAATCATTCTTCGCGACATGGGTGTGGGCTCGCGCGTGCCGGTGCTCACGTCCGTCACCGGCTGGGCCTGGCTGGCCGGCCTGGACGCCGGGGAGCGAAAGGCGGCCCTGGCCGATCTCAAGCGGCTGGACGCCACGCGCTTCAAGGAGATGCAGCCCAGGATCATGAAAGCCCTGCAGGACTACGAACTGACGGGCTATCTGGTGAACAAGGCATCGCTGCATCCTCAGATCAATGCGGTGGGTGTTCCGGTGGTAGCGGCCGACGGCAGGACCGTGCTCGCGCTCAGCTCGGGCGGGATCAGCCAGGTGTTCAACGACGCCAGGCTGAAAGTGGTGGGTGCCGAGTTGAAGAAGCTGGCGGTCGATCTGTCGGCGGCGCTGACGGCGCAGCGCCGCTGACCGCTTCACTCCGGTTTGATATTGGCGGCCTTCACCATCTCGCCGATCGCGGCGCTGTCTTCACGCATGGCATTGGCGAGGTCCCGCGGGCTGCCGGCCAGGGGCGTCATGCCCTTGGACAGGATCTGCCGTTCCGCGAAGCTGGCGTCCTTGAGGATGGCGGCGATCTCCGCATTGAGCTTGTTCACGATGCCAGCCGGCGTGCCGGCCGGCGCGAACACGCCGTACCAGATGGACGACTGCAGATAAGGAAAGCCCAGCTCTGCCGTGGTGGGCACGTTGGGGAACTGGGGCATGCGCCTGGCACCGGTGATGGCCAGAGGCCGCACGCGCTCGCTGCGGATCATCTCGCCCATCACACCGGCGCTGGCCAGGCTCACGTCCACTTCCTTGGCGAGCACGGCGGTCACCACGGGCGTGATGCCTTTGTAGGGCACATGCAGGATCTCGATGCCTTCGCGCTTGTTCAAGGTGCCGAACGCCAGGTGGGGCTGGGTGCCGTTGCCGTAGGAGCCGAAGCTGAAGTTGCTCTCCTTCTTGCGGGCGGCGGCCACCAGGCCCTTGAGGTCCGTCACCGGCACCGAAGGGTGCGCCACGATGATGTTGTCGCCCTTGACCATCTGGATGACGGGCTCGAAGTCCTTGTCCGGGTCATAGGGCAGCTTGCTGAACAGATGGCGGTTGGCGGTGAAGGTGGGGTCGGTGGTGGCCAGCAGGGTGTAGCCATCGGGCGCGGCACGGGCCACCGCTTCCGCCCCGATGAAGGTGGCCGCGCCACCCCGGTTGTCGATCACGACCGGCTGCTTCCATTTGTCGGACAGTTCCTTGCCCACGGCGCGGATCAGGATGTCGATGCCGCCGCCCGGCGGGAAGGGAACGATGATGCGCACCGGCTTGTTCGGGTAGACATCGGCCTGTGCCGCAGCAGCGGTGGCGAGCGCCAGTGCGGCGGCGGCCACAACGGCCTTGAGGGAGAGGTTCACAAATGGCATGGTTGCTCCTGGGATGGGTTTGTTGGGAAGGATTTCTCAGCGCCTGGGTCGCGTACCCGGCGTGATGCCCGTGCGACCACCGTCGACGGGAATCACCACACCGTTCAGATAGGACGCTTCTTCGCTGCACAGGAAGCGCACCACGTTGGCGACCTCGGCAGGAAAGGCGGGACGCGGAATCGGCGTGTGCTCGATGAGGGCGAGGGACATGGGTGGCATCGTGCCGCCGGGCTCGGTCATCATTCCGCGCGCCACGCAGTTGGTTCGGATGCCGAAGCGGGCGAACTCTTCGGCCATGACATGGGTGAGCGGCACCAGACCGCCGCGCGCGGCGGAATACGACGGCATCTGCGGGTTGCCCAGCGTGCCGTCGATCGACCCGATGTGCACCACCGCCGCGCCTTGCGCCCCCTTGAGAAGGGGCAGGAAAGCCTTGGTGGCAAACACCGGGCCGAGCAGGTCGAAGCGCACCACGCGCTCCCACGACGCATACGACGAGTCTTCGATGGATGCCAGTTCGGTGTCGAAGTGGCCATTGACCAACGCGCGCAAGGGGAGGTTCAGTTCTGCGCAGCTGCGGGCGGCCGCTTCCAGCGCCTCGGGGTCGGCCGGGTCGGCCTTGCACACGGTGATGGCGCCGCCTTCGGACTCGACTTCCGCCTTGAGCCTGGCCAGCGCATCGGCGCTGCTGTCCACGGCGAACACGTGGGCGCCATGCCGGGCGAAGTCTTTTGCACAGGTGCGGCCGATGTGAGGCGTGTAGCTCACGTGCTCGCGCGTCACGGGGTTGTCGGTCTGGACGGCGATGCTGACGATGGCCACCACCGAGCCCTGGAAAACCGGTTGCATGAGGCTCATCAGTCCACCTTGATCGGGGTGGTCGACAGCACCTTGGTGAAGGCCGAAACCTCCTGCGCAATCTGCTGGCGGAACGCTTCGGGCGAGGTGTCCGCGTCCTTCTCATCCACCGCCATGGCGTCCAGCCGGGCCTTGACGCCCGGCTCGCCCAGGATCGCGACGATCTTGCGGTTGAGCTGTTGCACCACGTCGGCGGGCGTGCCCGGCGGCGCGAACACACCATTCCACATGCGCAGGTTCAAACCCTTCAAGCCCAGCTCCTCCGTGGTGGGTGCTTCCGGCCAGGGTTGTGCGCGGCGTGCGGAAAGGGCGATGAGCGGCTTGAGCTTGCCCGCATCCACCAGGTTCCTGGCATCCGCGGCCTGCAACAGACCCCACTGCGCTTCGTCGACCGTCAACGATTGCAGCAGCGGAGCACCACCCTTGTAAGGCACGTGCTGGAACGACGTGCCCGCGGCCTGGTTCAGAGCCTCGCCCAGCACATGGGACAGCGCACCGTTGCCCGACGACCCGTACATGGGGGCACGGTCGGACTTGCCGGCGCTCAGCAACGCCTGCGCCGACTTGAAAGTCGAGGTGGTGGGCACCATCAGGAAAAAGGGTGCGCGAAACAGCACGGCCACGGGCACCAGGTCGCTGGCCTTGTAGCCCACATCCTTGTAAAGCAGCGGCGCGATGGACACCGCGCCCATGGGGGTGAACAGCAGCGTATGGCCATCTGCCGGGGCACGCAGCACCTCTTTCACGCCAATGGTGCCGCCGGCGCCTGCACGGTTGTCGACGATCACCGGTTGGCCCCAGTCCTCCGACAGCCGTTTGGCCACCACGCGGGTGACCACGTCGGTGGAGCCCCCCGCAGGAAATGGCACCACCAGACGAACCGGCTTGCCAGGGAAGCCCTGCGCATGGGCCGGGGACCACGTGGCCGCGACGACGGCGGCGAGCATGCAGAAACGGTGCAATCCAGACATCTCTTGTCTCCTGTTCCGGGCTGAGTATGGAAAATCTTTTAATTCGCTATGCGAATTTGCATTCTGATTAGCGAATTGAAGTCTAACCTCGAAGCGGGCGCTCAACAAGCGTGCAGTTGCGAAAGCCCCTGTTGGCAATGCCGCCAGGCCTGCTGATGTGCGTGTGGAATGCGTCTGCGCAAGCGTGCGGCCGAGGACGACATTGCCGCGCTGTGCAAGGAGCACGACCCGGTGGCCATCACAGGCGCGCAACGTGGAAGTGCGCGCTGCCGTGGACGCCAACGCCGCGGCGGTGGCCGAACAGGCGCTGGCCCTGCTGCGGGCCTGCGCGAAGTCGGTGCCGAAGATGTACGCGCGCATGCACGCCGGCTTCTGGGACAAGGCCACGCACAAGAGCGTGGAGCTGGCGGGCCGCACCATCGTGCCTGATCGGTCTGGGTGCGATCGGTCTGCGTTTCGCGCGCATGGCGCGCGCGCTGGACATGCGCGTGATCGGGTACGGCCCCTATGCGAAGCAGGTGCCCGCCGATGTAGAGCTGGTGGACCTGGGGACGCTCTGGCGCGAATCGGACGCCATCTCGCTGCATGGCCCGCTCAAGGAAGAAAACCGCCACCTGCTGAACGCGGACACGCTGGCGCTGTGCAAGCGCGGCGTGATGGTGGTGAACACCGCGCGCGGTGGCCTGATCGACGAGGATGCGCTGATGGACGCGGTGCGCTCGGGCCAGGTGGCCTGCGCCGGGTGAGGCGCGCGGTCAGCCCGCGGCGATCTGCCGCAGCGCCTGCTCGAACACCTCGGCCGGCTGGCCGCCGGAGATGAGGTGGCGGTCGTTGATGATGACCGCGGGCACCGAGCGGATGCCGTGGCCCTGGTAGAACGCCTCGCGTTCGCGCACGTCCTGCGCGAACTCGTCGCTGGCGAGGATGCTGCTCGCGCGGGCTTCGTTCAACCCGACCTCGCGCACGCAGGCGAGCAGCACGTCGTGGTGGCCCATGGCTTCGCTGCGGGTGTGGCAGGCGGCCATGAGCGCTTTCTTGAGCGCGTGTTGCTGGCCGGGTGCGCCCTCTTCGTCGGCCCAGTGCAGCAGGCGGTGAGCATCGAAGGTGTTCCAGATGCGGCCCCGGCCTTCGGGGTTGAAGGCGAAGCCGACTTCCGCGCCGCGCGCACGGATGGTGTTGCGGATTTGCGCCTGTTGTTCGGGCGTGGAGCCGTATTTTTCTGTGAGATGTTCACCAATGTCCTGACCTTCGGGGCCCATCTTCGGGTTGAGTTCGAAGGGCTGGAAATGCAGTTCGGCGGACACGCTGCCCTGCAGTTTCTGCAGGGCTTCCTCCAGCGCGCCCAGGCCCACGGCGCACCACGGGCAGGAGACGTCGGACACGAAATCGATCTTGAGGGGGGTGGGTGTGTTCATGGCTGGCATGGTAGGCCCTGGCCCCAAGCCCACAGGCGCGCCAGGGGCTTGCGCGACAATGTCGCCTTCCCCCCAGCAGCCTTGCCCATGACCGACCGCTACGCCGTTCTTGGCCATCCCATTGGCCACAGCAAATCGCCCCTGATCCACAGCCTGTTCGCCCAGGCCACGGGGCAGGACATCGGCTACACCGCCATCGAAACCCCGCTGGACGGCTTTGACGACACGGTGCTGGGTTTCCGGGCGAGCGGCGGGCGCGGGCTGAACGTGAGCCTGCCCTTCAAGCTGCAGGCGTTCCAGATCGCCACCGAACCGAGCGAACGCGCCCGGCTGGCGGGGGCGGCGAACTGCCTCAAGTTCGACGGGCCGGACCGCATCCTTGCGGACAACTTCGACGGCGTGGGTCTGGTGAACGACATCCAGCGCAACCTGGGTTTCCCGCTGGCGGGCAAGCGGGTGCTGCTGCTGGGCGCGGGCGGCGCCACGCGTGGCGCGCTGCTGCCGATCGCGGGTGAACGCCCCGCGCTGCTGGCGGTGGCGAACCGCACACCCGAGAAGGCGCACGCGCTGCGGCACGATTTCGCAGCCCACGTGCCGCTGCAGACCGGCGGCTACGACACGCTCGTGGGCCTGTCGTTCGACATGATCATCAACGCCACCTCCACCGGCCTCTCGCAAGAGGCGCTGCCGCTGCCGGACGGTCTGTTCGCCCCGGGCGCGCTGGCCTACGACATGGTCTACGGCAAAGGCCTCACGCCCTTCCTGAAGCAGGCGCAGGCTGCGGGCGTGTCGCGCGTGGCCGATGGCGTGGGCATGCTGGTGGAACAGGCCGCCGAGGCGTTCGAATGGTGGCGCGGCGTGCGGCCCGACACCAGGCCGGTGGTGAAGCAGCTCACCGTGCCGCTGGTTTAAGCTGTCGCCCACCCCCGTTCATCCATTCCAAAGAGACAGATTTCCATGCCCACCTTGCTGCTGCTCAACGGCCCCAACCTCAACCTGCTGGGCACACGCGAGCCCGGCGTGTACGGCGCCACCACCCTGGCCGACGTGGAAGCCCAGGCCCTTGCCACGGCGCAGCGCCTGGGTTTCGGGCTGGAGGCTTTCCAGAGCAACCACGAAGGCGCGCTGATCGACAAGATTCACGAAGCCGGCCGCCGCCACAAGACGGGCGAGATCGCCGGCGTGGTGTTCAACCCCGGCGCATTCACCCACACCTCGGTGGCGCTGTTCGATGCCATCAGTGGTGTGAAGCCGCTGCCGGTGATCGAGATCCACATCTCCAACGTGCACGCGCGCGAAGCCTTCCGCCACCACTCGTACATCTCGCCGGCGGCGGCGGGCATCGTGGTGGGTTTCGGTACCGACGGCTACACGCTGGCCATCGAAGGTCTGGTGCGCAAGATCGCGGCAACGGGCTGAGGCCCGGTGCAGGCCCGCCAGTTCGCGCAGATCGTGGGCCTGTCGGCCCTGTGGGGCGCTTCCTTCCTGTTCATACGGCTCGCGGCACCTGCCATGGGCCCCTGGGTGGTGGCCGGCCTGCGCGCGGCACTGGCGAGCATCACGCTGATCTTCATCATGAAGGCGCTGCGCGAGCGCTGGCCCTGGAAGCAATGGCAGGAGATGCTGCTGCTCGGCGCCACCTCGGTGGCGGCGCCTTTCATGCTGTTCGCGTGGGCCGGGCTGCACCTGCCTTCGGGCTACAGCGCGCTGCTCAACACCACGGCGGTGCTCTTCGGCACGCTGTCTGCCGCGTGGATGAAGGAAGACACCCTCACCCGCCGCAAGCTGCTGGGCTGCCTGCTCGGCCTGGTGGGCGTGGGCCTCATCGTGCGGCTGGGCCCGGTGCAGCCCACCGCGACCACGATACTGGCCGCGCTGGCCTGCGTGGCGGGCGCGGCCTGCTTCGGCCTGGCCACGCCGCTGATGAAGCGGGCCACCACGCGCACCTCGCCACTGGCGATCGCGGCGGCGATCCACCTCGCGGCCATGGTGCTGCTGCTGCCCACCACGCTGTGGAGCCTGCCGCAGGCGAGCTTCACGCCGGTGGCGCTGGGAGCGGTGGCGGTGATGGGTGTGATCACCTCGGGCCTGGCGTACTGGGTGCACCTGCGCATCGTGCGCCACGTGACGCCGGTGGCCGCGCTCAGCCCGATCTTTCTCATTCCGATCTTCGGTGTGACCTGGGGCCACCTGTTCCTGGGCGAGGCGCTGTCGCCCAGCATCTTCGTCGGCGGTGCGCTGGTGCTGGTGGCCACCGCGCTGGTGACCGGCTTCAACCCGCTGCGGCGCTGGCTGTCTGATACGCCCGCGCCCTGAGCGCGCACAGGCAGGCCACGGCGGCGCAAGCCGACGAGAGCCAGAACACGCTGGCCAGGCCGAAGGCCGAACTCAACAGGCCCCCCACCAGGCCACCGGCCACGCCGGGCAGGCCGTAACCCACCACGGTGTAGAGCGCCTGGCCGCGCCCGCGCAGGCGGCCCGGGAAGTGGTGCGAGAGCATGGCGATGCACACGGTGTGGTGCGCCGCGAAGGTGATGGCGTGCAAGGCCTGCGCGAGCAGCAGAACCGGCAGCACCAGCGGCAGCCCGGCGGTGAGCCCCATGCGAAGACTCATCAGCGCAGCCGCCAGCACCAGCCACCCTGAGAGCGAGAACAGCGGCAGCCATCGGCCCTGGGTGAAGAACCAGCCGATCTCGATCACCACCGACAGCGCCCACAGCAGGCCGATGACGGTCTTGCTGTAGCCGAGCGAATCCAGATAGAGCGAGAAGAAGATGTAGATGAAGATGTGCGCGAGCACGTGGAAGAACACGGCGGCGAAGAACCAGCGCACCGGCGGCTGGCGCAGCACGGGCCACACGCCGGGCTGGTTCGCTTCAGCGGCATGGGCGGGTTCGCGAAAGTCCGGCAACAGCCAGGCGCTGACGGCCACCGCCGCCAGTGTGCCGAGCGTCCAGGCCGGGAAGTGCACGAGCCCGTAGCGCTCGAACCAGAAACCGGCCGCCATCACGGTGACGAGAAAACCCAGCGAGCCCCACAGGCGGACGCGGCCATAACGCTTCGCATCGAAACTGCCGCCCTGGCTGACCAGGTGCGCCAGCGCGGCTTCGCTCATGGGCATCATGCCGCTGGTGTGGCTGAACATCAGCAGCAGCACGATGAAGAGCATCACCCCACCCGCATCGAACCAGAGGCCGAGCGAGAGCAGCAACGCAGCGCTGGAGCCGTAACGCAGCAGCCGCACGCGCTCGCCGGTGCGGTCGCTCAGCGAACCCCAGACGTAGGGCGTGAACAACCGCGTGGCCGACTGCACCGAGGTGAGCACGGCGATGGCGATCAACCCGAAGCCGAGCTCCTTGAGCCAGAGCGGCAGGTAGGGATTGAAGAAGCCGATGTGCGCGAAGTAACTCGCGGAGAGCGCGGCAAAAGGCAAGAGCTGGCGGGCCGATCCCCCCGGCTTGCCTGTCTGATCCGGCGGCGGATCGGTCGCCAAGTAAGACTCAGCCGTCGCGCGACTGGGCGGCGATATCGGGCGTGGGCAGTTGCACGTCGCCGCACTGGGCGCGGTGCAGCAGGGCGTGGTCCATCACCACCAGCGCGAGCAGGGCTTCGGCGATGGGCGTGGCGCGGATGCCGACGCAGGGGTCGTGGCGGCCCTTGGTGATGACTTCGGTGGGCTGGCCCGCCGTGTCGATGGTTTCGCGCGGAATCAGGATGGAGCTGGTCGGCTTGATGGCGATCTGCACCTCCAGGTCTTGCCCGGTGCTGATGCCACCGAGCACACCGCCCGCGTTGTTGCCCTTGAAGCCTTCGGGTGTGAGGCTGTCGCCATGGGTGCTGCCCCGGTGCGCCACGCTGGCAAAGCCGGCACCGATCTCCACGCCCTTGACGGCGTTGAGGCCCAGCATGGCGTAGGCGATGTCGGCGTCGAGCCGGTCGTACAGCGGCTGGCCGAGACCGACCGGCATGCCCTGCGCGGTGACACGCAGGCGCGCGCCGCACGAATCGCCGCTCTTGCGCAGCTCGTTCATGTAGGCCTCGATGGCGCTGGTGTCGGCCACAGGCGCGAAGAAGGGGTTGTGGGGCACGTGTTCCCAGCTCTCGAACGGAATGGCGAGTTCACCCACCTGCGTCATGTGGCCGCGGAAGGTGGTGCCGTAGCGCTCCTTGAGCCATTTCCTGGCAACGGCACCGGCGGCGACGGTGGGCGCGGTGAGGCGCGCGGAGCTGCGGCCGCCACCGCGCGGGTCGCGGATGCCGTATTTCTGCCAGTAGGTGTAGTCGGCGTGGCCAGGGCGGAAGGTCTGCAGGATGTTGCCGTAGTCCTTGCTGCGCTGGTCGGTGTTGCGGATGAGCAGGGCGATGGGGGTGCCGGTGGTCTTGCCTTCGTAGACACCGCTGAGGATCTCCACCGTGTCGGGTTCGTTGCGCTGCGTGACGAACTTGCTGGTGCCGGGGCGGCGGCGGTCCAGATCGGCCTGGATGTCAGCCTCGCTGAGTGCCATGCCCGGGGGGCAGCCGTCGATGACGCAGCCGATGGCCGGGCCGTGGGATTCACCGAAGTTGGTGACGCAAAACAGGGTGCCGAAGGTGTTGCCGCTCATAAGGGCGTGATTATCCCTGAGGCGTGGTGGTGCGCCGGCGAGCCAGTCTGGTGCATGGATCGGGACGGCCAGGCGCCGGGGCGGGCGTGGGGCGATGGGAACACTTCATGCTTGATGTTGCAGCGCAGCAGATTGATGGCTGCGATTCCCCAGAAAGGAGCGTCCCATGCTTGATCGAACCTCCACGCTGTTCTCCCATGTCAAGGCAGGTGAGGGTGACTATGTGAGTGGTGGCCTGCGCGATTTCTTCCTGTACCGCGACCTGGGGATTGCCCAGGCGACGCACGGCAAGGTGATCGCGCACCTGGTGAAGGCGAACATGCCGCCCGAGGAGGGCACGGGCTGGCACCGGCACGAGGCTGACTTCCAGATCGTGATCATGCTCAAGGGCTGGGCGCGGTTCATGTACGAGGACAAGGAGACCCTGGTGGAAGCCGGCGACTGTGTGCACCAGCGCCCAGGCATCAGCCACTATCTGTTCGACTACTCGCCCGACATGGAATACCTGGAGATCGTTTCGCCTGCCGATTTCAAGTCGATTGATGTGGAGCCGGTCTGCGAGATTCCGAAGCCTACGCCCTGGGTTTGAGTTTTTCTCGCGTCGGATTCTTCCGGGGCTGAGCCACCGGGTGGCCGGCTCCGCGGATGTCCTCCGGCGGCGGGAGGCCGCCTCCCCCTTTTATTCCGCTGCGCCGGCCACCCGGTGTCTCAGCCCTGCCCGCACACAGGTACGCCAACACTGGAGTGCCAACGTCCGCTCGGATCGGGCATCCGGGCGCTCTGCGCAGCGGCATAAAAGGAGGAGCCGGCACCAGCCGGCGGGGGACAGCCGCGGAGCAGAGCGCCCGGGTGCCCGATCCCGCGAGGTACAACGAGCGAAACGCAGCCAGCGCCTAAAACTCCGCGTCCAGCTCGTCGATGTCGTCAGGTTCGGCCTCCGCAGCCGCCACCCACTCTTTCATCGCCGGCAGCGCCATGATCGTGTCGCAATACGCCACACAGGCGGGGCTGATCGCCACCTCATAGGTGATGAACCGCGTCACCACCGGCGCGAACATCGCATCCGCCATGCACGGCTTCTCGCCGAACAGATAGGGCCCGCCATACGTCTCCAGACACTCGTTCCAGATCGCCTCGATGCGGTCGATGTCCGTCTGCGCACGCGACCACAGCTTGAAGCCCGGGAACGACGCCTTGATGTTCATCGGCAGCGACGACCGCATGGCCGAAAAGCCCGAATGCATCTCGCCGCAGATGGCACGGCAGTGCGCCCTCGCCGCCCGATCCGCCGGCAACAGGCCCGCCTTGGGCTTGATTTCATTCAGGTATTCGCCAATCGCCAGCGTGTCCCACACATAGATCCCGTCGTGATCCAGCGCCGGCACGCGCATGGAGGCGGACAGCAGCAGCATCTCGGCCTTCATCGCGGGGTCGTCTGGCGAGATCACGTTTTCCGTGAACTCCAGCTTCGCCATGCGCGCCATCAACCAGCCACGCAGGGCCCAGGCACCGTAGTTCTTGCTGCTGATCGTGAGTACCGCTTTGGACATGGAAGTGCTCCTCTTGGAGCACGCTCAGAGCAAGGGCTGTGCCATCTCTGTGCACCAGCCTCGCACCGGGCCGGTGCGGGACACCGCTGGCCCGCAACTTGCCTGCACCACGACACGTTGTCCCAGGAAAGAAAAACATGCTGTATCAGGCTTACCAACTCCAGTCCGACCTGATCTCGCCCTTGCGCCTGGCCGCCCAGCACCTGAGCGCCGCGCTCTGGGTGCGGGAAACGGAAGGCAGCGTGATGCGCAAGGTGGCTGCGGCCTGCGATGTCATCTCTCGCATGCGGCTGACCCATACGCGGCCTCCCTACCAGATCCACAGCGTGACAGTGGGCGAACGCGAATACCCGGTGGTGGAGGAAGCGGCGCTCACCCTGCCCTTTGGCACCCTGCTGCACTTCCGCAAGGAAGGCGCCGAACCCCAGCCCAAGGTGCTGCTGGTGGCACCGCTCTCAGGCCATTTCGCCACGCTGCTGCGCGAAACGGCGCGCACCCTGCTGCAGGACCACGACGTCTACATCACCGACTGGCACAACGCGCGCGATGTCTCGCTGCGCCACGGTGCGTTCGGGCTGGACGACTACATCACCTACATGATCCGCTTCACCGAGGCCGTGGGGCCCGGCACCCACATGGTGGCGGTGTGCCAGCCCTGCGTGGCCGCGCTGGCGGCCACGGCCATCATGGCCGAGGACGACAACCCCGCCCAGCCACGCAGCCTCACACTGATGGCCGGACCGGTGGATTGCCGCGTCAACCCGACCGAGGTGAACAAGCTGGCCACCAGCAAGCCGATTGACTGGTTCGAGAAGAACCTGATCAGCCACGTGCCCTTCCCGCACGCCGGCATGATGCGCCGCGTGTACCCCGGCTTCGTGCAGCTCACCGCGTTCATGAGCATGAACCCGGACCGACACAAGCAGTCCTTCCGCAACATCTACGACCACCTGGCGGCCGGACGCACGGAAGAGGCTGGCGTGATCCAGGCGTTCTACGAGGAATACCTGGCCGTGAACGACCTGCCGGCCGAGTTCTACCTGGAGACGGTGGAAAAGGTGTTCCAGACCTACGACCTGCCGCGCGGCGTACTGACCTGGAACGGCCGCACGGTGAACCCCGCCGCCATCCGCCGCACCGCGCTCATGACGGTGGAGGGCGAACGCGACGACATCTGCTCGGTGGGCCAGACCGTGGCCGCGCAGGACCTCTGCCGCAGCGTGCGCCCCTACATGAAGACCCACCACGTGCAGACCGGCGTCGGCCACTACGGTGTGTTCAGCGGGCGCAAGTGGAACCAGCAGATCTACCCGCGCCTGCGGGAGGTCATCCACGCGAGCGAAGGATGAAACGAAAACGCCCCGGCTTGCGGGGCGTTTTCTATTGGAAAGCTGGGGTCGATCAGGGAAAGTTCGGCTCGTTCTTGGTCGACTCTTCCTCGGGCCAGTCGCGGATGTAGGCCTTGAGCATCTTGTTCTCGAAGTTCTGGCTGTCCACCACCGCCTTGGCCACGTCGTAGAAGCTGATCACGCCCATGAGCATCTTGTTGTCCATGACGGGCATGTAGCGGGTGTGGCGCTCCAGCATCATGGGGCGCACCTGGTCCAGCTCGGTCTGGGGCGTGCAGGTCATGGGGTGATCGTCCATCACGCTGCGCACCGTCCTGCCACCCAAAGAACCGCCGTTGGCGGCCAGCGTGTGGATGACCTCGCGGAAGGTCAGCATGCCGACGAGATCGCCATGTTCGATCACGGCCAGTGAGCCGATGTCGAACTGAGACATGGTTGCGATGGCGCTCTCCAGGGATTCCTGGGGCTGGACGGTGTAGAGCGTGCCTCCCTTGACGCGCAGGATGTCGCTGACTTTCATGGCTGTGCTCCTCGATTCTGATGTGTCACCCATGGGGCTGGGGTGCTGACAATATAGCCCACAATAACCGGCAAGACCACCCTGCGCGCCACTGCAGCGGGGAACGACCGACACCCACTGGAGACATCATGTCCGGCTATTCCGACCCCGGCTTTGACACCCTCGCGCTGCACGCGGGGGCCGCGCCCGATCCCGCCACCGGCGCACGCGCCGTGCCCATCCACCTCACCACCTCGTTCGTCTTCGAATCCAGCGACCACGCGGCGGCGCTGTTCAACCTGGAGCGTGCTGGCCATGTGTACAGCCGCATCAGCAACCCGACCAACGCCGTCTTCGAACAGCGCATGGCGGCACTGGAGGGTGGCATCGGCGCCATCGCCACCGCCAGCGGGCAGGCCGCGCTGCACCTGGCGGTGGCCACGCTCATGGGCGCGGGCTCGCACATCGTGGCCAGCACGGCACTCTATGGGGGCAGCCAGAACCTGCTGCACTACACGATGCGGCGCTTCGGCATCGAGACCACGTTCGTCAAGCCCGGCGACATCGATGGCTGGCGCGCCGCGGTGCGGCCCAACACCAGGCTGTTCTTCGGCGAGACCGTGGGCAACCCCGGGCTGGACGTGCTGGACATTCCCACCGTCTCGCAGATCGCCCACGAGGCGGGTGCCCCCCTGCTGGTGGACTCGACCCTGACGACCCCCTACCTCATCAAACCTTTCGAACTGGGCGCGGACATCGTCTACCACTCGGCCACCAAATTCCTGAGCGGCCACGGCACCGTGATCGGCGGCGTGGTGGTGGACGCGGGCAGTTTCGACTGGGAGAAGTCCGGCAAATTCCCCGAGCTCACCGAAGCCTACGAAGGCTTCCACAACATGGTGTTCAGCGAGGAAAGCACGGTGGGCGCGTTCCTGCTGCGCGCGCGCCGCGAGGGCCTGCGCGACTTTGGCGCCTGCATGAGCCCGCACAGCGCCTGGCTGATCCTGCAGGGCATCGAGACGCTGTCGCTGCGCATGGAGCGCCACATGGGCAACACCGAGAAGGTGGTGCAGTTCCTCGCCAGCCACCCGCTGGTGGGCCGTGTGGGCCACCCGCTGCTGGAGACCCACCCCAGCCACGCACTGGCCGGCAAGCTGCTGCGCTTTGGTGCGAGGGGCGCGGGCTCGGTGTTCAGCTTCGACATCAAGGGCAGCCGCGCCCAGGGCAAGGCCTTCATCGAGGCGCTGAAGATCTTCAGCCACCTGGCCAACGTGGGCGACTGCCGCTCGCTGGTGATCCATCCCGCCAGCACCACGCACTTCCGCATGACGGATGAAGCGCTCGCCGCCGGTGGCATCGGCCCGGGCACGATCCGGCTGTCGATCGGCCTGGAAGACCCGGACGACCTGATCGACGACCTCAAGCGCGCGCTCAAGGCGGCAGAGAAGACAGGAGTCTGACCATGTACCTCCACGTCAACGGCGCCAACACCTACTGCTACACCGGCGGCAAGCCTTTCGACGCCGCCAAGCCCACAGTGGTCTTCATCCACGGCGTGGTCAACGACCACAGCGTGTGGATATTGCAGAGCCGCTACCTGGCCCACCACGGCTGGAACGTGCTGGCGGTGGACCTGCCGGGCCATTGCAAGAGCGAGGGAGAGGCGCCCTCCAGTGTCGAAGCAGCGGCCGATTTCGTGGCTGCCTTGCTCGACGCGGTGGGGGTGCAGCGCGCCGCATTGGTCGGCCACAGCTGGGGATCGCTCATCGCGCTGGAAGCCGCTTCTCGCCTGAAGGACCGCGTGAGCCACCTGGTGCTGGTGGGCACGGCTTACCCGATGAAGGTGTCACCGGCGTTGATCGAGGCCTCGCTCAACGACCCCGAGAAGGCGCTCGCGATGGTGAACGTGTTCAGCCGCAGCACGCTGGCCGCGCCACCGTCTGCCCTGGGCCCGGGCACCTGGGTGTATGGCTCGAGCCTGGCGCTGGGCCGGCGGGTGCTTCGGAGCAACGCCAAGGTCAATGTGTTCCACCGCGGCTTCGTGGCCTGCGACAGCTACGCCGGCGGCGAGGCGGCCATCGGCAAGATCACCTGCCCGGTGCTCTTTCTGCTGGGCGGCCAGGACCAGATGACGCATCCGAAGTCCGCGCAGGCCTTGATGCAGGCCGCCCGGTCGGCCGGCAAGGCGGTGAGCACGACCACGCTGCCGGTAGGCCACCACCAGATGACGGAAACGCCCGATGGCACGCTGTTCGCCATCCGCGACTTCCTGAACCGCTGACCGCGCCGTGGCCACGCCCCCGATCACGCCGCCCATGAGCGCGGCCCGCGCACAGGACATCGCCGCCAGCTTCGACCTGCGCGCCCTGCCCGCCGACTTCCTGGCCAACCCCTACCCCGTGTATGCCGCGCTGCGCGAGAGCCAGCCCGTGCGCCGCATGCCCGACGGTTCGGTGTTCCTCACCCGCTGCGCGGACCTGATGGCGGTGTACCGCGACGCTCAGGCCTTCAGCTCCGACAAGCACGTGGAGTTCACGCCCAAATACGGCGCGGGTTCGCCGCTGTTCGAGCACCACACCACCAGCCTCGTCTTCAACGACCCACCGCTGCACACCCGCGTGCGCCGCCTGATCATGGGCGCGCTCACGCGCCGCGCCATCGCGGGCATGGAGCCCGGCCTCGTGTTGCTGGTGGACGAGCTGCTTGATGAGATGGACGCGCGCGGCGGCGGCGATCTGATCGAGGACTTCGCTTCCGCGATTCCGGTGGAAATCATCGGCAACCTGCTGGACGTGCCACACGGCGACCGGGGCCCGCTGCGCGCCTGGTCGCTCGCCATCCTCGGCGCGCTGGAACCCACCCTCACGCCGCAGCAGCAGGCGGGCGGCAACCAGGCCGTGACGGAGATGACCGACTACCTGCGCACGCTGGTGGCGGCGCGCCGCCAGCGCCCTGGTGACCCCGAGCGCGATGTGCTCACGCGGCTGATCCAGGGCGAGGAACAGGGCGAACAGCTGAGCGAGGTGGAGCTGCTGCAGAACTGCATCTTCCTGCTCAACGCCGGCCACGAAACCACCACGAACCTGATCGGCAACGGGCTGATCGCACTGCAGGAATTTCCCGAGGCCCGGGCCAGTCTGCAGAAAGCGCTGAAGGACACGGCGGGCGACGAGGCCGCTGAGGAAGCGGTGCTTGGCCGTGCGGTGGACGAGTTCCTGCGCTTCGAGTCGTCCAACCAGCTCGGCAACCGCCGTGCGGTGCAGGACACGCACGTTGGCGGCGTCGAACTGCCGGCCGGCACGCTGGTGACCCTGTGCATTGGCGCGGCCAACCGAGACCCGGCCCAGTTCGCCGACCCCGAGGTGCTGAACCTCGCGCGCGAAGGCAACAAGCACCTGGCGTTCGGCTTCGGCATCCACCAGTGCGCGGGCCTGAGCCTGGCGCGTCTGGAGGGGCGCATCGCCATCGGCCGTTTCCTGCGGCGCTTTCCGGGTTACCAACTCACCGAAGCGCCGGTGCGCGGTGGTCGGGCGCGGTTCCGGGGCTTTTTGCGCGCGCCGTTCAGCACGAGCTGATCGGCGCGCTCAGCCGGATGCGATCGAGGGGCCGGCCTGGGCGTCTGGCGCGTCGGCGGACTGTTGGGCCGTGCCCGCCACGGCTTGCGCGACCGACATGTCCATCCAGCGGCTTTCCGACCAGAAGCGCGCGGTGTGCGGCTGGTGCGCCAGCAGCAGCCGTTCCACCAGCGGCGCCACGGGCGTGCGGGTCAGGTCGATCAGCAGCACGTAGCGCTCGCCCTCCTCGTCCAGCCGGCCCAGCCAGTCCAGACGCACCATCACGGCCACGGGCTCTTCCAGCTGGAGCGCGTCCACGCGCAGCACCTGCGCCAGCGCTTCCAGGCTCAGCCCCTTCGGCGAGGTCTCCCGCGCGGCCTGCAACTGGATGAGCAACTCCAGTGCGAGCTGGAAAGTCCAGCCCGGCGTGTCGCCACGGCGCGCGATACCGGCCCGCAGGCTGGGCAGGTAGGCGGCCACCACCGCCCCCAGCAGCACGATCACCCAGGCCACATAGATCCAGATCAGCAGGATGGGCACCGTGGCAAAGGTGCCGTAGACCACCGAGTACGTAGGCACCTGCGTCAGGTACCAGGCCAGCACCTTCTTGGCCAGCTCCAGGCCGATCCACACGAACAGGCCGCCGATCACCGCATCGGCCCAGCGCACCCGGGTGTTGGGGACATAGCGATAGAGCGCCGCGATGCCGCCGGTGAGCAGGGCGAACTGCACGGCATCCAGCAGGAACCGCACGCCGCCCGGCATGCTGGGCACCATGCCGCGCGAGGCCGTCACCGCGTAGGAAGTGGCCGTCAGGCTGCCGGCCAGCAGCAAGGGCCCGAGCGTGAGCACCGCCCAGTAGACCAGCACCCTCTGGGTGAGCGAGCGCGCCTGGCGCACGCGCCAGATGTCGTTGAGCTTGCGGTCGATGGTCAGGATGAGGGCGAGCGCCGTCACCAGCAGCACGAGCGCGCCGGCCCAGCCGAT
Organism: Hydrogenophaga laconesensis; assembly: GCF_031457235.1. Classification (NCBI taxonomy): domain Bacteria; kingdom Pseudomonadati; phylum Pseudomonadota; class Betaproteobacteria; order Burkholderiales; family Comamonadaceae; genus Hydrogenophaga; species Hydrogenophaga laconesensis. Next base: position 582,285 of record NZ_JAVDWE010000001.1, read on the forward strand.
CTGCCCGGCCTTGCCCGCGAACTGGTTGAGGTAGCTGAAGACCTGCTTGGCAATGTCCGGCGGCACCAGGCTCTGCACCAGCCATCGCTGCAAGGTGACCTGCATGCGGTCGAACATGGGGAAGGCGCTGAAGATGGCCAGGGCGACGGTGAACAGCGGCACCAGCGAAATGGTCGTGGTGAAGGTGAGCGAACTGGCGGTGATGCCCAGTCGGTCTTCGCGGAAGCGCTCGCGCAGCGTGAGCGCCGTATTGCGCCACGGAAAGTTCAGCGCGTCACGCCACAGCGCACGCGCCGGGGTTTCAAGGGCCTTCAGCCGCTGTTTCAGGGTCATCCCGGTATCATGCCACCTGCCCTCCGCCCGCCTCCCCGCCTGTCCCCCATGCCTCTGACCGATTCGCCTGACGGCGCCCTAGATACGCCTTTCGCCGTGCGCGGCACACGCTGGCTCGCCGTCGGCAGCCTGATCGGGCTGATCGTGCTCGGCCTGGCCTGGGAACTCTGGCTGGCGCCACTGCGCGAAGGTGGATCGTGGTGGGCCATCAAGGTGCTGCCGCTGACCGTGCCGCTGGCCGGTCTCCTGAAGAACCGCATGTACACCTACCGCTGGGTCAGCCTGCTGGTGTGGCTGTATTTCACCGAGGGCGCGGTGCGTGCCACCAGCGAATCCGGCACGTCGATGTGGCTGGCCATCGTCCAGGTGCTGCTGTGCATCGCCCTCTTCCTGGCCTGCGCCCTGCATGTGCGCATGCGCCTGCGCGCAGCCGGCAAGGAAGCCGTGGCCGCCGACGTGGCCCAGGCGACGGCCCTGGCCGAGTCCCGGGTGGCCAAGCCATGAGCGCGGCACTCTTGCAGGCGTTGCGCGAGACAGTGGGCGCCGCCCAGGTGTTCACGCACGACGACCCCGGCGCAGACCTCTCCGCCTGGGAGCAGGACTGGCGCAAACGCGCGCGGGGCCGGGCGCTGGCCGTGGTGCGCCCTGGCAGCACGGCCGAAGTGGCGGCCGTGGTGCGTGCCTGCGCCGCGGCCGGGGCGTCCATCGTGCCGCAGGGCGGCAACACCGGGCTCGTGGTGGGCTCGGTGCCGGACGAATCGGGCACGCAGGTGGTGCTCAGCCTCACGCGGCTGAACGCGGTGCGGGCCATCGATCCCGCCAACCTCACCATGACGGTGGAGGCGGGCTGCGTGTTGCAGAACCTGCAGGAAGCGGCGGAGAAAGCGGGTTTTCTGCTTCCCTTGAGCCTGGCGGCCGAAGGCAGTTGCACGATCGGCGGCAACCTCGCCACCAACGCCGGCGGCACACAGGTGGTGCGCTATGGCAATGCGCGCGAACTGTGCCTGGGCCTCGAGGTGGTGACGGCGCAGGGCGAGGTGTGGCATGGGCTCACCGGCCTGCGCAAGGACAACACCGGCTACGACCTGCGCGACCTGTTCATCGGCAGTGAAGGCACGCTGGGTGTCATCACCGCCGCCACGCTCAAGCTCTATCCGCTGCCCGCCGCACGGCTCACGGCCTGGGCGGCGGTTCCCACACTGGACGCCGCCGTGAGTCTGCTGGGCCTGGCCCACCAGAACCTGGGTGCCGGGTTGACCGGCTTCGAGGTGATGGGCCAGTTCGCGCTGAGCCTGGTGGACAGGCACTGCCCCACACTGCGTGTGCCGCTGTGGACCGACAGCCCCTACTGCGTGCTGCTGGAAAACAGCGACAACGAGTCCGAGGCCCACGCACGCGGGCAGTTTGAACGCCTGCTGGAGACGGCCTTCGAACAAGGCCTGGTGAGCGATGCGGTGGTGGCCGAGAGCCTCGCGCAGGCGCACGGGCTGTGGCACATCCGCGAGAGCATTCCCCTGGCGCAGGCCGAGGAAGGCCTCAATATCAAGCATGACATCAGCATTCCGGTGTCGCGCATTCCGGCCTTCTGTGCGGAAACCGACGCTTTGCTGCAGCGCGAGATCCCGGGTGTGCGATTGGTGAATTTTGGCCACCTGGGTGATGGCAATCTGCACTACAACGTGCAGGCACCGGTCGGCGAAGATGCGAAAAAATTCCTCAAAGAGGAGGAGAGCCGCATCAACGGTCTGGTGTTCGACGCGGTGGCTCGATACGATGGATCGATCAGCGCCGAGCACGGCGTCGGCAGCCTGAAAGCCGACCACCTGCCCCATTACAAGGACCCGGTTGCGCTGGGCCTGATGCGCGCCATCAAACAGGCGCTGGACCCCCAACAGATCATGAACCCTGGCCGCGTTCTCGTCCGTCCATGAAAGTCCGCCTCCTTTTCTGCTGCCTGCTGGCGTGGACGCTCTGCGCCACGGCAACGGCACACGCCGCCGAGACCGCAGACCGCGACGCCTTGCGCGAGCAGGCCCGTGCGCTGGAACAGGGCCATGGCGCGACAAGTGACACCGGTGCCATCATCACGCTCTATTGCCGTGCTGCCATGGCCGGCGATCTCTTTTCCGCCTACAAGCTGGGCTGGATGTACGCCAACGGCAGCGGAATACCCCGCAACGACGGCTATGCCGCGCACTGGTTCGCCCGCGCGGCTCTGCTGGGCGACGCGCACGCGGAAAACATGGTCAAGCGCCTGGGGGTGCCGGCCGACAAGCCCGACTGCGTGCTCCAGGCCGAGCGCAACGAGCTGCAGCGTGTGGCACAGGCCGCCGAGCAGCAATCGCTGACCACCCGCTATCGGGAGCTGGTGAACACGCCGGAACAGCAGCGCATCATGAAGATCGTCTACAAGCTCGCGCCGCAGTTCGGCATCGAGCCCGGCCTGGCGTTCGCGGTGATCAAGGCCGAGTCCAACTTCAACGTGCACGCCCTGTCCGACAAGAACGCGCAAGGCCTGATGCAACTGATTCCAGACACCGCCACGCGCTTTCGGGTGAGCAAGCCGTTCGACCCCGAGCAGAACATCCGCGGCGGCCTCTCTTACCTGCAGTGGCTGCTGGCCTACTTCAAGGGCAATGTGCCGCTGGTGCTCGCGGCCTACAACGCCGGCGAAGGCACGGTCGACCGCTACCGGGGCGTGCCACCCTTTCCTGAAACACAGGGCTACATCAAGCGCATCCAGCAGATCTTCGCCCTGCAGCACCATCCTTTCGACGAGCGCATCACCGCGCCCTCGCCCGCTTTGCCCGGCATCCTCTCTGCCGCCACGCCATGACCGACCGTCCCATCCGCTCGCAATACGAAGACTTCATGCGCCACGTGTACACCACGGGCGTGCAGAAAACCGACCGCACCGGCACCGGCACCACCAGCGTGTTCGGCCACCAGATGCGTTTCGACCTCAAGGAAGGTTTTCCCCTGGTGACCACCAAGAAGGTGTTCACCAAGGCCATCATCGTCGAGCTGCTGTGGTTCCTGCGCGGGGACAGCAACGTGAAGTGGCTGCAGGAACGCGGCTGCACGATCTGGGACGAGTGGGCGCGCGAGGACGGCGACCTCGGCCCGGTGTACGGCGTGCAGTGGCGCAACTGGCCCGCACCCGATGGGCGGCACATCGACCAGATCAGCGAGGTCGTCAAGCAGCTCAAGTCCAACCCCGACTCGCGCCGCATCATCGTGAGCGCATGGAACGTGGCCGACCTGGACAAGATGGCGCTCATGCCCTGCCACGCCTTCTTCCAGTTCTATGTGGCAGACGGCAAGCTCAGTTGCCAGCTGTACCAGCGCAGCGCCGACATCTTTCTCGGTGTGCCGTTCAACATTGCCAGTTACGCCCTGCTCACGCACATGCTGGCGCAGCAGTGCGACCTCGACGTGGGTGAGTTCATCTGGACCGGCGGCGATTGCCACATCTACAGCAACCACCACGAACAGGTGGAGACGCAGCTCTCACGCGCACCGCACCCCTACCCCACTCTGCGCATCAAGCGGCGACCGGCATCGATCTTCGACTACGAGCTCGACGACTTCGAAATCCTCGACTACCAGCATCACCCCGCCATCAAGGCCCCGGTGGCGGTCTGAGCCAGCGCCGCACCGCCGCGTGATCACCCGACGCCAGCTCTGGGCGCTGCTCGCCCTCACGCTCATGTGGGGCGTGAACTGGCCCATGATGAAGCTCTCTCTGCAGGAGCTCACCCCCCTGTACTTCCGCGCCAGCACCATGCTGCTGGGCGCACTCTGGCTGTTCGCCTATGTCGCCCGTGGCGGCGAACGCATGCGCCCCAGCCGCACCGAGTGGATCACCATCGCCTGGCTGGGCCTGCCCAACGTGCTGGGCTGGCACACGCTCTCGATCTTCGGCGTGCAGGAGCTCGCTTCCGGCCGCGCGGCCATCCTGGGCTTCACCATGCCGATCTTCACCGTGTTGCTCGGCGCGGCTTTCTTCAACGAACGCATCACGCCGCGCGTGCGGGTGGCGGTGCTGTGCGCGGGCATCGCCATCGGGTTGCTGCTCTGGCACGAGCTGCAACGCCTGAGCGGACGTCCGGCCGGTATTGCCTGGATGCTGGGCGCAGCCTTCTGCTGGAGCGTGGGCACACTGCAATTCCGCCGCGCCCACCTCACCCTGTCGCCCATGGTGGTCACCGTCTGGATGCTGCTGCTGGGCAGCCTGGTGCTGTGGGTGCTGGCCCTCGCACTCGAACCCGTGCCCAGCCCCGGCTCGTTTTCCCTGCCGCTGTGGCTCAGCCTGGCCTACGGTGTGCTGATCAACTATGGCATGGCACAACTCATCTGGTTTGGCATGGCGCGCGACCTGCCGCCGGCCACCAGCGCGATGAGCGTGATGGCGATCCCTCTGGTCGGTACCCTGAGTGCGACCTTCATCGTGGGTGAAGTGCCGCACTGGCAGGACTGGGTGGCGATCGCCTTCGTGATGATGGCCATCGGCAGCGTGCTCTGGCCCTCCCGGGCCGCGACGCCCGCACCGACGGCGTCACAATAGGCCACATGCCACAGCCATCGACCCGCCTGCACCTCATCTTCGCGCGCGCCGCCAACGGCGTGATCGGCAAGGACAACGCCCTGCCCTGGCACCTGCCAGAGGACATGGCGCATTTCAAACGCACCACGCTCGGCCACCCGGTGATCATGGGTCGCAAGACCTGGGACTCGCTGCCGCCAAAGTTCCGCCCTCTGCCCGGCAGACTCAACATCGTCGTCTCGCGCGATGGGCAGTGGCACGCCGATGGCGCCTCGCGTGCCGGCTCGCTGCAGGAAGCGGTCGCCCTTTGCCCCGCAGGCTCGGACGTCTGGGTCATCGGCGGCGCCCAGATCTACGCAGCGGCCCTGCCGCTGGCTGACACCGCCGTGGTCACCGAGATCGCGCAGGACTTCGACGGCGATGCCTTCGCCCCGTCCTTCGGTCCCGAATGGAAAGTCACCGCGCGCGAAAGCCATGTCGCAGCGAGCGGCCTGCCCTTCGCCTTCGTCACCTACACCCGGGAGCACTGAACCATGCAACTCGCCACCTGGAATATCAACAGTGGCCCCACATCCTCCAACGACGTGTCAGCAAAGTATTAAATCTCCTTTGCTGACAATGAGTTATTGGATCATAGCGTCTCACGAGAGCGCATCCAAGCGCGTGATCTGCCGGTAGCTACGCTGGTAGCTAGGCGGATTCTCTAGGTCTAGCTACCAGTCCTGGAACGGCGTAGAGTGTCTCCAATATAGCCGCAGGTGAGGCCTTGCCTGGGGTGGGAGACGCAAACATGGGCAAGCAAGTTCATTTACTCGACGACATCCAGATCAAGCACTGGATGAAGCAGGGAGCGCCGGTCGCCAAGTCCGATGGCGACGGACTGACGTTCACGCTGTCCGCCTCGGGAACCGCGGCCTGGGTGCTCCGGTACAGCCTGCCAGGTAGTCGTCGGCGAGAGCTGACGATAGGCAACTACCCGGACGTTTCCCTTGCTAAGGCCAGGCAGATAGCGCGCGAGGAACGCGCAGCCATCGACCGAGGCGAAGACCCCGCGAACCGTAAGAAGGTCGTGAAGATGGAGTCCAAGATGTCTTGGACGGTCCGCGCGCTGATTGCAGACTTCAAGGAGAAGAAGCTCGGTCCGGACGATCTCGCCGTGGGCACCATCTACTACCGCAAGTGGGATCTGGAAAACGTGATCCTACCCAAGCTCGGCTCGATGCGCGTGGACAAGGTTTCGCCAGCCCACGTCGTGCATGTCATCGAATCCGCGGAACGCAGTTGGACCGTATCGAAGCGGATCCTGACCTCCTGCAAGCAGTTGTTCGCACACGCTTGTGGCAAGAAGCTGATCTATTCGAATCCGGCCCTGGGGATCGACATCACCTCCTTGATGGGACCGCGTCCACCCGTGCGCAAGCGGGTCATGCTCTCGGAAGACGAACTCTGCATCCTGCTGAAGGACATCGAGGACATCGGCTTCGAGAACGCCCTGGCCTTCCGGATCTTGCTGGCGACCTGCGTCCGCTCCGTCGAACTGTCGAAGGCCCGCTGGGAGCACGTGGATCTCGACAAGGGAGACTGGTGGGTGCCGGATACCGTGGTCAAGACACGGGCAGGCTTTCTCGTGCCCCTCACGCCCACGGTGGTCGGTTGGTTCAAGGAGCTCAAGGAACTGGCGGGCGACTCCGATTGGGTGCTGCCCTGCCGCGTGGAGCGCCGCAGGCGGCGCTTCGGCGGCGACATCCATGTGGGCGGCACGACCTTGTGGGCCGCCATCACGCGCGCTTTCGAGCGGGGCGACATCGAGATCCGGCGCTTCACGCCGCACGACACGCGCAGCACGGCCAAGGGCCACATGCGCAACATGGGCATCAGCCGGGAGATCTCAGAGATCGCGCTCAACCACGTGCTCAAGGGTGTGGAAGGCATCTACGACGTTCGCGAGGAAATACCCGAACGCCGCGTGGCGCTCGAACGCTGGGCCGAGTTCATCGCCAGATGCGAAGCTGCTGCGAACCGTCCCCAATGCGTGCTGGCCGCTTGACGGCCGCCCAAAGGAGACCGCAAAGCGCTCGCCGATTCCTCAATGGCGTAGAGCCATGCGGTCCGTCCGGCCCTGGCCCAACCGTCGACGTCCTCGCAGATACCTCGGAGCGGCAAGCGCTGCGTTCGATGGCCCGGCTATCGGCCACAGCGCTGGCTGTGAGCGCAGTCCCCGCACAGATGCGGAGCCCCGTTCGCACGTGGCTGAAGGGCTCCCCTCAGCAGTTGCCTGCGACGCCTGGCCAGCGCCACCACCTCTCGCGCGGGCAAGAGGCGCACGCGTCGGCAGCCTAGAAACCGCCCGTCCGGGGCCTGAATGAGCACGTACGCATGCGACGCGACGGGTTGCCCCGACTCGCTGCCCAGCGCCATCCGCTGCGCAGACAGCTCGATCACGTCCGAGGGATAGGCCCGCGCATGCGCGCGCGTCTTGAGCTCCAGCAGCACGAACACCCCATCCCGGCGCCGGTACGCACGGTCGACCTTCGCTGAAATCGCCTCTGGCTCCCCGACGCGGAAAGGCCGCTCGCTGTAGATGAGCTCGGCGCGCCGCAGCTCTCCGGGAAGGCGGGCCCAGCCGTTGGGGCGGCCCATGAGCCAACGCCGTGCGCTCCACAGCAGCAGGCCGACAGCAAGCCCGCATGCGACGACCACTTCAGCGGACATGATGCACCTCCATGCGCCGGCAGCGCCACCCTGCGTACCAGACCATCAGCGACAGGGCGTGGCGAAGCGGGATGCAGGCCCACGGATGGCGGCAAAGCCAGGCACAGACGAGCGGCGCTGCGCGGTAGTACCACACGATCAGGCGGCATCCCGGGCCGCTGGTGCGCAGCACGCCGTCCCGATAGCGTCGCAGGACCTCGGTTTGCGGGGCGGCACTTCCGAAGATGTGGGTCGCGATGAAGCACCGGCCCCGCCGGCCGGGCCGCTCCGCCGCGGCCTGCGCGTCGAATGCGGCGTGCAGGCGCAGGCCCCGCTGGAGCGCTTCGTGCTGCGCGGCGGAGACCTTCCGTCCGTGGCGGTGATCCAGAGCCACCCTGCGCTCGCACATGCCCATGGCGGCCAACTCGGATGCACTGACACCGCTGCTCTCGCCGCGATCCATCGTTCCATGTCCCATACCGCCCCCTATTCGCCCAGCGGCTCGGCGAACACCAGGTCGGTCACGGCACCGGACCCGAAGCCCGCGGGGGCAACTGCTTGCGGCGCCTCTGTGGCGGGACGGCCCGCGATCGCCTCCCCTGCGGGCGCCGGCGCCGGCAAGGTGACGGCGCGCAAGCCCTCATGTGCCAGCAGACGCAGCCGGTTCACCCGCTTCACGCCCTTGCCGAACCGGATCAGGTCGTCGTAGAGCGGCGGGTTGTCGTCCCGCGACATCTCGAACAGGAGCCGGATCGTGCCATCGTTGCGGCTTTCCTCGCTCATCGCACACCTCCGGCATCGGCGCCGCTGCGGCCGGCAAGGTAGTTCATCCCCGCGATCTGAAACCCGCGCACGTTGGCGAACATGCCGTCCCGGAGCACCAGCACCCGCTGGCGCGGAAACGCCGCCCGGACGGCGCCCTTGAACAGATGGACGCCGCCACCGGCCATCACGATGTTGTGGAAGCCCGTCGCATCTCCGATCCAGTGCAGCATCGACGAGATCGCCTGGCCGGTGATCTTCTCGACCATCGGCCGCATCCGTTGCAGGTCGTACGGCCGCTGGTAGATCGTGGGCGCCCTGCCCGCTCGCAGCGCCGCATCGACCGCATCGAGGTCTCTGTACTGAACGCCGATGTCCAAGGTGATCTCCGAGGCCAGTGCCTGAAGCACGTCCGCAACGCCTCGGGGCACGGAATGGCTGCGCTTCTGCACGAAGCGCACGCCCCGCGCGACCACCCAATCGAAGGTCCGGTATCCGGGGTCGAGCACGAGACTGTTCTCCCCCGCGATCCGGTCCATCTTGCCGGCGACGGACGCGAAGTAGACCAGGGCACCCTGCGGCTGCGCGACCGCCATGGTCTTGTGCACGACCACCCGACGGCCTCCGCCGACATCGTGCGTCCCCGTCATGGCCCGCTCGAGCTTTGCCTTGCGCGCCGCCAGCAGTGCCACGGGCAGACCGACGACGAGCAGGTGTATCTCCGACACCTTCATCATGCGAAGGGCACCCCTGAGCAGCGCCAGGTACTCCGGCGTCTCCGTGTAGCGGTCGTGCATCTGGGAAGGCCGGAAGGCATCGCCGGCGAGCACGACATCCGGCCCCACCTCGTAGAACAGGCCGCCAATGGGGATGCACATCGTCGCGCGGCTCTCGATCGCGGCGGCCTTGGAGGAATCCCTCGCCGCCGGATAGCACAGCGAAGGAAAGCTCGTGCACCGGATCTCGGTGCCGGCCACCCCCGTGACGAACTTGGTATGGCCGAACCCGACGTCTACGGCCCTGACCACTGGATTCATATGGTTCTCCTGAACTGTGTTGCGAAACGGGCGGCCATCGACGGCGCCCACGCGGACCGCGCCTGGGCATCCCATGATTCCGTTCGGGCGCGACTCCACCCCGACCACGGTCTCAGTTCGTCCCGCGCCGTCCCATACAGGCCGGGCGCTGCGCATTCCGTCTCACCACGGTCTCACGGGAGTCCCACGCGTCAAGGGGGCGTCTGGGATCGGAGGGCTCGGCCCGAGGCTCATTCCCTCAGGGGCGCTTCAAAGAGCCCGGAGGTCACGCTGGGGTCCAAGGCCGCGAGGTCTGCATGCTCGCCCCCGTCCTCGCTGCCGAGGGCGGGACCGGCTTGCGCCGGCGCTGGCGCGGCGGGACCCGACAGCTTCAGCTGGCTCGCCAGCAGACCGTCATGGGCCAGGGTGCGCAGCCGCGCGACGCGCCTGCGCCCCTTCTTCAACTGCACGAGTGCGTCGAACAGGAGAGGATCGTCGCTGCGGCTCAGCTCCAGGGTGACGCGGATGCGCAAGGCCTGCGACCGGCGTGTCTCATCGCTGTCCATCTCGGTCCTCGCCGGCAGTGCCCTGGGCCTTGAGGAGGTTGTCCCCCGCGATCTGGAAGCCCTTCACGTTGGCGAACATCGGCTCCTTCACCACGTAGATCTTGTGGTTCGGAAACGCCGCCTTGACCGCGTCCTTGAACATGAACGCGCCGCCACCGACGAGGATCACGTTCTGGATGCTGTAGTCCTCCGTGATCCACTCCATCATCGACGAGACGGCGCGGCGCGCGACCGCGCGCGCGGTCGGCAGGATCGGAGCGAGGTCGTAGGGCTTCTGGTAGATCATCAGCGGCTTGCCGGTGCGCAAGGCCGCATCGATGGCAGGCAGGTCGCTGTAGGGCCGGCCGATGTCGCTGCTGATCTCCTGGGCGATCGTCTTGAGGACATCGGACATGCCGCGGTTGACGGAGTTGCTGACCTTCAGGACCAGCCGCATGCCCCGCGACAGCAGCCAGTCGAAGGTGCGCGAGCCCGGATCGATGATGAGGCTCTGCTCGTGCTCGATGCTCTTTTGCTTGTGGTACGCTGCCGTGTAGTAGACGAGTGCGCCCTGCGGCTGGGCCACGGCGACGGCCTTCCTCACCTCCACCGTCTTGCCGCCGCCGAGATCGTGCACGCCCACCATCGCCTTCTCCAGATAGGCCTTGCGTGCCTGGAAGGACGACACCGGCAGCCCCACCACGAGCAGGTCGATCGCGCTGAGCTTCATGTAGGCCATCGCACCGCGCGCCAGCGCCATGTACTCGGGCGTCTCGACGTACTGGTCGTGCAACTGCGTCGCCCGGAAGGTGTCCGCCGCCAGGTGGACTTCCGGCCCGACCTCGTAGAAGGTTCCGTCGATCGGGATGGCCACCGTCCTGCGGCGCTCGGCTGCCGGCCTCGTCGCCGGGTCCTTGGCGCTGGTATAGGCCAGCGACGGGAAGGACGCGCACTTGATCTCCTGCTCCGTGTGCCCGACGACGAACTTCGTGTTGCCGAAGCCGACGTCGATGGCCCTGACGATCTTGCTCATTGCAGGCTCCTTGCCGTGGACACAAACATCCGAAAGGGTCGTCTACCGCGCTCCGGATGCGCAACGAGAAAGTCGAGCGTTTGTGAGCGGATTTCGCCGACAGCTCCACCGGACGGCCCGCGAGGCATGCCTTGGTGCCGGTGCGCGCCACGGCGGCGCCTGTGCGCAAGCCTGCGGCGGCGCAAGCCGAGGTCTGGCCGAAAGGCGTCTGCCCCGGTAGCGGGCTCCGCCGCCGACCGCCCGCGGCTTCGCCCGCTGGCCCGGCGCAGTGGCACCAGGTGCTTCAGGGCAGGTGCCGTCAGGCCGCTCTCGTCGACCGGTGCATGATGGGTCTGCACCGCGTCGAATTCCCGCGCGAGCCGGAAGGACGTCGCCGCTGCGCCAGCGCAGCCGATGCGACCGGCCTACCCAAGCGAGTTCCTGTCAACGGCCGAAGAGCGTGGGCTCTGGGCATCGTCGCCAGCCTGCCTTCGAAGTGGCGCGCGCCGGTGCGTGGCCTGAACTACCCCGGCAATCCGACATCAGCCATCCCACCGATCGGATGGAACCCTGCAGGCGGTACGCCACCCCGGGCTGGGCCCTTCCGCTTGAGCTCGATGCTCTCGCGGCTGGCGTGGCGGGTGTGGTCCTGCGCGATCGGTTCCAGCGCCTGGCGCCGCTTCGGCTGAAGTTGCGGCTACGGGTGCCGGGCTCAATGCCTGCAGCTTGCATTCGTCGCTGGCTGATCTCAATCCACCTTTGCAGTCCGCAGCCGTAGCGCATTGACAATGACACTGACGGACGACAGCGCCATGGCGGCGGCGGCCACCACGGGCGAGAGGAGCATCCCAAGGAAGGGATAGAGCGCGCCCGCGGCGAGCGGAATGCCCGCCACGTTGTAGACGAAGGTGAAGAAAAGGTTCTGCCGGATGTTCCGCATGGTGGCGTGCGACAGCTTCCGCGCACGGACGATTCCCGTCAGGTCGCCCTTGAGGAGGGTTACCCCGGCGCTTTCCATCGCCACATCCGTCCCGGTGCCCATCGCGATGCCGACCTCGGCCGCGGCAAGCGCCGGCGCGTCGTTGACACCGTCACCGGCCATGGCCACCACGCGGCCCTCGCCCCGAAGGCGCTGTACGATCTTTGCCTTGTCCTCGGGGAACACCTCCGCGACCACTTCGTCAATGTCAAGCTCTCTGGCAACGGCGTCCGCCGTGGTCCTGCCGTCGCCCGTGAGCATGACGATGCGCACGCCGGCTTCGCGCAGTCCTCGCAGGGCCTCCGGCGTGGTCTCCTTGATGGGGTCCGCGATCGCCACGAAGCCCGCCAGGCTGCCGCCCAGCGCAACAAAGATGACCGTCGCCGACCTGGCACGCTGCTTCTCCGCCGCCGCCTCCAAGGGCGAAACGTCGATGCCGCGCTCCTTCAGGAACTTGGCTGCCCCGCTGATCAGGTCCACACCGTCGACCCGTCCGACGACGCCCTTGCCCACGGGCGAGTCGAAGTTGCTCACTTCGGAAAACGGGAGCTTTCGTGCCTGGGCAGCCTGGACGACTGCCATCGCCAGCGGATGCTCGCTCGCCCGCTCCACGCTGGCCAGCTTCTGGAGCAGGTCGTCGCGTCCAAAGCCTTCGGCCGCCTCGATGTGCACGACCTTCGGCCGCCCCTCGGTCAAGGTCCCGGTCTTGTCCACGACCAGGGTGTCGACCTTCTCCATTCGTTCGAGGACCTGGGCATCACGGATCAGCACGCCCTGTTGGGCCCCTCGGCCGACGCCCACCATAATGGACATGGGCGTGGCCAGCCCCAGGGCGCAGGGGCAGGCGATGATGAGTACGGCAACCGAAGTGATGAGCGCGTAGGAGAGCGAGGGGTCGGGCCCCCACACCAGCCAGACGACGAAGGTCAGCAAGGCCACGGCGATGACGATCGGCACGAACCAGGCCGCCACTTCGTCGGCCATGCGCTGGATCGGCGCGCGGCTGCGCTGTGCGGCCGCCACCATGTGGACGATCTGGGAGAGCAGTGTGTCGGCACCGACCTTGTCCGCCCGCATCACGAAGCCGCCCGTCTGGTTAAGGGTGCCGGCGGTGACCTTGGAACCGGCAGCCTTGGGCACCGGCATGGGTTCACCCGTGACCATGGACTCATCGACCGTTCCCTTGCCCTCGATCAGTTCCCCGTCCACGGGCACCTTCTCGCCCGGCCGCACCCGCAGGCGCTCGCCGACCTGGATGGTGTCGATCTGGACCGTCTCGTCGCTGCCATCCGCCCGCACGCGCAGGGCCGTCTTCGGCGCCAGGTCGAGCAAGGCCTTGATGGCGCCCGACGTCTTCTCGCGCGCGCGCAGTTCCAGGACCTGACCGAGCAGCACCAGCACCGTGATGACAGCCGCTGCCTCGAAGTAGATTGGCACCGCGCCTTCATGGCCCCGCAGTTCGGCGGGAAACAGGTCGGGCGCAAGCGTGCCGACGATGCTGTAGAGCCAGGCGGCACCCGTTCCCAGCGCGACGAGCGTGAACATGTTGAGGCTGCGGTTCCGGATCGACGCCCAGCCGCGCGCAAAAAACGGCCAGCCTGCCCAGAGGACCACCGGCGTGGCAAGGAGCAACTGCAACCAGTTCGAGGTTTGCGCCGGAAGGAGATGCCAGCCCACGAGGTGACCGCCCATTTCCAGGACGAACACGGGCAGCGCCAGCGCCAGCCCGATCCAGAACCGGCGCGTCATGTCGCGCAGTTCGGCGCTTTCGCCCGTGGTGCCCGTCGCGATCACCGGCTCCAGCGCCATTCCGCAGATCGGGCAGTTCCCTGGTCCCCTCTGGCGGATCTGCGGGTGCATCGGGCACGTGTATTCCGCATCCTTGTCACCTTTGCCCGCCGCTGCAGGTGCAGCCAGCGGTGCCGCCGCGTGATGCCGATGATGGTCATGCCCGTGCTGCGCAGGTCCGGGTCCGCCGTGGCCGGGCGGGAGGCCGACCGGCTCCAGGAACATTCCGCACTTCGGACACTTCCCGGGCTCCGCCTGTCTCACCTCCGGATGCATCGGGCAGGCGTAGCCCGCGCGCGGCGCCGGAGCCATTGGCTCGGCGGCGCGAGATGGCCCCTCGTGCTCGTGATGGCTGTGAACATGTTTGGCGGAGGAGGAGGTCGCGTTCTTGTCCATGGCTTGTATGTCGCTCCCACCAGGTGCAGGCCAAAATTCACCCATGCGCCCGGCACAAAACTCTCGGAGATAAGCCGCAGCGGCAGCGGCGCTCTTGGCCCTGCCGTTCCGACCGCGGACCGCACCTGCGGACAACCCTGGATGCAGACCCTCTGTGCGATCGCCACCATCCCAGCCACGGCTACCGGGATCGACACCTGTTTCCCAGGGATGTCGGCCTTCGATCGCGGCAGGTCTTTCCCTGCCGGCTAAGGACCTTGCGATCGTACTGCCGCAGTGCCTGTGGCTCATGTCGAGGACTTTGAGACGACCCATCAGGAGTTCACGTCGAGGTTGATGGGGAGACTATCGACCTTGACACTGTGAGAGGGTCAAGCGTCTTCCGTAGCCGTCCAGGGTGGGGCTGTGGCTGGGCGAGGAGCTGCAAAGGGGCGTGCCGAGAGCCGTCTGGACAAAACTTCCGCTCGCCATGCGGTCAGACCGCCCTTCGCCGCTGCTTCAAGGACAGTTCAGGCGCCCGCACTTCGAAGCGCTCGCTCCGCGCCGTTGTTCGAGCATCCTTCAACTGCGGCCTTCGCCTCATCGCGTCTCACGCCGTATCGCCGGCGCCGCCTTCCAGGTCGGATTCACAACCAGAGTCATACCCCCTCTTTGTCAACCCCCTCTCGCGCGAGCGCCCCCCAGGGGGAATCCAGACATAGAGCGGCCTCGCAGGAAGCTGTGATCGCCACCCCGAAGCCCCGCGCATGGCCTTGACGACGCCGCAGCGCCGGTGTCCACTGAGGGCTCCCGAAGGCTCCTTGCCCTCGCTCCCATCGGTGGAGCGCAAAAAGGCGTAGCGGTCGTTACCCGCCCCTCATGTCCCGGCCCCGAGCCCGGACCGAGTCCTGCCACAGAGCAGCACTCCGAGGAATCCATTCGTAGTGAAAGCCCGCGACCTGCCAGCCCTTGCGGCTGGGCGTCCTCCAAGGACGCGTCGCGGTGCAGGTCAAACCGTTCGCCGGGCACCCGATGCCCAGGCACTGTTCCCGCCACCTTCCGAGCACGCGCATCGCGCGGCACACGGTCGTGCTTGCCCTGATGGGCTCCACGTGTGTCCCCGCTCGGACATCTGACGCTCTCCGGCCACGGTCAGGAGAGCGACCCAGCAGATGGGTGGCGCTACGAATCCAGCACTGATCCCGCAGACGTGCACCGGCCAGACCGGTGCGCGGCGCTCACGGACCTCCAAGGCCGTGAACCTCCAAGGTCATTGGCGCACCCCACCCTGTGTTTGCCGCGGAAACGCGCGCGCAGGACCGGATCAACCCGTGTTCATTTTTAAGAACGACCGCGCCGCCGCGCTGCCCCTGGCAGCCGTGCAGCGAAACCCTGGGTAGGTGCCGTGCGGCGTGGCCGCGCACGGCGCTCGACGCATCGGCCACCGTCCGCCGCTGGCACCGGAATTCCCCAGCGACGGCACGCAACACCCCCCGGATTTCCTTTCACACCCGATGGCACGCGCTCGGGACGCGGGCCGCACGACAGGAGAGAGACCGATGAATGCCCATGCCCCTTCGCCCACCCGGAACCGCAGGCGGCCCGCGCGGCCGAAGAACACATCCCGCCGCCACCCCGGGCGGCGCCACCGGGACTGGTCGGGCCTGAGCGCCGCCGACGTGCTGGCCCGCCATCCGCCGGGATCGACGCCGCCCGAGGAAGTACTGGAGATCCTGCTGAAGCTGTTCAACGAACAGCACACGGCCATGCTCAAGAGCGTGTCGCACAAGACGCGCCACGACCGGGCGGTGTTCCTGCGGCGCTTCCTGCGCGACCTCCAGGCCAAGGCGGGGTTCCCCACGATGCCCGACCCGCGCAACATCGGGGGGCGCCACATCCAGGCGATGGTGAGCCTGTGGCGCCAGGATAGGCTCGCGGCCGCGACCATCCAGACCTACCTCAGCTTCCTGCGGGGGCTGGCGCAATGGATCGGGAAGCCAGGGCTCGTGCGCAAGCCGGACGCCTATGGCCTGGACGTCACGGAATACCAGCGGCACGAAGTCGCGCAGCGCGACAGGACTTGGAGCGGTGCCGGGATCGACATCGAAGCCCTGATCGCGCAGGTGTGCGCCTACGACCGCCACGTGGGAGCGGCCCTGCGGCTGATTCGTGCCTTCGGGCTGCGCCGCAAGGAAGCCGTCATGATGCGGCCCCATGCCTGCGTGGTGCCCTTCTCGGCCACCAGGCTGCCGCCGGAGCGCCAGAAGGCCGAGAGCTACCTCTGGGTGTGCCAGGGCAGCAAGGGGGGCCGACCCCGTTTCGTGGCCATCGCCACGGCGCAGCAGCGGCAGGCCCTCGCGTATGCGAAGTCCGTGGCCGGTGCTGCCGACGCCCACTTGAGCAACCCGTCGCGCGACCTCAAACAGAACCTCAACCACTTCAGCTACGTGATGCGGCGCTTTGGCCTGTCCCTCAAGGAACGCGGCGCGACCGGCCACGGGCTTCGGCACGAGGTCTTCGTGGAGGTCTGGGTGAATGGCACCGGCACCCAGCCCCCGGTGCGGGGAGGCACGCTCCCGCCGAAGGATGTGCGGGAGGCCGCGCAGCAGGATATCGCCGAGATGGCGGGCCATGCCCGCAATCGCGCGGCCGGGGCGTACATCGGATCGGTCCGCGCGCTGCGTCCTACGGCACGGGCCACGGTGGACGGCCCGTCCCGCGGCCAGGGCACGGCCGGCGACGAAGGCGCTGCGAATCCCTCTGCCGTCAGGCAGCCATGAAGGGGAAGCCCGAGGGGTATTCGGCGGTCCATGCTGCTGCAGCGCCTGTGCTTCGCCGCAGCAACGGCCAGACTGCCCCGGCAACAAAAACGCCCCCGGCGTCCGCAATGGACCAACCGGGGGCGCAAGCTACATGGGCTTCGCGAGGCTCATGGCATCGGCAACACCTCGAAGTCCTCGTCGGGATAGATCCGGGCGCCGCGCCGCCGCGCCTCGCCCACGGTGATTTCCTCTTCGCTGACCCCGTACCGCCAGAGGGCAGCGCAGCGGGCAAGGGGTTCGTCCGTCTCGCTGACCTTACCGATGTCCACGGCAACGCCGTCGCGGACCACGAGAACCCGCCAGTCCTTCATGTTCATGCCTTGTACTCCTGTCGTCGATGTGCCCCGGACGGGGCGGTTGTGCTTGAGTAGGCCGCCCTCTCGGCCCTGCGCGGGCTGGGGGGGCTGGCCCGGGGATCAGGCACCCTCGGCCACGGCCTCTTTGGGCTGCGGATCAGCGGCGTCGGCGTCTGCATCGCCCTCGCCGGTCCCGGCCGCGCCCGGGGCGTCGTCTGCTGCGCCGGCCTGCGGCCCCGGCACGTCGTCGCTCTCGCCTTCGTCCTCGTCGGCGGGTGCCGCATCCGGCTGCGCCGCATCGTCCGGGGACGGCAGGCGCAGCATGGCGGGAAGCCATCCGGTCGCGGCGACCGCCTGCTCGGCACCGCTGGCCGCTGCGTCCTTCTTGAGCGCCTGCAGCGGGGCGGCGGCCTGGGCGCTGACCGCCTCGGTCACGACTTCGGCGATGCGGGCCTTGGACACGTGGTTGAAGTAGGACCCCGCCGTGGCCTTCCACCACTTGCTCATGTCCAGGCCCAGCGCCAGGGCAAGGCCATCGGTGCGCTGCTTTTTCGGCTCGGAGGGATAGACGCCGCTGACGGTGAGCGCGACCAGGAAGGTGAACAGGCGCGAGATGGCCGCCGCATCCAGGGTGAGCATCCAGGGCAGCACGGCATCCACCTTCTGCGGCAGCAGCGCCTGCCAGTGCTTGCGCTCGGCCTCCAGCGCCTGCCACGCCGCGCATGCCTTGATGTCGTCGGCGTCCTGGTGCAGGATCGCGTGGGTGTCGGAGACGCCCAGCGTGAGGGGATCGCCGCTGCTGTACAGGTGCTGGTAGCCGTCGATCAGCAGCTTGGTCGCCATCTGCGCAGTGGCCACCGCGACCGCCACGTCGGGACGGCCCAGCAGTTCCGCCTGGATCGCCGCGACACGGTGCGCGGTGAGGTTGCGCGTCAGGCGGTCGGAATGGACGGGCCGGGTCTTCGCGGCGGGCAGGGACACCAGCGCGGGATCGCCCTCGCCGGCCAGCGCGCTGCCGTTGCGCGTGGCCTGGGCCAGTTGCGCCATGTCGGCGCGGTCGTCCGGGCGGATCAGGCCGTAGCGCACGGCGGGCGCGGCATCGGTGCCCACGTAGACCACGCAGCCCGCCTGCGACATGAGTTCGGGCGGCCAGACCGACAGCGCCTCGGTGATCGCCTCCATCTTGGCGTTCAGGTCGTCGCACTCGGCTTCCAGGCGGCGGTACTCTTCCTCGGCGGCGCTGTCGTCTTCCTCCTGGTCGCAGATGTCGTCCATGCGCTGGGTGCGCTCGGCGACCTGCGCCTCCAGGTTGTCCAGTTCGGCGGCTTGCTCGGCGCTGGGCTCGCGCGCGGCCTTGCGCAACTCGCCATGCTTGGCGTATTCGTCGCTGACGTAGCGGGCGCGGACGTCCACCCACTTCCAGCCCTCGGCGCCGACCTGCTTGGCCTTGCGCTGCAGCTTGGCCACGGCCAACTGGTCGAGCAGCACCGGGTCGAGCAGGTAGACCTTCTTCTCGTCTTCGCTGAACAGGTCGCGCCGCGTGGGACCGCCCGCCTTCTCGTAGGCCTTGACCGTGACGTAGCGTGCCACGGGGTTGCGGTCGGACTCGATTTCTCCCTGCGTGAGGATGCGGCGCAGGTGGTCGGGGTGGCGGTTCCACGCATCGAGCCCGGCCCAGGCCTGTTCCTGGCGTTCGTGGTCGTCCACCGAGGCCAGCACCATGAGGCATTCGAGGTCGATCTTCTTCTCGCGGTACTGCGCCATGAGCTTGGGGGACACCGAGGCGAGCTTCATGCGGCGCTTGACCACCAGCGGCGTGACGCCGAACGCCGCCGCCACGTCCTCGACGGACCTGCCCATGCCGATGAGCTTGGCGAAGGCGAGGAACTCGTCGGCCGGGTGCATCGGCACGTGGTACGTGTTCTCCGTGAGGCTGGACAGCAGCCCCCGGTCGGCGGGCACGACCAGCACGGGCACGGGGTAGTTCTCCGGCAGGTCGCCTGCGGCCACCAGCAGCCCGATGGCCTGCAGGCGGCGGCCGCCCGCGCAGACCTCGTGCAGGTTGCGCGGGCCCTTGACCGCGATGAGGTTCTGCAGCACGCCGCATTCCTTGATGGAGGCGGCCAGCTCGGTGAGGCTCATCTGCGGCTTGCCGCCCGGCGCAGGGCTGGGCGTGCGTGCCTGGTAGTCGACGGAAAGGACCAGCTGGTTGAAGGGGATGTAGGTGCGCGGCGAGGCCTCGATGATGGCCTCGACTTCCGCTTTGGAAATCTTCATGGGTGCTCCTGATGGATGGACGCCGGACGCGGCGGGATGCCTCGTCCGTGAGTCCAGGTTCTCACCCGCCGGCGCTTCATCAAGGGCACGCGCGGCTGCCCCCCCGCAGCGGCGCGCGGGACCGGCTGGCGCGGCAACGGGAGCGCCCGACGAGCCCCCTCTAGAATTCCCGCTGTGCAGCTTCGATGCACGCGGGGGCATGCGCCCCCAGCCGCAAACGCAAAAGAAGGGAAACATTCCATGGCAACTGCGAAGACAACCGCCAAGGCCGCTGCGCCTGCGAAGAAGACCGCGAGGGCCTTTGCTCCCGCAAAGAAGACCGCCCGGGCCGATGCGCCTGCGGCGAAGGCCGCCGCGCCCATCAAGCCCATCAAGGACGCGCTCAACAAGACCGCGCTGGTCAATCACATCGCCGCGCAGGCCGACGTGGACGCCAAGTCGGTCAAGGCGGTCCTGGCCGCGCTCGAAACGGCCGTCCTCGGCTCGGTCGACAAGAAGGGCGTGGGCACCTTCACGCTGCCCGGCCTGCTCAAGCTGGACGTGGTGAAGGTGCCGGCCAAGAAGAAGCGCTTCGGCAAGGATCCGTTCACCGGCGAGGAGCGCTGGTTCCCGCCCAAGCCGGCATCGGTGAAGATCAAGGCCCGCGCGCTCAAGAAGCTCAAGGACGCCGCCCTCTGACCCCGTCCGGGTCCGGGCGCGCGTCCGGATCCGGAACCGGTTGCGGGTCCGCGCGGCTGCGCAACCGGGTCGCCGCGGTTGCGCAATCGCGCGAACCCTCGCGGCGACATCGGGCAGGGAGCCGGCGCCTGTTCGCATCGCCAGCAGCCTGTCTCCCGCTCCATCCATTGCCGGGGCACCCGGCAGTCCTTCCGCAACCACGCGGAAATTCGAGGTCTCATCCGAGCGCTGCCGCGTCGGAGGCGATGCCGCTGCAGGCGGATCGCACCGCAACGAGGCCCGTGACGTAGTCCATGGGTGGGAGCCTCGCCCGGCCCCGCACACCACTGGCACTTGCGTGCCCGGCGCACCTGCCGGCCCGTCCACATGCTGCCGCCACGAACCCGGGTCGGGGACAATACGCGCTTTGTCCGTCTTGCTTTCCGTGTCTGCTCCCGTCTCCTTCTCCGTTCTGTTGCTGCTAGATGCCCCCCATGGCAGCCTGGCCGAGATCGAGCTGACGCGCGCGGACCTGCCGGTCGGCACGCGCAGCCACTGGCTCTGGATCGAGGAGAGAACCGTCACGGAGCTGCAGGCCATCGGCACGGGAACGCCGTCAAGGAAGGCATTCGACCGTGCGGTCCTGGCCCTGGACGGCGAGCGGGCCGAACTAATCTGGCCGAGCGGCCTGTGCGACGCGCTCAAGGTCGACCCCGGGCGCATGCTGCGTCCCGAGTTCCTGCGGCTCGTGCATCAGCACGTGAACTGAGAAGCCCGCGCGCCCCGCTGCGCGCGCTGGCGCATCAGTTCGGCATAGCGAGCGCTGACGGCCGCGCCGTCGAGACAATCCACCGCGATACCGACCGCCCGCGCCACACGTCGGCGCACCGAGGCGAGGTGGCGGGCCTCGGCGGGCGTCGGCATGCACACCGGCCAGCCCGCTTCATAGAGCAGGTGCGGGGGAATCTCGGCTTCCGCGGCCTGCCGCGCCGCGGCCCGCTCCTTGGCCTCGGCGACCCCGGCCCACAGCGGCGCGTCGAGCAGGTCGGGGGCCACGTCGCCCAGCCAGCCGCCCGGCTGGAACGAGAACGTGCTGCGCGCCTCCAGCGCCACCAGTTCCCGGTAGACGGCGGCGTTGTCCCCGCAGCGCGATGCGGCGCCCAGGTCGCTGCGCGAGGCCAGCACGCAGAAGGCGCAGGACACGCGGCTGCTGCCGTAGATGCGGTAGGCCTCGTGCAGCACGCCGCCGTGCAGGCTGATGTAGTCGAGCACGTCGCGGCGCGGCCAATGGATGATGGCGTTCCAGGTCAGGCCCAGGCCGCGCGCGCGGGTCAGCGCCGCATCGCGCTTGGCGACCGGCTGGCGCGACCGCGCGGCGCTCTCCTCCCAGCGCAGCCCGAGCGCGGAGACTACGGGGCCGACAGGGTGCCGTGCGCGGATTGCCCTGGCGATGATCTGCGTCTTCATCTCCGAGGTATTAGGGCGACCGAATCTGCTTTGTGTGAACAACCTCCCTGAACCCCCTTGATCCAAGAGGGGCGCGGGGCTGTTGACACTCACAGAGCAGGACATGGTTGCCTGGCGTTATGGGGTACTTTGACCCATCTGTTAACTCCGAAAGCGATCACCTTGATTCCCAGATTCCGAGCATCCCCTTCAAGACAACTCCAATCCCACCATCGCATCCGCACCATCCTGTTCAGCACCGGCGAGCGCATGCCCGCGCTGGTGTCGGCGAACACCGGCATGCCGGTGTTCGCCGCCTGCGTCTATGCCATGACGGAGGTTCGCCCGCGCAGTGGCTCTCCCGCGACCATCGAACAGGCCCTGCGAGGGGTCCAGTTCCTCCTCGCGTTTGAAGACCTCCGCGGCATTGACCTGCAGAATCGTTTCGCCAACGCTCGGTTCCTCGACTTGCACGAGTTGGATGACCTCGCCGCGCTGGCGTATCTGCCACTTCGCAGTGGCGGAACCGATCGCAAAGAAGAGGCCCCTCTGGCGCGAGCAACGCCAGCCACGGTCGCCGTCAGCACGGCCGCCATCCGGCTGCAATACTGCCGCGCCTATCTGTCGTGGCTGGGTCAGGCCGCTGCCTCACAAACGTGCGCCACCCTCGAACAGCGGGCGAACTACATGGTGATGCTGCGCGAGTTCCTTGCGCGGCTGACCGCCCGCGCACCTTCGGCGCGCTCCAGCAGGCATCGGGTCGGCCTGGACGCGCAGGCCAGAGCACTTCTGCTCCATGCCATCGACCCCGCATCGGCGGAGAACCCTTGGTCGACCGCGTTCCTGCGCGACCGCAACCGGCTGCTGGCTCTCTGGGGTCTTGGCACCGGCCTGCGGCGTGGGGAACTGCTGGGCCTGCGGATACGCAGCATCGACTTTCGCCGCAACCTGGCCGACGTCGTGCGTCGGCCCGATGACAAGACCGATCCCCGGATGGCCCAGCCGAACACCAAGACGCGCGAGCGCAGCATCGGCATCAGCGAGGAACTGGCTTACCTGACGCACCAGCACATCGTGCAGCACCGCGCCAGGATCGCTGGCGCGCTCCGGCACGACTTCCTGTTCGTCACCGCCACAGGCGATCCGTTGTCGCTGTCTGCCGTGACAAAGATCTTCCAGGGGTTGCGACGGCACCATCCCCAGCTTGGTGATGCGTTCTCCTCCCATGTACTGCGGCACACCTGGAACGAGGATTTCTCTGAGATCGCCGACCGCGCCGGGATGACGCCGGGCGACGAGCGCCGGGCACGCAACCACGCCATGGGATGGTCCGAATCCTCGCGCAGCGCAGAAACCTACCTGCACCGCCGCACCCGCCGCCTGGCAGTGCAGGCCTCGGTGGAGATCCAGCGCAAGGTATTGGGCGAGGAGGTGTCTCGCGATGCCTGAACAACCCATCCGCACCTCGACCAGGTCCTGCAACCGCACGATGTCGCGGACGCTCGACGGCTACCTGTTCGATCCCGCCGACGACATCTGGAAGATTCCGACGGCCGGAGGAATCGCTTCCTTCAACTTCGACAACCTGCCCGGGGCGTCAACCCGGCTGCGGCAGTGCATCAAGGACGTGTGCGCCGCCTTGCTGGTCTCGATCTCACCATCGCGTGCCGCCCAGGCGCTGTCGGCATACCGGAGGCTGCTTCGCCACGCAGCGCCGCCACACCCCCTCGACGCCATCGCCTTGAACGACGTGGTTCGGTACGGTGAATCCCTCGAAGTACGACAGCGCTACCGGCTGCGCCGGCTCAAGGAACACCTGCTGCTGTGGGTGGAACTGGGAACCCCGGGGCTGGACGTCGACCTCCATCGTGCCTTGCCCCGGCTGGTCACGCAGACGCATGAGGTCGGCAATGCCGTGCGCATGATGGACGTGGACGCCGGCCCGCTGACCGACATCGAGTACGAGGGTGTCACCACGGCCATGCGGCGCGAGTTCGCTGCCGGCCACCTTGGCCTGGCCGACTACACCCTCCTGACCTTGGCCGTGACCCTGGGCACCCGGCCGTTGCAACTCGCAGCGATGAAGTGCAAGGATTTCAGCGCGACACAGCGGCAGGACGGCAGCAGCATCTTCATCCTGCAGGTCACCCGCCTCAAGCAAGGCAAGGGCATCCGTCCCCGAACGCTGTTCAGGCCGCGCGAGCTGTCCAGCGGCCTCGGCGCCCTGGTGCAGGCGCAATGCAAGGCAGCGGCGGACTGGGCACAGCGACACGGGCTGCCTGTGGGCGAGGCGCCCATCTTCCCCTCGGCGCAGTTCACCAGAACCCCGCATATGGCCGAGATCGGGCTGCTCGGCCACTTCACCGGCCGGGGCGTCAGCGACAAGCTCTGTCGGCTGTTCCAGAAACTGGAAGTGGTCTCCCATCGCACGGGGAAACCTCTGGTGATGTCGCCCATCCGCCTGAGACGCACGCTCGGCACCCGGGCGGCGGCCGAAGGATGCTCGGCGCCCGTCATCGCGGACCTGCTGGATCACAGTTGGTTCGATTCCAGCCTGGTCTATGTCGAAACGCGGTCGGCCATGATCGAGCGCATCGACAAGGCACTTGCGTTGCAGATCGCTCCGCTTGCCCAGGCCTTCGCCGGCACCCTGGCAGTGCGCGACGACAGTAGCGAGGGACGGCTCGTTCACCACGTGTCGGCCGAAGCGTTCGACGCGATCGGCCGGTGCGGCAAGCACGACTTCTGCCGTCTCGCTGCGCCACTGGCCTGCTACACCTGCTCGTACTTCCACCCCTGGATCGACGCCCCTCATGAGGCGCTGCTCGATGGCCTGCTCAGCGAGCGGTCGGCGCTGGCGACATCGACCGACCTTCGCGTCGCCTCCGTGAACGACCTGACGATCCTTGCGGTGGCCGAGGTGGTCCAGCGTTGCCGGGACTCTCAGCATGAACGGGAGGCCGCATGACCACCGTGACCCGACTGAAACCCAGGGCATTGCGCGATGCGCAGGCCAAGCTGGACGCCTTCATCGCCAACGCTCGGAACGAACTCACGGCCTTCGGGAAGGACCTGGAGTTCGATTCGGATTGCTGGGACGTGACCGAGCACTACCTGGCCCAGGGGGACCGGCGGGCCAAGCAGGCCCGCGTGCGCTTCTTCTTCATCAAGGTGCCCGGCGCCGGCGGGCAAACACTGTCGCCCAAGGTTCGCGCGCTGGCCAAGGCCTACGTGCGAAGCGAGCTGGCCCAGCGCTCGGCAAGCGCGGCGCTGCGGGCGGTGCAGGCGTTCCACGTACTCGGCATTGCCATGAGGAAGCAGCGGCTCGCCTCCGCAGCAGAGATCGACCGGACCACCTTCGACGCCGCCGTGACTGCCATGGACGACGGCCGCGGCGATGCATCCCTCGACGGGATCGGCTTCCGCCTCGGGCAGATCGCCCGGTTTCTGGAAGACCGGATGCTGTGCGCCCACACGACCGGCACCTGGCGCTACGCGATGCGCCGGGGCAGTACCTACGGTCGCATCGGCGAAGCCTTCGAGGCCCGCAAGCGCAGGCTGATGCCTGCCCCCGCAGCCCTGGACGCCCTGGCGCGCGCATTCCATCTGGCATCCGACCCGAGGGACGTGCTCATCACGTCCGTGGCGGCCATCCTGTGCGCCGCGCCGGAGCGCTTCAACGAGGTGCTGGCCTTGCCTGCGGACTGCGAGGTGGACGTTCCGGGCGATGGCGAGGTACGACATCTTGGCCTGCGCTGGGCGGGCTCCAAAGGCTACGACGGCCACGTCAAGCTGATCCTGCCCGGGATGGCGGACGTGGTGCGCGAGGCGTTGCGCAGGATTCGCGGCCTCACGGAACACGCCCGCCACCTCGCCCGATGGTACGAGGCGAACCCGACGCGGATCTACCTGCCGCCGGAATGGGAGCACCTGCGCACGCAGGAGTTCATCGACTTCGAGGACATCGCCGATCTCCTGGGACTCGGGGGTGTGAGCAAGCGGAACCACGCGCGCACCTGGGTGCAGAGCGCGGGGCTTCCCGTCACGATGGTGGTGCGCGTGGCGGGCCACATCCCAGCGATGGTGGTTCGATTCGCTGACTTCGAGCGCCACGTCGTCCACCAGTTGCCGCCGCACTTTCCCTATGCAGACGCCAGGACCGGACTGAAGTACGGTGAGGCGCTGCTGGTCATCCCCGCGAGGTTGTTCCGAACCGGTGTCGGCAGCTCGTGCATGCTGGAGCCGCTGAAGTACCACCATGTGGGCAATGGGCTCGGCCAGAACGCCAAGGCCGGCAGTGTCACCGTGTTCCAGCGCGTCGGGCTCGACCCGAATCGCACGCTGTCCATCAAGAGCCACCAGTTCCGGCACTGGCTCAATACCCTGGCCCAGGGCGCGAATCTGTCCCAGGTGGACATCGCCAAGTGGAGCGGCCGCAGGGACATCCGTCAGAACGCGGCCTACGACCACGTCTCCAGCCAGGAGATCGTGGCACACATCCGTTCTGTGGTGGGCGATCACGCGAAAGTCATCGGCCCGCTGGCGGAGATTCCGAAGCATCTACCGGTGTCGCGCGACGAATACGCGGCGATGGCCGTGCCGACAGCGCATACAACGTTGTACGGCTTCTGCATCCATGACTTCGCCTCGGCTCCGTGCGAGATGTTCCGCAACTGCCTGGACTGCCGGGAGCACGTCTGCATCAAGGGGATCGATGGCAAGACCGAACGCGTGGCCGCCGCGTTGGAGCAGGCGTCGGCGCAACTCAGGACCGCGCAGGCCGCCGCTGCCGAGGGGGTGTACGGCGCGGCGGACTGGGTTGCCACCCACCTAGCCACCGTGGAGCGGCTGGACCAGTTGCTGACCATCTTGCGGGACCCGGCGATCGAGGACGGCGCTGTGATCCAGCTCAGCACCGGCGGAGCCGATTCCCTCTCCGAGAGCGCCGCCCGTGATCGGCTGGCCGGCGTCGACGCTCTGCGGCTCGCAGCGCCGACCGGCGCAACTTCCACCCCCTCATCCAGGAAATCCCATTCATGACACGACGTTCCCCTAACCTCACGCCAGAGCGGGTAGAGGCCATCCTGACGATGGTCCGCGCCTGGGAGGGCCGGCTGACGTGGCCGGCGCTCATCCAGGCCGCCGAAAAACGGTTTGGCTGCGCCTACACACGGCAGGCCCTGTTCAAGCACGCTCCGATCCGCATCGCGTACGACGTCTGCCGCAACGCGACTCCAGCGTCGGTGAGAGTCAAGCCGGGCCGGCCTGTATCCGCTGCCTTGCAGGCCGCGATGGATCGGGTTCATCGCCTGCAACAGGAGAACGCGGAACTCCGCAGGCGCGAGATGCTGCTGCTCGAGCAGTTCCATCGGTGGGCCTACCACGCCAGCTCGCGCGGGCTGACCCAGCACTTCCTGGATCAGCCGCTGCCACCACTGAACCGCAGGGGCAATCGCACACCTCCCCACCAACCACATCACACTGGCTCGACGTAGCTCAAGAATGATTGGCACGCCTCGTGCTCTGAACGGAGATATCACTCCTCGCAGAACCGGACCGTTCTGCGCTGCAAATGCATAGAGCTGCGTTGATCATACGCATGTCTGCGTGTAAAATACGCAGATGCGATCCATAACCATCAGCGACCTGTGCGAACTCACGGGCTACTCGCGCGACCAGATGCGCGGGCTGCTGGCTGAATTGCCACGTTTCGCGCGTAGGCATGCTGAGGCGCGGGTGGCTCGCGTGTACTCAAACCATGATGTGATGTTGGTGGTGGTGCTCTGTCGGCTGGAGACGGTGTATGGTCTTAGGAGAAGCATCGTCTCTGCTCTCTGCGAATCGATCGCTGCGAGCTTGACGGCACCGCGCAAAGTCAGCAAGCAGGCCTGCTTGATCTTGCGGGCCCACGATGCAACATGCGAATACGTCGATACAGCACCTCTGATCGACGATGGCTTGGTTGTCGCGCTGGGACCTATTTTCCTGGCCATCGACTCCTATCTACTACCGACGCCGCTGGTACAGCGAGACGTGGGACTCTCCGCCACTGGCACGCAACACAACCCCGCCACCGCAAAGGCTGTCGGACGTCAAGGACGTGTCGCGCGTGAGATGGTGCCTCGACATCGAGAGCGGTCGAACCATGGGTAATCGTCCGCCTTGGTGGGATGCTTGGCTGCGACCAGACACCGGCGCACAAGTAAAGGGGCTTGTGCGGGTACTCGGCTACCTGCCCGATGGCCGTCCACCCGAAGAAGTCGCCACCATGGAGAAGGCAGCCGAGTACGGGGCTGACGCCGTGTTCTTCGAGATTGAACAGCACGGTAGACGTGCCTCGGCGCAAGCCTTCATCTATGGCGTCAACACGTTGGCTGATGATCGGGAGTTTGCCGAGCGTCACCGCATGCTCTGGAGTTGGGGTGGCGTGCCCTTGGTGTATCGGCGTACGCCAGGATTGCTGCAGTTGTTCCGTTGTGCGCATCGTCCCGACTTTCTCACTGATGACGGGCGCATCCAGTGCAACCCAATCAAGTATCTGGATCTGGCTACGGCAATAGAGCTCGATCCCTGGTGGGATGAGGACAGTATCCGTAGCGGAACACTGTGGACGGATCCTGCAACCTGTGACCTGCTTCTGTCGAACAGCAAGGCAGCACACAAAAGCCTGTTCGATGCGTTCAAGCGGCTGAGCAGCTATCTCGACGAGAAGAACATTCTTCCGAAGCGTTTGCGTCGCCGGTTGTTGATCCTGTCGTTGCTGATTGCCTACCTAGAACAACGAGGCGTTTTCGGCGAAGGTTTTTTTGCAGCTTTTCAGCCCGATGCACAACGCTTTTTCGAGGTTTTGGGTAACGGACCGGCTCTGGTCAAGTTGCTTGCAGCCTTGGAAGACCGGTTCAACGGCAACGTGTTCACACTGGAACCGTCGGAAGTGGACAAGCTTCTGAGCACCCAGCAGTTGGAGCGCTTCGCTCGAATGATCGAAGCACGTGAGAATCAGACGGGCCAGCTGTCGCTGTGGGATCTGTATTCGTTCCGGGACTTGCCGGTCGAGTTGATCAGCCAGATCTACCAGTTGTTTGTGGAGAACGAGGACAGCTCGGTCTACACCCCTCCATTCCTAGTGCGGTTCCTGGTGGAGGAAGCCCTGAACTGGGATGCACTTGACCACATCACTTCGCACAACCAAGTGGTGCTGGATCCGTCTTGCGGCTCCGGCGTGTTCCTGGTGGAGGCCTACAAGCGCCTAGTGTTGCACTGGCGCCTGCGTCATCAGTGGCGGCGCCCGGACAAGCATGTGCTGCAGAGCTTGCTGGCTTTCGTCCATGGGGTCGATCTTGAGGAGGACGCCGTCGAACTCGCCGGTTTCAGCCTGTGCTTGGCCATGTGCGACGCCTTGCAGCCGGCACAGATCCGGCGCAGCATCAAGCTGTTCCCGAACCTGCGTCAACAGACATTGCATCATGGCTGTTTCTTTGCAGCCAAAGAGGCCGGGCAGTTGCCGGCCCGAATTGGGGCCGTCCTGGGCAATCCACCGTTCGCGTCCACACTGCAGACACCGGCCACCCAACGGGCCTATGCACGGTATCAAACCGAGCATCACAAGAAACTCCCCGACAAGCAGGCGGGCTACCTCTTTCTGCACGAGGCCAGCGAGATCATGGAGGACGGTGCAACGATCTCCATGCTGCAGCAGTACAACTTTTTGTACAACCAGAATGCGCTCGCGTTTCGGCAGCAGTACCTGGAGCGCTACTGGGTGCGCGAGATCCTGGACTTCGTTTCGGTGCGTGGCCTTTTCCAGAAGGGCGATGCCGATACCAAAGTCATTGTTGTCGTGGCGCAAAAGCGAGTCCGTCCCGACACCGCCACTTTGCTCCATGCAACGTTCCGCCGAACCGGCCGCATTGACGCCGAGCAGGGACTGGATCTGGACTACTACGACCTGCACGTCGTGCCATATCGCGTTGCACAGACGAACGACCGCCTCTGGCGTGCAAACCTCCTGGGAGGCGGTCGAACCTTGTCGCTTGTGAACCGGTTAGCACAGATGCGCACGCTGCGCCAATATGCGGAACAGCGGGATTGGGACGTTGGCGAAGGCTTCATTGTTGGCAAAAAAGTCCAGCGTAAGCGCGCGCCCCATCTAACAGGACATCCCTATCTGCCCTCCAAGGCGTTGACGACAAGCGGCATCGACGAGTCCCAGATTCAGCCCCTGAAAGACGAGTTTTTCCGCTCGGCGTATACCGAGCGACGCTTCACCCCGCCAATGTTGCTGGTGCGTGAACAGATGCACCTCGCCCACGCAGTATGGCAAGGGCACTACCTAACGTATAGCCAGCGGATGGTTGGCTTCTGCGCGCCGCAGAAGGACTTGCCAAAGCTCAACGCCATTGATCGTTGGATGAGCGCCGAAAAGCGCACTCTGCGGGCCTATTTGGCTCTGACCAGCCCCGGGCTGTTCGCTCAAAAGGCGACTGCGCTGCAGGCCGACGATATCTACTCGATTCCATACCCTGCTGACGGATCGTTCGATCTGAGCGACAACGAGCGCATCGTGGTCGACGACATCGTGGACTACCAGTCGGATCTGATACGGCTGGGGGAATCGTCGATAGCGATGCGCCAGGTCGCCGATGAAGACCTCCAGGTGTACGCGGAGGTTCTGGCGAATCAGGTCAACGCACTATACGGGTCACCCAGCTTCGGGCTGCGTGGCCAGTTCAGTTGGTCGGGTGCGGTGTGCCAAGCCTACGCGTTTGGCGACGCTCAGATCGATTGGTCAGGGGCGGAAGAACTGCGAGACCGCATCTCGGCTTTGCTGCACGCACCATCGCACCAGCACCTGGCTCTCACGCGCATCTGCCGACTGTATGACCACCGTTTCCTGTTCATACTGAAACCTGACCGTTTGCGCTACTGGATGCGCTCCGTCGGACTGCGCGATGCCGATGACATCTTGGCAGATCTGCGGGCCCAGGGCTACTAGCGAGGCGCGATGCTGGCGGACGGATCTACCTCTCACGCATTGGGCCAATTGGCCTCGGGGTTTCTTGCCGAAGGCCAATCTCGTGCCGCCATCCTGGACTTTATTCTCGGACAGCTCCCCCGCTGGCGAGACCGGCCTGATCGACCTCTACGCACCAGCGAGACGATGCTTACGTCGCAACTGTGCGCCCACCTCAACAGTGCAGCACGCAAGACTCCAGGCTGGGATTGCCTGCAATTTCGTGTGGAGGAAGCTGATGAGACACATGTCTCGCGCAAGATCGATCTCGTGGCTGCGGCTGCAGGCGATGCGCTGATCGTGCAAGGTCGGAGCTACAGTGATTTCGAGACGATTTTGCCAATTGAATGCAAGCGACTGCCCATTCCCGTCGGCTCGGGACGAGACGAGCGCGAATACGTCGTGACACGCGTTGGAGTGGGTGGAGGTATCCAACGCTACAAGGAGGGCAAGCATGGTGCTGCGCATGTTCGTGCAGCCTTGATCGCGTACGTGCAGGAACAAAGCTTCGATCATTGGCTTGCTTTGATCAGTGGCTGGATTCATGACTTACACACCAGTGGTACTCCCGGCTGGTCGGTCGCCGATGCGCTGGTAACTCATGGTCAAGACCCCACGGCCGGCATTGCGGTACATGAGTCAGTGCATAGCCGGAACAGTCTGCCTTCAATCCACTTGCGCCACCTGTGGGTGAAGATGACGCTCTAGTGCGATGACCGGGCTGAAAGTTTGCAAAGCCGTGAACACCTGCTCCCACTGCTGAATCCAACAGATTCACGAGGTTCCAACACACACTCTCGTGTCAATTCACACTTCCTCTTCGCCTCCGACCGTAAGGTCGCAATCCAATTGCGTTTGCTGCTGCTCGAGGATGGCAGTTCGACATGGGGCATGCGCTATTTACAATGTCTCGTTCCCCATAACTGGTACAGAACCTGGAGGACGCCGAACTCCACGGCATGATGAGCTTGACGCACGACAGCGCTCGGTAACGCCGCACGTTGGTCTCCCAGCGCACCCCCCAGCGGTCCACCATGTCGCCGGCCGGCCTGCGGACGGTCACCAGTTCCCAGCCCAGCCTTTGCGCGAGGCGCTCGCACACCGGCGCCGAATCCTTCCACTCAATCCGGCCCAGGTCGCTGTGGATCAGGACCCGCTGCCCCATATGCCCGATGGCGTCGAGATGGCTGCACACGCGGTACGCGAGCGCCTGGCTGTCCTTGCCACCGCTCACCCCCACATAGGCCGGCGCGTGCTCCGCCAGTGCCGCGTCGATCATGGGATCGCGGGCGATGTCGAAGCGCGGTGCGGGAACGGAGCCAGGGCGGGTTGTCATGCTCCCAGCATCCCTGCGAACAGCGCGCATTCAAGGGCGGCCCCGCACGCGCGCCCTCCTCATTCGCCTCCAGCTTGCCGCCGGGGCTGCAGGGAGGCTGTCGTCCCGCGCGCTCTGAACAGCAGCGCACGTTCTCCTCAATAGACGTCGCGGGCATAGCGCCGGTCTCTCGACATACAGGCCAGGTAGTCCGTGGCGGCATCCGCCGTCATGGCGCCATGCTCCTGCACGATCTGCCGGAGCGCTGCATCCACGTCCCTGGCCATGCGGCCGGCATCGCCGCAAACATAGAAGTGCGCGCCCTCCTGCAACCAGGCCCACAGCAGCGCGCCCTGCTCCCGCAACCGTCCGAAGTTCGTGGGGTGGGTCTTGATGCCGGAGACTTTGACCACCTTGCCACCCTGCACGTCCAGGGCCATGCCGCAGCCCACCCCGCAATAGGGGCACACGGTCTTCACCGAGGTCGTGGTCGCCGAGTTCATCCCGTCCTCCCGGAGAGCCGCTGCGCGCGGCGCAGGGGGTCCTGCGGCGGTCGGCAACAGCAGCCTGTCGAATGCGCAAAAAAAACGCGTCCGCACCTTCCTGACCACCGCGCTGAAGCGATGAAGGAACGTGCGGACGCCGTTGTCCTGCCTGAATCACGCCCAACATCGGGCGAGGTCCATGGATCTGCCTAGATCATGGATCCGGTGTCGCAAGACTTGTGCCAGCGATATACCTCCACGGATATAGCGCCGGTACACCGACAAGCCTGCGCTTGCTGCACCAGAACGCAGCAGCCGACATGCGGCAGTGCCCGGCTTGGTGCGCTGCACCGGAATGCTGGCGGCGGCTACAGGCCGTCGGTGCGACCCTCCACGACCTGCAGCAGCATCAGCATCACCCGCCGCGAAAGCTGCTGCGGCGAGTGCACGCACAGGCTGAGGACCGGGGTCGGGGTCAGCCCGGCAACTCCAACGCCGCCACCAGCGCCTCGGTCATCGCTTCATTGAGCGCGCGCGGCACGTCGAAGGTCTCGTGCAACGTGTTCATCGCATGGAACAGGCGGTGCATCACGCGGCCCAGCTGTTCGGGCGCGCGCATCCGGTAGCTGACCGCGGCGCCCTGCCCGGGCTGCGGCTCCGCGTCCACCAGCATCAGCACGATCAGCTTCAACTGGTCGGGCAGGGGCAGCAGGAAGTGCAGCCAATAGCCCCACTGCGCATCGACCGCGCGGAAGAAGCGCACGCATTCGGGGATCAGCGGCAGCGGCCGGGGATCGTCGTCGTAGCCTTCGACCTGGATCACCATGCGGCCGGCGAAGCGCATCACCTGGTTCGCGTCATCGCTGAACAGCAGGAGCCGCTCGACCGTGCTGCCGACGCGGAAGGCCTCGATGTCGGCGCGGGTGATGACGACGATGGCCAGGTCCGCCTTCGGCGACAGGCGACCGAATCCGTCGGCATCCGTGATTCTGATTTCCATGGCAAATGCTCCTATGTGTGGTGGTGCGGCCTCGCGGCCGCTCAGTCCTCATCCTTGGCAGCGTGCGCGGGAGGGGCCGCGCCATCGAGCGGCCGCTGCCGGGCCCCCTGCGCCGCTGCGGCGCGCGCATCCATCACCTCGCGGGTGCGAAACCCGACCGGCAGCCGCACCTGGGGGTCGGCGAAGACCCACAGATGGAACTGGTTCGCCGTGTCCACGAGCCGCGACTCGGCCGGATAGACCTCGAAGCCCTCGTGCTCCTCGCCGACGATGGCGTTCTTGATCCGCTGCAGATCGCGCCAGTCGTGGATGGGCGCGCGGTCGCGGCGCTTGATCGACAGCCAGAGCATGTCGCTGGTGTCCGGCCCGAAGGGCGCCGCGATCCGCTGGACGTTGACCTGGTAGCGCTCGTTCACGTAGACGCGCTGGCGCCTAAGCGCCGCAGCCTGCGCGCGCGCCGCTTCCACGTCGATCCCGAAGCGCGCGGCCAGCACACGCGGATTGAACGCGCCATCGGGCAGGCGCGCGGCTTCGAAGGGGCCCATCGGCGGCAGGGGCGTCTCGAGCCGCTGCAGCGCGATGGCGCTGTTGTCCAGGCGGTGCGAGCGCCGCTGCCCACGCCTCCCGCTCGCCTGCGACCGTGGGGCCGACCTCGGCGCTAGCCATGCCCGGCCGCATCCAGGTGAACCAGCACGCGCCGGCCAGATCGGCGCCGTCCTCCGGCCGGCCACGGTGGACCTCGTAGCCATCGGCCTGCAGCAGGCGCCGCACTTCTTCGCAGAATCGGGTCGTGTTCATGATGAAGGGGGTGTTTCGTCGTCGGGGCGGCCGCTGTCGCCGCGTTGCCCAAGCTTCCCGCGCTTGCGCGCGGGTTCAACCCCGCCGGGCGGCGGCCGCGCCGTATCCTGGGTGCCGTCAGGCCCGAACAGCAGCCTCTGCACGTGCGCGCGTGGCAGGTGCGGCGCGGAGCCCGGCTCGCGGGCGGCGGCATGCGTGCGCGTCGCCGACGCCGAAGCCCCGTGGCCTCCATCGCCCCCATGCCGCGGCACCTCGCCGGTGCCGGCTCCGGCGGCCGGTTGCCCCTCGGGCGCGGATGCCTCCTCGCTGGCGAACCGGCGCTGCAGGCGGTATCGCCAGCCGCCGAGCACATGGGCCGGGGTATGCCACCGGCTCCAGACCTCTCCGCTCAGCGAGTTGCCATGCACCACGACGGCCGGGATGTGCAGCAGCGCGAGCTGCAGGAAACTCATGTGGACGCACCGCACGTCGATGTCGACGCACGTGGCGTGCAGGACCTGCTGGTAGTTCAGCCCCGCCGCATGCAGCGCGTCGGCCATCGCGATCACCATCCCCCCTGCCCCGCAGGCGGGCTCCATGACGTCGACGAAGCCATTGGCTTCGACCTCGCCCCTGGCGGCGGCCGCGTCCCCCACGAGGACCCGCGCCATGAGCTGCGAGACGTGGAACGGCGTGAACACCTGGCCCGCCCTGTCGTTGCCCAGGTCCAGCGTCATGTACAGGCTGCCGAGCAGGTCCTCGAACTCGCCTTGCGCGCAGCACTGTTCCATCGCGAGGGAGAGGTACCCCAGCATGCGCGGAAAGCGCTCAAAGTCCTCGCGCGGGTACTTCTTCACGATGTCGTGGTAGCGGGCCTCCCGCTGGTCGAACTGGGCCTTGTCCACCGCGTTGCTGATCGACAGGCACGACAGCTCGATGAAGTCGGCGAACACGTCGCGAACGCTCCAGCGCGGCGCCATGCCCTGCAGCAGCGCGACAAGCTCGCGCCGTGGATCCTCGATTCCCCGGCCTTCCCGGCCGGAAGGGTGTTGCTTCATCACGTTCTCCTTCGTCCTCGCGATGGCGAGGCGTCGGAGACAGGTTCGAAGGCAAAGCAGGCGGATCAACCCCGCGTCCGGCGGGGCCCGGCCAGGGCCGTGGCCTGGACGCCGGCGCATCGGACAGCGCCGATGGCGGCTCCAGGCCGGCGCTGCCGCTCAGGGGGTCGGGGACGGGTCCTGCGCGCACTCGAGCCACGCCGGCCGCCGGGCGCGGTGGAACCGGCAGGTGGCCCAGTGGCGCCGGGCCCGTGCGCGCAAGGCCTCCTGGTGGTAGCGCCGCTGGCCCGGCGTGCCCCGGTACGCCAGCTCCCCTGCGTTCACCCAGTGCTGGATGGTTGTGGCGCTCACCCCGGCCTCGCGCGCGGCGGCGCCCAGGCTCAGCCATTCGGGGGCCTGCGGCTCGCGCACTGCCTGGGGATGCCGCAGCGCTTCACGCAGCCGCTCCACCATCGGCCCGGTGAGGTACTGGCGGCGCCGGTCCCAGCGCGCCTGCGCCACGCGGACGGTGCCGTCGCGCTTGCGCGCCTTCACCCAGGCCAGCGGCACGTCCAGCAGTGCCGCCGCCTCTTCCAGCGTGTGGCCCTCCTGGGATTCCCGCCGCTTGATGGCCGCCTGCACCGTCACCAGCGGGATGCCCCGGGCCGTCCGCCACGTGAGCCCGTCGAGCAGCACGCGCAGGCGCTCGATGGAGACGCCCACGCGGCGCGCGGCCTCCGCTTCGCTGAACCCCAGCCGCTCGCGCAACTGCGCGCACTGCTGGCGCAGCACGTAGTCCCTGCCGCGCATCGCGCCCTCCGTGCCGTGTTTGGAGCCCAGGGTGCCCGCCGCGATGTGCTGGCGCAGTTCGCGCGGCGTGAACAGGTACTGGCGACAGGCCGTCTCCAGCGCGATCCAGGACCGTTCTCCCTCGCCGCTGGGGCAGCGGCGAGCGATCCACCGCGTGGCGTCGGTGCGGGTCACGTAGAGCGTGCCGTTGCAGGACGCGGCCGCCAGGACGCCGCTGGCGATGGCGCGGCGCACGTGGCTCTGCGGGCAGCAGGCCGCCGCGGCCACCTCCGCCACCGTGCTTCCGGGCGTCCAGGGCCGCGTCAGGTGGCGCTTGGCGCCCTGGGCCAGGCCCGGGTAGCGCGCCGCGAAGTCGTCGAAGTCCTTCGGCGCCCCCTGCACGCCCCAGATGTCCCGGCAGGTCGCGCAGTCCTCGGGGTGGCGCCGCTGCTGCCACCGGCGCCAGGTGGCCCGCAGGTTGTCGGCCAGGGGCTTGCCATGCCAGGGCATGGGCCGGCCCGCGCGCCGGTCCGCGATGAGCTGGCGCGCCATGTCGGCCGCGATGTGCCAGGTGCCGAACTGCGTGGACGGCCCGGGCACCCCGAAGGGGTTGCAGCGCAGGGCCGTCGGCACATGGCCCATGCGCGCGAACTCGGACAGTTTGTCGCTGCGGATGCCCAGGGGTTCGCGCAGGGATGCAAGGCGCACGAAGCCCTCGGGTGGCGCGGCGCGCTGCGCCTTCCAGGCGGCCCAGGCCGCGTGCGGTATCACGAGCCGGCGGCCGACCTTGTGCGCGGCGAGCGCGCCGCTGCGGATG
This sequence comes from Hydrogenophaga laconesensis, assembly GCF_031457235.1. NCBI lineage: Bacteria > Pseudomonadati > Pseudomonadota > Betaproteobacteria > Burkholderiales > Comamonadaceae > Hydrogenophaga > Hydrogenophaga laconesensis. Next base: position 619,063 of record NZ_JAVDWE010000001.1, read on the forward strand.
GCCTGGTGGATCAGCGCCGTCGAGCCAACCTCGCGCCCGGCCTCGGTGGTCGTGATGCCGCCGAGCACGTCGCCCGACTGCAGGCCGATCAGATGGACGCGCCCCTGCACGGCCACGGCGGTGCGCTCGGCGGCCGCATCGCCCGTGCGTTCGCGCAGGCGCGCCGTGAGCACCTGCGCGATTTCTTCCGTCCCGAGCTGGCCCACCAGCCCAGCCAGCAGAGCGACCTCCGGCGCCTGCCACTCGTAGCCGCCCCGCCCCGTCCTGCGCGGCGCGGGCCATTCCTCCTCGGCCGGAGCGCGGCCGTGCCGCAGGGCGAACAGTTCGGCGAAGTCGAGCGGCCTGTCCCGCCTCTCGCAGGCGCCCGTCCGCCGCACCGACGCGACCGCCTCGGGCGACCCCGAGCACGGTGGCCAGATGGTGCACGGCCGCGCGCCAGCCGTGCGCGAGCACGAAGTCCACCCAGCGCGGTTCCTCGTCCGCGCCGCCCGGAACAAGCGCGGCAGCATCGTGCCGTTCCATCATCGCGTCTCCAGTTCGTCCTGCAGCGCGGCAGCGCCGGCCAGCATCTGCTGGGTGGACAGCCCCGCGATGGCGCCCAGCAGGCCCACCACCGGATCGGTCAAGGCCTGCAGGCGCCCGGTCGGGATGCCCCGCATGGCGCGGTCCCATTGGCTGAAGGTGGCCGGCAGGGTCCGGCGCACGGGCCGGGCCTTGGGCGCCACCCTGGCCAACGCCTGCGCCATCGGCATGCGCACCTTCTCGACGCCGCGGCGCGAGAGACAGAAGAATTCGCCCGGCGCCAGCGCATTGAGGTCCGTGAACTCGATGCGCGATGCCCGGAACTGCGGCGCCAGTGCCGCCCAGGCAGTCGCGTCCTCCTGGCAGCCGATCAAGGTCAGGTTCTTGTTCGCGAAGAGCGTGCGGTGCAGCGTGCCGGTGTACCGCAAGGCAGTGATGAACAGGTCGAGGGCGCGCTTGCGGCCCCGGCCGGCGAACTCGTTGATGATGCCGGCGGCCTCGCCCGCATCTTCGGCGCATTTCTTGGCGGTGCTGAACAACTGTCCCTCGTCCACCACGACGAACAGCGGCTTTCGGATGCGCTCGGCCGCGTCGAGGATGGCGCGGCCATAGGGCAGGAACGCGGTGGCATCGCGCGCGCTGACCACGACGATGGACTGCGCGCGGCTTTGCAGCAGCGCGGCCAGATGCTCCGCGTCGCGCACCGCCGCGCCGTAGAGCGACTCCATCTCGCTTTCAGGGTCGATCAGCACGCTGACCCAGCCCTGGGCCGACAGCTGCTCGGCCATCAGCAGGCCGGCATTGGTCTTGCCCATGCCGCGCGGGCCAACCGCGACCGCCAGCAGGCCCGTGGTGGCGTACTCGGCCAGGTCGATCGGCGCGCCGCCGAGGTCCAGGTGCGCGGTCAGCATCTCTTCGCGCCGGATGACGGCGTGGGGGACCATAGGGTGGTTCATTGCCCGTCCTCCGGCTGCAGCAGCGTGTCGCGCAGGCAGAGCACCTGCTTGGGGTTCAGCGAGAACACCACGGCGAAGTCGTCGATGACCTGCTCCGTGATGGCGGCCAGCAGCCCCGAGCGGCGCGCCTGGGCGATCAGCTTGCGCTGGGCCGCCCAGCCGTGGCCGCCCGCAGGGGCTGCCGCCGTGAAGGTGCCGATCTGCGCATGCAGCTGGTCCATGCCGTACGGCGTGGCATCGGGGCCGAGGTCGCAGGCGAGCCGCTCGTTGAGCAGCGCGAGCAACTGCTGGGCCGGCATGAAGCCGTGCACCTTGCGGATCAGCGCGCGCTCGGCTTCGGTGAACTCGCGCGCAGGCGCCGACGGCGCGCGCGCGGCCAGGGCCGCGGGCGCCGTGGGCGGCGAGGCGCCGGGCTGGCCCAGCCCCAGGCGGCGCGCCTCGGGCCGGCGCTTGCAGGCGCCGCACAGCGCCAGCGAGGGGTCGTCGTCCTCCTCCGCACCGAGGATGCAGGTGCACAGGCGGCAGCGCAGGGACGCTTGCGCGGCGGCCGGCGGGACGACCCCGTCCTCACGCGGGTGCGGGTGCGCCTGCTTGGCCGACAACGCCCCGGGGTGCGCGCAGGGTGCGGACGGCGCCGATGAGGGCGTCTGTCTGCGCGTCGTGCAGTCGGGCCAGGGCGGGCGCTTGGCCGGCGCGTCGCGCGATGGAAGATCGAGAAGGGAAGATGGCATGGCGAGGCTCCTGTGTGTTTCCAGGCTATCGCCTCGCCTTGCGCCTTCAAGGGCGCATGCGGCCGGTTCCCGCGCGCCGGCCTCTTTCCCGATGCGGTGGGCGCTCCGCAGCCGCCCTCAGACCTGCAGGGCCGGGTTGAGCAGGTCGATGCCGGCGCCCTTGCACTTGATCCATGGACCGCAAGGATGGTCCTCGCCGTCCCACGCGCCCAGCGCCGCGAGCGCGTCCTGTCCGTGCCCGTAGCAATAGCGGCGCTCGTAGCCTTCCCAGGTGAGGCCGACCACAAGGCCGAAGGTGAAGTTGAAGCGACGGACGCCGCAGACCACGCCGCCGATCCGCCGCAACTGGCGGTAGCCCTGGTTCTGCAGCCAGGCGTCGAGCGCGCCAGCGTTCACGGCCCCGGCCTCGGCCGACCACCCCGCTCGGCACCTCTCACCTAGTCACGTTCGAACGAGAACGCCCCCGGCCGCGCCGCCCAGCGCGCTTTGGGATGGGCATCGAAGTCGGGATCGATCTGGCGGGCGAGCGCATCGACCTCGCGCTGCAGGCCACCGGTGTCAAGGCCGAGGACATGGGCGGCCGCACAGATGCCGCCGCCGAACTTGTCGAACAGGGCGGCGGCGACGGCCGGCGATTCGGCGCCCCGCTGCACGTCGGACGTGCGCCCCTCGGCCGCGCTGCGCACCTCGCGCCGGAGCTCGTCCAGCCATCGTTGCGCCTGCGCCTCTTCCTGCGTCGAGGCGTCCGGCCCACTGGTATCCGCCATCTTCATACCCCTTGTTTCACTGGAAAGATCATAGCCCTGGCCCCTGTCCGCGCTCGACGTCCCCCGGTGGCGGGCGGTTTGCAGGATGCCCTAAAAATATATATCCTATGCATATACCGAAATGACAAGGATCGTGCGATGCCCACCACCACCGGCCAGCAGCCGCTGAAGCTGAACTTCAAGGACGACACCCTCACGACGGTGTCGCGCGACGCGTTGAAGGCCATTGCCAGGAAACTGGGTTTCAACGAGACCCAGACGGTTCTCTACGCGCTCGCCAGGCTCAGGGACGAGGTGCTTGTCGAGCAGGACACGGAGAAGCTCCTGCCGCTCACCCGGACCCAGCACCAGGCGATCGCGAAGGCCGAGCCCAAGGGCAAAGGCAGGGTCATCGGTTCGCTGCTGTGAGCGCGACCTACTGGACACCCCGCCCGAAGCCCGGCGACATCGTCGAATGCCGCTTTCCCCAGCAAGTGGGCGTGCCGGGCCCCAAGGACCGGCCGGCCCTGGTGCTTCAGGTCGAGGAAGCGGCCGACGATCCCGCGGGTTCCGTCGTCGTGGTGGCGTACGCCACTTCGCAGAACACGACGGCGGTGTATCCGGGCGAGTTCGTGATCGATGCCAGCGCCAAGACAGGCCTGACCAAGGCCACCAAGTTCGACCTGGTCAACCACCACCGGCTGCCCTTCGATGATGCCTGGTTCGCGCCTGCGCCTGGCAAGACGCCGAAACATCCCCGGCGGGGCCGGCTCGACCTCCAGGACGCCGTGGTGAAGCGCAAACTGCAGTCGGCCATCCTGGAGGCCAGGAGTCAGCCCAAGGCCTTCTGAGGCCCGTCGCGACTCTCCGGACTTCGCCCGCCTGGGCGGGGCTCCAGCCGTTCACCGGATCGACGGGAACGACCCGGCCGCCATCCGGTGCTGCAGCGCGGCTTCGTAGATCGCGCCGCCCACGGCGGCGAGCGCCGTGAAGTCCTCGTCCGTCAGGCGCGTGCGCCGTTGCGACATCCAGCGCGCGAGCCCCACGACGGCCTCGTCGAGCGGCGGGTTGCGGTTGCGGACCGACAGGTCCTCGAAGACGGCGACGATGTCCTGCGCGGTCATGGCGGCCGCGTGGATCTTGGGCAGCGCCATCGTGGCATCCGCACCGTGGCTGCGGCGCGGGCGCCGGGGCATGCGCAGCACGTGGGCGATGTGACGGGCATACGTCGCGACCGCGCGCCAATAGCAGGCCATGGGGCCTTTGCGGCGGCGCCACGCGTTCTCGGCCTCGTCGTTGGCCTGGGCGCGCAGATCCATCAGGAGCCGCGCCAGCGCTGCACGCTCCGGGGCACCCAGCGCCTGCAGGCCCTGCGCGGCCGGCAAGCGCAGCAAGGGATTGAGATAGCCCATGGCGGTCACCTCCCCGGCGCGTCGGCGGCGCACGGCCCCGGTGGCCGGCGCACCGCGGTGCGCGGCGCTGCCGCCGTCGGCGGGCGGCGGTTCCCTGCAGGGGCTTTGGTGGAGCGAGACGGTATGGTCATGCGGCCAGTCTGGCCCCGGCATCGGCGCCATCAAGGGCGCACCCGCGCCCGCCCGAATGGCCCGCTGGCCCACCGCCTTCGGGGCTCCAACGGTCCGAAGGGTGCTGGTCCGGCCATGCCGCTGCTACGATCGGCACCGGGCCGAGCCCCCTGCTTTCCTCCCCGAGCAGGCCGCGCTCCGCCGCCACTGCGGAGCGTCTTGCCACCCCGGGCCGCATGCATTGCGCCCGGGGTGTTTCTTCCACGGCCCGGCCACCGCGCGGGCGCCGCGGACAAGATCACCTCCGCCGCGCGCGGCTGCCTCGCGAAGCCTCAGGCGTCCTTGAGCCGCCAGACGCCCCGCCCGGGCGACTCGAACCAATGCTCCGAGCGATTGAGCACCTGGCGCACCTTGGCCTGCCAATGCGGGTTCGCCTCGCAGCGGTTCGCCGCCGCGCCGCGCACGGCCTCGTAAAGCGTGGCCAGTTCCGCCTGCCCGCCCAACTGCATGAGGCACAGGTGGACGATGGCGCGCCACGTCGAGCGCAGCCGCTGGTGCGCCCCCGCCGCGAGTCCGCGCAGCACGCCGAACACCGTCGTCTCGCGGCGCCGCCACAGCAGGATGTATTCGTGCGTGATGCGCGGCAGCGCCATGCCGCGATAGGCGCGCGCATCGCTGCGCACGTTGTGCTGCGCCTTCAGCAGCACAGCCGCGAGCTCGTCCGAGGGCATGCGCGCGATGGCCTCGGCCTGGTAGGAGACATAGCGCCCGCCCTGCCGACGGTCCCCGATGATGGTGCCGTAGTGCCCCCCGGGACGCGCGGCGGCGCGCTGGTTGAGCAGCACGACCTGCAGCTTCTCGTGGAAGTCCTCGTCGTCGGCGCAGCGGCTCAGGTCGTCCGGATGCGCCTGCGTGCCCCAGACCTCGCCCGAATAGACGATCATGGGCCCATAGGGCACGTGCGAGATGCAGGCGTCCACGGGCTCGCCGCCGATGGTGGCCAGGATCGAGTGCCGCAGCGCGTTGAAGCCCATGCGCAGGTCCAGGCCGTGGGCGAGGATGCCTAGCTCGCGCGCCACCTCCACCGAGGTGCCGCTGCCCGCCATGGGATCGCAGAAGCTGCGGGGCCGCAGCATCTCGAACAAGGCGCGGTAGACATGGCCGGAGCAATTGCCCCGGTAGCGCGCGTTGCCCCATGGGCCGCGCTCTGGAAAGCTGAGGATGGATGACATGGCCGGATGGCTCCTTTGCGCGTCCAGTCTCCCGCGCGCCGCCTTCATTTCAAGCGCGGCGGCGCCTGCGGACGCGACGATCCCCCGGCAGCCGAGCTGCGCGGGGGATCCACGGTTCGTCGATGTCCTGCCAGGGACGGCTATCCGCCCTTCTCCGACGCCATGCGCTCCCGCATCTCCTCGACGAAGGCGAGCGGCTGCATCAGCCCGTACCGTGCGAGGCGCACGGGAATGTCCTCGGCGGCCAGCTCACCGTTCTCGATTCGCCGGCACAGGAAGTCAGCGATCTCGTCCTCGGACAAGGCGGCGGCGTCCGGGTCCCCGGGCTGCTCCGCGCCGAGGATCTCCGCGTCGGTGACCGAGACGCCGACGGTCCGCGAATGGAATCCCCAGTCGAGGCGCCCGACGAACTCGGCGAGACTCGCTCCCGCCGCGACGCGGACCTGCAGCGCCACCGTCAGATGGACGCAGGCCTTCACCGGCGCTTCCTCGTACCAGCGCCAGCGCGCGAACGCGAGGGCCTCGTCGGTGATGTCCGCCACGTCGTCCACGCCGAAGAACTCGCACACCGATTCCACGAGGGTGACCCGGAAAGGACCGTTCCACGCCACGTGCGCCTGCCCCACCGCGTCGCTGCTATCCCGGTTGTCGCGCAGCGCGCGCAGCTCTCCGCCCGCCATGCGTAGCACGTGGCCGGTCGCGTCGAACTCGAGCGCTTCGCACTCCACCGCCTCCTCCCTTGCGCTCCAGTATTCCTTGTGGAAGGTCCCGGTGATGCGGCGGTTCGTCACGCTCGCCAGCAGTCGGCCGTCGCGCTCCACGGTGAAGGTCGAGCACTCGCCGACCGGGATGCCTCCCATCAACTCTTCTGCGAGGCCGATCGCCTCGCAGAGTGTGCCCAGGTCGTCATAGCGACCGCCATCTTGAAAAACGCCATATCGAGGCATGTCCATCTCCTTGTTCATTGCGCCGCGTCAGCGCAGCGGGACGGAAGCTAGCAACGCATCCAGCGCGCGGCCGTGCAGCGAACAGAAGCGCTCGCAGTGCTCCGCCACATGGCGCTCGAGCCCCGCCCGGCGCGCCAGCGCCAGCAGTTGCAGCACGGCCTCCGAGGGCACGAACCGCAGTTCGCGCCGCCGCTCATCGACCCACACGATGGGGCCGCATCCGGCGCCGGGCCGGGCGGCCTCGACGCCGTCGATCTCCCGGGAGAACCTGGCGCACACGGCGTCGAGCCAGAGCACCTGGTTGTTCCTCAGCCACGCCGTACCGTCATCGAGCCCGTGCGCGCCCGTGAGCAGGTCGCCCGCACGCCGCCACACTTCCTCCAGCATCTGGCTGTGCGAAAGCACCCCGGCTTGGCGGTCGCTGATCCAAAGCCAGGACAGCACCCACGCGCCGCCCTCTCCGCGCGCCGTGGCCGTGTGGACGTCGATCCGGATGTCCGCGTTCGACGCCGTGGCTTCGCGGGCCGCCGAGACATACGGGTCGTCTTCGGGCGCGGCGAGCACTTGGAGGCACTCGCCGATGGTCAGGCCGTCGCGGCGCAGCGCGTTCAGCGCTCGCGCGCGCGCCGTCCCGCGGTTCGCCTCGGCATCCTCTGCGTCCTCGCCCGGCCTACGCTGGTGCTCGGTCTCGCGCAGGCAGCGCCGCGCCTGGGCGACCAGGTCCCAGCAACTGGCGCTGGCGGCCTTGCCGTCGTCGGCGGCGTACCTCAGCGCGTACGCCAGGAGGCTGTCGACAAGATCTCTCATGTCGTTGCTCATGTGATTTCTCCTTCAGGAAGTGAAGGGGCGGCCTGCCCCCGAGGGGCACGGCGCCCCGGGGGGTGATCGATGACGCCGCGGCGGCGCCTTGCCGCCTACGGCCTTTTGTGCCCAGCCCGTACGCCGGGACTGAACGGATGTGAAGTGCCACGGCGCCACGCCCCGGATGGGACAGTGGCCGGCCGCGGCAGCCGTTGCGCGGCTAGTGCGCCGCGGCGCCCAGGCGCACCACCGTGGACAGCACCGTGTCCTCCAGGGTCTCCTCGGCATACGCATGGCCGATGAAGCCCCAGCATTCCTCGTCGCGGTCCTCGATGCGCCGTCCGGTGGCGCGGTCTAGCACGTAGACGACGACGCCGTAGACCTCGCCGTTGACCCAGGCGTTGTATTCCTCCAGCACGGCCTGGCAGTAGCGCGTGGCCTCCTCGGCGAGCGTGGCCGCGAGCTCGGCCGGCGCGAGGCTCAGGCCGCGCGCGTCGGCCCACGCGGCCAGAGGGCCGGCCTCGGTCGCATGGTCACCGTCCCAGGTGTGCCCGCCGTCGTTGGAATGGCGAACGACCGGCGGTTCGTTCCCGCCGCCGGTGGCGCCGAACCAGCGCACCTCGCCGCCGCCCAGCGCCCGCAGCACGTTGCAACGGATGTTGTCCTCGGCCTGCTGGTCCGGCACCCAGATGGCGCCGCCGCGCGTCGTGTCCCAGGGGCATTGCATGCCCTGACCCGCGACGCTGTAGACCACGCCACCATGCTCGTAGATGTCGAGCAGGACGGCGAGCGGGCTGCCGATGCGGCCCGCGGCGCGGGCGCGCTTCCACGCGGCCTCGGCCTCGCGCTCGTCGAGCAGGCTGGACAGGTCCTTGAGCTTGTCGCGCCAGGCCTGCGGCAGCTCGGCCCACCACGGCACGTCGAGGAACCACTGCGCCACGTAGTCCAGCGCGTACGCCCAGCCTTCCTGGTGGATGGCCTGCGCGACCGTCTTGAGGACCGCGTCCCAGCTGGCGGCCGCCCGGCCACGGCTGCGCAGCAGATTGCCGAGTGTCGCCATCAGCGAACGGTTCGAACGGATCGACGCGCAGACCTGTCCGGCCAGGAGGTCGGACACGCATTCCGCGGCGAGGTCCTTGTTGCCCTCGCCGTCGCGGCCCAGCGCCTCGAAAAAGGACGCCTCCTCGCCAGGGCGCGCGCGGCGCCCGCGGTGGTACAGGCTGCCGTTGCCCTGGTCTTCGGTCAGGGGGTTGCAGTGCCCGGCATCGTCGTCGTGGCACAGGCCGCCGGCCACGATGAATTGCTCCATCACGACCATGCGGGCCTCGGTGTCGGGCTCCAGGCGGCATCCGGCCTTGACGTCGATCCCTTCGTCCGCATCGGCCGCGCCGCCGGGGGCGACTTCGGACAGCGACTCGCGTGCTGCCTCGACGCCAGGCAGTGCCAGCGCGCGGCTGGTGAACGGAACTCCTTCCACGGCAACGACCGTCTCCGGCCGCAGGTTGGAAAGAGCCATGACTTGGTGCTTGTTCATTGACGGTCCCATTGAACAGGTCGCGGGGCCGCCCCCTGCGGGAGTGCGTCCCGCGGGGGTTGAAACATGTCCGGCGCCCGATCGGCGCGTCGGACGGCGATGAAGGTCTGGCGCCCGGTCCGCGCACGGCGGTCCGGTGCCCAGAGCGAAGGCCGGCAGGCGCCGGCCAGGGCGGGCCGAGCCGCCGCGTACGCAGGCAAGCCCAGCCCGGAAAAATCGAGGCCATCCGGCATTGGCCGATGCAACGCCGGCGGCGCCTGTGCCTGTCCCGACCGGATCAGCCCAGCGGGATCACGGTCAGAACCGCGTCCAGCGTCCTGCCGTACTGCGCGCAGAAGCGCTCGCAATGTTCGGCGAGCTTCGGCGCCAGGCCGGCCTTCCTGGCGAGCCCAAGCAGATGCAGCAGCGCCTCGGAAGGAACGAACCACAGGGCGCTCCCCGTCTCGTCGACCCACAGGATGGCGCCGGGTTCGGCCGTGGGCCGTACCGACGTGATCGCATCGATCTCTTCGGCATGGTGGGTGACCAGTTCCTCCAGCCAGAGGAGCTGGTTCTCGCGCAGCGCGAAGGTCTCCTTGTCGAGGCCGTGGACGGCGGCGAGGGCCTGGCCCGCGTGCTCGGCCAGTTCCTCCAGCATCTCGCTGTGCGAGAGAACGCCGGCCTGGTGGTCGCTGACCCACAGCCACGCCAGGACCCAGGCGCCGCCGTCGCCGACCGAGGTGGTCGTCTCGTCGTCGATCTCCACGTCGTCGTCCCATCGGATGGCCTCGCGGGCCGCAGTGACGTAGGGATCGTCATTGGGGACGGCCAGCGTCCTGATGCACTCGCCAATGGCCAGGCCATCGGTCCGCAGCGCCGCGAGGGCCGCGGCGCGATGGCTACCGGCGGTCTCGGGGCATGCGCATGCCGCTGACGGCGGTGCTGTGCCCGCAGGCACCTCGCGGGGCTCAGTGCCGGAAGCGCCCGGGTTCGATTCGGGATGGGTCATGGTGGCTCCTTGAAGAACGCGCGGGGCCACGCCGATCCCTTCGGGGAAGTGGCAGCTTCCCGCGGAAAGGGTAAGACGATCCCGCATGCGCAGGCACGCGGGACACAAAGAAACGGGCCATCCTGGAAAGGGATGCCGCGGGTCGGGTGTCGGGCCGTCCATCGGAAGGGCGGCGGGGTCGCACAACGGGCGGGAGTCCGTGGTCTCTGAGGGCTGCGATTCGCTGGATCGACCAGCGGGCTGGCAGCTTGCCCACGCCGGTGCATGGCACCGCAAGCGCGTTCACTCTATCACTGGCCACCACTTCCTTCAATCCTTACGCAGGGCCTCGCGGCTGGCGGACGCCCGCCACCACGCCCGGGCGATGCACGCCGGGTGGTCACGGCGGCGGCGCACTGTTTCAGCGGGACGAGCGCCGCGGCGTGCGGAAGGTGATCGACCACCGCAGCACCCTCACCGGCACTGCCCGCAGCGCTGGAGGGAGGGCGGGGAGCTGGGCCACGACTACGCCACGGTCGGCCTGACGCTGCGCAGCCACCCGCTGGCGCTGCTGCGCCCTGCCCTGGCCCGGCGCCAGTTGGCCAGGGCGGCCGACCTCGAGGACGTGCCCGACGGCCGTTTCGTGCGCTGCGCCGGCATCGGCACGGTGCGCCGGCAGCCGGAGGCGGCCAACGGCACCATCTTCGTCAGCCTCGAGGCCGAGACCGGCAACGTGCAGGTCACCGTGTGGAAGTCGCTGCGGGAAAAGCAGCGGCCCGAGGTGCTGCGCTCGCGCCTGGCCGCGGTGTACGGGAAATGGCAGCGCGAGGGCGACGTGAAGAACCTCGTCGCGCACCGGCTGGCCGACCTCACGCCGCTGCTGGGGCGGCTGGCGACGACGTCGCGGGATTTCCGTTGAAGGCCGCGCCGCATCGCCACCCGAACCGCCCGCGTACTGGGGCGGTTTCGCGGGCATGCGCGCTGCGCCGCGCCGCGTGCCGCCGGCGATGCCCACAATGACCTCGCGCGCTGTCTCCTTCAAGGAGGCGCCTCCCGGCCCTGGCCGGGCGCCGCAGACGTCACCTGCCCCGACCTGAGCGCGACCCGCGCTCGCCGACTCCCCTGGGAACACCGCTTCCCTGGGGAGGCGGGTGTTCCCCTTTTCACCTGGAGAACACCATGCCCACTCCCGACCATGCCGGTGCCGATGCGGCACCGGACCGAGACCCCTCCGACCTCGAAGAGGTCCTCGGCGACGACGACGCGCAGCTCGTCGTGGACGCCCTCTACCGCCTGCGCGCGGACAAGCTCGAAGCGCTGCAGAGCGTCCAGGCCGAAGGCCTGTGCCCCGGAGGCCGCCCCTTCGAGCCGCAGGACTTCGGCATCCCGCAGATGAACCGCCTGCTGGCCCGCCTGGGTGCGGAGCCAGTCGACGAGACCTCCCCAGCGACGGAGCACTGACATGGGCCCGACCCCCTACCGGTACCTCCCCCTCTGGGCCAAGGTGGCCATCGAGCGGCTGGACGCCTGCGCCGAGCTGCGCACCGAGGCGATGCTCGACGAATTGCTCGACGGCTACGCGAGGACCTACGGAGAAGCCGTCGATGCGCAGAACCGCGAATCGGCCCGGCACATCTGCCGCCGCCGCTTCCTGGGCTCGTACAGCGAGCCGCCCCAGAGCGAGCCCGTCCCGCCCGGCACCCTGCGACTGGTGCGACTCGCCCGGGAGGGCGCGCTGGGCATCGGAGACCTCGTCGCGACGCAACGGCTGGGCGAATGCGAGGTCGCCCGCGTCCACACGCCGAACGCGATCGAGGTGCGCGCACTGGCCACCGGCCGGCACTACCTGATCAGCGGCCTGCATTTCGGGCCGGACGCCCGCGTCGTGGACCCCGGGAAGCCTCCCGGCACGCCGCGCCCCTGAAGCCACATCCACCGGCGGGCAGGCATCGCCTGGCCGCCTTCCGTTGCAAGGAGTACCGCATGTCCATTCCCAGCGCCATCGAAGGCGCGATGAATCTCTGGAACTCGGTGGAGACGGCGCTTCGCGCCGCCAACCCCGGCGCCAGCCACGAAGCACTTTTCCAGGCCACGGCCGAGGCCATGAACCAGGCCCTCGGCCTGGGGTGGAACGGCACGCGCGTCGTGTTCGACGACGGCACCTACAGCGTGCGGGTCAGCCGCGTGCTGGCGACCATCGCGCAGGGGGGCGGCGCCCGGTTCAGCGTGCCCGCAGGCCACGCCTGGTTCGACCGGTGCGCGCAGGCACGCACCGCCCGCGCCGCCGAAGCCCTCTATGCCGAGCTGCTGGCGCTGTCGGGTCCCTGAGCGGTCTGCCGACGCCACCCCGCCCCGGCCGCTGCGCGTGCCGCGCCCCCGAGCGCTGCCGCCACGCGCAATGCCCCGTCTACGGGGGCCATTGCGCGGGCGAGCGGTGGGCGGCGGCTTCCTGCAGCGGCGGGAGCCGCCCACAATCTGCTGGTCCCTTGCTTCCGCGCCTTCCTGCGGAAGCCCTCCCGGCCGACGCCGGGCGCCGCAGGCGTTATCTGCACCAGAGACCGCGGGCGCATCGCGCCCTCTTTCCCACGGGAATGCTGCTTCCCGCTGGGGTCGCGGCGTTCCCTGCCCATCTGCAAGGAGAACTCCATGACCCATCCTGTCCACGGCCGGACTCCGGCCACGATGTCCTGAGCGGAGGCGAGCATGCCGCATGCCACCTTCCCGCCCTGCCCTGTCTGCCAGGGCGACGGCTGCCTCCTCGGATCGCTGGGGCGCAGCACCTGGTTCCGTTGCCGCCAGTGCGGCATGGTCTTCCGCCGCGCCCGCCGGGCCCGCGGCCCACGCACGCCGGCGCCCAAGGCGCAGGGAGGCGCGTCATGAGGACCGCGCTGTCCCGATCCCTGCTGCGCCACCTGGAGCCCCTGGCGGCGATCTCGATCGTCCACCTCAGCGGCCCGACACGCGAGCGGCTCGCCGAAGGCAGGCTGTCCATCGTCGCGTACCCCAACGACTACGGCGGCTTCGTCCACGTGGGCACCGAGGACACGACGCCGGAGGAGCCCGATCTGGCCGCCATCTTCCGCATCGCGCGGCCCGCCGGGGTCGTGTGGATCAAGTTCGACGCGGATGCGCCAGCCGTCGACGGCCTGCCGGCGTTCGACGGCGCGGAGGACGCGCCATGAGCCGCCACATCGCCCATCTGGAGCACCGCGGCCGCAAGGTCACCGTGGTGGCGGGCTACGACCGGCCGCTGCGCGAGCTGTTCCTGCAGGTCCTCTATGCCGACCTGCCGCCCTGGGAGGACGAGCAGTTCCTCTATGCCAGCCTCGACGATCCGGCCCACGACTGGACCGACATCAACACCGTGGCCGACAGGCTGGAAGCGCTCGGGATCGCGGTGCCGGTCGGCATGATCGAGAGCATCTTCCTCGACCAGTGCCGCAACATCGGCAACCTGGTCGTCGAGCACCACGGCGATCAGCCACCGACGGTGCTGGCGGCCGGGTGATCCGACGGCACCGGCCCGCATGCGCGGGCCGGTGCCGTTCCCATCCCCCCGCCTGCCACGGCGTCCATGCCCGGCGCCTGATCCGCCACCCTGAATCAGCGCGCGCGGGCGCCGTTTCCGGCCGCGAGCGCGGCCGCCCTCTCGCCAGCCTGCGCGGCCCCTGGCATGCTGAAGGCGCTTGTCGGGCCCGCGCCCGAGCACGCCTTGTGCGTTCCCGAGCACCTCGGGCGTTGCGGTCGTTACCCGCCTGGTGCACTGCACCGCTGCCCTCTGCATCGCCGCCCTCGGGCGGCCGATCGCCTGCCGGCCCCGCCGGCCCCAGCCACTGCGCCCGCGCCCAGCGCGGCGCCTCCCCCTTCTCAGCGGCCCTGTCCGCGCAAACGTGCCGTACCCGCTCGCGGGTCGCGGCCCATCTCGTTTTCAGAAAGGCCATCCCATGCCCAACATCACCGAAATCCTGTGCGCCATCGAGCGCCGCGCCGAGCGCGCCATCGTTCAAGAGCTGCGCGTGATGACGCAGGAGATCCTCGCGATGCGCACCCACCTGTCGCACGAGCACCGCGCGCACGCCGATGCGCTGCTGCTCAAGCTCGACCATCTGGAGCGCTGCCAGCACGTGGAGACCGCGCCCCTGGCCATGGCGGCGCCGGATGGCGCGCCCGTGGTCCGCGGCGGCCCGCCGCTGGACACGCTCACGGCGCTGCAGCCGAGCCACCACCTGGTCCATTTCTACAGCCATGACGTCGGCGAACTGGAGCGGGTCGAGCTCACCGAGACGCTCGCCCAGGCCGCGCAGCTGGTGCGTGGGCACCTGTGCGCGCAGCCCCGGCCCGTGTGGCAGGTGCTGCACCACGCCGCGGACGGCGAGCTGAGGTTCCTCGGCGGCGAGGACATGGTGCTCGCCAGCATCCTGCCGACCGAGCCCAGCACGCCCGAGGTGGAGAGCGCGGTCGAGCACGCCTGCGCGGCGCTGACCGCTGGCGATCCCACGGCGCTGCGGCGCCTGTTCGCCGACCCTGCGGCACGCCGTCCGGCGCGCCTGGTCGCCTGACACCGGCACCACGGCGCCACCATTCACCCACCCCGCGGGGCCCGTCCCGCGCAGGGCCGGGTTCCGCCTTCACCGGAGGAATCCACCATGGATGTGACGCTGAATGCCGATATGCAGCTGTACGTCATCCCGAGCGGCGACGGCTACAGCTGCCTGGGCTTCGACAATGCCCGCGGCCATGCCGACCTGATCGCCGAGCGGCTCGGCCGCCGGGATCTGGCTTTCGCGGAGGGCGAGCACGGAACGCTCGCCGGCTACGCCAGATACTGCACGGCTGTCCACGCCTGGGGGCGCTCGCCGCTGGCCGGGTGTACGTATTTCGGGCCGGGCACCGATCCTCAGGCGGCGCGCGTGCTGGAAGCCTGCCGCCGCGACGGCCGCAAGGTGCGGCTGATGCTCGGCGACACCGCCACCGGCCGGTGCTGGCTGGAGGAACACGGCGTCGTCGGCTGCATCGGCCGCTCCACCGGCACCCTCAAGGTGCCGCTGCTGGTCGAGCCGGGCGCCGGCGGCGGCGGGTCCATCCTGACCGATTGCCTGCTGCGCATCGTCGAGTGGGACACCGGCCGCGACCTCTACCGGCACCGCGCCTACCGCCTGCCGAAGCTGGCGCTGCGCCACACCCCCGAGGAGAAAGCGCGTGCCTGGCAGGTGCTGCAGGGCGGCACCGTCGCCGCCGCGTTTTCCGACGCGGGCCGGGCTGGCGCCTACCTCGCCTTCATGTGCGGCGAGACCGTGGAGCCGCGGATTTTTCAGTGAGGCGGCAACGGCGGCCCTGACGGGCCGTCCCGCCTTCCCTTCTTCCCGATGCCACCACCCCCTTGGCGGGCGGCGGCCTGGAGACACCATGTACGAGATCCCTTTCGAGACGCTCAAGGAGCGCGCCAAGTGCGCGCTGGACCAGCGGATCGCCCGTTGCGATCCCTCGCACGGCGCGGTCGGCTTCGATGGCGGCCGCGCCGTGCGCATGCTCATTCCCTACACGCTGCTGGAAGCCGAGGAACGCGCGGTGCTGAGGGCGCTCGCGGCAGAGAGCGCGCAACGCTCGCCCCTGGGGCAGCGGGCCCGATCGCAGGCGCTGGCCGGCCGGACCGACTGGTCGCAGTGGCTGCTGCACGTGCGGCGCCGTGGCCACCGCCTCATCGATCACTGGGACGTGCGCTGCGTGGCGCACCTCATCGCGCACTTTCCCGAGTGTGTGACGGAGCGCCAGCGGCGCTTCGCCATCGCCTGCCACGTGAACGACGGCGCCGAGGAATGGGTCGTCGCCTTCACGGAAGCGCCCGCGGCGCGGGACCGGCGATGAGCCGCGGTCCGAAGCCCGCGGCGGGCCCACCCGACCTCGGCTGGCGCGACGACGGGCTGTTCACGTTGTTCCTGCCGAACACGAAGGCCGGCGAGGACGCCTGGCGCGTGCTGACTGCGCACACCGAGGGCACCGGCAAGGTGTTCTCGCACCACGCGCCGGAGGTCATCCGCCAGCTTCGCGCCCAGGGATACACCGTCGCGCGGCTGCCCGCCGGCAGCGGCGGGCCTTCCAGGGACGACGCGCTGCTCGCCGGATTGCTGGGCACACCGCAGCCGCCGAGCCGGCCCTAGCCGCGCCACGGTGCGAAAAGCGGACAGCCGGGACACCCGGCCGCGTCCGCGCTCGCGCCACTGGCGCGCCCCCATCACGGCGCCTCGCCCCGAGGCGCCGCCACAGCGAGCCCGCCGTCAGGGCGGGCTCTTTCAATGACCCCCTGGGGCGCCGCCGTCCCGAGAGGAACGCGTGCGCCCCCTTCATTCGAGGAAACGACATGCAAGACAACGAGCAACGGGAGAGCGCCCCGCTCTCCGCACCGCAGCGCATCGCCGCCAACCGGGCGGCGATCTTCGACGCGCTGCGCGCCGACGGCGTCGCGCGCGCGGTGGCCAGCTACACCGGCTCCGGCGACAACGGCGGCCCGGAAGGCGTCCAATACGAGTTGCCGGACGGCAGGACGCTGGAGCCCATTCCCGAGGTCCTCCAGTACAGGGAGACCTGCGAATGGTCCGGCGGCACCTGGCAGATGACGGTGACGCTGAAGGACTGGCCCCTGGACGACGCCATCACGGACGTCGCCATGGAGCTTGTCGACGAGCACTTCGGCGGCTGGGAGAACGGCGACGGCGCCTCGGGCGAGGTCGTCTTCGACACGGCCGATGGCAGCGTGGTCATCGAGCACCGGGCGTACTTTACCGACTCCGACTACCAGGAGGTCCGGCTGTGAAGGCGCATGTCTCGCTGGCCTGCTGGCCGGGGATGCGCCACGAAGCGGCCGCGGCGCTCCTGCACGCTCCGATCGGCGAACCGCTATTCGGACCGCTGTCGGCCGAGCACGTCCAGCTGGTGCCGCAATCGACGGGCTGCCTGACCGAGGACCGGGCCGACGCGCTGCGCATGGCCCATCCGCGCACACGCTTCCGGCTGCACGCCAACGTACATGTCCTCGCGGACCGCCGCTTCGCCGACCTCAGCGGCTTCACGCTGCACGCCGATTGGTTCGTCCAGGCGGCGCGCATCAGCCGCAGGCTCGGGGCGCCCGCGTACACGGCGCACGCCGGCCGGCGCGCGCAAGCGACGCTGTCCATGGCGCTGGAGCACGCGCGCCGCTGCGCCGACCTGTTCGGCTGCCCGGTCGGCATCGAGGGCCACTACCCCACGCCGGGCGACACGTGGCTGGTCTCGAGCTGGTCCGAATACCGGGCGGTGTTCGAGTCGGGCGTGCCCTACGCGCTCGATCTGTCGCACCTGCACATCCTGGCGACTGCCACCGGACGCCATGAGCCGACGTTCGTGGCCGAGATGCTCGCCTGCGAGCGCTGCATCGAGGTCCACGTCAGCGACAACGACGGCCGCGGCGACTGGCACCAGGTCTGCACCGTGCCGTCCTGGTGGTACCCGCTGCTGATCCACATCCAACCCAGCGCGGTGGTGTTCTCAGAGGGAAACCACCGCAGAACGAGGAACACCCATGTCCACTGAATCCACAGAAGAGCAGCCCGCCTACCTCGCGGGCGCCGACGGCGCCGTGGCGCTCAATGCCGCCGGCATCGGGGCCGAAGCCCGCTACCGGGCGGCGCATGCCGATCGCGAGCGGCTCGACCGCAGCTGGGCGGGCGCCACGCTGGCGGCGCTCTTCCTCCAGCACGCCTGGCTCGACGCCGTCACGCTGTCGTTCGAGGTCACATCCGAGTACGACGACAGCGGGGGCTTCTACCGCTGCATCCGGTGCCAGGCCTCGGCGGTCCGCGCGGTTCCTGGGCTGAACGGACCAGAGGAGGCGTTCCCGGATGGTGAGTTCGACCTCGATGCCGCCAGCAGCCTCGTCGAGGAAGCGCTGGAAGACGGCGAATTCGACCTCTACACCGGTCTTGCCAAGTATCCCGAGGGGTTCGACACGCTCACCGTGTCGCTGGAGCGCGCGGCCATCGCCACGCTGCTTGAGCACTGCCCCTTCGACGGAGACCTCGCCTGCGCGGCCTGGGGATTGACGTAAGCCGGGCAAGGCGGGGGCAGCGACGGCGCCTTCAGTGCGTCCTCGCCCTCCCCTGCTGCGCGCATTCCGGCCGCCCGGCCGGAATGCGCCCTTACCTCCGGGCCGCCGTCGCCGATGCCGGCCGGCGGCCCGCCACTTCTTTCGGAGATATCCCATGACCTACCAGTTGATGACCATCGGCCCCTCGCCCTGCGAGGAGGCCTGCGCCCAGGTCGGCCGGGCCGACTACGACGAGCGCTCGCGGCGCGAGTGCCGGGTGTTCCTGCGCATGCTGGAGCGCCTGTACCCGCTGGCCGACGACGTGCCGGCCCGGTTCACAGTGCGGAGCTTTCCGCACGATTTCGGCGCCTACCGCGAGGTCTGCGTCCGCTACGACGACACCGATGCCCGCGCCTGCGACCACGCCTACGAGGTCGAGGGCAACACCCCGGCCGAATGGGACGCGATCGCGCGCTATGAACTGCTCTGGATCGAGCGGCACGACCTGCTCCAGCGCGCCGTGCAACGCGGCGAGATGCTGCCGCAGGAGGTGCCCGAGCAGTACCGCCGGGATGAGGCTCCGGCGCTGCCCACGCAACTGAGTTTCGCCGAGCTGCTCGCGGCGTTCCCGCTGTAGCCCGGAGCACGCGAGCGGCGGGGCGCTGCGCCGCCGGGCATCACCCAGGCGGCATGTTCCCATGAGCCACCAGGCAGGCTTCCTCCGGAGCGCCTGCCTCTTCGACGCGGAGGCGGCCGGTTTGTCCCTGGCGGACACCGCCGCCTGGCCCTTTCAGGCCGCCTGAAGCCTGGATGAACGCACCGGCCGCTGGGACGCGCCGACGATCTTCGGCGCAAGCATGCGGCGCCTGGCCCGGCCGGGCGCTGCCGAGGCGCCATCCCCGGGTCCCGCCGGGATCACCGGCGGATGTCCGCGGGCGGCGCGGTGAATTGCGTGTCGATCAAGCGCCAGGCGTCCTGTGCCAGCGGCGCCGCGCTTTCCTCGAGGATATGCGCGACCAGTCCGCCGCAGCGCCCGATCAGCGCAAGGCACGTCGCGAGCCGTGGCTCGAGCCCCATGCCCAGGACGCACAGCGCCGTCCCGCCGGCCGCGTTCAGCGGCAGGCGCCGGCCCTGCCGCTCGAGTTCCTGCACGATGGCGTCGGCCAGGCGCCATGCCTTGCCGTGGAAGCCGTTCTCCTGCGCGATGCGCCGCAGCGCGGGGACGCGGGGATCGCCCTCGGTGTGCACCGGATGGCCAAAGCCGACAAACCGGGTTCCCGCCGAAGGTGCGGCCAGTTCGCGCGCGAGCCGGGCGTAGGCTTCAGGGCCGTTGCCGTCGGTCAGGCCCGCCGTCCAGCCGGCGAACTGCTCGGCCGCCAGCGACGCCGGGCCCAGGAAGCGGGAGCCCGCGCCCAGCAGCCCCGCCGCGACGGCGCCAGCCAGCGACTCGGGTGCGCCGAGATAGGCCATCCGGGCGGCGATGGCCGGCGGGGTCAGGCCATGGTCCAGGGCCACCACGAGGATGGCGTCGATCATCCGCTTCTCCTCGGCGCGCGGCCTGCGGCCCAGCACGCACAGGACCAGCGCCTCCACGAAGTCCATCTTGCCGAGGACCTCGTGCGCCAGGTCATGGCCGCGCAGCGTGACCGTGTGGGTGCTCGCGTGGCCGATGGCTGTCACGTTCATGGCGGATACCTTCCTTTTTGTCTTTCGCGTCGCTCACGGCAGCAGGACGATCTTGCCCAGGTGCAGGTTGCCGCGCATGAACTCCTGGGCCTGCAGCGCCTCGTCCAGGGGGAACGTCCTGGAGATCACGGGGCGCAGCGTGCCGTCCGCGAGGCGCGGCCCAAGCTCCGCCTCGAACCGCCGGCACACCTGCGCCCGCTCCGCGAGGCTGCGGCTGCGGAAGGACACGCCGATCAGCTGCAGCCGGCGCAAAGCGAGCAGGTTCAGGTCGAGCGTGTCCTCGGTGCCGCCCAGCATGCCGAGCACCACGATGCGCCCGCGAACCGCCGCCGCGGCCAGATTCTGGGCGAGCACGCCGCCGCCGATCGCATCCAGGATCAGCGCCGTCCCCTGCCCGCCGGTCTTCTCCAGGACGGCGCGCGAGAAGTCGGGCGCCCGCGCCAGGTCCACGATCTCCTGCAGGCCGTGCGCGCGCAGCGGCTCGGCCCTGTCGGCACGGCGCGTCGAGCCCATGACGAGGCCCGCGCCGAGCACCCGCGCGATCTGCACCGCGGCGATTCCCACGCCGGAGGTCACGGAGTGGATGAGGACCGATTCGCCGCCGGCCAGGTGGCCGGCGCTGCGCAGCGCGTCGTGCGCCGTCAGGTAGCTCACCGGCACGGCTGCGGCGTCGAGCAGCGGCAGCGCGTCCGGCACCCTCAGGGCCACGTCTTCGTCTACGCACACCTGTTCGGCGTAGCTGCCGTCGGCCAAGGCCATGACGCGGTCGCCGGGCGCGAAGCGCGTCACCCCCGGGCCCAGCGCGATGACTTCGCCGCTCATCTCGTTGCCCGCGATGTGGACTGGACGCGGCGCATAGTGCTTCTGCGTACGGCTCAGGTCCGAGCGGTTCAGGGCCGCGGCATGGACGTGCACCAGCACCTGGCCCGGCCCGGGCACCGGCGCGGCCACCTCCCGCACCTGCAGCGTCTTGCCTTGCGGCGAATCGACCACCACGACGGCTTTCATCGGCGCGCCTCCCGGCCGCCGGCGGCGAAGGAACTAGAACGCATGGGTGATCCCGATGCCGATGTTCTTGGCGGTGGGGTTGCCCGCGGGAACCGCGTTCGCCGGACGCGGCGCGGGCCCGGTCGACAGCACGTACTGGGAGCCGTTGCGGTTGCGCACCGCCCCGACGGATCCCCACAGCGTGGTGCGCTTGGACAGTGCGTACTCCGCGCCGAGCGCCAGCCACGGCACATCCCTGTTGCCCACCGGCGCCGCGTAGTCGCTGCGGTCGCGCAGGTAGAACACCTCGCCGATCAGCGTCCAGGCACCCACCGGCGCGCGCACCCCCAGGTTCAGCAGCGTGAAGTCGCCCGCGCCGCGGGCGGTCAGCCCCTCCATGCGCTCCAGCACGCCGGTGCAGGTGAGGCAGTCGTTCTTCTCGCGCGTGTACCCGGCGAAGACCTTTGCGAAGCCCGCGTCGTAGCTGCCGCCCACCATCAGGCCGCGCGCCGCGCCCACCCGGTCCGTGCTGCCGGCGCCGCGCTGCTTGGCCACCGAGACGAGGACGTTCCAGGGGCGTGCGTTGTACTGCAGCGTGGCCCCGACCATGCTGCCCTGCGTGGTGCTCTTCTCGCCGGCGGATCCGTGCAGTTGGAGCTGCACGCCGCCCCAGGACGGCGAGGTGTAGTGCACTGCGTTGTCGGAGCGGGCCGCGGCGATCAGGTGCAGCGGGTACTTGTCGCTCGTCGCGGTGCTCCTCGTGATCGCCGACACCGAGCCCGACTGGCCGGCCTGGAATGCATTGACCGAAAGCGATGCCACATAGAAGGTGCTGCCCATGCGGCCGAGGCGGATCGTGCCCCAGTCCTTGGAGGAAAGCCCCACCGTGGCCTCCCGCCCGAACGCGCGGCCGCCCTGGGCGAACGTGCCGGTGTCGGCGTTGATGCCGCTTTCGAGGCGGAACACCGCCGACAGGCCGCCGCCGAGGTCCTCGGTTCCGCGGAATCCCAGCCGCGAGCCGACCAGCCCGCCGGACAGCTGACGCACCTGGCTGAACGATCCGGCCTTGCCGTAGTCCATGCCGACGTCGAGCACGCCGTAGACCACCACGTTGGTCTGCGCGTGGGAGTGGGAGGCGGCCAGGGCAAAGCAAGCCCCCGCCGCCGCGATGGCGTGTTTCATGGTTGTCTCCTCTTGTTCTGGTGGTGCCGGTCGGGGGCTACTTGTTCGCGCCCCGTTTGAGCAGCCGGCTCTGGAGTTCGGAATCGGCGCGCGCGCGCTCGAGGAACTGGGCACTGGTGGACCCTTGCACCACGAAGCCCTCCGCCACCAGCTTGTGCCGCAGCGGCTCGCTGAGCACCACAGCGCGGATCGCATCGCTCAGCTGGTCGACCCTGGCCTTGGGCAGCCCTGCGGGAGCGACCACGCCGACCCAGGACGCAGCCTCCATGCCCGGGAAGGTCTCACTGAGCGTCGGGACCTCCGGCAGCAAGGTGGACCGGGTGGGCCCGCCGTACGCGAGCGCGCGCAGCTGACCGCTCTCAATATGGGCCAGGGCCGCCGGCAAGGCGCCCATGATGTAGTCGAAGCGCCCGGCCAGCAGATCCGCCAGGTAGGCGCCACCGCCGCCGTTGTACGGCACGCGCAGCGCCTGGAAGCCGGCCTTCTCGGCGAACAGCGCCGCATTCAAGGTCGTCGACGTGCCCTCGCCGATCGCGCCGTACGTCACCTTGTTCGGGCCCGCCTTGCCGGCGGCGATGAGGTCGTCCAGGGTCCTGTAGGGCGTGCGGGCGGAGGTGACCAGCACGTGCGGCGCGGTCACCACGAGGCTGACGAACTCGAAGGACCTGAACGGATGGTAGGCAAGGCTCGGGTAGACGAGGTGGTCCACGGCGTGCGAGTCGTAGACGATCCCGAGCATCGATCCGTCGGCCGGCGCACGCGCGACCTCGCTGATGCCGATGGTCCCGCCGGCGCCGGGCTTGTTGAGCACGAGGAAATTCTGGCCCAGCTTCTCCGTCAACCCATTCGCCACGTAGCGGCCCACCTTGTCGGTGGTGCCTCCAGCAGGGTACGGAACGACCACCGTGACCGGCCTGGGGCTGGCGAAGATGGCGGGGGCGATGGCGCCCAGCGGCACGCCCAGCAAAATCGATCTGCGTTTCATCGTTGTCTCCTTGATGTCTTCCGTTCTTCCCTTGGACAGCAGCCCTGCCCCACCCGGTGCGCGGCCGCACCGGCTGGCGGCTCTCCGATACACGGTGCTGCGTGGCCGGCCGCAGCGCGGCAGGCTCAGTTCACTCCGCGGGCCTTGCCCTCCCAGTACGGCGCGCGCAACGCCTTCTTGTCGATCTTCCCGACCTTCGTCACCGGCAGGCTGCCCGTGATCTCGATCGTCTTGGGCGCCTTGATCGAGCCGATGTTCGCCTTGGCGAAGGCAATGAGATCCGCCTCGGCGGGGCAACACTGGGGCTGCGGCACGACGAAGGCCTTCACGGCCTCGCCCCAGCGTTCGTCGGGCACGCCGATCACCGCCGAGGCCTTGACGTCCGGGTGCGCCTCCAGGACGCTTTCCACCTCCGACGCATAGACGTTGAACCCGCCGGAGATGATCATGTCCTTGGCGCGGTCGACGATATGGAAGAAGCCGTACGGGTCCACGCGGGCCAGGTCACCGGTATGCAGCCAGCCGTCCCTGATCGTCGCCTCGGTCAGCTCGGGGTTGTTCAGGTAGCCCAGCATCACGTGCGGCGCCCGCACGCAGATCTCGCCCACCTCCCCGGAGCCGGTGCGCGCCTGGCCGTCCTGGCCGACCAGCTTGATGCTCACGCCCGGATAGGGCTTGCCGGCCGCCATGAGCCGCTGCGGATCCTCGTGCACATGCTCCTGCGCCGACAGGTACAGGATGGCGCCGGGCGCCTCCGACTGACCGTAGCTCTGGACCAGCACCGGCCCGAACAGCTCCAGCGCCTGCCGCAGGCGGGCGGGCGACGCCGGAGCGGCGCCGTAGGTGACCCTGCGCAGTTGCCCGCGCTGGATCCGGGCCACGTCCGGGTGGTCGAGCAAGGCGTACAGCATCGTCGGCACCAGGAACAGCGAGTTGACCCGGCCGCTGGCGATCTCCGCGGTCACGCGCGCCGCATCGAACCCGTTGTGGATGACGACGCGCCCGCCCATCCACAGCACCGGGGGGATGAACGAGCCGCCGCCGTGCGAGATCGGCGAGGCCACGAGCAGCCGGGTATCGCCGTCGTAGCCGTTGGCGATGACGTGCAGCATCGTGGCGTAGGTCAGCGCGGCCGAGGCGATCATCACGCCCTTGGGCTTGCCCGTCGTGCCGCCGGTGTAGTTGAGGCGGGCGCAGCCCTGCGGGTCCGCGGCCCCGGCGAACGAGCGCAGCGGGCGCTGCGGCTGCCCGGCGGCCGCGGTGGCCAGCTCGTCGTGGGTCGCGCGCAGGAATGCGTGCCCGCAGGACGCCGCCAATTGCTGCGCGCGGCCGGCACGCCCTGCATCGACGATCACCAGGGCGGGCCGGCTGTCCTCGATGGCGAAGCGATGGTCCTCCAGATCGCCGTTGTATTGCAGCGGCACCAGGGTGAAGCCTCCGACGTAGGCCGCCGCGACCACCAGGAAGGCCTCATAGCCGTTCGCCGCGATCTGCGCGATCCGGTCGCCCGGCTTCAAGCCCAGGGCCCGCAGCGCGCCGATCGTCCTGGCGACGTCCGACGCCAGCTGCGCATACGTCACCTCGGCGCCGTCGCACTCGATCGCCACCCTGGCGCCGGAGCGCTCGAACGCATGGACCAGCGCCTCTCCCATCGACGCCATCGCGTTTGCCTGCATTGCTTTCCCTTCCATCCACATCGGTTGCACCGAAGTCTAGGAAGGGCGGCGCGCCCGTGGTGCCGCGAAGTTCCACATACAGGGAACTTCGCGCGAATGGCCGCGCGCTAGGGCGTGACGGGGACGGCGAAAGCGTCGGCCGGGAAGCGGGAGCGTTGCAGCAGGCTCTCTTGCAGGACCAGCGCTTCCGCATAGAGCGCGTCCAGCACCGACTGCTCATGGCTGCGGCTCATGCGGCCCAGGGTCGTGGCCACGCTGATGGCCAGCAGGGGCCGTCCCGACCCGTCGTTGATGCTCACGCCGAGCGACACCACCCCGTGCGCCACATGGTTCGCCATCCGGGCGAAACCCAGCGCGCGCGTGCGCTCCACCATCTCCTGGACGTAGGCCGAGGAGACGCCGGCGAAGGCCTCCAGCCGCTTGCGGTTCGCCGCGTTGATCACGGTCACCTGCTCGTCGCTCAGCTGGCTGAGCACCGCCATCCCCATCGAGCCCACCCCCAGGGGATGGACGCGGCCTTTCGGCGGCACGATGGGCGGGCGCACTTCGGCGCCGATGCGGTGGTCGATGCACACGGACGAGGCGCCACACCGCTTGCCCAGGAACACGGTGTCGCCCGTACTGCAGGCGATGCGGTCCAGCGAAGTCTCGCACAGCGGGCGCACGTCGTAGCGGTAGGACGAGACCAATCCCATCTCGTAGGCCAGGGGCCCGAGCCGGTACCTGCGCTGCTCGTCACGGGACAGCAGTCCGGCGCCGACGAGCTCCAACAGCAGCCGATGGGTCGTGGACTTGTTCAGGCCCGTGGCCTCCACCACGTCCGAGAGACCCAGTCCGCCCTGGCCCGCCTGCATGATCAGCGAGGCGATCCGCAGGCCCCGCCCCAGCGTCTGTGCGCCGTCACGCCTGGCGCCGTGATCAAACGGTACAACCATGATGTCTCCCAAGATGGTTTCGGATGCCATGCCTGTGCCCGGACCGAGACCAGAGCGCCGGACGATTCTTGTCATATTTTGCAGCCTTACCCCGCCGCCCCTTCCCAGGGGCGTGCGAGCGGCAGCGGGCCGACGCCCCATCCGGCGGACTGTCCGGCAAGGGTGCGCAGCGCCGTCAGGGGCGCTCCGCGCGGGCGCGGCCGCTCACCGCGGCGCGAGGGACTGCGGATCCAGCGTCACGACCGTGGCGTCTCGCCGCCGCGGTCGTCCGCGCCGGGAGGGTCCTCGGCCAGCAGCCGATGGCGCTCCTCGGGCCGGGTCAGCCCGGGCAGCACCCGGCTGGCCACCAGCCAGCACACCCCGAAGGCCGACAGCGCCACCGCCTCGCCGTAGAACACGATGCGCGGCAGCCGCGCCTCGATGCCCAGATCGTCACCCCAGATGCCATTGACCAGCAGCACGGCCATGGCCGCGACCATGGCCCAGAAGCATGCGAGGTACAGCCTCGCGCGCCAGTGCGCCTGCCGGTGGGGCTTGCTGCGCGCATGCCGGTAGAACGCGATGCAGAAATACGCCAGCACCGAGAACATGACGGCGGCGCAGGCATAGTGGACATAGGGGATGATCTCCTCGCGGCCGCCGCACTTGCAGGGAAACATGGCCACGCCGAGGCCCGCCAGCGCCGCCACCCGGGACAGGACCATGTGCGCCCGGGTCTGCCCGTTGTACGAGAGCAGGAAGGCCGAGATCGCAAACAGGAAGCCGACGAAGATGTTGCGCGACCAGTCGCCCGCGAAATACGACTCGCTGATGGATGCGAGCGGGCGCTCGAGTGTGGACACCCAGCCGGTGACGGAAGCGATCGCAATGGCGATGACGCCCACGATCAGCTTCGTGGTGAGCTGGTTGATCTCGGGATACCGGGGTTTCCTGATGACGCGCATGATCTCTCTCCTCCTGCGAATGCGTTGTACCGGAACCGAGGGCATGCCGCCACAGCTGAGCAGCGCCGCGCCGTCCGGTTCGCCGCTTGGCCAGGGGGCGGCCGCGGGCGGACACCGCTCCATGCTGCCGCCGTGCGGGTCGCCTGAGCCGCCCGCGCCACGTCAGGCCGCCTCGGCCAAGCCGGGCGCATCGAGCGGCCGGTCGCCGATGACGATGCGAAACGGCGGCAGGCCGCGCAGCAGCATGCGGCCCCAATGCGTTCTCCCGAGCCGCGGATCCAGCACCGTCACCGTGCCGTGGTCGTCGTCCGTGCGCAGCAGCCGCCCCGTGGCCTGCGCCAGCCGGATGCCGACCTCCGGCACGCTGCGTTCCAGGAATGCGGAGCGCCCCTGTGCCTCTATCCACTCGCGGCGCGTCTCTTCCAGCGGGTTGTCCGGCACGGAGAACGGCAGCTTGGCGCAGATGACATGGGTGCAGTACTCGCCCGGCAGATCGACGCCCTCGGCCAGGCTGGCCAGACCGAACAGCACCGAGCGCTCGCCCGCATCGATCCGGGCACGGTGGCGCTCGAGCAGCTCGCGCCGGGAGCATTCACCCTGCATGAGCACGCAGGCCTTCAGTTCGTCGGGTAAGGCTGCCTGGACCTCGCGCATCTGCCGGGCCGAGGCGAACAGCACCAGCGAGCCGCGCTGGCGCGCCAGCAAGGCAGGAAGACGCCGCACGATCTCCTGCCCATGGGCGGCCGCATCGCGGGGATCGGCGCGCACTCCCGGGATATGCAGGACCGCCCGGCGCCCATAGTCGAACGGCGATGCCAGCGCCAAAGGTTCCAGTGCCGCATAGCCTTGCAGTCCCGCCTCCTCCAGGAACATGGCGAAGCGCCCGCAGGCGCGCAAGGTCGCCGACGTCAACACCGCAGCGCCGACCTTGTTCCACAGCAGTTCCCGCAGCCGCGGCCCGCCGCTGATCGGCGCCGCGCAGACCAGGAAGTCGTCGCCACCGCCCGAACCCGCATGGCGCTCCACCCAGCGCGCCACGGGCAGCGGATGCTGCGTCTCGTCGCACAGCATCCAGTCCCAGGTCGCGACCAGCTCCTCCAGTTTCGGGAAGTACCCCCCGAGCGTGGCCAGGTGCGGCTGCACGGCCTCGGCACGATCGCCTGCGCGGTCCACGAGCGCCGTGCGGAGCGTCAGAAGGTCCTGGCCCATCGCGCGCGCTGCGTCCAGCACGGCAGCGCCCGCTTTCCGCACCTCCACAGGCAGCACGCCGCCTGCGAAGCGGCTGATGCGTTGCTGGCCAGCGAACTCGCAGTGCCGCCCCACGGCCTCCAGCAGGCGCTCCAGCGCCGCGCACAGCCGCGCGGCAGGGAGGGCAGGATCCGGGAGATCCGGGCCGAACCGGCCGAGCCGCAGCGCCGTGACGGCGGCGCGGGCATCGCGGGCCGCATGGGACACCCAGGAGGCCGCACTGCACACGGAGTGGCGCGAGGCGCAGTGGTCCACCACCTTGGAGGGCAGGCTGTGCGCCTCGTCGAAGACTACCAGCGCCTCGCGCAGATCGGGCAGCGTGCTGCCGGGCTCCATGTCCGCTGCCGCCAGCACGAGGTCGTGGTTGGCGATGGTGAGGTCGGCCTCCTTGGCACGCTGGCGGGCCTGGTAGAAGGGGCAGCGCGCATAGCTCGGACAGCGGCTGCCCAGGCAGCCCGGGCGGTCCGTCGTGACGCTGGCCCAGACGGACTCCGGGATCACCTGCGGCCAGGCGTCGCGGTCTCCGCACCAGCGGCCGGCATCGAAGGCCTCGGCCAGGCGCGAGAACCAGCGCAGCGGCCGCACGCCGGCACCGTCCGCCGCCGCGTCGTCTTGCTGCCCGGGCGCGTCGCGCGGCTCGACCGCGGCCTGCTGGTCCAGACGCTGCGCGAGCCGCGCCGGGCACAGGAAGCGCCGCCGGCCCTTGGCCACGACGTAGGAGACCGGGAACGGCAGAAAGCGCAGCAGGTCCGGCACGTCCTTGTGCAGCAGTTGCTCCTGCAGCGTGACGGTGGACGAGGACACGACCAGCTTGCGGCCGCGCAAGTGCGCCAGCACCAGTGCGGGCAGCAGATAGGCGACCGTCTTGCCGGTGCCCGTTCCGGCCTCGATCACGGCGAGGTGCGCTCCGTCGCTTCGCTCTGCGTCGCTGGCATCGACGCGGGCAAGCGCGTGCGCCACCGCCGCGATCATCTGCAGCTGCGGGCGGCGCGCGCGGAACCCCGGCGATCGTTCGCGGATCGCGTCGAGACACCGTTGCATCAGCTGCTTCTCGTCGGGGGTGAGCATGGCCCAGCATCGCCCCCGTTTCGGCCCGGTCAACCCCGGCGGCGACCGCGAGGCGCAGGCAGCGCATGGCATCGCAGGCTGCGGCGCAGCGCCCTGGACCCGAGCAAGTGCCGCCGCGGGACCGGCAACGATTCCAGGCTTCCGGCGCTGGCTCCTTATCCCGGCGGATACGCTGCAGCACGCCCTGTGGCCGCGTCAAGGTCGCAACTGCGGCACTTCCTTCCCCGGGGGCACGTGCCCTCTAGCGCCGCGCCCGGCGAGCCGCTACCGGCGCCCCGTCCGTGCTGTGGGATCCACAGGCCGAAAGCGCCGTGCTGGAGACGCTGCGGCTTGGCAGATCCAGCAGCATCTGCTGCCGGACCCGCAGGGCGAGCACGCGCGGCGCATGCGCATGCACCTGCGGGCGCGGCATCGCGAGGCGTCACGGACCGCGCCCTGAGGCCGGTGCCGCGGCCCTGCCCGTCCCGATGCCGGGCGGCGCGGGGCCGCAGCCGACTCCGCCGCGCCCGAACTGCCCCAGGTACCTCCGGATTGACGCCGCATGCAGGTGTGGCCCAATCAACCACCGCACGATCACAAGAAGAACCGCACGTTGGACTCCACCACTTCCATTTCCGCGACAGGCTCCAGGTTCGAGCGGCGCAAGCAGGCGCGCCCGGGCGAATTGCTGGAGGCGGCGCTCGCGCTGTTCGTCGAGAAGGGGTTCGCCGCCACCCGCGTCGACGAAGTGGCAGCCCGGGCGGGCGTCTCCAAGGGCACGCTGTTCCTGTACTTCTCCACCAAGGAAGACTTGCTCAAGGCCGTGGTGCGCGAGGTCATCGCAGGACGCTTCGCCGAATGGGGCCGCGAGCTGGACAGCTTCGAGGGCAGCACGGAAGAACTGCTGCGTTACTGCATGCAGGTGTGGTGGCGGCGCGTGGGGGACACGCCGGCCGCGGGCATCTCCAAGCTGATGCTGTGCGAGGCACAGAACTTCCCCGAGCTGTCGGACTTCTACCGGCGCGAGGTCATCGAGCCCGGCAACGAACTGGTCGGCCGCATCCTGCGGCGGGGTGTCGAACGCGGCGAGCTGCGCATTCCCGAAATGCAATACGCCGTCAAGCTCGTGCTCGCACCCATGCTCTTCCTCTCGCTGTGGGAGCATGCGGGAGGACTGCGCACCCCGCAGCCCAACGACTTCGACCAGCAGCGCTTTCTCAGCCTGCACGTCGAGGCACTGCTGCACGGTTGGCGCGCCACGCCATCGGTACCGTCGCCCGCGGCGTGAGTTCCTCCTGCTTCGGCCTTTGCCTCTCTCCAACCGGCCCGCCGACGAAGCACCTCGCGTCCCGGGCCGGCAGGGGTCGGCCCAGGGGATCAGCCACGTGCGCCGGTGGGCTCGGAAGACGAGCGCGCGATGTCTGCAAGGTCGCTCACATAAGCCTGCAGCAACTGGCGGGCGGACGGTTCGGTCGTCGCAGCGGTCCGGTAGAAGCATTCCAGCAGCAGTTCGTCATCGAACTCGCTGATCGCGAGCAGCAGATCGAACCCGCCATCACCGCCCCGATCACCTGACGCGTCGGACTCGAGCAGCCGCGCGATGGTCGCCTCTCCCAGCCAGCACCGCGTGTACCGGAAAGCCACGCCGCCCCGCGCGTCGGCGTATGCCATGCCGGGGCCAGCACCGCCCGCGATCGCCCGGCGCATGTCCTTCGGCATGGCCGTCTCGTCGCGCGGCTGCACGGCGCCACCGGCGACGCCGCGCTGCATCGCCCCACCCTGGCCCGGTTCCGGCCAAAGAACGGTGATCGATGCCTCCCCATGCAGTCCTTGCCGGTCGAGCGCCAGGCCGAACATCGCCAGCAGCATTTCGGCGAGACGGCATCCGCTGCGCCGGGCGGCGCGCCGAAGGTCCCATACCGCCCCATCGGTGATCAGGAGCGAAAGCTGGCCATGGGTCTGTGGCGGCTGCACCGCGGCGCCTGCGCGCCGCGGACCCGGTTCACGGGCATCCGGCGCCATGTCGGCTGCCGCAGACGGCGGCGGTGGGGCGCCAGGCGGACCGAGATCTGCCGGCAACCTGCATGTGGGATCGCACATGGGGTCCATCAGCTCGACAGCCGTCCCTGCACTTCGACCCAGCACGCGAAGAGCGGTTGCCCGCCGATCACCACCGGCGGCGCCGCGCGGTGGGCGGCACAGCCGGCTCGCCGCAGCAGCCGTTCCACGCCGAGCGGAGACACCGTGATCAGGCGCTGGACGCCGTTGTCGGCCGCCAGACGCAGCACCTCGCGCAGCAGCTGCAGGGTGACCGGCGACGAGAACTGGCCCAGGGGATGGGCCCCCGCCTGCGCGAAATCCACGGCCGCGAAACGCGACAGTTCCCAGACGTCGGCGCGCCGCGGCGGCTCGACGCCCCCCATCAGCTGCGGGAACACCTCGCCGAGCAGATAGGGCTTGTCGGTCGGCATCAGGCGGGCGGTGCCGACCAGGCGGCCGTCGTACTCGCGGGCGGCCAGATAGATGGTGTCGGGGCGGTCGAACTGGTCCAGCTCCAGCCCCTCGCGGGCCGGAAGCTCCCATCCGAGCGTCTCGATGAACACCTTGTGCCGGTAACGCGCAATGCCCTCGAACAATTCCGGCGACAGGGACCTCGGGGTGCCTTCAATAATCTCCACATCGGCCTCCAGCAACGACTGACGAGCCGCCATTGCATCGTCAGCCCGCGCTTTGCGGTACTACCAACTGCTGGAGGACACTTATAGCGTGCAGCGCAACAGGACCTGCCGCGGGTTGTCGCGCCACGGCAGCGCGTCCACCACGGTGCCCAGGACTTCGAGATTGCGCCGCCAGGCGTAGTCGGCGCCATGCCGGTCGATCAACATGACGTTGCTGCGGGGCCAGCCCACGCGCGCCAGCCCGAGCACGCCCGGCGCGCACACCAGCCGCCAGTCCCAGCCGATGCTCAGGCACGGCGCGGCGCGGCTGAACCACTCGCTGTAGCCGCAGATCGCGGTCTGTGCGCCGCACCGCGCAATGTCCTGGGGGTCCTGTTCCAGCCGCGAAAGCATGTGCTCCAGCCGAAGGTCGAGCATGGCGTCCAGCGACAGCCGCACAAAGCCATCCGTGCTGGACAGCCAGGGACCTTCACCGTACGCGGGACCGTATTGCCATGTCA
The DNA here is from genome assembly GCF_031457235.1 of Hydrogenophaga laconesensis. Taxonomy (NCBI): domain Bacteria; kingdom Pseudomonadati; phylum Pseudomonadota; class Betaproteobacteria; order Burkholderiales; family Comamonadaceae; genus Hydrogenophaga; species Hydrogenophaga laconesensis. Next base: position 650,949 of record NZ_JAVDWE010000001.1, read on the forward strand.
TGTCGTCATCGTGCGCCTATGCCGCGGGCCGGGCGCTCCGCCGCGCGCACCCGACAGTTTCGGAGAGCGGCGGCGGCCCGTCAAACCGTCGCTGCGCTTCTCACGACAGCAGGCCCATCGCGAGCGCGCGAACGGCGGCGGTTGCCTTGTTGGGCGAATTCATCTTGAGGGTCGCGTTCTTGACGTGGTAGTTCACCGTATCGATGCTGATCGAGAGGATGAGCGCGATCTCCCCGGCGGTCTTGCCGTCGATGGTCCATTTGAGCACTTCCGTCTCCCGGGCCGTCAGGTCGGCGCCCGGCGGTCCGTACAGCCTGGGCTTGAAGTGGCGGCCCAGTGCCATGTGCGCGATGTTCACCAGCCAGGACATCTGCATCCGCTTGTCCGCCATCTCCGTGCCGGTGATCGGCTCGGACGAGCGCGACAGGCTGAGCATGCTCGTCACCCCGTACGCGTCCAGGCTCGACTGGCACCAGCCGTAGCGCAGGCCTGCGGACTGCGCCTCGGACCACAGCCCCGGGGTCGATGCGAAGACCTGTTCGCTCCAGACGAGCGGCACCTGGCTGCTGCGCCCGTGCAGCACCGTGGGGTCGACGCGCACGTAGCCCGCCTCGAGATACCGGTGCTGCCACACCGCGGGGTAGTCGTTGACCAGCATGACCTTCGGATCGGTCACCGGCAGGGGCACGCGCAGCCCGAACGCGCACCACTCGAAGCCCAGGCCCCTGGCGGCGAACGCGATATGGGCGAACACCTCGTCCTCGGCGCCGTCGGGGTCGATGGCCTGCATCAGGGATCCCGCCCAGTTCTCCATGGCTCTTCTCCCGCCCACCCTCCTTCCAGAGAATCCCCACGGCGGCGGGCGCACCGTGCATGGACATGGAACACACTGGTCTACCTTGTGGGCGGCCAACGACTCCCCGCCGCCAGCGGATATTGCTGTCGGCAGGCCGCCCGACACGCAGTGCCGGGCAACGCAACTACCGATTTTGCTGCGATTGCACGGAAATCGGGCAGGTTATTCCGGCGGACCGTCCCCTGGAGCGGGCAGACGCAGGCCACCGGACGGCAGCCGCTGGCGCTGTTCGGTCGTCCGGTGGGTTGCATGCGACGCTCCTCAGCGGCTGGCGCGCCCGGGCTCGCGCTGCAGCAGGGCCAATGCGCGGGCCACACCCAGCCGCGCGTCGCCTCTGCCGAGGCGCACGAGCGCCCGCTGCAACTCGGCGACGAGCGGGGCGTTCTGCGGCACGAGCGCGTTCCAGGACAGGTCGGCGGACTCCGCGCCGGCGAGCGCGCGCCGAGTGGGCGCCCGGGCCCCGAACACATCGATCGCGCCGTCGCCAAGCCGCACGTCGCGCTTCAGCTCGCGCAGCGCCTGTGTGGCGGCCAGGGCGTAGGGCTTGAGCGGATCCGCATCGGACCAGTCCTTCAATGCGGCGGGCCGCTGCAGCGGCCGTGGCGCAGGCTCGACGCGCGCGTAGAGCTCATGGCAGCGCTGCAGGTACCGGCGCTTGCGCAGCGCCACGGAGGGAGGATCGCCGGGCCGGGGCCGCAGCGCCTCGCGCAGCCGGCGTGCCGGGCCGTCCGCGGGGTTCCCTGGCGGGTCGGTGCTTGCTCTGGAGGCGGCAGAGGCGGGCCCCAGCCACCCCGGCCAGTCCCTCGGGGCGCCGTGCGCGATCGCCCTGCCCTCCCAGGCCTCGACGGGCGCGCTGCAGAAGGACCGGGCCGCCTGTCCAAGTCCCGCGGGGCCGAGGAAGACCAGGCTGAGATCGGCGCGGCCGTCGAGCCGGGGCGCCACGCCGAGGAACAAGTCGGCGCGGCGCGTCGAGAGCAGATAGCGCGCCAGCTCGTTGCGCCGGTCCCAGGGCTCGTTGGGATAGCCGAACCGGCGGAACAGATAGGCAAAAAGGTTGCCGTACTCCAGCTGCGTGCCCACGGTGGCCGCGAGCACGGGGTCGAAGGGGCGCGCGGCGCCATGCGCCGGGCGACGCACCGTCGCGAAGCTCAACACCTCAAAGGACCCCGCGCCGTCCGGGAGCGAGGCCAACTGCATTCGAAAGGACATGTCTGACACCTCCGCCTGCATCTTCCACGCCTCGCACCGGGCTTCAACCCCCGGCCGTGGCCAGCCGCAGGGCCCCGGGCTGGTCTGCCAGCCGGGGCGGTCGCGCAGTGTCGCGGGCGAAGGCGGCCGGCCGACCCCGGGGTAAGGCAGTGGGATGCGTGCAGGCGGATGCGTGCGGGCGGATGCGTGCGGGCGAAGCGATGGATGCAGCGGCGGCACCCAGGGGCCGCTGCGGTTGCCGGTGCCGCGCGCAGCGCCGGCGCGGCTGCGGCGGGTCGCGGCCGGATGGCAGGGCCGGGAGCGTGCGCTTCAGCTGTCGGCGCTGAAGCCGATGCTCTTGACGATCGGCTCCCACTTCTTCTGGGCATCGCGCAGCGCCTCCGTCAGTTGCGCAGGCGTGGACGGCGACACCTCCATCCCGAAGGACGCGAAGCTCTCCTCCACCTCCTTGGACGCCAGCGCGCGGTGCACGGCCGCATGGAGCTTCTGCACCGCGAACGCGGGTGCCCCGGCGGGCAGGTAGACGCCGTACCACTCCTGGAACACCATGTTCTTGAAGCCCTGCTCCACCAGCGTGGGCACCTTGGGCGTGAACCGGCTCCGTTCGGACCCGGTCGTCGCGAGGAGCCGCAGCCTGGGCTGGTTCAGGAAAGTGCCCAGCGGGCTGCAGAGCGCCGGAAGGTTGCCGCCGATCATGTCCGTGATCGCCGCGCCGGAGCCCTTGTAGCCGATGTGGGTGATCTCCACGCCCGCCGCCCTGCCGAGCGAGATGGCCGCGAAATGCAGCGTCGACCCCGTGGCGGGCGAGCCCATGCTGGCGCGGTCCGGGTGCGCCTTGTACCAGGCCATCAGGTCGTTCACCGTCCGCACCTGCTCCGGGACCGCGGGGCCGACCGCGATGCCGCAATCGAGGGTTGCGGCCATGGACACCGGCGCGAGATCCGCCGCCGGGTCATAGGGAAGCTTGCGGTAGGTGAACGGATAGACGCCGAGCATCGACATGGGGGTGACGAGAATGCTGGCGCCGTCGGGCGCCGCGGCCTTGACCGCGACCACGGCGAGCTGACCGCCCGCCCCGAGGCGGCTTTCCACCACGACGGCCGGCGCATAGTCGTTGACGAGCCGGTCCCCGATCTTGCGGGCAACGACATCCGTGGTCGTGCCCGGCGGAAAGCCCACGAGGATGCGCGCCAGTTCGGGCCCCGGCGCCGCGCGCAGCGGACCGGACGCGGCCAGCGCCATCGCAGCCGACCCGGCCTGCAGGATCCTTCTCCTCGAATACGCCATCGCTGTCTCCTTTGTCTCTTTTGTTGCGGGCCGGTGCGCGCGGGGCCGCCCAGTACCGTGTTCGCCAGGAGAGTAGCCAAGGCGGCAGCTTGCGTCCAATGCAATTTAAGCCGCCTAGCGTTGCAATCCTTGCAATAAGATGGAGGTGCCGCGCGCCAACGGCGCGGCAGCCGGCGACGAAGGCGGCCGGTCGGGCCAGGCCCGCGCTGAATACACGAAGGAGCCCCTCTTGGACCTGGCCGCATGCATCGCCGAACTCTTGAAGGCACCGACCCTGTCCGCCATGGCGGCGGCGGCCCAGGCACTGCCGGCGCCCACCGCCACGCGTGAAGAGGCCAAGGCTCTCTACGAGCGCCTGGCCGGGTGCATCGCAGCGAACGACCGCCGCGACGCCGTGGCGTCCACGTTGGCCCTGCTGCGCCTCGACGGCAGCACGTGGCTCGCGCGCATGCGCAAGGACGGCCTGTTGCGCGCTTCGCGCTATGGATACGACGGCGGCTGCCTGAAGAAGATCGTGGCGGCGGCGCTCGAACTGTCCGCGACCTCGCCGCTGCCGTCCGAGCAGGTCCAGTACCTGCAGTCCGTGCAGGCGCTGCTGGCGCTCGCCGGGCCCGCGAGGCAGATCCACCGGAGCATCGTCGACCGCCTGAAGGCGCGCCGAGGCGCGGCCCTCAAGACCCTGCTGGCGCTCGTCAACTCCTCGTTCTCCATCAACTGGCTGGGCAGCGAGCAGGCCGACGAGAGCCAGCCGCTGCGCTGGAGCGCCACCGAGCTCGCATCGGCGTTCTCCCGGCTCTACATGATCTCGCGGGACGGTCCCGGCATCGGCGCCCGGACGTGGACCTGGACCGACGACCACGCCGCATCGGCGCATGAGGGCGTCTATTCCAGCCTGCTGGTGGACGCCCTGAGGCTCAACGAGCTGATCGACGCGGAGGTCCTGCTCGATGGCCTTCCGTACAAGGCGCAAGCCACCCCCGCCGGGGTGCTGGTCTCGGCCATCGATCCCGAATTCGAACGATCCGTCCGGCTGGGCTACATCCAGGCCGACCAGCAGTTGCTGATACGCGCGGCCTCGTCCGAGCGGCACCTGGGCGGTGAGCAGCCGAAGCTGCCCTCGTTCCAGGACGCGCTGTCCGCGTTCTTCCAGGCCGGCCTGCTGGAGTTCGTTTCGCTCCGGACAGAGCCCGTAGAGCGGTTCGTGATCACGCTGCCAAGTCTTGCGCCGCTGATCGAGATCCTGAATGTCGACGGCCCGTTCCTGGAGGAGTTCCCTCTCCTCCAAGGCGCCCTGATCGACACCTTCCAGCCGCCCGGCAGCACCGACCTGCGGGTCAGCGGGCAGCTCTCCATCATGGACCTGCTCAAGGCGCAACGGCTGTTCAACCTCATCGACACCATGTTCCGCAAGAAGCTGGAAACGGTGGACGACCCAGTGAAGCGCAGGGTCCTGGGGCTTCGGTCCACCGTGATGGTCGCGCCACGCGCGGATCTGCTGCGGATGCTGCAGGTCGTGATGTCGCCAGAGAAGGCGCAGGAGCTGATCTCGCTGCTGTCGCTGCCGACGACGAACTCCGCGGCGGGCGCCAACGTGTACATCGACCTCCAGTACCGGCCGTTCGTGCACTCGCTGGACCCCAAGGGCGACTATATCGCCATTCCACCGGCGATCGTGGCCAAGTCCAACCTCGCGCGCAGCATCATGCACGCCAGCGGGATCAAGGGCGTGACCGCGGCGGCCGACGATCCGATGCAGGTGGCCGTGGCGACGGCGCTGCGGCAAGCGGGCTTTCTCGTGCGGGAGAGCTTCGACTTCAACATCAGCGGCAGGCGCGAGACCGACATCTTCTGCTACCGCGATGGCGTGCTCTTCGTCATCGAATGCAAGAACGCCTACCACCCGTGCTCGCCGCACGAGCTGCGCAACAGCTACGACCTGGTCCTGAAGGCAGAGGAGCAACTGGACCTCCGCGCCCTATGGCTCGCGGAACCCGGCAACCAGGCGCGGCTCTTCAAGGCGCTTGGCTGGGACGCCACCGCCCCGGCGCGCGTGCGCACCTGCGTGGTCACGGCCAACCGCGCCTTCAGCGGCTACCGCTGCGGCGCCCACCCGGTGCGACAGGCGCACGAGCTGATCAACTTGCTGGTGCGCGGCTACGTGGGAAGAGGTCCCGGAGAGCCGCCGCGCCGCTTCTGGCGCGCCGAGGCCTTCGAGGTCGACGACCTGCTCGACTACCTGGATGGGAAGTCCGTACTCCAGACGCAGCATGCCGCCATGGCCCCCGCAAGGCGCGGCATCGCCCTCAAGGACCGCCGGCTGGAGTTCGCGCAGTTCGTGATGAACCTGGAGGACATGGCCCGGCTCCTCGAGGAATCCTTCGACGCGGCCCAGGACCCCCAGGCACCGCAGGACGGCACCGAGGCGCCGGCCTCGGCGACCGCCGCGCCCTGAAGCGCCATGGCGGCCCACCGGATCTGGCGGACCCCGTGTCCCGCGAGTGAACCGCGCGGATGCCGGGAGCGCGCGGGCCTGGCGGCCATGCGCAACACAGGAGGCGACAGCGATGCCCATCAACCTGAAACAGCTCCACCACATGGTGCTGCTGTCCGAGGAACAGCACTTCGGGCGCGCGGCGGAGCGGGCCTTCCTGTCGGCCTCCGCGTTCAGCCGCAGCGTCGCCGCCCTCGAGGAGTCCGTGTCGATGCCCCTCTTCGACCGGCGGGCGAACGGGGTCCGGCTCACGATGGCAGGCGAGCGGGTGCTCGCCAGGGCCAAAAGGCTCCTGCTGAGCAGCGAGGAGCTGTCCGAGGAGCTGCGGCTCCTGCGCACGGGCGAGCTCGGCGACCTGGTCGTGGGCGCGGGCCCGCTGTCCGCGCCGGCGGTGGTGCTCCCCGCCATCGCCGCGTTCCAGCAAGCCCACCCGCGCGTCGGCGTGCGGCTGGACGTCGCGCACACCCGGGAGCTGCAAAGAAGGCTGATGGAGGAGCAACTCGACTTCTTCGTCGCCGATGTGCGCGAGCTCATCGACCATGAACGCTGCGCGGTCGAGCCGATCGGGCGCATGCGGCTCAGCCTGATGTGCCGCGAAGGCCATCCCCTGGCCGGCCGCGCGACCGTGACCCTCGGGGAGCTGCGGGCGCAGCGGCTCGCCTCCGTCCATATCCCCGCGATCCTGAGCGCCCGGCTGGCGAAGCTGATCGCCCGCGACGAGAAGGGAATGCTGCCGCTGGCCTTGGAATGCGAGAGCGTCATCGTCCTGCGCGAGTACGCGCTTCGGACCGATGCCGTCATCCTCGCCGCGCCGCAGGCCATGGGCGCGGAGCGCCCGGGCTGTGGGCTGTGCAGCCTCCAGGTGCGCGAGTTGTCGCAGCTGGAAGACCAGAACCCGCTTGCCGTGGCCATGGGGCTCGTCACGCTGAAGGACCGCACCCGGACCGCGTCCATGGACATGCTGATCGATGTCCTCCGTACCGGGGCTTCGGCGCGAGGCGGTCAAGCGACCCCCGGCCGCTCAGGGACCGCCAGCGCATCGCCGGCGGCCCGGCGGCCCTCGCGCCGCGACTAGGGCCGGTTCGCACGGACACGGCCCATCGGCGATCGGTGCGATGCACTGGAGAACTGCTGGCGCAGCGGTCGCACGCGCACTTGCTCGCGGGCGTAGGCGGGAAACGAACGGCGGCCCGTGCTATTTCAGCAGGTGCCCGCTGCGCGCCCGCACGACGACGTCGACCCGGTCGGAGGCGGCGGAGGGCGAGGCCGAGAAATTCGCGGTGAAGCCCCCGAGATCGACGCTGCCCATGTTGTTCATGGCGGCGAGTACGCCGCACGCGTCGACCATGCCCGCCGCGGAGGCGCGCTGCAGCGTGTCCACGCAGATGCGCGTCTTGATGGAGCCCACCAGCCCGAGAGCGAACTACGGGCTCGCGGAACCCGGGACGCGGATGACTGGAGGCCACAGTCCGACCGCGCAGTTCACACCCTGTCGCCCGCGAGGAATCCCGCCAGTTCGTCCACCAGCCGCCACCGCGCATGCTCCAGATGCAGAAGGTGCGTACCCCGGTCTATGGTCACGAGCCGCTTGTGCGGCGACCCGAGAGACTCAAAGAGGGCCGCGGCATCACCCTCGCTCGAGAGCTTGTCCTGCGCGCCTCGCACCAGAAGGAGGTCGTGGCGCAGCCGGGGTGCATCGAAGAGCTGTCCTCCCCGGAGCACCTGAAGCGCATCCACCTTTGGGCCCATGGGTGCGCGGAAGCCTTCGGCAGAGCTGCCACGCCCTTGGTCGGAATCCATCAGCGAGCTTTCCGCACACGCCAGCGCAGCGGGGTCTCGATACTCCGCCGCGTCGGCAGCGCCAATCTCCCAGTCCCATCCACGCCTCAGCGCACCACGCAACACGACGGTGTAGCCGCCAAGGCGGGGGTCGAGGTTTGGGGGGACCTTGCCGTCACCGACGTTCGCCGCGGCGCCAGCGGCGGGGCGCCAGACCGGCGCGTAGAGGGCCAGGCGGCGCACGCACCCCGGGGCCGCCAGCGTGAAGTTGGCGCTGCGAGCCGTGCCCCACGAATAGCCGATCAGGTCCACGCAGGCGACGTCCTCTTGCTTTCGCACGAACGCCACGACGTCGGCGAGGTCTGCGACCGCATCGGCCATGCAGCCCAGCGCAGGGCGGCTGTGCTGGGGCGGGACTTCCATGAAGGCCGGGCGGCTCGAACGGCCATAGCCACGAAGATCGAACAGATAGACACGCAGCCCCGCGTCCGCAAGCGCCTGCTGGAGCGAATAGCCGGGAACGTCCAGGATGGCCGACCCCGGCTGAAAGAAGCCGTGAACCAACACCGCGGGCACCGATCCGGGCTTGCCGCGCCTTCGGACAAACAGACACGCATCAGGATCCGAGGTGCTGGGGATGCGCCACTCCTCGGCATGGGTACAACCCTTCGACGGCATCGCTCGGCTACTCCGGCTGTACGCCCGCGAGCCTCATGGCTTCCGCGATCACAGGCCCCTCGCGCTCCACCGCCGCGCGGAACTCGGACGGCGAGTTGCCCAGCGCGCGCCATCCGAAGCCTTGGAGGAACTTCTGCGTCTCCGGCAGCTTCAGCGCCGCGACCGCGGCATCCCGAAGCCGGCTCACCACGGACACGGGAGTTCCGGCGGGTGCGGCCAGGCCCAGCCAGATCGGGACCGCGAAAGTCGGATCGGTGAAGCCCAGCTCGACGAAGGTGGGGACGTCGGGGATCAGCGGTGAACGCTGCGTGCCGGCGATGGCGGAAATGGTGGCAAGGCCCTTCTGCTGGATGTCCAAAGCCTGCGGAATGCTGGCGATCGTCATCTGGATATGTCCGCCCATGAGATCCTGCGCGGCGGGCGCACCTCCTTTGTAGGCGACGATGGTCAGGTTGCCGCGCGTCTGCCGGGCTAGCGCCGAGCCGATCAGGTGCGGGTAGCTCCCTGGGCCCCACGTGCCGTAGTTGAGCGCAGCACCGCCCGGGCCAATTTGCTTCAGCCCTGAGACACCCGCGTCGGTCCGCAAGATCAGCACAGGCGGTGTCAGCGCCAACTGGGTGACGAATGCGAAGTCCTTAAAGGGGTCGTAGGGCAGCTTCTTGAAGAGGTGAGGAACGTAGGTAAAGCTATCGGCCAGCGTCAGAAGCACCGTATGGCCGTCCGCTGGGGCCCGTGCAACCTCGGCGCTGCCAATGGTGCTGCTGGCTCCCGGCTTGTTGTCGACGATCACGGGCTGCTTGAGCATCTCCTGCATGCCCTTGGCAATCTGGCGGCCCGCAGCATCGACTGGTCCTCCCGCCGGGTAGGGAATCACGATGCGAACGGGCTTGACCGGAAAACCCGTCTGCGGCTGAGCTTGAACGCCGCACGCGCCAAACGCGAGCGCGGCGGCAATGAATCGAACGAACTGACGAAGCATGCGTGTCTCCTTGTTGTGGGCGAATCCACAGCCATCTTAGGAACGGCTCGGCGCGACGCCCAACGACGTGGGCCATAGAATCCATCGACGGCATCGATAACCCTGAAATTGACGCATGGCCCTCGACATTGACCTGCTGCGGGTGGTGCAAGCGCTGGCCCGGCATGGCAGCGTGACTGCCGCAGCAGCGAGCCTCAACCTGAGCCAATCGACGGTCAGCCATGCGCTGTCCCGGTTGCGCGCGCACTATGGCGACCCGCTGTTCGAGCGATCGGGAAACCAGTTGACGCGCACGCCGCTGGCAATCAAGCTTGCCACCGAGGCCGAGCGTCTGCTGCTCGACTTCGAGCGCGTCCAGAGACTGAGCGAGTCTTTCGATCCGCAGCGCTCCAGCCGGGTCTTCCGCATCCACATGATCGACGTGGCGGAACTTGTGTTCCTGCCCGGCCTGTTGCGGCGCATCGCCAACGAAGACTGGCGCATCGGACTGGAGATCGTGCGTGCAGGCGGCGAGGAGGTGTGGGCCGAGCTCGAGGCGGGCCGGATCGACCTCGTGATCGGCACGCCCAGCAAGGCCCATCCGAACCTCTATCGCCAACGGCTGCTGGAGCAGCAGTACGTCGGCATTGCGCGCAAATCCCATCCATTGCGCGCAGAGCTGCAGACGGTCAGCGGCTACCTGCGCAGCGCGCATTGTGTGGTCACGCCGCGCGGCCCGGCCATCGGACGCATCGAGGCCGCGCTGGCCGCTCTCTCGCCTTCCCGCCGAGTGCAGCTACAGGTTCCGGATTTTCTGTCCGTGCCCTCGCTCGTTGCGCAGTCCGACCTGGTGGCGGCCGTACCCGAGAGCCTTGTCGCCCTCCATCCGGATAGGCCGCGTCTGCACGTTTTCGCGCTGCCCATTGCCCAGCCCCGCTTCACCGTGGTTCAGCATTGGCATCGTCGGGTCCATGGCGACGGCGCGAACAAGTGGCTTCGCACGCTGCTGCGTCAGGTGGCGCCACAACTATTGGCATCCGGTCACTGAAGTCCGGGGACTTTCTACCTCGGTGATCGGCCGTCTCTGCAGTCGGACCCTTGCACGAGATTCACGCAGGGCTAGGCAGTCAGCGCCGAGGCGGCGGGATGCCGGCGTCACTTCAACAGGTGCCCGCTGCGCGACCGCACGACGATATCGACCCGGTCGGAGGCGGCGGAGGGCGAGGCCGAGAAATTCGCGGTGAAGCCCCCGAGATCGACGCTGCCCATGGTGTTCATGGCGGCGAGTACGCCGCGCGCGTCGACCATGCCCGCCGCGGAGGCGCGCCGCAGCGCGTCCACGCAGATGCGCGCGTTGATGTAGCCCTCCATCCCGGCGAAGGTCACCGCCTGTCCGCCGCCCGCGAAACGCTCCGCGTGCTCCTGCAGGTCCCGGGTCAACTGGATCGACGCGACCTCGGGGTTGGGAACGACCGAGGTGAAACCCACCACCCTGCCCGAGAACCCGGTCAGCAGCGAGTTCACGTTGCCCGCGGCGAAGGTCGTGACGAACAACGGCCACCGGTCGCTGGCTTCCTGGCTCAGCCTGGATACGAGTGCGAAGCCCTCCACGCCCATGTCCACGAACATCGCGTGGTACCTGCCCGAAGTGGCCTCGGAGCGGAAACGCGCCACCGATGCCGACGCGGAAGGGTCCACGTCGAGCACGGTCGATGCGATGCGCTGCCGCGCGAAGGCCTCCTGCAGCGCGGCCGCGCCCTCGGAGACGGGAAGCCGGTCGGTGACGATCACGACCTTGCTCGTGCCGAGCGCCAGCATCTGCTTGGTCAGCGCCTCCGCCTCCATCGCATAGGTCGCGCGCGTGCGGAACACATAAGGGTTGGCGTCCCGGCCGAGGGCTGCCGCCCCCGACATCGGGCCGATCAGCGCCACCTTCTCGGTGCGCGCCACCTGCGCGCCCGCCGCGCAGGCGGCATCGCCCACGCAGTTGAGCAACGCGACCGCCTTGTGCTGGGTGACCAGCTGGCGCAGGTTGTCGACGTGGCGGCGCGGGTCGCCTCCATCGTCCAAGGTGAGCAGCTTGAGCTGCCGCCCGCGGATGCCTCCCGAGGCGTTGACGAACTCGATGTAGGCCCGGGCGCCCGCACTGGCGCGCGCGGCACTGCCGTCGTCGGCGCTGCCCAGGGGCAGGGACTGGCCAATGACCAGCGGCTCGGCGGCGAAGGCCCAGCCGGCTGGTGCCAGCGCGAGCCAGGCCGCGGCGCGCAGCAGACGGCGCCGCGCCCATCCGGGGCGGGGCTTCGATCCAGGCTGCGCTGCGTCTCCCGAATGCACCAATGCATTTCCCATGGCGGTTCTCCTACTTGGACAGTTGGACTTCAGAAGGGATGCGGCGGGCCCACGTCTCGTTCGCCGCATCGATATGGGTGGGCGGGAGCGCGTCGTCCGGCGGCGCCGACCGCAGCAGCCCGGCAATCTGGTGCGCCGCCACGGCCTTGGAAAACAGCCAGCCCTGGTACGCATCGCAGCCGTAGCGCACGAGCAGCGAAAGCTGCTCGGTGCTCTCCACGCCCTCGGCCACCACCCGCAGGCCCAGGGTCTGCGCCAGCACGACGATGGCCCGCACGAGGGCGGCATCTTCGGGGCTGCGCAACAAAGGGCGCAGGAAATCGCGGTCGATCTTGATGCGCGACACCGGCAGATGCTTCAGATAGGCCAGCGAGGAATAACCGGTCCCGAAATCGTCCAGCGTGATGGAGATGCCCAGCCGTTGCAGGCGCCACAGCACCTGCCTGGCCTGCTCCGGATCCGCCATGGCTTCCGATTCGGTCACTTCGATCTCCAGGAGATCGGGACGCGCGCCATGCCGAGCCAGGCTGCGCTCGATCTGCTCGACGAGGTCCACCTGGCGCAGTTGCTGCGTCGACAGGTTGACCGCGACACGCAGCGGCAGGCCGGCCTCCGTCCACGCGGCGATCTGCCGGCACGCGCGGTCGATCACCCAGGCACCCAGTGCGAGGATCATGCCCGTGGCCTCCGCCACGGGGATGAAACGGCTGGGCGGGATCTCCCCGAGTTGGGGATGGGTCCATCGCAGCAGTGCTTCCACTGATTCGACCTCGGCCGTGGCCACATTGACCTGCGGCTGGTAGTGCAGTTCCAGCCCGTCGGAGTCCAGCGCGATCTTGAGCTGCTCGCGCAGCTGGAGCTTCTCCTCCATGCGCCAGCCCATGTGGTGCGCGTAGAAGGCGTAGCTGGCGCGGCCGGAATTCTTGGCGTGGTACATGGCCATGTCCGCGTAGCGCAGCAGCGTGGTGGCGTCCCGCGCATCCCTGGGATACACGGCGATTCCCAGGCTGGCGCTGAACGCCAGATCGAAGCCGTGCATCCGGTAGGGCTGGCACAGGACACCGAGCAGCTTGGCGGCCACTTGCTCCACGTCCTGGGGCTGCGCGATCGCGGGCAGGACCACGGTGAACTCGTCGCCACCGAGCCGCGCCACGGTATCGCCGGCACGCAGCGCGCTTTGGAGCCGCCGCGACGCCTCCAGCAGCAGCCGTTCGCCCGCGGCATGCCCATAGCCGTCGTTGATGGCCTTGAAGTCGTCCAGGTCCAGCAGCAACAACGCGAAGGACTGGCCCGTTCGCTCCGAAACGGCGATGGCCTGTTCGAGTTCCAGGCCAAACTGCCAGCGGTTGGCCAGGCCCGTCAGCGTATCGTGGGTGGCCTGGAAGCGGATCCTGGCCTCCAGCCCGCGCACGTCCGAGATATCGCGCACGAATGCCACGGCGGTTCCGCCGGAGACATCCGTGTGGCCCAGCGCGATAGCCACGGCCGTCAGGCTGCCGTCCTTGCGCATGATCCGGAAATCCTGTCCCCTGCCCATGGGCCTGCCCGACGGCGACCGGAAATACGCCTCCAGCTGGCGGGCGTGCGCGTCGCGGGCGGCCGGCGGAAGGAAGATGCCTACCGACTGTCCGCACAGTTCCTCGGACGCATAGCCGGAGATGGCCTCCATGGCCGCATTGACCATGACGATGTGCCCTGCCCGGTCCACCATCAGGATCCCGTCGGGAGATGCCTCCATGGCCGCAAGCGCCAGGGTTTCCCGGTGCGGCAGATGCCGCGCCGGGACCGGGGATGCATCCTCGAGGAGCCCGGGCCCCTTTTGTCCATCCGTGCCTGTCATCGCGTCAGCTGTCCAGCTTGAAGCCGGACTTCTCGATGATGGGCTTCCAGGTAGCGTAGTCCGCGCGGGCGAGCCTGGCCAACCGCTGCGCGCTGCCGCTCTCGGTCTGCATGCCAAAGCCGGCGATGCGCTCGCGCACCTCCTGTTGCGCCAGCACCGCCTGGAGCGCCTCGTTCAGGCGCGACACCACCTCCGCCGCCGCGTCGTGCGGCAGGTAGAGGGCCGACCAGCCGCGGGGCACGGACGGATAGCCGAGTTCACCGAAGGTGGGAACGTCGGGAAGCAGCGCGCTGCGCTGGTCGCCGGTGACGGCCTGGATGCGCGTCCTGCCGGACCGGTGGAACTCCAGCATGTCCGAGGCCAGCGCGTTGACGCCAAAGGTGATCTGCCCGCCGGACGCCAGCGCCGTCAGCAGGGGGGCGCCGCCCTGGTAGGGCACGGCCGTCAGCGGCACGCCAAACTTCTCGCCCAGCACCAGTCCGAAGAAATGCGGCGCGCTGCCCGCGCCGGGGTGGCCGAACGCCGCGCGATCAGGGCTTCTGCGGAGCCATTCGGCCAGCGCCCCCAGCGAGTCGGCCCTGGGGTCCGGACCCGTGGCCAGCACATAGGAAAAGCTCGAGACCGCCGCCACCGGCGTGAAGTCCTGGAACACGTCGAAGCCGAGCCTCGTGAACACATGCGGCGCATGCACCATGAGGGAGTCCGTGGCCAGCATCAGGTTCGTTCCGTCCGCTGGCTGGCGCTTGAAGAGGCTTGCGGCCAGCCGCGCGCCCGCCCCGGGGCGGTTCTCCACGATCACGGTTCGCCGAAGTTCCCGTTCCAATCCCTGCGCCAGCAAGCGCGCGATGGCGTCCATCAGCCCCCCGGGCGGGTAGCCCACCGTAAACTTCACGACGGCGCCCGGCTGTGCGAGGGCCGGGGCGGCGAGGCAGGCCGCCGCCGCGCCCGCGGCGCGCAGGAGCGTGCGGCGGGACGCGCGCGGGGGCGGCGGCGGGTGCCGCAGCGAAGCTGTGCTCATGACATGTCTCCTGGTCTCGTTTTGTTCTACTTACTCAGTGCGCCCTCTCCGGGGCGCCTGGGTGGGCCGGAGACACGCTCCGGCCCGGTGCGCGTCAGGCCGCCAGCTGCTCCGCCCCTTGGCGAGCCAGGCGCTCGCGCAGCTCCGCCCGCACTCCTTCGACCTTGTCCGCGTGCGCCTGGCGCACATGGCCGTAGCCGCGAATCCGTTCGGGCAGCGCCGCGAGTTCGACCGCCGCATCAGCCGTCTCCGGCGCCGCCTGCCCGAGGATCAGATCGAGATCCGCCTCGTAGCGCGCGAGCAGGCCCAGGGCCAGCTTGCGCTCCGGCGTGCGGCGGAAGGGATCGAGCCAGGTGTTGCGCAAGCCACGCAGCCGCTGCAGCACGCCCATGGCCGACAGCATCCAGGGTCCCACCTCGCGCTTGTGCCAGTGGCCCTCGGCGTCACGCCGGCCGAACGGCCAGGCCCCCAGGTGGAAGTGCAGCTTGTAGTCGCCCTCGAACTGCGCCTCGATCGAGCGCCGGAACTCCGGCGCGCTGTACAGGCGGGCGACCTCGAACTCGTCCTTCTCGGCCAGCAGCTTGTAGTAGTAGCGCGCGGCCGCGCGCGCCAGGCGGCCGTTGGCGCCGATGGCCGCGTCCTTGCGCTGCACCTTGGCCACCCGATCGCGGTAGCGTTGCGCGTAGGCGCTGTTCTGGTAGTCGGTCAGGCGGCGGCTGCGGTCCTCCACAATGTCTTCCACGCGCTGCAGCGGCCGCGGCGCGAACTGGATGACCTGGCCATCCGAGGCCTTGGCCGCGGCGCGCTCGACCGCCTTGAGGTCCACGGCGGCGCGCCGGCCCCACTCGAAGCTCTGGCGGTTGAAATCGACCTCGACGCCGTTGAGCTCGATCGCCCGCTGCAGCGCCGCCAGCGTCACCGGGATGCGGCCGTGCTGCCACGCGAAGCCGACCAGGAACATGTTGATGGCGATCGCATCGCCCATGAGGGTGGTGGCCAGGCGGCTCGCGTCGAGCGCGTGCAGATGGCCCTGGGTGCGCTCGCCGAGGCGGTTGAGCAACTGCTCGGCGTGCGGATCCCAGTCGGGGGACTTGGTGAACTCGCCGGTGGGGTTCACCGCCGTGTTCACGACGACGAAGCTGCGCTCGGCGGCGACCTTGGACAAGGCCTCCTGGCTCGCCGTCACGATCAGGTCGCAGCCGATCACCGCGTCGGCCTCGCCGACCGTGAGGCGCGAACTCGGGATCGCGGCCGCATCGGTCGCGAAGCGCAGGTGCGTCATCACGGCGCCGTACTTCTGCGCCAGGCCGGTCAGGTCCAGGAGGCTGGTGGCCAGGCCGTCGAGCTGGGCCGCCTGCCCCAGGACCGTGCCCACGGTCACGATGCCCGTGCCGCCGATGCCGGCCAGCAGGACGTTGTAGCCGCCCTCCACGCCGCGCAGCGTCGGCTCCGGCAGCGCCGGCCAGTCGCCACCGGCGGCCCCGCCGCGCGCCGGGCGCCTGAGTTGCCCGCCGTGGACGGTGACGAAGCTCGGGCAGAAGCCTTCCACGCAGGAGAAGTCCTTGTTGCAGCTGGACTGGTTGATCCGCCGCTTGCGGCCGAGCTCGGTCTCCAGCGGTTCGACCGACATGCAGTTGGATTTGACGCCGCAGTCGCCGCAGCCTTCGCAGACCTCGGCGTTGATGAAGGTGCGCTTGTCGGGGTCGGGCGCCTTCTTGCGCTTGCGCAGCCGGCGCAGCTCCGTGGCGCAGGCCTGGTCATAGACCAGCACCGACACGCCGTCGAACTCGCGCAGCTCGCGCTGCACCGCATCGAGCTCGACGCGCGGGCGCAGCGTCACGCCATCGGGCAGCGTCACCCCGTCGTAGCGTCCGGTGTCGTCGGTGACCACGACGATGCGGCCCACGCCTTCGGCGCGCGCGATGTCGATGATCCGGGCCACGGTGACGTCGCCATCGTGGTGCTGTCCGCCGGTCATCGAGACGTAGCCGTTGTACAGGACCTTGTAGGTCACGCGCACGCGCGCCGCCACCGCCTGGCGCAGCGCCAGGCTGCCCGAGTGGTAGAAGGTGCCGTCGCCGATGTTCACGAAGACATGCCGCTCGTCGGTGAAGGACGACTGGCCGACCCAGAACATCCCCTCGCCGCCCATGTGCGTGACCGTGCCCGTGGTCTCCGGGCGGATCCACATCGCCATGCCGTGGCAGCCGATGCCGGGCATCGCCCGGCTGCCCTCGGGCACCACGGTGGACGTGTTGTGCGGACAGCCCGAGCAGAAGTTGGGCATGCGCACCGGGCCCGGTGAGGCCGGCGCCATCTGCACGGCGTCGGTGGACGGAATGCCCGCGAGCAGCGCGATCGAGCGCGCGACGATCTGGGGCGAGAGCTCGCCGGAGATCGGCAGCTGCCCGGGCTCGGGCCGTCCCATGCCGGGCGGCATCGCCTTGCCGACCACGCGCACCTGCGCGCCGCCCCCCAGCTCCTGCAGGATGGCGCGCAGCTGCTCTTCGATGAAGGGACGCTTTTCCTCGATGACCAGCACGGCCTCCAGGCCCTGGACGAACTCGGCGGTGATCTGCGGATCGACCGGCCAGATCAGCCCGAGCTTGAGCAGGCGCAGGCCGGCCGCTTCCGCCCCGGCATCGTCCAGCCCGAGGAGCGCCAGCGCCGCGCGGACGTCGCTCCAGCTCTTGCCGGCCGAGACGATGCCCAGGCGCGGCTGCTTCGGTTGAAGCCGGATCTGGTTCAGGCCATTGGCCCGCGCATAGGTGAGCGCCGCGGGAATGCGGTGCTCGTACAGGCGCGCCTCCATCTCGAGGGGCGGCTCGTTGCGCTTGATGTGCAGGCCTGCAGGCGGGTCGGTGGGCAGCGGCGGCAGGGCGACCTGCAGGCGCGCGGGGCGCACGTCGACGACACTGGTCGTCTCAACGACGTCGGTGACGAGCTTCAGCGATGCCCAGCAGCCGGCGTAGCGGCTCATCGCGATGGCGTGCAGGCCGTAGTCCAGGATCTCCTGCGTGTTGCAGGGATACAGGATAGGCAGCCCGAGGGCCTTGAGCTGCAGGTCGGACTGCGCGGAGCGCGACGAGGACTTGGCGGCGTGGTCGTCGCCGACCAGCGCGATGGCGCCGCCGAGCGGCGCCGTGCCCGCGGTGTTGGCATGCATCAGGGCGTCGCCGCTGCGGTCCACGCCCGGGCTCTTGCCGTACCAGATGCCGAACACGCCGTCGACCTTGGCGCCGGGATACAGCTGGACGAACTGCGTGCCCCACACGGCCGTCGCCGCGAGGTCCTCGTTGACGCCCGGCTGGAACTTGATGTTCTCCGCCTCGAGCCGGTCCTTCAGGCGCAGCAGCTCCATGTCGTAGGTGGCCAGCGGCGAGCCGCGGTAGCCTGAGATGAAGCCCCCGGTGTTGAGGCCGGCGGCCCGGTCGCGCCAGCGCTGCTCCAGCGGCAGCCGCGCCAGGGCCTCCGTGCCCGACAGGAGGGCGCTGTCCGCCTCCTGTCCATAGCGGTCCGGCTGGACCTCCTGCAAGGTCGATGAAATCTTCATGGTGTCTCCTGTGTCTCGTGGGCTACGCCGGCGATGGCGGCCGCCAGCCGCCGGGCCGGCGTCCAATAGCCGTAGGGGTTGCCGCGCTGCGCGGCGTAGTGCGCCAGGCGGCCGGCGATGACGTCCAGCCCGATCTCCCCGGCCATCCACATCGGCCCGCCGCGGTGGTCGGGGAAGCCATAGCCCGCCACCCACACCACGTCGATGTCGCCGGGCCGGTAGGCGATGCCCTCGTCGAGGATCTTCAGGCCCTCGTTGATCAGCGGGTACATCAGGCGCTCGACGATTTCCTCGGGCCCGATGCGCTCGCGCCGCGCGATACCGTGTTCCGCGGCCAGCGCCGCGGCGATCGCGGTCACCTGCGGGTCGGGCAGCGGACTGCGCCCCTCGTAGCGGTAGTAGCCGGCGCCGGTCTTCTGGCCGAAGCGGCCGAGTTCGAACAGCTTGCGCACCAGCGCCCGGTAGCTCGGATCCGGCGGTAGCCCGCCAGCCTTGCCGTACTCGATGACGGTGCGGGCGCCGACATCCACGCCGGCCATGTCGAGCATGCGGCACGGCCCCATGGCCATGCCCAGGGCCTCCACGGCCGCGTCCACCTGCGCCGGCTCGGCGCCCTCCAGGATCAGGAACTCCGCCTCGCGCATGTACACCTCGGCCATGCGGTTGCCAATGAAGCCGTAGCAGACGCCCGAGACCACCGGCACCTTCCCGATCGTGGAGGCCAGCTTCATCACGGTGGCCAGCACGTCCGGCGCGGTGGCCGCGCCGCGCACCACCTCCAGCAGCCGCATCACGTTGGCCGGGCTGAAGAAGTGCATTCCCACCACGTCGGCCGGGCGGCCGGTGGCGCGCGCGAGCGCGTCCACGTCCAGCGTGGAGGTGTTGGTGGCGATGATGGCGCCCGGCTTGACGGCCGCGCCCAGCCTGGCGCAGACCTCGGTCTTGAGGGCGAGGTCCTCGAACACCGCCTCGATGACCAGGTCGCAGTCGCCCAGAGCGGCGTAGTCGAGGGCGCCCTGCAGCAGCGCCATGCGCTGGTCGACCTGCTCGCGCGTGAGCCGCCCCTTGGCGGCGCTGGCCTCGTAGTTCCTGCGCACCAGCCCCAGGCCGCGCTGCAGGGCCTCGTCGGAGACTTCCACGACGACCGTGGGGATACCGGCGTTGGCGAAGTTCATCGCGATACCGCCGCCCATCGTGCCGGCGCCGACGATGCCGACCTTGCGGACGGGGCGCAACGCCGTGTCGCGCGGCAGGCCGGGGATCTTCATCGCCTCGCGCTCGGCGAAGAACAGGTGGCGCAGCGCGCGCGCAGAGGGCGAGGGCACCAGTTGCTCGAACTCGGCCGCCTCGACCGCCGCGCCCTGCGCGAACGGCAGTTCCTGGGCCGCGCGCACGCAGCGCACGGCGGCGGCGAGCTGCGGCCAGCCGGGCTTCTTCGCGGCGGCCGCCTCCGCCCGGTCCAGCGCCTCGGCGGAGGCCGGCGCGGCGGTCAGCGTGCTGGCGCGGCGCAGCGGCGCGCCCGCCGCGAGCACGGCCCGGGCCGCGGCCAGCCCGATGGCGCGCGGCTCGCCCTCGGCGATCGCGTCCACCAGTCCGGCCGAGGCCGCCTGCGCCGCGCCGATCATGCGCCCGCTCGAGATCAGCTCCAGCGCAAGCTCGGCCCCGGCGAGCCGGGGCAGGCGCTGGGTGCCCAGGGAGCCCGGAATGATGCCGATCTTCACCTCGGGAAGGCCCAGGCGCGTCTGGGGCTGCGCCACGCGGTGGTGGCAGGCCATGGCCAGCTCCAGGCCGCCGCCGAGCACCGTGCCGTGCAACGCCACGACCACGGGGCGCGCCTGCGCCTCGAGGCGGGCCAGGAAGGTGTTGAAGCGCGCCGTCGGGAAACCGGGCTGCTCGAGGGCCGTGATGTCGGCGCCGGCCACCCAGGTGCGCCCGCGGCCGTACAGCACGAGCGCGTCCAGGTCGGGGGTCGCCTCGAACTGCTCCAGTGCGGATGCCAGCCCGTCGACGACGGGGATGGACAGGGCGTTGACCGGAGGATTGTGGATCTCGACCAGGCCGATGCGGCCGTCGCGGGAGAAGGTGATGGGAGAGGTCATGGCGGAAGACGTGGAGCGGTCCGGGCGTGGGTGTTGTTCGAGAATCTCGCGTTCGGTACGGAGACGCCACCGGCCCGGGCGGACGGCCCGGTCACCACGCTCCTGCGGGGGCGAACGCCCGGCCCGTTGGCCGCCGGCGTCGCCCGCGGAAGCTGTTTCGTCTCCCCATGTAAATTGAGCACGACTATTTATAATCGTGCTCATTATCCTGCATCTGCGCGCGGACCGGAATAGGCACTAACGCGCAGTCGCCGGTCGCCCGGCGCGCGTCAGGACGCCGGGGCGTAGCTCGATCCCGGCGGCAGCGGCGCCTCGGGGTCCACGAAGATGTCGGGCAGCAGCGCGCTGGCCGGATCGTTGCGGTAGCGATCGAAATCGGTCACGCCCTCCTCGGCCAGCACGTCGTCGTCCAGCACGAAATTCCCGGTGTAGGCGCGCGCGGGCCGGCATAGGATGGCGTGGGCGGCGTCGGCCATGATCTGCGGGTTGCGCGACTGCCGCAGCATCGCGTCGCCGCCGAGCGCGAACTCCACCGCCGACGTGGCCACGGTCGTGCGCGGCCACAGCGCGTTGCAGGCGATGCAGGCCTCGCGCAGTTCCTCGGCCAGCCCGAACATCACCATCGACATGCCGTACTTGGACATCGTGTAGGGCAGGTGCTGCGCGAACCAGTCGGCGCGCAGGGTCAAGGGCGGCGACAGCGCGAGGATGTGGGGGTTGCTGCTCTGGCGCAGGTAGGGGATGCAGGCCCGCGAGGTCACGAAGGTGCCGCGCATGTTGATCTGCTGGATCAGGTCGAAGCGCTTGAGGTCGATGTCCTCGGACTTGGCCAGGTTGATCGCCGACGCGTTGTTGATGCAGGCGTCGATGCCGCCGAAGTGCTCGGCCGCCTGCGCCACGGCCGCCTTGACCCGCTCCTCGTCGCGCACGTCCAGCACGAGCGCCAGGGCCTTGCCCCCGGCCTGCTCGACCGCTTCGGCGGCCGTGTAGATGGTGCCCGGCAGCTTGGGGTGCGGCTCGGTGGTCTTGGCCGCGATGACCACGTTGGCGCCGTCGCGCGCGGCCCGCAGCGCGATCTCCAGGCCGATGCCCCGGCTCGCGCCGGTGATGAAGAGGGTCTTGCCCGCCAGGGAGTTCTTGATTCCGTTCATGCCACCACCTCGAAAAGTCCGGCCGCGCCCATGCCGCCGCCCACACACATCGTCACCACCACATAGCGCGCGCCGCGCCTGCGCCCCTCGATCAGCGCGTGGCCCACGAGCCGCGCGCCGCTCATCCCGTAGGGATGCCCCACGGAGATACCGCCCCCGTTGACGTTGAAGCGCTCCGGGTCGATGCCCAGCCGGTCGCGGCAGTACAGCGCCTGGCAGGCGAAGGCCTCGTTCAGCTCCCACAGGCCGATGTCGTCGACGGTGAGGCCGTGCTGGCGCAGCAGCTTGGGCACCGCCAGCACGGGCCCGATGCCCATCTCCTCCGGCGCCACGCCGGCCACCGCGATGCCCCGGTAGATGCCCAGGGGCTTCAGGCCGCGCTGCGCCGCGAGCGCATCGTCCATCAGCACGCAGGCGGCGGCGCCATCGGAGAGCTGGCTGGCATTGCCCGCCGTGACGCTGCCGCCCTCGATCACGGGCTTGAGCGCGGCCAGGCTCTCGAGCGTGGTCTCCGGGCGGTTGCCCTCGTCCTGGGCCAGGGTCACGTCGCGGTGGCTGACGGCCTGGGTCTCCTTGTCGACCACGGCCATGCGCGACGGCAGGGGCACGATCTCGGCGTCGAAGCGTCCAGCCTGCTGGGCCGCCGCCGTGCGCTGCTGCGATTGCAGCGCGTACAGGTCCTGCGCCTCGCGGCCGATCCCGTACTTCCTGGCGACGAACTCCGCCGTCTGCAGCATGGGCATGTAGGCGTGCGGCACCTTGGCCTGGACGGCGGGGTCCGCCTCCGCCGAGGCCCAGTCGAAGTAGCCCTTCTGCACCGCGGAGATGTTTTCCTGGCCGCCCGCGACCACGACCCGCATGCCGTCCACGATGATCTGCTTGGCGGCCGTCGCCACCGCCATGAGCCCGGAAGCGCACTGGCGGTCCAGGGTCTGGCCGCTCACCGCCACGCCCAGCCCGGCCGCGAGCGCGGCGTTGCGCGCCAGGTTCATGCCGGCCGTGCCGGCGCCCAGCACCGTGCCCACGACGACGTCGTCGACCTCGTCCGGGCCGGCGCCGGCGCGCGCGACGGCGTGCCCGATGGCATGGCCCAGCAGCGTGGGCGACTTGATGGCATTGAATGCCCCTTTGTAGGCGCGCCCGATGGGGGTGCGCGCGACGGAAACGATGACGGCCTGGCTCATAAGGTCCTGCGGTGGAGATGGAAAGGGAATGCGTCGCGGCTTCAGATGAACCACGCGTCGCGCATGTCGTAGGCGCAGCGGTCGGCACGCGCGAGCAACGCCCACTGGGCGTGCGTCTGCGGCAGCTCCCACTGGAAGAAGTAGCGCATGGCCTGCAGCTTGCCGCGGTAGTGGTCGGCGGCCTCCCCGCTGGCGGCCGGCAGCGCGCGCGCCGCCGCCCGCCCCTGCAGCAGCCAGATCCAGGCCAGCGTCACGCGCCCGAACGCGTCGAGGTACAGCGTGGCGTTGGCCAGGCCGAGGTCGGGCTCGCTGCGCTGCAGCGCGGCGAGCCCCGCGCTGACCTCCACCAGGCGGTCCAGCGCCGCGCACAGGGCCGCCGCCTCGTCGCCCAGGCCCGCCTCGGAGGCGCGCCCGGCGTCCTGGCGCACGGTGTCGACGAACAGGCGCAGCCCCGCGCCCTGCTCCGCCAGCACCTTGCGGCCGAGCAGATCGATGCCGTGGATGGCCTCGGTCCCCTCGTGGATCATGTTCAGGCGCTGGTCGCGGTACAGCTGCTCCAGCGGGTAGTCGCGCGTGTAGCCCGCGCCGCCGAGCACCTGAATGGCCAGGTCGTTGGCCGCCGCGCCGTAGCGCGCAGGCCAGGACTTCACGACCGGCGTGAGGACGTCGAGCAGCCGGCCGGCCGCTGCGCGCGCCGGCGGCTCCGGATGGGTGTGCTGGTCCTCGAACAGGCTGCAGGCGTACAGGCACAGGGCCAGGCTGCCCTCGGCGTAGGCCTTCTGCACCAGCAGCATCCGGCGCACGTCGGAGTGCTCGACCAGCTTGACCTGCGGCGACAGCGGATCCTTGTTCGACGGCAGGCGGCCCTGCGGCCGCTCGCGCGCGTAGGCCAGCGACTCGCTGAAGCCGCGCCAGGCGATGCTGGCGGACATGACGCCGACGCCGATGCGCGCCTCGTTCATCAGCTGGAACATGTGGGCCAGGCCCTGGTGCTCGCGGCCGACCAGCCAGCCCACCGCGCCGCCCTTCTCCCCGAAGGACAGCACGGTGGAGGTGGTGTTGCGCCAGCCCATCTTGTGCAGCAGCCCGGCCAGCGCCACGTCGTTCGGCGTGTCCGCCGCCCCGTGCTCGCCGGGCAGGATCTTGGGCACCAGGAACAGCGAGATGCCCTTGACGCCGGGCGGCGCGCCCTGGATGCGCGCGAGCACCATGTGCACGATGTTCTCGGTGAGGTCCTGCTCGCCGCCGGAGATGAACATCTTCTGGCCGAAAACGCGGTAGCTCCCATCGGCCTGGGGCACGGCGTAGGTCTTGATGTCGCCCAGGGCGGAACCCTGCGACGGCTCGGTCAATGCCATCGTGCCGGCGAAGCGGCCGTCGCCCAGCGGCGCGAGGTAGCGGGCCCGGAGCTGTGGGCTGCCGAAGGTGCGCAGCAGATTGGCCGCGCCGATCGTCAGCATCGCATAGGCCGCCGTGCCGACGTTGGCCGCGTAGAAGGCGCTCATCGCCGCGCGCAGCACGACCTCCGGCAGCTGCAGCCCGCCCTCGGCCTGCTCCCAGTGCGCACTGAGGAACCCGGCATCCGCGATGGCCTGCCACGCCGCGCGGGTCGGCGCGACGAGGCGGGCCCGGCCATTCTCGAACTGTGGCTCGTTCTCGTCGCCCTCGCGCAGATGCGGCGCCAGCAAATCCTCGGCCAGCTGGCGCGCCGTCTCCAGCGTGGCGTCGAAGACCTCGCGCGAGTGCTCGGCATAGCGCTCGCGCCGCAGCAGGCCCGCGGTGTCCAGGACTTCGTAAAGCAGGAAGGCGAGCTCGCGCTCGCTGATGGTGGCAGTGGCCATGTGGGGTTGTCTCGCTCGAAATAAACACCGAGCGCTCGCTCGGTTTTTGAGGGAGTTTACAATCATTCCCGACCGGCGGTCAATTCGGGCAACCTGCCCCGCCCCCCACCCGACCGCGTCCACGCCTTCCCGCCATGCCCCTGTCCCTCGGTCTCGAGCCCCGATTCACCTTCGCACAGTTCAAGCGGATCAACCCCATCCCGCCCGACACGCTGTGGGAGCTGGTGTACGCGCGCAACGCGCACGCCATCACGGTCAAGCGCGTGCCGGTGGCGCTGGCCAATCTGCGGGCCATCTTCGAGGCCTCCTTCCAGCTGGCCAACCAGGTGGGCTTCGGCGCGATGACGCTGCGGGACCTGTCCAAGGCCACCGGCCTGTCCATGGGCGGGCTCTACGGCTACCTGCAGAGCAAGGACGCCCTGGCCGCCATGGTCGAGGACCTGATCCGGCACATCGGCGGCGAGATCCCTCGCTGGTTCGACGAGGCGTCTCTGGCGCCGCTGGTGCGTCTGGACAGCAGCCTGCGGGCGCACGTCTTCATGTCCGAGCTGCTGCAGCCGTGGTTCTATTTCGTGTACATGGAGTCGCGCGTGCTCGAGGCTGATCAGCGCAAGGTGGCCAGGGCCGCCGAGGTGGATTTCCAGGCCGCCATGGCGCGGCAGATCCGGCAGGTGCGCGAGATGGGCGACCGGGAAGCCTTCCTGCTGGCGGCGCACCTGCAGAGCGTCATCCAGGACTGGTACGTCAAGCGCTGGAAGTACCGGGCCGAGAAGATCAGCGTGGATGAGTTCGCGAACAGCCTGAGCGCGATGGTCGCCGCGCAGCTGCGGGTCGAATAGCGTCGGCGCTCCCGCGCCGATCCCTCCTGCGCACGCGCCCAGTGGCCGGGCTGCAGGCGGCAGCGGCACCGGGCCGCCCCGCGAGCAGCCCGCTCAGAGCTTGTCCAGGCGGACCGTGCGGTCGGCGAGGACCTCCGGCGGCGGGCAGGTCCCCTGCTTGAGCCAGCGCTTGGCCACCTTGATGTCGCGCGGCACGTTCACCGACAGCACGCTGCGCAGCCTGCCCTCAGAGATCTGGAACACGGAGAACGCCCCCTCCTCGGCGGAGCCGCGCAGGGTGCCCTCGAGCTCGTTCGACGGCACGCCGAGCACCTGCAGGTTCAGGTCGTACTGATCCGACCAGAACCACGGAATCTCGTCGTACGCCACCTCGCCGCCGGCAATGGCCTTGCCCACGGCGATGGCCTGATTCTGGGCATTGGCCCACGACTCGCATCGCAGACGGCCGCCCGCCCAGGTGTTCGGCTGGTTGGCCACGTCGCCCGCGGCATAGATGTCTGGGTCGGAGGTGCGGCCGGCCTGGTCCACGACGATGCCGTCCCGGACCTCGAGCCCGCAGGCCTCGGCCAGCCCGGTGTCGAGCGCAAGCCCGATCCCGACCACCACCGCGTCGAACTCCTGCGGCCCGCCAGGCAGTTCCACGGCCAGCGCGCGCTGGCGGCCCGCTTCGATCGACGCGACCGTCGTCGCCAGCCGGACGTCGACGCCTTCCCGGCGGTGCCTGTCGAGCAGGAACGCCGAGAACCGGGGCGGCAGCGACCGCGCGCACAGGCGCGGCCCCGCCTCCAGCACCATGACCTCGACCTGTTTCTTCCTCGCCGTCGCGGCGATCTCCAGCCCGATCCACCCGCCGCCCACGATCAGCAGCCGGTTGCCCGGCACCAGCTTCCTGGCGATGGCCTGGCAATCCTCGATCGTGCGCAGCGCATGGACGCCGGGCAGGTCGGCGCCGGGACACGACAGCGCCCGAGGTCGCCCTCCGGTGGCCAGCACGAGCTTGTCGTAGCGGACCGCAGAGCCATCCGCGCAGCTGACCTGGTGGCCGGTGCGATCGATGCCGACGGCCTCGACGCCGGGCCGGAAGTCCACGCGCAGCGCGTCGCACTGCTGCGGGCCGAGCAGCACCGGCGGGTGCTCTTCCGCCCCGCTGAGCACCGCCTTCGACAAGGGGGGCCGCTCGTAGGGCGCGTGCGGCTCGCGCCCCAGGAGCGTGATGCCCCCTTCATGTCCCGCTTCGCGCAGCGACCGGGCGACCCAGGCGCCGGCCTGGCCGGCTCCAATGATGACGACATCCATGGGTGCTCCCTGCCGTCGTTCAGTGCGCGGGCCGCAGGAAGATGACTCCCTGCTCGACCTTGACCGGATGGCAGCGCAGCGGATCCGTGCACGGCGCGCCCACCGCCCGGCCGCTTCGGATGTCGAAGGTGCCCTCGTGCAGGGGGCACTCGATGAGGCAGGAATCGACCACCATGCCCAGCGAAAGGTCCGCGTCGCCGTGGGTGCAGGTGCCGTCCGTGGCGAAGATCTCGCCGCCGAGGTTGTAGAGGCACACCCGCCTGCCGTCGATCTCGACCGGGTGCGTGTCGTCTTCGTCGATGTCGGCCACGTTGCCGACCCTGATCCATTCACCGTCCATGGTGTCTCCCGGATTGTTGTCTTGCCGCACCCGCTGCCCTACGCCTGCGACGTCATCACGTCGATGTAGTGGTTCTCCATGTGATACAGCGCCTCCTCGAGCGGCGACATCGGGCCGGGCTGGAAGAACTTCGACCCCGCGGTGTTCTGCATGCCCTCCACCATCACGGCGTCCTCGGCGATGATCTGGCGCACGAAACCCACGTACTTCTCCATCTCCTCGTCATAGTTCGGGATCGAGAAGGCGCCTTCAGGGAACAGCAGATAGCAGATGACCTTGGTCTCCGTGGGAGAGATGGGCCAGATGTGCCACATGCGCACGCTGTCGGCACGCATCGACAGGTTCAGGTTCGGATAGATGCCCGCCTTGCAGGCGATCCCGCTGGGCTTGTCCTGCGCCCAGGGCAGCGTCGGGAAGACCTGCTCGCCGGACTTCGAGTGCGGCCTGGCTTCGTACTGGGTGTGCCAGCCGCCGTTCTCGACCAGGTTGAAGCGGACCTGCTCGCCCTTCACGAAGCCGCCGAAGGTCCCCTTGTGGATGACGCCGACGTGGTAGATGTCGATCAGGTTCTCGACCAGGAACTTCCAGTTGCACTTGACGTCGATCTCGACCTTCTGGGCGAGCTTGCAATGGTCGGTCTGGAACCACCACAGCGGCTGCTCGAAGGGAGCGATGTAGTCGTCGAAAGACATCGGCTCGTCGCTGAAGTTCACGAAGATCCAGCCGCGCCAGACCTTGACGTGAAGCTGGCGCAGGCTGCAGTTCTTCAGCTCGACCTCCGAGGCCTTCATGCCCGGCGCGACGACGAGCTTGCCGCTCACGTCGTAGAGCCAAGCGTGGTACGGGCAGCTGAATTCCTTGGCGTTGCCGCGGCCGACGGCGATCTCCACGCCGCGGTGCAGGCACTGGTTCATGTAGGCGACGACCTGGTCGGGCGCGGGACGGGACACCACGATCGACTCCTTCATCACCTGGAAGGTGTAGTAGTCGCCGACATCGGGAATCTCCTCGACGCGTCCCACGGAGAGCCAGTACTTCATGAAGATCTGCTCCTTCTCCATGGCGTAGATCTCGGGCGAGCTGTACACCTCGCCCGGCAGGTGCCGGGCGCTGAGCAGTTTCTTGCGGGTCTCCTTGAACTTGGGGCGCAGGTCCAGGAGTTGGTGTTCGGCTACTTGCATCGTGGTCGTCCTTTCAAAAGATTCGTTGAGTAAACGTAACGAATACTAGGCAATACATTGATCTATGTATAGATCGATGTGAGAATCGATATAAATAGCCGTAGGAACCCTATGCCAGCCAAGAACAGCTCCGAGAACGCACGCCAGCGCCGCCAGATCAATGACGTCGAATACGTCGGGAGCGCGGAAGCGATGTCGATCCTCGGCGTGCGCCGCGAGACGCTGTACACCTACGTGAGCCGCGGCCTCATCAAGACCAAGCAGCGCCCGGGCGTGAAGGCCAAGCTTTACCGCAAGGCCGACGTCGAGAAGCTCAGGAGCCGGGCCGTCGCCCGCGCGGGCGGGCCGCAGGTCTCCCAGTCGCTGCGCTACGGCGAGCCGATCGCGCAGACGTGGATCAGCGAGCTCACCGCCCAGGGCCCACGCTACCGGGGGGTGCTCGCGCGCGACCTGGTGCGTGACGGACGGTCGTTCGAGTTCGCGAGCGAGCTCATCTGGACGGGGCTGCCGCGCACCCGCGATGTCCCGTGGCCGGCCCCGCAGGACACCCGGCAGCCTGAGTCGCTGGTCCGCATGGCGCTGCAATCGGCCGAGCACGTCACGCCGCTCAAGCTCCTGGCGATGCTGACGACCTCGCTGTCCGCGTTCGAGCGGGCCGAGGACGACGTGGAGGCGGCCGGTTTCGCGGCCTGCCGCCGCCTGCTGCAGTGGCTGGCGGGCACGGCTGGCGTCTTCGGCCCCGAGCCGCGCTTCTCCCCGCCCCGCGACGGCGAGTTCGTGGCGCAGTGCGTCGCCCGCGGGCTGGGCCTGGGCGATCGGCCCGATGCCGTGCGGGCCATCGACGCCGCGCTCGTGATGTCCGCCGAACACGAGCTGTCGGCACCGACCTTCGCGGCGCGGATCTGCGCCTCGACGGGCGCGGACCTGCACGCCTGCGTCGCCACGGCGATGCTGACCCAGTCCGGGCCGATGCAGGTCGGGGGCGCCGTGGAGGTCGAGGCGCTCATCGACGCCCTGCCCTGCGGCCTGGCGCCCGAAGACGCCCTGCCGCTGGCGGCGGCCTCGGGTTTCAAGGGCAATGAGCTGCCGTGCTTCGGCCATCCCCTCTACGATGGGGAGGACCCGCGCTCGGCCGTGCTGCTCGAGCTCGTAGACGACCTCAGCGCGCACGGACCGGATCTGCCGAAGGTGCAGGCGCTGGTGACCGGCGCGCGGCAGGCGGGACAGCACCCGAACGTCTTCGCCGCCCTCGTGATCCTGTGCAAGGCGATGGGTCTGCCCAATGGCAGCGGCGCGATGCTGCATACCCTGGCGCGCACCAGCGGGTGGATCGCCCACGCGATGGAGCAGCGCCTGACGGGCGCCATGCTGCGGCCGCGCGCGAAGTACATGGGCCAGCACCTTCCGCGGTAAGGCAGCCCTCGGCCGCGGCGGGCGTGGGCGAGGAGGTTCCCTCCGGTCAGTCCCGCATCACGAGCGCTGCGGTGGCCCTGCGCACCAGAGGCAGCGCGAAGAGCAGCGTCGGGAAGGCGATGATCCATGACAGTGCCCACGCGCTGAGCCAGATGTAGAGAAAGCCGGGCGCCAGGCCGATGCTGCGCAGGGTCGACACGGCCGACACCACGAAGGTCATCAGGATCGAGAGCAGCAGCGGCATCACCAGCGTCGCGTAGGCGGCTGGCAGCTTGGCGAAGCCGAACACCGTGCGGGCCTGCGCCGCCGAAGGAGGACACTCGTTTTTCATGGGTAGGCCCGTGGTGTGTGGCCTGCACTGCCCTCGGGACTGCGGATGGCGCAGTCCGGACTGCCGTAGCGCCGGACGTTCCAGCACACGGCCATGGAACGCCCGCCCGTCATCCTGGCGTGGTTGCGGCGCAGCGGCGAAGCGCCGCATGCCGCGCGCCGGTCGCGGCTGCCGATGGCGGAGGTGTCCGCGCGGGAGGGAAGCCGCCGCGCGCTCAGGAAATGCACCGCTCCTGCTGCTTGCCGGTCCTGCGCGAAGGACTTGTCTGTACTGCGCCGCATCTGACCCTGGGCATCGGGTTGGTCCTTCGTCTGCATGG
Source organism: Hydrogenophaga laconesensis (assembly GCF_031457235.1). NCBI lineage: Bacteria > Pseudomonadati > Pseudomonadota > Betaproteobacteria > Burkholderiales > Comamonadaceae > Hydrogenophaga > Hydrogenophaga laconesensis. The sequence goes on from NZ_JAVDWE010000001.1 coordinate 680,961, forward strand.
ATCCTCCTTCATCGGGTTGTTTCGTTGCGCTGCCCAGCAATGGCAGCGCTATTGTTAGTTGCCAAACCAAAGTTACCCGGCGAGGGTGGAGGTGTCAACACGCAAAGCGAGCTGTCGCGGAGGCCGAAGAAAGAATACGCGGGTCCTCTGATGAAGGTCAAAGCGCGGTGCCGGAGGGACGCCTGCCCAGCGATCGCGGTTCGCGATGGGTGGGCATCCGCAATACGACGGCTCGCCGTCGAGCCAGCCTCAAGCCACGGGGAGAGCCCCGGTTCGCCGCCGGCATCGTTCGAGCGGGGTCGGCCGCATCCGGGCACTGGCTCCGCCGCACCCGAAGCCTGCCCGTCGGGCCTAGTCGAACGCGAGCTTGGCGAGCGTGCCACGCAGCCATTGGTTGGCCGGATCCTTGTGCGCCCTCCGGTGCCAGAACTGGCGCACGTCCGCCGCGGGAATGCTCAGCGGCACCGGCAGGATCTGCACGCCACGGGCGTTACGCGCCGCGTTGCGGGGCACGGTGACGACCAGGTTGGAGCGCTCGACGACATCCGCCGCGACGTGGTAGTGGGTCACGCGCAGGATGACGTCGCGCTTGGCGCGCATCTTCGAGAGCGCGCGCTCCACCAGGTCGTCCGCATTGCCCGTGGCCACGGCGACGTGCTGGGCCGTCAGGAACGCCTGCAGCGGGAAGCCGGGGCCGATGAACGGATGCCGCTTGCGCGCCAGGCAGCAGTAGGGATCGCCGAACAGGCGCTGCTGGTAGAAGCCCGACTTCAGAAAGGCGAGGTTGCCGATCGCGAGATCCGCCTCGCCGCTCTGCAGCAGTTGCTGGTACTGGTCGTTGGGCCGCCGCAGCGCCTCGATGCGCACGTGCGGCGCCTCCCGCAGCACCGCCGAGATCAGCCGCGGCAGAACGATGCCCTCCCCCGCGTCGGACAGGAGGATCTTGAACGTGCGCTCCGACGCCTTCGGCTCGAAGCCGTTCGGTCTTTCCAACGACTGCTGAAGGATCGCCAACGCCTGGCGGACCGGGCCGATGAGTTCGTCGGCCAGGGCCGTCGGCTCCATCCCGCCGGTGGTCCGCACGAACAGCGCATCGGAGCAGGCCTTGCGCAGCCGCAGCAGCGCGTTGCTCATTGCGGGCTGCGACAGGCCCGCGACGCTCGCCGCCCGCGACACATTGCGCTCGGCATAGATGGCGTCGAAGACCCGCAGCAGGTTCAGGTCGAACGTTTTGATATTCATATCCTGAATTCTATTTCTCTCCAATATCGATTAGACAATGATGAGCGTGCCGGTGATCATTTCCCCAACCAAACGAGAAAGGATGAGACCCCATGGGGACAGAGATCAAGACGCCCGTGCTGATCGTGGGCGGAGGGCCCATCGGCCTGTCGATGGCCATCGAGCTGGGATGGAGGGGGATCGAGTCGATCCTCGTGGATGAGGGCGACGGCACGATCGAGCACCCGCGCACCGGCCTGATCGCGGTGCGCACGATGGAGCTGTTCCGACGCTGGGGGCTGGCGCAGCGCGTGCGCGACTGCGGATTCCCGGACGACTACGACCTCTCGATGGTCTTCTGCACGTCGCTCAACGGGCTGCTGCTCGATCGGGAGAGCTACCCGAGCATGCGCGACGCGCCCACGCCGCCCGAGACGCCCGAGAAGAAGCAGCGCTGCCCGCAGCTGTGGCTGCAGCCCATCCTGACCGACGCCGCCCGCGCCGAACCCAGGGCCAGGCTGCTGTTCAAGCACCGCTTCGTCTCGCTTCAGCAGGACGGCGAGGGCGTCACGGCGACCGTCACCGACCTGAACACGGGCGAGCCTGTCACCATCCGCGCGGACTACCTGCTCGGCTGCGATGGCGCTACCAGCCAGGTCCGCGAGCAGGTCGGCATCAGGATGGAGGGCCGGCTGCTCAGCTACTCGGTGAACGTCCTGATCCACGCGCCGGGACTGGTGCACGAGCACAAGATGGGGCCGGCCGAGCGCTACCTCTTCGTCGGCCCGGAGGGAACGTGGGGCAATCTGACCGTCGTCGACGGGAACGAGATCTGGCGCCTGACGGTGCTCGGATCGGAAGAGAAGATGGACCTCGCGAACTTCGACCCCGCCGCCTGGGTCCGGCGCGCGCTCGGTCGCGACGACGTGGAGTTCGTGGTCGATTCGGCCATCCCCTGGCGGCGCAGCGAGATGCTCGCCGATCGCTACTTCGAGGGCCGCGTCGCGCTCGTGGGCGATTCCGCCCACACCATGTCTCCGACCGGTGGCATGGGCATGAACACCGGGGCGCAGGAGGTGCTGGACATCGGCTGGAAGCTCGAGGGCCTCCTCAACGGCTGGGGCGGCCCGGCCCTGCTGCGCAGCTACGAGACCGAGCGCCGGCCCGTCGCGCAGCGCAACATCGGCTTCTCCACGCAGAACTTCAGGGCCTGGCAGGACACGCCCAGCCCGGCGGCGGTGTGCGACCTGAGCGCCGAAGGCGAGCAGGTGCGCCGGGACCTCGGCCGGCGCCTGCGCGAGTCGACGCGCGTGGAGTGGGAGTCGCTGGGCCTGCAGATCGGCCACCGCTACGAGGGCTCGCCGATCTGCGTTTCCGACGGCACGCCCCCGACCCCGGACGAGTACTCGACGTACATCCCCACGACGCGGCCCGGCGCGCGCGCGCCCCACGTCTGGCTCAGCGACGGCCGCTCGACGCTCGACCTGTTCGGCCGCACCTTCGTGCTCCTGTGCTTCGACGGCGGCCTGCGGGGCGAGGCGGACACGCTCGCGCAGGCCTTTGCCGCCAGGGGAGTTCCGTTCCGCCTCGAATCCATCGAGCAGGCCGACGTGGCGAGAGCCTACGAACGCCCGCTGGTCCTGGTGCGTCCCGACGGGCATGTCGCATGGCGCGGCTCGCACGTGGAGCACGCCGGCCAGGTGGTCGACACGGTCCGCGGCGCCGCTTAGCCGCAAGCCCCTTCCACGAAACAAAAAGGAGACAACCCCATGAAGACTGAACTGCCCGGCCGCGCGATCAAGGCGATGGCCGCCGCCCTTCTCGGCTCGTGCATCGCACTGTGCGCACATGCCAACGGCTATCCCAGCAGGCCGGTCACGCTGGTCGTGCCCTTCACGCCCGGCGGCAGCAACGACGCCCTGGCGCGCACGGTGGGCCAGAAGCTCGGCGAGTACTGGAAGCAGCCCGTCATCGTCGACAACCGCCCGGGCGCGGGCGGCAACGTTGGCACCAAGCAGGCGGCCAAGGCGGCTCCCGACGGCCACACCCTGCTCGTCGTGGCCAACAATTTCGTCACCAACCCCTTCCTCTATCCGGACGGCCGCGCGGGCTACGATCCCGTGAAGGAATTCGTTCCCGTCACGCAGCTGGGCCGCGTGCCCTTCGTCCTGGTCGTCCACCCCGGCCTCGCCGCCAAGTCGACCCAGGAGCTGATCGCCCTGGCCAAGGCCCAGCCCGGCAAGCTGTCCTATGGGTCCGCCGGCGTCGGCACGCCGCACCACCTGACCGGAGAGCTCTTCAAGAGCCTGGCCGGCATCGACATGGTGCACGTGCCCTACCGCGGCGCGCAGCCCGTGGTCACGGACCTGATCGGCGGACAGATCCAGGTGCTCTTCGGCGTCGCGAACTCGGTGCTCCCGCACATCAAGACCGGCGCCCTGCGCCCGCTCGCGGTGGCCGGCGAGCAGCCCCTGCCCTACCTGCCAAACGTCCCGACCGTCGCCAGCGCGGGCGGCCCCTTCAAGGCCTTCCGCAGCGAGGTCTGGATCGGCCTGGTCGCGCCGGCGGGCACGCCGCCCGACGTGGTGGCCAAGATCGAGGAGGCGGCGGGCCGGGCACTGCGGGATCCGGCGGTCAAGGCGGCGCTGGAAGCCCAGGGCCTGGAGCCCGCCCCATCGACGCCGGCCGCGCTCCAGGCACTCATGCAGGAAGACATGGCGCGCTGGTCCAAGGTCATCAAGGACACCGGCGCACGCGCCGAGTGAGGCGCAGCGGCGAGGCCGGCGGCTGATCGCCGCCGCCGGCGCCGCCGCGCCGCCCTCTAACACCCGATTGCAGCTGGCTGACGGCGCGGAGCACCCGCCCGCCGGGCAGCGCATCGCCCGCAGCGTGGCCCGTCAGGCCCCATCCCATCACAACGAGGAGACAACCATGAAGCATTCCCTTTCCGCGGCGGCCGCAGGCCTGCTCGCGCTCGGGCTCGCACCCGCGCATGCGCAAGGAGGCGCGCCGGCGTCCGGCGTCACGATCTACGGCGTGGCCGACGCCGGGGTCGAATGGTCTAACAACGGCGCCGGCTCGTCCCGCCGGCTGGTGTCGGGCGGCGCGCTGGGCAGCCGGCTCGGCTTCCGCGGCGTCGAGGACCTCGGCGGCGGCCTGTCCGCGGTTTTTCGCCTGGAGCAAGGCATCAATCTGGACGATGGCACCCTGGGCCAGGGCGGCCGCGCATTCGGCCGGGAAGCCTCCGTCGGCCTGGCAAGCACCGCCTGGGGCACCGTGACGGCCGGGCGCCTGCCGACGCCCTACTACGTGGCCCAGTCCGGCGTCGACGCCTTCTCGTGGATGGGCAGCGGCGGGCATCTGGCCATCACGCGCAGCACCGACGCGACCCGCCAGCTGCTGCCCCTGGCCGTCAGCGCCCGCTTCGACAACGCGGTGGGCTACGTGACGCCCAGGCTGGGACCGCTGACGTTTCGCGCCATGGCCGCGGCCGGGGAGAATCAGCCCACCATTGGACGCGCCTACAGCGCCTCGGCGACCTACCGCAACGGTCCGGTCGACGCGGTGCTGGCCTGGGCACGACAGCAGGGCGCGGACAACGCGAACGGCCGGATCGACGCCGTCGTCGCCGGGGGCAGCTACGACTTCGGCGCCGCCAAGATCTTCGCGGGCTACACCGCGGAAAAGAACAGCTGCGGCACCTGCACCGGCGCGCTCGCCCGCGCCCAGGGCGTCACGGGCGCCGCGGCCAGCGAGTTCCGCCTGATCAACCTCGGGGCCCGCGTGCCCTTCGGTGCCTTCACCGCCATCGTGCAGGCCGTGCGGATTTCCGACCGCTCGGCCTACGCGGCGGCCACCGGCCAACGGGACGCCACATGGCTGGCCATCGGCGGCGAATACACGCTCTCCAAGCGCACGATGGCCTATGCCTCGCTGGGCGCGGTCGGCAACCAGAACGGCTCGCGCTACGCGCTGGGTTCCGGATCGGCCCAGCAGCCCGCAGGGCTCGGGGGAGCGGGCGACCACCGTTCCACCACGCTCACACTGGGCATGCGCCACGCGTTCTGAACAGACACGGCAGACGCCCAGGTCGTGCGCTCAGGCGCCTGCGTGGCGCAGGAGCGCCGCCGCATGTTGAATCAAACCAAGGACAGGCCATCGCCATGACTGAACCACAACCCGCCTACCAGACCGGCATGTGCAACGAGTTCGCCACCGAAGCCCTCCCCGGGGCGCTCCCCCATGGGCGCAACTCCCCGCAGCGCGCGCCGTACGGCCTGTACGCCGAGCAGCTCTCCGGCACGGCGTTCACCGCGCCGCGCCACGCCAACCGCCGCGCCTGGCTCTACCGCATCCGGCCTTCGACGCTGCACCATCCTTTCGCCCTCGTGGATGCGGGACGGTGGACGAGCCGGGCCGGCGACGGCCCCGTGACGCCCAACCAGCTGCGCTGGGACCCGCTTCCTATGCCCGAGCGGCCGACGGACTTCATCGAGGGCATGACGACGATGGCGTGCAACGCGTCCTGCGCGGTCCACCTCTATGCCGCCAACCGGTCGATGGAGACGCGGTTCCTGTACGACGCCGACGCGGAGCTGCTCCTCGTGCCCCAGGCTGGTCGCCTCGAGCTGGCAACGGAAATGGGCCGTCTGCAGCTCGAGCCCCAGGAGATCGCCGTGATCCCCCGGGGCGTGCGCTTCCAGGTGCGGCTGCTGGACGCCCAGGCGCGGGGCTACGTGTGCGAGAACTTCGGCGCCGCCCTCAAGCTGCCGGACCTCGGTGTCATCGGCTCCAACGGGCTGGCGAATCCCCGGGACTTCTGCACGCCGGTCGCGGCCTACGAAGACCGCGAAGGCGACTTCGAGCTGGTCGCGCGCTTCCAGGGAAACCTGTGGAGCGCGCGCATCGGCCACAGCCCGCTCGACGTGGTCGCCTGGCATGGCAACCACGCGCCCTACAAGTACGACCTGCGGCGGTTCAACACCATCGGCTCGATCAGCTACGACCATCCCGATCCGTCCATCTTCCTGGTGCTGCAGTCCGTCAGCGACACCCCGGGCGTCGACACCATCGACTTCGTGGTGTTCCCGCCGCGCATCCTCGTGGCCCAGAACACGTTCCGGCCGCCCTGGTACCACCGTAACGTCGCGAGCGAGTTCATGGGGCTGATCCACGGGGCCTACGACGCCAAGGCCGAGGGCTTCGTGCCCGGCGGCGCGTCCCTGCACAACTGCATGAGCGCGCACGGACCGGATGCCGACACCTTCGCCAAGGCCAGTGCCGCTGACACCTCCCGGCCGGACTACCTCACCGAGACGATGGCCTTCATGTTCGAGTCGTGCGACGTCTTCAGGCCGACGACGTTCGCCCTGGAGACCGCCCAGCTGCAGGAGGACTATTTCCGCTGCTGGCAGAACCTCGGGAAGCACTTCGATCCGGCGCGGCCATGACGCGGGTGAACGAAACCCACGCGCCGGACCTGCGCAGCTGGGTCGGGTCCGCGAACGAGGACACGACGGATTTCCCGATCCAGAATTTGCCCTTCGGCGTCTTCCGCCGGCGCGGCTCCTCCGGGCCGTTTGGGGGCGGCGTGGCCATCGGGGACCAGATCCTCGACCTGGCCGCCGCGGCCGCCAGCGGCGCACTCGCCGGCGATGCGCGGGATGCCGCGGTGGCCGCCTCGCGCAAGCGCCTCAACGACTTCATGGCCATGGGGCCCGCCGCGTGGTCGGCGCTGCGCCTGGCGCTCTCGCGCGCGCTGCGCACGGGAGCCACGGAGCGCGGCAGGTTGGAGGGATGCCTTCTTGCCCAGCGCTCGGCCGAATACGCCCTGCCCGCGGCCATCGGCGACTACACCGACTTCTACATCGGCATCCACCATGCCACCGCCGTCGGCCGGTTGTTCCGGCCGGACGCACCGCTGCTTCCGAACTACAAATGGGTTCCCATCGGGTACCACGGCCGCAGTTCCTCCGTGGTCGTCAGCGGCGAACCGATCTACCGCCCGCTCGGCCAGAGCAGGGCCGAGGCCGGCGACCCGGAATTCGGTCCGAGCAGGCGCCTGGACTACGAACTGGAGCTCGGTTTCCTGGTGGGCCCGGGCAACCGGCGCGGCGAGCCCATTGCCATCGGCAGCGCCGAGAGCCACCTGTTCGGGGTCGCGCTGTTCAACGATTGGTCGGCGCGCGACATCCAGCCCTGGGAGTACCAGCCGCTGGGGCCCTTCCTGTCCAAGAACTTCGGCAGCACGCTCGCCCCGTGGGTCGTGACATTTGAGGCGCTGGCGCCGTTCCGGGCCGCTTGTCCGCGTGCGCCCGGCGACCCCGAGCCATTGCCCTATCTGAATTCCGAACGGAACCGGGCCAGCGGCTCGGTCGATGTGCAGCTCGAGGTGCTGCTCCAGACCGAGGCGATGGCCCGGTCGGGCCTGCTGCCAGCGCGCCTGTCGCGCTCGAGCTTCGTGGAGGCCGCCTACTGGACCCCCGCCCAGCTCGTGGCCCACCACACGGTCGGCGGCTGCAACCTCGCGCCTGGCGACCTGCTCGGATCGGGCACGCTGTCCGGGCCACATCCAGAACAGGCCGGCTCGCTCCTCGAGCGGACTGCCGGTGGACGGCAGGCCATCGCCCTGCCCTCGGGCGAGCACAGAACCTTCCTGGAGGACGGCGACACCGTCATCCTGCGCGCCTGGTGCGAACGCAGCGGAGCGCGACGCATCGGCTTCGGCGCATGCGCCAGCACCATCCACGCGCCGAAGCGCGCACCCTAGCCTCGCCGCGCGCTGCCCTGCACTGCCAAGCTGGCACCCGGGCGCGTCCTGCAATTCAGCGGCGAGGCAGGTTGGGACACTCGCTGACCGGCGTCGTGTGCCCGGCCGCCAGGCGCTGCGCGCATGCCGGCGCGTGGTCGCAGAACGTGCACCGGACTTCCGCCGCCCGGGTCGCCGGCAGGTCGTCCTGGGTCCTTGCCGCCTGCACCTGACGCCGGGCGGTGAACTTCCGCAGTTCCAGCGCGCCGGGATGCCGGAGCCTCCACCACTCGGGTTGCAGGTTCAGCCACAGCAGCGTGGCCGCACCGCCAAGAAGCGTCAAAATCACGAGAATCCCCAGAAGCTTGTCCATGATCGTTCCTTTCTGCCATCGTCGGCGGATGCAGGCTGGGCGGCCCTGCAGGTTCTGCCGTCTCCGCAGGCGCAGGCGATTTTTTGTTAGTCGCCTAACTATTAATCTAGGCCTGCCGCGGCCGGCCGTCAACCGCCGCGGGCGGCGTCCTGGACGAATGTTGATCTCGCGCAAACCCGGACGCACCCGCGCCGCCCTCCGACGCGGGGGATCCGCGGGTACGGCCGGAAGCGATCCACCGCTGCGGCCCTCCTCTCCCGCCGGCGGATGTCGTGCGCCGCAGACCCATCCGCGCCCCGAGGCACATGCAGGTACGGCCGGGGCACATGGCCGGTCGCTCCACGCGCGGCGGCGCGGCCGCCAATGCGCAGCGGCGCTGGGATCCGAGCCGTCCCGGCCGCGTACTCAGCGCAGCATGCGTCCGTTGTGCGTCATCACCAGGATGTCGGCCACGTCGATGCCGCTGGCGATCTTTCCCTCGGTCGGCGCGGAGAAGGAGACGCCGCCGAGGGACACCCCCTGCATCGCGCGCAGGGTGGCCTGGAGCGCGGGGCGCGTCAGCCCGGGTGCGCGCCGCAGGCCTTCCAGCAGCACCTGCGCGTTGATGTAGCCTTCGAACGAACTGAGGGACAGCCGGTCGTAGTTCCGGGCCTTCATCGCTGCCTGGTATTCGCGCGCCAGGGGAAGCAGCGTCGCATAGGGGTTCGGCACGACGCTGGAGAAGGCCGTGCCAACCGCATCGGCGCCCACTTGCTCCCACACCGAGCGCTCATCGACCGTGGAAAGGCAGACCATCTGCGCCCACAGTTTCGTCGCCACCTTGGCGCGGATGGCGGCGATCCCGGTCGCGGTCACGCCACCGACCACTACTACGTCGGCGCCGCTGCGCTCGATGCTCCGCGCCTGCTCGGTGTAGTCGGTGGCGTCCCGCGCATAGGGCACGGCGGCGACGAGCGGCAGTCCCTGCGCCTTCAGCACCGACTCGAACTGCGCGCGGAACGCCGTGCCCGAGTTGTCGGTCGCGTGCAGCACGGCGAAGCGGCTCCGGCCAATGGTGGGAAACAACGCGGCGATCGCGCGGGTCTCCGCGTCGAACGTCGCTCGCACATGGGTGACGATCTCGGTCCCCGGGCGGCGGAATGCATCGTTTCCGTGCAGCACGCCGACGATCGGCACGCCCGCGCGGGTCGCCGCCGGAATGGCGGCGCCGATGATCGGGCCGCCGAACAAAGAGGTCACCGCGACGACGGATTCCCTTGCCGCCAGCGACCCGATGGCCTCGACGGTCTTCTCGGCCTGGTACCCGTTGTCGATGGCCAGGAGCTTGACGGGCTGCCCCCGGATCCCTCCAGCGCGGTTCGCCTGTTCGAGCGCTCCGTCCACGCCCTGCCTGATCATCTCGGCCTGGCGCGCCTGTCCTCCCTGCAAAGGAAGCAGCATCGCGATCTGGATCTCGCGCGCCGCCGCCCGCGCTCGGAACGGCAATCCGACGGCCGCCGCTGCGAGCACCCCTCCGATGCACGAAAAGGTGCGGCGCCGCGCTCGGTCGGTACCCGTAGGTTCAGTGTTCATTGTCTGCCTCTCTCCATCATTGGTGCGCGCGATCGGTGCCGCAGCCCCACGCCGGCCGGTCGCGCTGACTTTTTGCGAGGCGACTCTAAACACTTTGTCGCGCGCTTGATAGATTGAGTCTCAGTCAATGTGAGTCCGCCGCGCGGGTGCGACTTCCGCACGGACAGAGGCCTGCATCGCCGGGCGGGGTACTGCCCGCATGCGTCCTGCATCTCGCCGAGGGCGGCTGCGCCGCACCGGGCCATATGCGCCGAAAGGCCGTGGCCTGCAAGGCTGTCACCACGGACGGCCCGGCGGGCATCGGACACGCCGAGCCGGGCCGACCGGGCCTTCACGCCGGCCGGAGGACTTCGGAGACCGTCAGCCGCACCAGGTCCAGCGTGGTCTTCTGGACCTGCGTGGCGGGGCGTTGCAGGCTGGTCGCCAGGGACAGCGCTATGCGCAGCGGCGGCGCACCGATGACCTGGGCGCTGTAGGCAGAAGGAACAGGCGAATTGAGCAGCGCGTTGCGCGGCAGCACCGCGTACCCGGCCCCGTCGGCCACCATGTCCAGGATGGCGGCGACCCCGTCGATCTCCAGCGCGATCTCGGGCCGGCAGCCGATGAGCGCCATCTCGGCTTCCACGTGCATGCGGATCGCGTTGGGGCGCGAGGGAATGACCAGCGGCAGCCGCGCGAGCTCGGCGAGCGCGATGGGGCCGGGCGGCGGGTCCTCGGCCAGCCCGCGCGGGCGGGCGCGCACGAGCAGCAGATCCTCGTCCATGAGGTGCGACACATCCACATCGCGCACCGGCTGGCCGTTGTAGAGCACGACGATGTCCAGGCGACCGCTGACCAGTCCTCTCAGGAGTTCGCTCGAAAGCCCTTCGCTGATCGAGAGCCGAGCCTCCGGCAATTCCTTGCGGAAGGCGCGCATGAGCGGCACCGCCATCGCGCGCGCCACGCTGCTGGGCAGCCCGATGGCGACGGCGCCCGAGACGCCGCCGCGCAGGCGCTCCATGTCCTCCCGCGCCCGGGCCATCTGGTGCAGGATGCCCCGCCCATGGTCGACCAGCAACCGGCCCGCCTCCGTGGGCGTGACGCCGCGGCCATTGCGCACCAGCAGGTTCTGGCGCAGCTCCACCTCCAGCAGGCGCACCTGCCGGCTCAGGGCCGACTGGGCCATGCCGAGGGCCGCCGCGGCATGGGTGAAGCTGCCCATTTCGGCGACCCGCACAAAGTACTCGAGCTGCTTCAGATCCATCGACAAATGAGATATCTGGTAGACCAATCCGCCACTTCTTGTATAGCTGGAATTGCAGCAGAATACCCCAAAATACTTAGCCACCAAACAATCCTATGAATGCTCCGCTTCGTGGAATCTCCTCCATGGCCACCCGCCAGGTGTTGGCCGAGCTGCTGGCCGCCTACGAGCAGCAGACCGGCCAGCGCGCAGCCATCGAGGCCGTGGGCGGCGTGGACGCGGCCAAGCGGGTGCAGGCCGGCGAGGCTTTCGACGTGGTGGTGCTTGCCTCTGACGCCATCGACAAGCTCATCGCGGCCGGCGCCGTCGTGGCCGGCAGCAGGACCGACTGGGTGCGCTCCGGCGTGGCCGTGGCGGTGCGCGCGGGCGCGCCGCTGCCCGACATCGGCTCGGAAGACGCAGTGCGCAGTGCCGTGCTGGCCGCGCGCAGCATCAGCTATTCCACCGGCCCGAGCGGCGTGGCGCTGGCGAAACTGTTCGAGCGCTGGGGCATTGCCGACCAGGTGGCCGGCCGCATGGTGCAGGCCCCGCCCGGCGTGCCCGTGGGCTCCCTGGTGGCACGTGGCGATGTGGAGCTCGGCTTCCAGCAACTGAGCGAGCTGCTGCACGTGGAGGGCATCACCATCGTGGGCCCGCTGCCGCCTGCGATCCAGATCACCACCATTTTTTCATCGGGCGTCGCTGCCTCCAGCCAGCAGCCCGAGGCCGCCAAGGCGCTGCTCGACTTCTTCGCATCGCCAGCGGCGGCCGAAGCCAAGCAACGCCAGGGCATGGACCCTGCCTGAACCCGAACACCAAGATCCAAGGAGCACAACGCAATGAGCCTCATCATCGACTGCCATGGCCACTACACCACGGCACCCAAGGCGCTGGAGAACTGGCGCAACCAGCAGATCGCCGGCATCAAGGACCCGGCCGCCATGCCCAAGGTCGCCGATTTGCAGATCAGCGACGACGAGCTGCGCGAGTCCATCGAGACCAACCAGCTGCGCCTGATGAAGGAGCGCGGCAGCGACATCACGCTGTTCTCGCCGCGCGCCAGTTTCATGGCCCACCACATCGGCGACTTCAATGTCTCCAGCACCTGGGCGGCCATCTGCAACGAGCTGTGCCACCGCGTCTCCACCCTGTTCCCCGACAACTTCGTGCCCGTGGCCATGCTGCCGCAAAGCCCCGGGGTGGACCCCGCGACCTGCATCCCCGAGCTGGAGAAGTGCGTCAAGGAATACGGCGCGGTGGGCATCAACCTCAACCCCGACCCCTCGGGCGGCCACTGGACCAGCCCGCCGCTGACCGACCGCCACTGGTACCCCATCTACGAGAAGATGGTGGAGTACGACCTGCCCGCCATGATCCACGTGAGCACCAGCTGCAACGCGTGCTTCCACACCACGGGCGCGCACTACCTGAACGCCGACACCACGGCCTTCATGCAGTGCATCCAGGGCGACCTGTTCAAGGACTTCCCCACGCTCAAGTTCCTGATCCCGCACGGCGGCGGTGCCGTGCCCTACCACTGGGGCCGTTTCCGCGGCCTGGCGCAGGAGATGAAGAAGCCCCTGCTCGAAGACCACCTGCTGAACAACATCTTCTTCGACACCTGCGTGTACCACCAGCCGGGCATCGACCTGCTGAACACCGTGATCCCGGTGAAGAACGTGCTGTTCGCCTCCGAAATGATCGGCGCGGTGCGCGGCATCGACCCCACCACCGGCCACTACTACGACGACACCAAGCGCTACATCGAAGCGTCGAAGATCCTGAGCGGCGACGACAAGCACCAGATCTACGAAGGCAATGTGCGCCGCGTGTTCTCCCGACTCGATTCACGACTGAAGGCAAAGGGGCTCTGACATGTACGAATTAGGCGTTGTCTACCGCAACATCACCCGCGCCGATCGCGCAGCCGCTGACGGCCTGGCTGCCCTCGGCTCGGCTACCGTGCACGAGGCCATGGGCCGCGTGGGCCTGCTCAAGCCCTACATGCGCCCCATCTACGGCGGCCAGCAGGTCAGCGGCACAGCCGTCACCGTGCTGCTGCAGCCCGGCGACAACTGGATGATGCACGTGGCGGCCGAGCAGATCCAGCCCGGCGACGTGGTGGTGGCGGCCGTCACCTCCGAATGCACCGATGGCTATTTCGGCGACCTGCTGGCCACCTCGTTCCAGGCGCGCGGTGCGCGGGCGCTCATCATCGACGCCGGCGTGCGCGACGTGAAGACCCTGCAGGAGATGAATTTCCCCGTGTGGAGCCGCGCCATTTCCAGCAAGGGCACGATCAAGGCCACGCTGGGCTCGGTCAACATCCCGGTGGTGTGCGCCGGCATGTGGGTCACGCCGGGCGACGTGATCGTGGCCGACGACGATGGCGTGGTCTGCGTGCCCGCCGCGCGCGCCGCCGAGACGCTCGAGGCCGCGCGCAAGCGCGAGAGCTTCGAGGGCGAGAAACGCGCCAAGCTCGCCTCGGGCGTGCTCGGCCTGGATATGTACAACATGCGCCCCGGGCTCGAAAAGGCCGGGCTGCGCTACATCGACTGAGGACCTACGCCATGCCCATCCCCGCATCGGCGCAGGACTGGCACATCGGCCTCGTCGGCTACGGCGAGGTCGGCCGCATTCTCTGCGAGGACCTGCGCGCCCAGGGGCTGCGCGTCTCGGCCTACGACCGCAAGCTCGGCGGTGCGCTACAACGGCCCTTGTTGGAGCACGCGCGGGCCCATGGCGTCGAGTTGCTCGACAGCCACGCCCGGCTCGCGGCCACTGCCGACTTCGTGATCAGCGCCGTCACCGCCAGCCAGACGCTGGACGTGGCCCGGGCGTGCGCTCCGCAGGTGCGCAAGGAAGCCTTCTATCTGGACTTCAACTCGGCCTCCCCGGGTGCCAAGCAGGCGGCCGGCGCGCTGATTGATGCGGCCGGTGCCCGGTACGTCGAAGGCGCGGTGATGACCAGCATTCCACCTTACCGCATCAAGGTCCCGCTGCTGCTGGGCGGCGCCTCGGCCAGGGCGCTGGCCGAGGCCATCGCGCCGCTGGGCTTCGTCGCCAAGGTCGTCAGCGACCGGCTGGGCGTGGCCTCGGCCACCAAGATGTGCCGCAGCGTGATGGTCAAGGGCCTGGAGGCGATGGTGATCGAGAGCTTCACGGCCGCGCGGCACTACGGCGTGGAGGACGCGGTCATCGCCTCGCTCCAGGAGACCTTTCCCGGCATCGACTGGGAGAAGCAGGGCGCCTATTTCTTCCAGCGCGTGATCGAGCATGGCCGCCGCCGCAGCGAGGAGATGCACGAGTCCGCGAACACGGTGCGCGAAGCGGGCATGCCCGCCTTCTCCGCGCAGGGCACAGCCGAGCGCCAGGCCTGGATGGCGGACCGCGCGGACGCCGGGTCGTTCGGCGAACGCGGCGCTCCGGGATTCGCGCGCGCCGCCGACTGGCGCGCCGAGGCCGACCGCCTGTTGCAATCTCTCAAGGAACCCACCGCATGAGCACTTTCACGAAAACCCCAGGCTGGCTCGACTGGTACGCCGGACCCAGCAAGCCCCGCTTCCAGGTGCCGCCCGGCAGCGTGGACGCGCACTGCCACGTGTTCGGCCCGGGCGCGGAGTTCCCCTACGCGCCCGAGCGCAAGTACACGCCCTGCGATGCCTCGAAGCACGAGCTGTACGCGCTGCGCGACCACCTGGGCTTTGCCCGCAACGTGGTGGTGCAGGCCACCTGCCACGGCGCCGACAACCGCGCCATGGTCGATGCCTGCCTGTCCAGCGGTGGCAAGGCGCGCGGCGTGGCCACGGTCAAGCGCTCGGTGACCGATGAAGAATTGCAGGCCCTGCACGCCGCCGGTGTGCGCGGCGTGCGCTTCAACTTCGTCAAGCGCCTGGTGGACTTCACGCCCAAGGACGAGCTGCTGGAGATCGCCGGCCGCATCGCCAAGCTCGGCTGGCATGTGGTGATCTACTTCGAGGCGGTGGACCTGCCCGAGCTGTGGGATTTCTTCACGGCCTTGCCTACCACCGTGGTGGTGGACCACATGGGCCGGCCCGACGTGACCAAGCCCATCGATGGGCCCGAGTTCGAGCTGTTCCTGAAGTTCATGCGCCAGCACCCCAACGTGTGGAGCAAGGTCAGTTGCCCCGAGCGCCTGTCGGTCACCGGGCCGAAGGCGCTCAACGGCGAGCAGGCGGCCTACCAGGACGTGGTGCCGTTCGCGCGAAAGGTGGTGGAGGAGTTCCCCGACCGCGTGCTCTGGGGCACCGACTGGCCGCACCCCAACCTCAAGGACCACATGCCCGACGACGGCCTGCTGGTGGACTTCATCCCCCACATCGCGCCCACGGCCGAGCTGCAAAAGAAGCTGCTCGTGGACAACCCCATGCGCCTGTATTGGCCCGAAGAGGCGAAGTAAGGAGAGCGCGCCATGTCCCTCGACAAACCCTACCTCGACGTGCCCGGCACCATCATCTTCGATGCCGAGCAGTCCCGCAAAGGCTACTGGCTCAACCAGTTCTGCATGTCGCTGATGAAGGCAGAGAACCGCGAGCGCTTCAAGGCCGACGAGCGCGCCTACCTCGACGAATGGGCCATGACCGAGGAACAGAAGCAGGCCGTGCTGGCCCGCGACCTCAACTGGTGCATGCGCACGGGCGGCAACATCTACTTCCTGGCCAAGATCGGCGCCACCGACGGCAAGAGCTTCCAGCAGATGGCCGGCAGCATGACCGGCATGACCGAGGAGGAATACCGCAACATGATGGTCGGTGGCGGCCGCTCCCCGGAGGGCAACCGTTTTCTCGGCGAGGACGGCGACGCCCAGCCGCAACACCAACCCCAAGGCAAGGCCGGCCATAAAACCACGGGCAGCAACTGACATGGCCAAGATCACCGCATCCGTCTACACCTCCCACGTGCCCGCCATCGGCGCCGCCATCGATCTGGGCAAGACCCAGGAACCGTACTGGCAGCCGCTGTTCGCGGGCTACGACTTCTCCAAGGAATGGGAAAAGGCCCAGAAGCCCGACGTGGTGTTCCTGGTCTTCAACGACCACGCCACCGCGTTCAGCCTGGACATGATCCCGACCTTCGCCATCGGTACGGCCGCCGAGTACCAGCCCGCCGACGAAGGCTGGGGCCCGCGCCCTGTGCCCGCCGTCCACGGCCATCCGGCGCTGGCGGCGCACATCGCGCAGTCCGTCATCCAGGACGACTTCGACCTCACCATCGTCAACAAGATGGACGTGGACCACGGCCTCACCGTGCCGCTGTCGCTGATGTTCGGTCAGCCCCCCCAGTCCGACTATCGCTGGCCCTGCAAGGTCATCCCGTTCGCCGTCAACGTGGTGCAGTACCCCGTGCCCTCGGGCAACCGCTGCTTCCAGCTGGGCAAGGCGATCCGCAAGGCCATCGAGTCGTTCGACGAAGACCTCAACGTGCAGATCTGGGGCACGGGCGGCATGAGCCACCAGCTGCAGGGCCCGCGCGCCGGCCTCATCAACAAGGACTGGGACAACCGGTTCCTGGACCGCCTCATCGCCGAGCCCGCCGAGCTGGCCAAGGTGCCGCACATCGAATACGTGCGCGAGGCCGGCAGCGAAGGCATCGAGCTGGTGATGTGGCTCATCGCCCGCGGCGCCATGGCCGACGTCGCTGGCGGACCTGCGCCCAAGGTGGTGTACCGCTTCTTCCATGTGCCCGCCAGCAACACCGCGGTGGGCCACCTGATCCTGGAGAATCAGCCCGCCTGAGGCTGGCTGATTTCGAATCAACCCGTAAAGGACCCCCACCATGACCATCAAAGTAGCCCTGGCCGGCGCCGGCGCCTTCGGCATCAAGCACCTGGACGGCATCAAGAACATCGACGGTGTCGAAGTCGTCTCCCTCGTCAGCCGCGACCTGGCCAAGACCCGGGAAGTGGCCGACAAGTATGGCATCCAGCACGTGACCACCAAGCTCGAAGACAGCCTGGCCATCAAGGAAGTGGACGCGGTGATCCTCTGCACCCCCACGCAGATGCATGCCAGCCAGTCCATCGCCTGCCTGGAAGCCGGCAAGCACGTGCAGGTCGAGATCCCGCTGTGCGACGTGCTGGCCGACGGCGAGAAGGTCGCCGCCCTGCAGAAGCAGACCGGCCTCGTCGCCATGTGCGGCCACACCCGCCGCTTCAACCCCAGCCACCAGTACGTGCACAAGAAGATCAAGGCGGGCGAGTTCAATATCCAGCAGATGGATGTGCAGACGTTCTTCTTCCGCCGCACCAACATGAACGCGCTGGGCCAGCCGCGCAGCTGGACCGACCACCTGCTGTGGCACCACGCCGCCCACACCGTGGACCTGTTCGCCTACCAGGCCGGCAGCCCGATCGTGAAGGCCAACGCGATCCAGGGCCCGATTCACAAGGAGCTGGGCATCGCGATGGACATGAGCATCCAGCTGCAGGCAGCCAACGGCGCCATCTGCACGCTCAGCCTCTCGTTCAACAACGACGGCCCGCTGGGCACCTTCTTCCGCTACATCGGCGACACCGCCACCTACATCGCGCGCTACGACGACCTGGTGCAGTCGCACAGCAAGGGCCCCGAGACGCCGGTGGACGTGAGCCAGGTCGACGTGAGCATGAACGGCATCGAGCTGCAGGACCGCGAGTTCTTCGCCGCGATCAAGGAAGGCCGGGAGCCCAATGCCAGCGTGGCACAGGTCCTGCCGTGCTACCAGGTGCTGAACGGCCTGGAACGGCAACTCAACTGAGTCCGCGCCATTTGGCACTGTATCGTTTCCACTGCCTGCACGGCAAGCGCCGCGGGCGTTCTTCCTGGGAGAAGCGCAATGCAGACACGCACCCTCGGCCCATTCGAAGTCAGCGCCATCGGTCTGGGCTGCATGAACCTCTCGCACGCCTACGGCGCGCCCGTCTCCGCCGACACGGGTGAGCGCGTGCTGCTGGCGGCGCTGGATGCCGGCGTGACGCTGTTCGACACGGCGGCGCTGTACGGCTTCGGTGCCAACGAGGAGTTGGTGGGCCGCGTCCTCCGGCCCCATCGCCAGCGCATCACCCTGTGCAGCAAGGGCGGCATGGCCGGCGTGAAGGGCGAGGACGGCGTGACGCGCCGCGTGATCGACGGCCGCCCCGCCACGCTGCGCAGCAACTGCGAGGACAGCCTGCGCCGCCTGGGCACCGACGTGATCGACCTGTACTACCTGCACCGCTGGGACAAGCAGGTGCCCATCGAGGACTCGGTGGGCGAGCTGTCGCGGCTGGTCGCGGCAGGCAAGGTGCGGGCCATCGGCCTGTCGGAGGTCTCCGCCGCCACATTGCACCGCGCGCACGCCGTGCACCCCGTCGCCGCCGTGCAGACCGAGTACTCGCTGTGGACGCGCAACCCGGAGATCGCGGTGCTCGACGCGTGCCGCGAGCTGGGCGCGGCCTTCGTTGCCTTCAGTCCCCTGGCGCGCGGCTTCCTCTGCGGCGAACTCGTGGACGTGGGTGCGCTCCACGAGAAGGACATCCGCCGCGCCATGCCGCGCTTCGCGCCCGAGGCCTACGCGGCCAACCTGAAGCTGCTGGACGGCTACCGCAGGATCGCGCGGGACGCGGGCTGCACCCCGGCACAGCTGGCCCTGGCCTGGCTGCTGCACCAGGGCGGCCACATCGTCCCCATTCCCGGCACCACGAGCGTGGAACACCTGCTGGACGACCTGGGCGCCGCCAACATGCGGCTGCACGCCGCGGTGATCGAGCGGCTGAACGTTCTGATCAACGAACTTACCGTGGTCGGCCAGCGCTACAGCGCGCAGAGCGCGAACGAGGTCGACACCGAAGCCTTCTGAACCGCGAAGGCCCCTGGCGTCCGCGAGCCCGCCTTCGCGGTGTTGCGGGCGCCCTGCTGCCGGTTCCACACGGTGCGAGGGCAGGAATGCCCAGGCGCGAGGTTGTGAGGTTCACCCCGCCCTCCTCCGGCGGTCGGGCCGCGCCCCGGACCGCGTCAGGGTGCTCCGGCGCGGGCCAGCAGGCGGCCGTAGCCTGGAACCCCCGGCAGCGCGCCAAGCTTGCGCATGCAGTACCAGGCCACCGCCGTGTTGCTCGTGACGACGGGCCGTCCCAGGGAACGCTCCAGGGCCTCGATGGTCTCGGCCGTCCGCACGGTGGTGCAACTGAGGACGTATGCGTCCGCCCGCGCATGGGCATGGCGCGTGGCGAACGCATGCCACGCCTGCGGCGCGATGGCCATCATCTCGCGGCCGGTGCGGCAATCCAGGCCGGCGTTGCCGAGGATCTCGAATCCATGCTCGGCGAAGTAAGCCGCCTCCCGGTCATTGACGGCCGCCGTGTACGGGGAGAGCAGCACCACGCGCCGCGCGGGCAGGGCCTGCAGCGCCGCCACCAGGGCCTGCGACGTGGCCACGCAGGGCAGCCCAGTCGCGGACTGGATGCGCGCGAGAATCGACGCCTCCAGCTCGGTGCTGTAGGTCGACACGGCGGTGCAATGGAACACCACGATGTCGACGCCCGCGTCCGCGAGCAGCTCGGCCGCCGGCTCGACATCCCGGGCCATGCCCAGCAGGCTCGCCTCCGAACTGTCCACGAGCTTCAGCCGCGTGACCGCGATGGCGATGTCGGCGGGAAGCATCGCGCGCAGTTGCGGCTCGGCGGCCTGGTTCACGGAGGGCAGCAGCACGCCGATGCGCCCGCCCGATCCGTAGTCGAGTGCTGGGGCGGTCATGCCGATGCGCCCTTCAGTTCAGCTTGAGCCCGAGCTCCTTGATCA
This sequence comes from Hydrogenophaga laconesensis, assembly GCF_031457235.1. Classification (NCBI taxonomy): domain Bacteria; kingdom Pseudomonadati; phylum Pseudomonadota; class Betaproteobacteria; order Burkholderiales; family Comamonadaceae; genus Hydrogenophaga; species Hydrogenophaga laconesensis. The sequence goes on from NZ_JAVDWE010000001.1 coordinate 700,871, forward strand.
GGGGCGCGTACTTGGCGGTCTCCCGCCGGATGGTCTCGTCCATCTCCTCGGGCGTGGTGCCCGCCGTCTCCAGACCGAACACCATGAGCTGGTCCCTGACTTCCTTGCGCTGCACGACCTCCACAACGTCCTTGTGGATCTTGTCGATGATCGCCCGCGGCGTGCCGGCGGGCGCGGACAGTGCATTCCACATCAACAGTTCGTAGCCCTTGAGCCCGGCCTCCGCCAGCGTCGGCACGTCGGGCAAGGCCGCGGAGCGGACCGGACCCGTCGTGGCCAGTGCACGGATCTTCCCGGACTGGATGTGCGGGACATTGGCGGCGATGCCGTCGAAGCTGACCTCGACGTCCCCCGAGAGCATTCCTTTGACGACCTCCGAGGCGCCGCGGTACGGCACCTGGACCAGCTTGATCCCGCTCTGCCGCGTGAACATCTCGCCTGCGAGCTGTGTGGACGTGGTGCTGGAGCCGTAGTTGATGCTGCCGGGCTGGGCCCGGGCGGCAGCCACCAGGTCGGCCACCGCCCTGAAGGGTGTCCGGTCGGTTGCGGTGAGCACCAGGGACTGGCGGGCGACGATCGAGATGGACGCGAAGTCCTTGATCGGATCGTAGGGCAGCCGCGAATACAGCGCCGGGTTCAGCGTGTAGGTCGAATCCAGGGGCATGAACAAGGTGTAGCCGTCGGGCGCGGCCCGGGCGGCCTCCTGCGCCGCGATCAGCGTGTTGGCCCCGCCCTTGTTGTCGACGACGACGGGCTGGCGCCACTTTTCGGACAGGCGTTGCGCGATCGCTCGGCCCAGCACGTCGGCGGGCCCACCGGCCGGGAAGGGCACGATCAGACGCACCGGCCTGGCGGGGAAGCTGGCCGCGGCCTGCGCCTGCGCAGCGGCGGGGAGGACCGGTAGCAGCAGCATCGGGACGAGCAGCGTGGCGCGCTGCGCCGCGCGGCGCAGCAGATGGAACATGGGCATGGGTGTCTCCTCTTTCTTTTGATCGCAGGGGGTCGGCGGCGCCGGGGCGGGCCGCTCAGAACCCGTACAACTGCTCGGGGTTGCGCACCAGGATCTGGTGGCGCTGTGCTCCGTCGGGCACCCAGGTCAGCATCTGGTCCAGCAGGTCCGTGGTGTTGGGCATCTCGCCCTTGAACGAGACGTGCGGCCAGTCGCTGGCCCATACCAGGCGGTCCGGCCGGGCGGCCAGCAGCGCCTGGACGTAGGGCACCATGTCCTCGTAGGGCGGAGGCAGCGCCGACATCCGGTAGCCGCAGGACAGCTTGACCCAGCACCGCCCCGTGTTCACCAGCCTCAGCAGCGCCTGGAAGCCAGGCTGCCCCACGCCGTCTCCCGGCCTGAGCGAGCCCATGTGGTCGATCACGACGTCGGTGGGCAGTTCGCGCAGGGTGGGCTCCATCTCGGCCAGCGGAGCTCGGCCCTGGTCATCCATGACGTGGAGCTGCACATGCCAACCCAGGCGGGCGATGCGCGCCGCCAGCGCGGGCATCTCGGCCAGCGGGACGGCACCTGCATGGCCGATGTTGTAGCGCACTCCCCGCACGCCGGCTTCGTGCAGGCGGTCCAGTTCGGCATCCTGCACCTCGGCCCGCAGCGCGACGATGACGCGCGCCGGCCGGCCCAGCTCGGCCACCGCCTCCAGGTGCCGCCGGTTGTCGGTGCCATAGCCGCTGGGCTGCACGAGCACCAGGCGCTCGACGCCCAGGGTGTCGTGCAGCGCGCGCAGCCGCGCCGGCAAGGCGTCGGGCACATCGAAGGCGCGCGTCGCGGCCACGGGATAGCGGTCGGCGGGGCCATAGACATGCACATGGCAATCCGCGGTCCCCGGCGGGCAGATCAGCCTGGGCTTGCGGGGAGCGGGATCGGGAGGCTGGCACAGCGGAATCTCCGCGGAAGCTCGCGCGCTCGTTGCAGGCGACGGGCCGCTCATTCGAAGATCCGATCCTCGTGCAGCACCACGGGCACTTCCTTGTTCTTCTCGGAATAGCCATCGAAGGGCTTGCCCTCCAGGTCGATGCGCGCGAGCACGTCGCTGTCGGGGTCGATGTGCGCGCCGATGCGCAGCATGACGAGTTCCTCGCGGTCTTCCTTGGCGTGGAACCAGTAGAAGGTGCCGGCCGGCAGCAGCACGCAATCGTTCCTGCCTGCCTCGCGCGTCTCGCCATTCGGCCCGTGGAACACCGCGCCGCCCTGCAGGATGACGAACACGTGGTCCTCGTTGGAATGCGCGTGGATCTCGTTCTCGCCACCGCTCGCGTAGGTCTTGAGCACCACGTTCATGTAGCGCGACGCGCCGAGGACCTGGTTGGTGCGGCCCTGCTTCGGCAACTGGGTCCGGATGTGGAAGAAGCTGGGCTGGCCCGGCTTGTTCAGGCGCGCCATCTCCGCGCGCCACTCCGCGGCGCTGTTGACGATCGGGGCGAAGCTGTGGCTGGGGCTGTTCGTGGTCATGGTGAATCTCCTTCGTGAATGTCAATCGATCCTGATGCCGGCTTCCGCGATGACGGGACGCCACCTCGCGGCCTCCGAGGCGATGAAGCTGCGCAGCGCCTGCGGCGAGCTGGCGTCGGCCAGCAGCCCGGCGCCCAGGAGCTTCTCCTGCACGTCCTTGGACGCGAGGGCTTGCGTCAGCGCGCGGTTGAGCTCGTCCACCACCGCAGCGGGCGTGCCCTTGGGCGCCAGCAACGCCATCCACACGTCGATGTCGGGCAGCTTGATCCCCACATCGGCCATCGATGGCACGTTGGGCAGCGTGGGGATGGGCTTGGCGCTCAGGCGCGCGAGCGGCCGCAGCGTGCCCTTCTCGAAATGGGGCATGGCGGTCGTGATGCCGTCGATGGTGAACGTGACGTCCTTGGTCAGCAGGCTCTGGGTCGTGCCCGCGCTGCCCTTGTAGGGCACCGAGACCACCTCCTTGCCCAGCGTGCGCTTGAGCAGCTCGCCGGAGAGCTGGGACGTGAAGGTGCCGAAGCCATAGCTCATTGCGGCGGCGCCGGCCTTGGACTGCGCGAGCAGCGCCTGCATGGACTGGGGTCCGGCCTGGTGGGTCATGACCACCAGGGGCGTGGTGGCCACCTTGCCGATCGGCTCGAAATCCTGGACGGGATCGTAGGGCAGCTTGGCGTAGAGGTACTGGTTCATCACCAGCGTGTTGTCGATGGCCATCAGCAGCGTGTAGCCGTCCGGCGCCGCCTTCGCGACGGCATCGGCGCCAATGATGGTGTTGGCGCCCGGCTTGTTGTCCACCACGATCGGCTGGCGCATCAACTCGCCCATACGCTGCCCGACGACGCGGGCCAGCAGGTCGGTGGGACCGCCGGCGGGGAACGGTACGATCATCCGGATCGGCCGGCTGGGATAGTCACGGGAAGCTGGTGCTTGTGCGTGCACCGGAATGGCGGCGCAAATGAGCGACACGGCGAGGGCCGCGGCGACCTGGAAGGTTTTCATGGGGTGTCTCCTGGGCGGTTGTCGATATCCGCGATTCGTTGTCGCGGACGATTTGTTGACCGCTGTCAATTCTGGGGGGCCGGTGCGTGCCCGGCAACGCAGGCTGGCCTATTCGCTGTATCGAAGAAATGAATTCGCCATGCTCCGCGCCTTTCGGAGGTCTCCGCCGTCGTCGGCGGTGGCCGGCCACAAAGGGACGCGTCGCCCTCCAGGGGCATGGGCCAGGCGTTCACGCCACGCGGCGCGCGGGCGACGACCGCCAGCATGGTCACCGCTGGGTGCAGGCACGGTTGCACGAAGCGCAGTTCGTGCTCGACATCAACGCGGACCGGTTCGGCGCTCCGGAGATCCTGGTCCTGCCCTTGCCCGCCGCGCTTGCCTGGCAGCGGGCGAGCGCATCCGCATCGCTGAGCACTAGGCCGAAGCGCAACGTGCAGTCCTGCGCGAGAAGGCGCCCGCCGTCGCTCAAAGCCCGGGCGGCGCGGCCGAACGGCACGCGCCAGCGCATCCGACGGTCCCGGGGATCGGCGGTCCGGGAGAGTCCATGTTCAGTGACTGCACGGACGACGCGACGGGCCCTCGGCCGCGGCGCGCGCTCACCAGGCCACCGCGCGAGCCGATCAAGGCGGCGCCGCCGCTCCGGGGCGCAGCTCCAAGCAGGCTCCTTGTGCCGCCCCCAATGCGCGCCACCTTGGCCACCGCCTCGGGCGCGGGACGGTCGGCCCGACCTCGCGCGGGAGACGATGCCCTTGCCCACCTTCTCGGCGCTTTCCCCGGGCAGGCGCCCGTGCACAAAAAAAGGCGCCGGGTTGCCCCGGCACCAAACCTTGGAGATAACAATGCGGGGATCCCGGCGCCCAGCCACCGCGGCCCATCGCGGGGCCGCAGCGGCGTGCCGCCGGTCGCCATCAAAAGTTGTGACGGACCCCCATGTAGATGTTGCGGGAGCTGCCGCTGGACGAGCCGACCAGCATGGCCGGGGCCTGGGCAGTGCCGGTGCCCAGCACGTACTGCGACCCGTTCTTGTTGCTGATCTGTCCCACGCCGAAGTACAGGCGCGTCCTCTTGGACAGGTCGTAGTCGCCGCCAAGCGAGATCCAGTTCGCGTCCCGGTTGCCCGTCAACGCCGTGTAGTCGGACCGGTCGTTGACGCGGGTGAACTGGGCAACGGCCGTGAACTGTCCGAACGGCACGCGCACGCCGAGGTTGGTCAGCCGGAATTCGCTCGTCGAAGCACCGGGCATGCGGGCGATTGCCCCGGTGCAGGTCGCGCAGGAGTTCTTCTCCACCGTCATGCCCAGGAAGAACTTGGCGAAGCGGGCGTCGTAGGAGCCGCCAACCACCATCGCCGAGACCTTGCCCGCAGCATCGTCCGGCCCCTCCTGCCGCTGGAAGCCCGCATTGAGGTCGAAGCCCCCGGCCTGGTAGCGCGCGGATGCGCCGTACCCGCGTCCGATCGTCGTCGAGTTCTCGCCGAAGGAGTACTGGCCGCGGAACTCGATGCCGCCCCAGCGCGGGGACACGTAGTTGACCGCGTTGTCCTGCCGCGCCGACACCCCCATCGGCAGCACCTGGCGCTGCGTGGTGGGGCTGACGTTTCTGGTGAGCGCGAGCAGCCCGCCGGCGCCTTCCCAGACGAAGGCGTCCACACTGCTCTGGACCATGTAGTACGGAGTGGGAATACGGCCCATCTGCAGCGTGCCGAACCGCGCATCGCTCAGGCCGACCGACGCCTCGCGCCCGAACGCGCGACCGCCTTGGCCGAGCGTGCCGTCGTCGAGGTTGATGCCCATCTCGAGGCGGAAGACGGCGGCAAGCCCTCCTCCCAAGTCCTCCACGCCGCGAAAACCCAGGTTGCTCCCCGCACTTCCGCCCGATACCAGCCGATTGACACTCGAGCCCCCCGATCTCGGCGAGTCCATCCCGGCATCCACCCGCCCATACATGGTCACGCTGCTCTGGGCATTGGCTGCGCCGCAAACGCACAGCAGCGCGGCGCATGCAACCGCATGCTTGGCCATTCCGTTCATAGTTGTCTCCTTCGTTGAACTTGGGGCTTGGCCCCGATTCCTCTTCTTCACATTGCGCCTGGCGTCTCATGGGAAAGCTCCACGCGCAGCCCGCCAAAGACCACATCGTTCGATGACTCGCGGGTTCATCGTGGTTCCTCCGGCTCGTTCAGTATAGATAGACGCCTAATCTTTTTGATAGTCGCCTAATCAAATTTTCCGGATTCAGAACGCCCGGCTGTGGCGGGCGTGCGACGCTTTCACGCCTGACCCGTTGGTGGCCGCGAAACACTGGCAGAGACCATCCCGCACGGCATCGGAACCAACCCGGATTGATTGGATGATCAATGCCTCGCGCCGGACTCCGCAGCATCCCGTCGGGTTCGAATCCCGTTGTCGCCGCAAGGAGCAATGGACGAACGAAGACGGTGCAACGTCGATTCACAACCGATGGGGTGCCTGGCCAGCGAGCCAGTCGCGCGCCGGCCTCTGCCCGCCGTTCACGGGCACGCGGGCACGTCCGCCAGCGGCGTTCTTCCAAGTTCCACGCGCTGCTTATCGGGCCATCGCCGGCCCGCTGCACCGGTGCGCGAGACCGTGGTCACCGTGCAGCGGCACACGGACATGCGGACCGGTTGTCAGGACAGTGCGGCGTCTTCACCAATGCCCGCGAGGCACGATGGAAGCCGAGCGCATTGGCCATGCGGGCGCACAGCGCACCTCCGGGCGCGAGAGCCCTGCGCACCCTGGAGGACAGGATGGCCACCGGGCGGCGCCGGTTGAACCATCGATCAACCTCGGGATGAACCCTAGCTCGCCACGCGGGCTGCCACGCCGCGTTGCTTCTTCATAGGTTGACCGCGCATTCAAGCTTGATGCACATCAACCTTGTTCCTAGGATCGGGATCTTCTTAGGGCACGTGTAGTTGCCTGCAACCGGAGACACCATGAAGAATCCATCAAGCCCCACTCGGCGCTCGCTGCTCGCGGCCGCCGCCATGATCGCCGCAGGCTTCGGCCACTCGGCCATCGCACAAGAGAACTATCCCACCAAGCCGGTCACCCTCATCGTGCCCTTCACTCCCGGCGGGAGCAACGACGTCATCGCCCGCGTGATCGGCCAGCGGCTCAGCCAGATCTGGAACCAGCCGGTCATCGTGGACAACAAGGCAGGCGCGGCCGGAAGCATCGGGACCGACCACGTGGCCAAGGCCCCTGCGGACGGCTACAAGCTGCTGATCACCAACAACAACACCATGTCCATCAATCCGGTGCTGTTGCCGAAGACGCCGTACGCCGTCGCGCGCGATTTCGCCCAGGTCACGCAACTCGGCGCGGTGCCGGTCGTGCTGGTAGCGAACTCGAACGTGAAGGCCACGACCGTGAAGGAACTCGTGGCGCTCGCGAAGGCCACTCCGGGCAAGCTCACTTATGCCTCGTCGGGCTCCGGCAGCCCGCAGCATCTGTCCGCGGAGCTCTTCAAGGCGATGACGGGCACCGACATCACCCACGTCCCCTACAAGGGCGCGGCGCCGGCCATCACCGACATGCTGGCCGGGCAGGTCGATCTGCAGTTCGGTGCCATCAACTCGCTGCTGCCGCACATCCGCACCGGGAAGCTGCGCGCGCTCGCCGTGGGTGGCACCCGGCGCGCCAGCCTGCTGGCCGATGTCCCGACCATGGCCGAGGCCGGCCTGCCCCAGTACGACAGCGAGATCTGGCTCGGCCTGGCGGCCCCCGCGGGGACCCCTGCGGCGGTCATCAAGCGGATCAACGCCGATGTCACCAAGATCCTGAACGAGCCCGAGGTGAAGGAGAAGCTCGCCGAGCAGGGTATCGAGACGCGGCCGAGCACGCCGCAGGAGATGACCAAGCTCGTCGAGAAGGACACCGCGCGGTGGGCGAGCGTCATCAAGAGCGCGGGCATCAAGGCCGATTGAGCGGAGCACCCATTGAATTCGAAGCAAGCCATTCCTTTGCGCCGCGACATTCCCGCAGCGGGCGCCGGCGCCGGCAGCCTGTGGGCCAGCGACGCCATCGCGGAGATGATCCGCGCGCTCGACATCCCCTATGTCCTCCTGAACCCCGGGTCGAGCTTCCGCGGTCTGCACGACAGCCTGGTGAACCACCTCGGCAACATCGACCCGCAGATGCTGGTCGTGCTCCATGAGGAGCATGCCGTCGCGATCGCCCATGGCTACGCGAAGGTCGCCGGAAAGCCGCTGGCGGCGATCGTTCACAGCAACGTGGGCCTGATGCACGCGTCCATGGCGATCTTCAACGCCTGGGTGGACCGCGTGCCCGTGTTGGTCCTGGGCGCGACGGGCCCGGTCGATGCGGCCAAGCGGCGCCCCTGGATCGACTGGATGCACACCGCGCAGGACCAGGGCGCGCTGGTGCGCGACTTCAGCAAGTGGGACGCGCAGCCGGCTTCCGTCGCCGCGTCGTACGAGGCGCTGCTGCGGGCCAAGCAGATCGCGCTGACCGCACCCGCCGGCCCCACCTACGTGTGCTTCGATGTCTCGCTGCAGGAGACGCGCATCGATGCGATCCCGGCGCTGCCGGACGTCAGCCGCTACCAGGTTCCCTCCCCCGCCGTGCCGGGCAGCGATGAGCTGGCCAGAGCCGCAGCGCTGCTGTCCTCCGCGGCCCGCCCGGTCATTCTGATGGGGCGGGTCTCCAGGTCTAGCGAGGGCTGGCGCCAGCGCATCGAGCTGGCCGAGAAGCTGAATGCGCAGGTCCTTACGGACCTGCGCGCCGGCGCATCGTTCCCCACCGACCATCCGCTGCACGCGGCCGTGCCGGGCGTCTTCCTGACCCCGGACGCGGCCGCCACGCTGCGCGCCGCCGACGTCGTGCTGAGCCTGGACTGGTACGACCTGAACGGCACGCTGCAGCAGGCGTGGCGCAACGAGAGCGTCGGCGCCAAGGTGATCCAGGTCTCGCTCGACCACTACAGCCACCGGGGCTGGAGCATGGACCACCAGGGCCTGCCGCCGGTGGACGTGTTCATGCCGGTGGAGCCGGACGTCGCCGTGCCCCTTCTCTGCGCTGCCTGCACCGAGCGCCCTTCGGCCCTCCAGGCCCCGAAGAGCCCGATGGCCATGCCCCCGGTTCCGCAAGACGGGACGATCAGCATCGCGATGGTCGCCGACGCCCTGCGCCGGGCCGCGGGCACGCAGCCCATCACCCTGATCCGTGTGCCACTGGGCTGGAGCGGCGAGATGGGCCACTTCCGCGATCCGCTGGACTACCTGGGCATGGACGGCGGCGCCGGCATCGGCTCCGGGCCGGGCATGGCCGTCGGCGCCGCGCTGGCGCTGCGTGGAACCGACCGACTGCCCGTGCTGATGACCGGCGACGGCGACTACCTGATGGGCATGACAGCACTGTGGACCGCCGCCAATGCTGGCGTTCCCCTGCTTACCATCGTCTGCAACAACCGGTCGTTCTTCAACGACGAGCTGCACCAGGAGCGGGTGGCCCGCGATCGCGACCGCCCGGTGCAGAACCGGTGGATCGGGCAGCGCATCGGAGATCCGGACCCCGATCTGGCCGCGCTCGCGCGCGGGCTCGGGCTGCAGGGCCTCGGACCGACGGACAGCCCGTCGGAGCTCGACGAGGTCCTGGCCCGCGCCGTCGCTGCGGTGCGCGATGGAGCGACCGTCGTCGTCGACGTGCACGTCACGCCGGGCTACAGCGCCGCGATGGCCTCCGGCATGACCCGCTCCCATGAGGACCAGGAAGGAGGCCAGCCATGACAGCGGCCCCCATCGTCCTGCCGGACAGCGGCGACCTGAGCCCCTACGTCCAGCGAGTCCTGCCCCGGTCGAGCGGGCTGTTCTGGGACGGCCGCTGGCATGAAGGAGCGGACCAGGCGATCGCGACCTTCAACCCGTCCACGGGCGAGCGTCTGGCCGACGTGACCTCGGCGGGTTCGGCGGAGGTCGACGCCGCGGTCGCCTCGGCGAAGGCCGCCTTCCCGGCCTGGGCCGAGACCCCGCCCCTGCAGCGCGCGGCGCTGCTGCGGGAGGCCGCGCGCCGCGTGCGGCTGCATTCGCGGGAACTGGCGCTGCTGGACGCCGCCAACTGCGGCAATCCCGTGCGCGCCATGCAGATGGACGCGGAGATCGCGGCCACCCAGCTGGACTATTTCGCGGGGCTGGTGCTCGAGATCAAGGGCGAGACCATCCCGACCGCGAACGGCGCGCTGAACTACACGCTCAGGGAGCCGCTCGGCCCCGTCGCACGGATCTTCCCGTTCAACCACCCGTTCATGTTCGCGGCAGGCAAGATCGCCGCGCCGCTCGCGGCGGGCAACACGGTCATCCTCAAGCCGCCGGAACAGGCGCCGCTGTCGACCATCCGGCTGATGGAGATCCTGGACGGCCTGTTCCCCCCGGGGGTGCTGAACTGCATCGCTGGCGGACGCGAGACGGGTGCCGCGCTGTCCGCGCACCCGGATGTGGCCGCCGTCGCGCTTATCGGAAGCGTCGGCGCCGGCAAGGCCGTGCTGCGGTCCGCCGCGGACACGATGAAGCGCACCTTGCTGGAGCTGGGCGGCAAGAACGCGATGGTCATCTATCCCGACGCGGACCTGCGCAGCGCGGTGGAGGGGGCCGTGCGCGGCATGAACTTCACGTGGTGCGGGCAGTCGTGCGGCTCCACGAGCCGCCTGTACGTGCACCGCTCCCTGCACGATGAATTCATGCAGCGCATGGCCGAGGAACTGGCGCGCAAACACCGGCCCGGCATCGCGACCCACCTGGACACGACGATGGGCGCACTGGCGAGCCGCGCCCAGTACGACCGCGCGCTGCACTACATCCAGGCCGGCATCGACGAGGGCGCCGTGCTCCTGACCGGCGGCCACGCGGCGCGCGATGCGCAGCTGAAGGACGGCCTGTTCATCGAGCCGACCATCTTCACGGGCGTGCGGCCCGACATGCGGATCGCGCGCGAGGAGATCTTCGGCCCCGTGCTCTCGGTGTTTTCCTGGGACGACGAGGACCGGATGCTGGTCGAGGTCAATGGCACGGAGCTCGGACTGACGGCCTCGGTGTGGACCACGAGCCTGAACACCGGCCTGCGCGCCGCCAAGCGGATCCAGTCGGGCTACGTGTGGGTCAACGAGTGTTCGGTGCACATCCCTGGCGCGCCGTTCGGCGGCTACAAGCAGTCCGGCGTCGGCAGGGAGGAGTCCAAGGAGGAACTGCTGGAGTTCACGCAGCTCAAGAACGTCAACGTGAAGCTCGGCTAGAGACCATGGTTGCTCGATAGGTTGCCAAGAGGCTCGTCGTCGGCATCGTGGATTGCGCGCTTTCGTGTACCGGGCAAGATGCGACGCGCTCTCCAGCCACGATCCGTATGAACACAGGTCTTCCTTCGCCTGTCGAGCGACCACCCTGTCCAGCGCCCGGCCCGCCGGAATGCTAAAGGGGCCCGCGCCATGCGGAACGCTGGTTCCGCCGCGCCCATCCACCGTACGGCCTGCCCCCAAGCGCAACTCGCATATCGCCTCGGGAAATCTCTCCTGCGAGTAGCCGGCCAGGTCGCTCCTCGAGCCCATCGACATCTGCGGCATGACGACGCAACACAGCTCCTCGAGGTCTGGGGCCAGGGCGTCGCTCCGCCCACGTTCAGTGAGGAGGTGCAGGTGCTGTCGCGGCGGCTGGACAGCGCACAACAGGGTTCGCCCCAGCTTTCATATTGTTAGTCGATTAACAATAATGGTCGGCATGGCCTGGCCGCGCTGGGCCGTCCTCGCCAGACGCTCCGGCGACCGTCCTGCACTGCCAGAGTCGATGCCAATGCCACAGAGAACCAGGAGACAAGATGCACAACACGCCCCCCGCCTCCCGCCGGAGGTTCTTCCGCACCAGTGCTGGCATGGGTGCCGTCCTAGCCGCGGCCACCAGCACCGGCGCCTCCGGCGCCAGCACGCCCCCCCACGCCGCCGTGCGGGTGCGCAGCGGCTTTGTGGCCGGTCCTTCGACCTACTACGAGGTTCTGGAGCCGGTCGCGAAGACCCGCAAGCCGCCCATGGTGCTGATCCACGGCGGGGCGCACACCGGCTCCTGCTACATGGCGACCGCCGATGGCCGCCCGGGCTGGGCGCCCTTCTTCGCAGCCCAGGGCTACCAGGTGGTGGTCCCTGACTGGGCAGGCACCGGTCGCAGCGGCTACATCCCCTACGACGACCTGTCGGGCGAGACGGTCGTGAAGGGCCTTGGCAAGGTGCTGGCCACGCTGGACCGCCCGGCGATCGTCATGACGCATTCGATGTCGGGCCCCTTCGGCTGGAAGCTGCTCGAACTCTTCGGCGACCGCATCGTCTCCCTGGTGGCAATCGCACCTGGCGGGCCGGCCAACGTCAGCGCGCCGACCGAGTTCCTGTCCAGCACGTCGGACGACGTGGAAGTCCGCTTGGCACCCGGCGCTCCGGTGCTCAAGCTCAGCCGCAAGCTGCCCTTCGTTGCCGAACCGGGCTGGGCCACGAAGAAGCTGGTCGGCAGCAGCACGCGCTTCCCGCGCGAGCACCTGGACAGCTACCTGGCCAGCCTGACCGTCATTCCGCCCCGCCTGCTGCTAGAGCGGGTGAACTATGAGAACAGCGCGCCCCGTGTGACCGACCCCTCGGGCTACAAGGGCAAGCGCGTGGCCCTGATCATGGGCACCAACGACGCGGACCACACGGCCGCCATCGACAAGCCCATCGTCGACTGGCTGAACGACATCGGGGCGCGCGCGGAATTCATTCCGCTGGGCGACCGGGGCATCCAGGGCAACGGCCACATGATGATGATGGAGAGCAACAGCGACCAGTTGGCAGCCGGTATTGCCGCCTGGCTGCAGACCGGCAAATTCAGCGCCTCGGCGTCCTAGTACCTCCGGGCAGTGCTCAGGCCAACTCCGCCGTGATCCAGCGGCGCAGGCTGTTGGAGTAGGCCAGGTCGGTGACGCGCGGCAGGTCTTCCACCCGCACCATGCCCTCTTCCAACCACCACCGCGCGGACGCACCGCTTAGCAGGCGGCAGCGCAAATGCGGAGTGGCCATCGCCGTCATCGGGGCTGCCCCTCGCAAAGAGGGAGACGCACGAGTTCGCAGCGGCAGGCCGGTTGCCGCGGGCCCGCAATGCCCGGCGTCCAGTCCGCTCCTCCAGAGGATCGCCTCTCGGCTCCGAGCGACACAGGGCGGCGCTAGCGACGCGCACGGGCCCTGCCACGCTCATGGGCGGGGGACGTAACGGGCGCGCGGCCGCCAGAGGCCGGTCACGCCGCGCTGCTCCTGCACATGCGCAGCCCAGCCGGCCATGCGCGCCACCAGGAAGAAGACCGCTGCCGACCAGACGGGAAGCCGGAGCGCCCGCACCAGGCAGACGACGGCGAACTCATGCCTTGGATGGTCCGCGAGATTCTCCTTCGCCCAACCGACGAAGTCGGCGACCTGTCGCATGTTGAAGGAGTCGTCAGCCAGTTCGGTGGCGATGGCGAGCAGGTGCTTCGCGCGCGGGTCGCCGCCCAGGTAGAGCGGATGCGTGAAGCCGGGGATCCGCTGCGCCCGCTGGTGCAGGCGCAGGGCCTTGTCGCGCAGCGCCGTCGCGGACGGCCTTGCGGTGAGGAACCGGTCCACGACCGCATAGTGCCCGGCGATCTCGGTCCCGGCGCTTGCGCAGATGCCCACGGCAATGCAGTCGAAAAGGTTCGCGCCTCCCGAGGCAGCCGCCCGGACGGCCAGGGTGCCCGGCGGCAGTTCGTGGTCCGCGAGGAGCACGAGCAGCGCGTTCACCGCGCGGATCCGCGCTGGCGTGGTTTCGCATCCGAAGGACCGGATCAGCGTCGAAGCGATCGATTCGGAGCGCTCCGGCAGCGTCAGCGCGCGGGCCGGGCCGACGCATCCCAGCGCTTGCGCCACGGCACAGATCAGCAAGCGCGCCTCTTGCACGACGCCCGCGTCCAGACCCCCACCGCCCGACATCCTGCGGCTGCGCTCCAACTGGAGAGCCAGCATCGCGAGCGATCCGTACACGCGGTGAGGATCGGTACCGTGCAGTATCCGCAAACCGGCCTCGCGGGCCAGTGCCTGGTCGCGCGGAGGGATTCTCCAGGCGCCGGCCCTCGCGACATCGAGAGGAGCGCCCCAGAGCAATTCGCAGACCCGCTCGAACGGAACGCCTTGCCGCGCGAGGTCGCAGGCCAAGTAGCCCCGGTAGGCTGGACCCGCCTCGGTGATTTCCGTGATACCGCTGCTGACGATGGGCGGCCCATGGTCCATCGCACCGGCTGCCGCCGCGGCATGGCCTGCACGGGCGGCCGCGCGCGCCATGACCCGTTCGATGTCCGAGCGGCTGTACAGGTGCGCCTTCGTTCCGGGCTGGGGCACGCTGCGGATGGCCCCCCTGCTCACATAGGCGTAGAGCGTCTGCGGGCGGACGCCCAGAAGGGCAAGACTGGCTTTCGCATCCAGGAAATCCGGCTGCCGGCACGACGTGGGATCGGGGCATGTGCTCATGTGGGCTCCGCGCGATTCCAGCGTTCGACGGCACGTAAATCCCGAAACCGCGCTATGTCTCCGTAGGTCTAATCATTAGGTCTCTAATTATCTCACAGGCTGCCAGGCAGAAGACGGCGGCACTGGCCCGGCGGGTTCCGGCGTGCGTTCCATGGGGCATCCATGCCACTCGCCTGTGGCGCGCGGGGTCCACTGGGTGGCATCGTCGACTCGTCGACCCACATCGAGACCGATGCGGCGCGGCTGGCCGCTCGGGCGCACTGCGCCGCGGCGGGACCGATGCATTTGAGGGATTGGGGAGAGCGTGGCACTGCCGCGAGGCGCGGTGCGCTTCCATGGCGCGCCGCACCCAGGGCGCGGCCATCGGCAGCGCGGGCTACGGTCTTGCGGATGACTGAGCGGCGCCTGTCCGCTTCGGATCATCCTGAATGCACTCGTCGCTCGCCAGGTTGTCGATGATCTTCAGCAGCGAGCGCCGCACGATGCTGATGTGGGCATCCGTCAGGGATCTGATGGCGAGCGCGTTGACCTCCTCGGCCAAGGGCACGAGCTTCGCCTTGAGGCGCTTGCCCGCCGGCGTCAGGAAAACGTAGATGCTCTTGCGGTTGTCGGGACGCTGCTTTCGCAGGACGTACCCGAGCTCCTCCATGGCCTTCAGGGCGATCGCCGTGGTGGGCGCCATCACACCGGCCTCCGCGCTCAGTTCTGCCTGGGTGAGCCCATCCTTCTCCCAGAGAATCCGCAGGAAGGTCCAATGGCCGAGTTGGACGTCGTGGCGCGCAAGACGGGTCTGCAGCGATCGAAGAAAGGAGCGCGTCGCGTCCTTCACCAGATGCGCTAAACGGTCGTCGGGAACGTCCTCATGCCAGTGCTGCAGCATACGGCTCGCTACCTCCGCCGACTCTTTCCCTGCCTTTTTTGCCAATTTTCATTCCTCAATGCATCCCAACGGACGCTCTGCCCGGCCGACCCCCTGCAAGACAGCGGCGATCGGCGTACATGAACGAGCCGACGGACACGAAGAAGCGGGAGGAGGTTGAAAAGGTGCTGCCCAGGCCAAGCGGACCGCACAAATATAGCACCGTACATTCTGCTGTTCTCAGTAGGCGGCATGCTGATCCAGATCACAAAACCATGCGGTTGCACGGGCAATGCCGGGACGATGCCCAACGCCTTCGTTCTGGCAGGCCATAGACTTTTCGCCCCGCGTCGCACGCTTGGCACCAGGCTACGCGCGCACTTCGGCGCGTCAACCTTCAGCGAGCGGCTTCCCGTCCGCTCGAGACAGCGGCGGCCGATTGGCTTCAGCGCCCCGCTCCGCGGCTGCGCCGCCCGGGATGCGCGTGCGGGAGTTGCGCACCTCTTGACCAGACCACGGTGCCTGCGACACGCGGCCCGCAGCTTGCGCCTGCGGGTATCGCGAACTGCCGGTCCCGGCGGCATCACCGCCCCCGCCGAGGAGGTCTATGCCGCCCCTGCCAAGGGGCCTGTGCCGCCGATGCTGCTTCGGTCCTTCTCCGGCGCCGGCCGGGAAACTGCAGTTTTTCCCGCCGCGTCATGCCGGCTGCAGGCCAACGTGCTGGTGCCCCAGCGCGTCCACCGAGTCCACCCCCAACAAGCCCATGACGCGGTCCGTCTCCTGCAGGAGGATCTCGAGCGCGCGACTTGCGCCGGCCTCCCCCGCCGCAGCCACGCCGTACAGGGGCGCCCGGCCCAGCAGCACGCCGCGCGCGCCAAGGGCGAGGGCCTTGACGATGTCGGAGCCCCGCCGAAAGCCGCTGTCGACCAGGACGGGCATGCCCCCGGCAGCGGCGGCGACCGAGGGCAGCATGTCCAGCGTGGCGGGCAAGCCGTCAAGGCTGCGCCCGCCATGGTTGGACACCACGACGGCGTCCGCCCCATGGGAGGCGGCCAGGCGCGTGTCGTCCGCGGTGAGGATGCCCTTGACCACCAAGGGGCCCGCCCACTGCGAGCGAAGCCAGGCGACATCCTCCCAGCTGTAGAACGGATTGCGCTGCGCGCGGGTATAGGCGGCCAGCGCGTACGCGTCGGAGCCCGGTGGCAGGAACTCAGCCAGGTTCTCGAAGCGCGGCATGCCGCGGGCGAACCATGTGGAAACGACCCATCGCGGATGGGTCGCCGCGTCCCAGACGATGCGCGGAGAGAAATGCAGTGCATGGGCGAATCGGTTCCGCACATCCCGCTCACGGTTGCCCGGGATCAGCGAATCGACCGTGACCATGAGCGCGCAGTAGCCGGCCGTGTGTGCGCGCGCCAGCAGCCTGGTCGCGACCTCGCGTCCGCCCCACGGATAGAGCTGGAAGAACTTGGGTCCAGCCGATGCCCTGGCCACGGCCTCGATGTCGTTGTTCGAGCCGGCGGACAGCGAGAACGCCACGCCCGCCGCTGCGGCCGCGCGCGCCAGCATGAGGTCCGCGTCCGGCACGTAGATGCCGTTGAGGCCCGTCGGCCCGATCATGAAGGGCGCCGCGAGCCGCTGCCCGAACAGCGTGATGGACAGGTCGCGCGAGCCCTTGCCCGTGACCATCCGCGGCAGGAGGTGATAGCGGTCGAAGGCGGCGCGGTTGCGCCGCAGCGTCACTTCGTCCTCCGCGCCGCCTTCCAGGTAGTCCCAGATCACCTGCGGCAGCCGCCTCTTGGCCAGCCGGCGGAGATCCTCGATGTTGACGACCGACGGAGGCTGCAGTTTGCGGTGTGAATGCATGCGCCTCGCCTACTCCGCGCGGATTCCCGCCGCCTGGATGATCGGCCGCCAGCGCGCGATCTCGCTGGTGATCAGGTCCATGAACATCTGCGGCGGCCCGGGCGTGACGTCGACGCCCTGCGATTGCAGGCTCGCGCGCGTGGAAGGGTCGGCCAGGGCCTTGTTCAGCGCCGCGGTCAGCTTGGCGACGACCGTGTCGGGCGTGCCCGCCGGCGCCATGATCCCGTACCAGGCGCTGGCTTCCACGCCGGGCAGCCCGGCCTCGCCGGGGGTCGGCACGTCCGGCAGGGCCGGGGAGCGCTTCTCGCCCATGACGGCCAGCGCCTTCACGCGGCCGGCCTGGATCTGCGGCAACGCCGACACGAGCGGCTCGAAGATCACCTGGATCTGGCCGGCGATGAGGTCCGTGATGGATCCCGCGCTGCCCTTGTAGGGCACATGCGTCATCTGGATGCCCGTGCGCAGCTTGAATAGCTCGCCCGCCAGGTGATGGGCGGAACCCGTGCCGCTCGAGCCGTAGTTCACGGCGGTGGGCTGGGCCTTGGCGCGCTCGACCAGGTCGCGCAGCGACCCCGCCGGGAAGGCCTTGTTCGCAATCGCCACGAGGGGCATCATGCCGATCTGCCCCACCGGCCGGAAATCCTTCACGGGATCAAACGGGAGCTTGTCGTACATGCTCGCCGCATAGGCGTGCGCCGAGGGCGTCACGATCAGCGTGTAGCCGTCGGCCGGAGACTTCGCGACGATGCCGGCCGCGAGCGTGCCGGCGGCCCCGCCCCGGTTCTCGACGATTACGGGCTGCCCCAGCGAATCCCCCATCTGCTGGATGAGCGACCTGGCGATCACGTCCGTGGGGCCGCCGGCCGGCGCGCCCACGAACAGGCGGATCGGCTTCGTGGGGTAGGCGGCGCTCTGCGCCTGGGCGCTCGGCTGCAGCTGCAAGGCCAGGCTCGCGACGACGAGCGACAGCATGCGAAATCTCATGAGGTATCTCCTGAATGGTTCTTGGAAGCGGAAAGGATCCCGGCGCTTGCGCCCGGCCGGGTGCCTCCGGGGCGATCCCGGATGCTCGGTCCAGCGGACTGGCCCGCCGACCTGGGAACAAGCGAAGCGCCGCCCGCGGCACGCGTGGGGAAGGTGGCCGGCTGCATGACGGCACGCTCCTAGTCAAGCACCCGCCTCTGCAGCGTGTCCCGCACCAGTGTCCGCAGCCAGCGGTGCGCCGGATCCTCGTGCTGGCGCCTGTGCCATATCTGGATCACCTCCACGCTGGGCGATGCGAACGGCAGCGGCAGGGCCGCGATGCCTTCCTTGCCCTCGAACGCGCCGGCGAGGTCCATGGGAATGATGGCCGTCAGGCCGGTCTGCGGGATGATGGTCAGCAGGCCGAGGTAGTGGGGAATCGTGGCCACCACGTTGCGGTGGATACCCATCGCGGCCATGGCCTTCTCGATGACCTCCTGGCTGCGGCCTTCCGTTCGCACTGCGATGTGGAGCGCCGACTGGAAGGAAGCGAGGTCCAGCTCGCCGCGCGCGGCGAATTCCTTGTTGCCCGTGATGCACATGAACCCGCTGTTGCGCAGGAGCCGCTGCTGGAAGACGCCGCCGTTCTTAATGTCGGGGAAGTACCCGATCGCGAGATCGACGCCCCCCGATTCCAGCCCCTCCTCCAGCTTCTCCACGATCGGCGAGACCGTCCGCAGCCGCACGCACGGCGCCTGCTTGCGCACGGCATTGATCACCATCGGCAGATAGCAGGTCTCGCCGACATCCGTCATGCAGATCGTGAACAGGCGCGACGAGGTGCGCAGGTCCAGCGCCACCTTGGAGAAGATCTGGCGGCGTGCCAGCTCGAGGGCCTGGCGGATGGGCTCCGCGACTTCCAGCGCCTTTGCCGTCGGCTGCATCTCGTTCTTGACGCGCACGAACATGGGGTCGTCGAACGCCTTGCGCATCTTCGACAGCGCGTGGCTCATCGAGGGCTGGCTCAGCTGCAGCCGCTCGCCGGCCTTGGAGACGCTGCGGGTCTCCATGAGCGCCTCGAAGACGACGAGCAAATTGAGGTCCTCGTGGGACGGTTGCATCTTGGCCTACCCTTTGGCTGGATCGATGGGAATCTCCCCGGTCTGGCGCGGCGCGCCATGAAACCCGGGCCGCCGCGAGGTGCGGGCCGTGGCGCCTGGACCGCCCCCGGCGGCCCGCACGCGCCGGTGCCTTCTCCGGCCACGGCCTGCACGCGGAGCGCCACGGCGCACGCAAGGGCGCCGCCTCAGCGCAGCAGCTCCACGTCCTTGCCCGAGCCCGCCGACTCGAGCAGCGCCAGGCACACCTCCAGCGTGGAGCGCGCCCATTCGCCGTCATGCAGCGGCGCGGTCCCGTTCACCACGGCCTCGTACAGTTCGTCGATGACCTCGAAGCGGGGCACCGCGGGCCGGCCCAGCGGCCGCCGCTCCTTCGTGAGGTCCCCGTACACGCAGACGCTGTCGGGCAACGGACGGATATCGCCGCGCTCGCAGGACACCACGACCGGCCCGAAATGCTGGTGCCACGCCGGCGGCGCGCCCGCGGACGCGGGCACGTAGCCGGGCCCGCCATAGGTGCCGGCCGCCTTCAGGCGCGCCTCCTCCTCCGGCGAACCCACGGTCGCCAGCTTGCGGCGCGCGGCGCCGTACGCCTCGGGCGACTTCTCGGCGCCCATCTCGCCGATCCAGCCGCACCATTCGTCCGAGTCGAAGTGCCCGTAGCCGTTGTAGCTGACGCTGGCGAACGCCCCGCCCTCGAACCACAGCAGGGCCGAATAGGCGCCCTGGGTCGGGCGCCTGGGGTCCCAGTCGCCTGTGATCGCGCGCACCCGGCTGACCCGCGTGCCGGCCAGCAGGCGCACGATGTCGACCTGGTGGGCGGCCTGGCTGAACACCACGCCGCCGCCCTCCTCCGTGCGCAGCTCCTCGGGACGCCGCGGCCGGTAGAGGAAGTCGGTGTAGTTGAGCGCGTGGATCATGCGCACCCGCCCGAACTCACCGCCCAGGGCGATCTCGCGCGCGCGCAGGTACGGCGTGTCGAAGCTGTGGCAGTGGCCGACGATGAGGTGCACGCCGGCGTCCCGGCAGTCCCGGATCATCGCGTTGCAGTCGCCGAGGGACAGCGCCATGGGCTTTTCCACGAGCACGTGCTTGCCGTGCCGGGCGGCGATGCGCGCCTGCTCCGCGTGGAACTGGTGCGGGCTGGCGATGTAGATCGCCTCGACGTCCGGGTTGGACGCCAGGCCCTCGATGTCCGGGTACACCGGCGCATCGAAGTCGCTCGCGAAGCGCTCGCGCGCCGGCTCGCGCGGGTCGCAGGCCGCCACCAGCCGCACGCGCGCGTCGCGCTGGAGCGTGGGCAGCATGAGCGTGAAGGCGCGGCCGAGTCCGGCGACGCCGAGTCGAAGTGGGCGGCCGGCGTTCACAGGTCGATCACCAGTTCGTCGGACTTGGCCCGGGAGACGCAGATCATGATCTGGCTGTCCATCTCCTCGGGCAGCAGCACCATGTCTCGGTGGTCGGCCTCGCCGCTCAGCAGCTTCGTGCGGCAGGTGCCGCAGGTGCCGCTCTCGCACGAGGACGCCGCGTTGCAGCCGTGCTCGTGGAGGACCGACAGGATGGACTTGCCGACGGGCACCTCGAACGCCGCGCCTGAGCTGGCCAGCTTCACCAAGAAGGGCTTGTCGTCGGGCCGCACGCCCCCGCCCTCGTTGAAGCTCTCGAAGTGCACGTTGGCCGGCGACCAGTGGCCCGTCATGTCGCGCACCGCCTCCATCAGCGCGCGCGGGCCGCAGCAGTACACGTGGGCCGTGTTGGGCTTCTCCAGCACCGGCCAGAGGTCGAAGGCGCGCGCGGGGTCCCCGTGGCTGTGGTGGATCCGCACGCGGCTCTTGAGCTCGGGGGCGCCGAGCTCCTCGCGGAAGGCCGCAGTCTCGGGAAAGCGCGTCAGGTAGATGAGCTTCCACGGTGCCGGCGGCAGTTCGCCGAACGAGCGGATCATGGACAGGATCGGGGTGATGCCGATGCCGCCCGCGACGAAGAGGTAGCCCTTGGCGTTCTCGACCAGCGGGAAGGCATTCGAAGGCAGCGACGTGGGCAGCGTATCGCCCTCATGCAGTTCCTCGTGCATGGAGAGCGAGCCGCCCTGCCCCTCCGGATCGCGCTTGACGGCGATGACGTAGCGGTGGCGCTCCGCGGGATCGTTGCACAGCGAATACTTGCGCAGCATGCCATTGGGGGCCTGGACCTTGACGTGCGATCCCGGCGTGAACGGCGGCAGCTCGCTGCCATCGGGCTGTACCAGCTCGAAGCTGCGGATGTCGCGCGCCACGTCGAGGATCCGCGCCACGCGCAACGGCATCTGCGTGTCGGAATGGGTTTGGGGTGTGGTGAGCGTCATGACGCGCGACTACTCGGCCTTCAGCTGCGCCCGCGCGGCGGCGTCGGTCACCTGGGCCTTCTCTGCACGCAGCGCCCGCGCGAGCTGTTCGGGCGTTCCGCCCGCCGGGTCGACGCCCGCAGTGCGCAGCTGCTCGATGACCTCGGGGACCTTCACGATCCTGTTGATCTCGGCATTGACCTTGGAGATGACCTCGCTCGGCGTACCGGTCTTCGCCAACACCGCGACCGTGAATGCGAAATCGAAGCCGGGGATCTTTTCCGCCAGGGTAGGCATCTGCGGTGCCAGCGGGGAACGCGTCGTCGAATTGGTGGCCAGAAGGCGCGCCTGGCCCGACTTGACGAAGCCCATGAGCGACGGCGGCGAAGCGAACACCATGTCCACCTGTCCGCCGATCATCGCGGGGACCGAGACGGCGCTGCCCCTGAACGGAATGTGCGTCATCGAGATGCCCAGGCTTGCATTCATCGCCTCCATCGTCAGGTGGTGGATGCTGCCGTTGCCGGCGGAGCCGTAGTTGAGGCCCCCTGGCTTCGCCTTGGCCAGCGCGACGAGTTCGTCCAGCGTGTTCGCCTTGACGTTCGCGTTGACGGCGAGGAACAGCGGGGCCTTGCCGACGAGGGCGATCGGCACGAAGTCGTTGGCCGCGTCGTAGGTGATCTTCTTGTTGATCAACGGCGTGATCGACAGCATCGGCCCATCGGTCACCAGCAGCGTGTAGCCGTCAGCCGGGGACTGCAGGATCGCGGAGGCGGCGACCGAGCCACCCGCACCGGGCCGGTTGTCGACGTAGACCGCCTGCCCCAGCGTATCGCCCAGCGACTTGGCGATGATGCGCGCCACCGTGTCGGGAAGGCCGCCGGCGGCATAGGGAACGACGAGCTTGATGGCGCGGCTCGGATAGGCCTGGGCATGGGCCAGGGAGCCGAATGCGAGTTGGGCGATGCAGGCCAGGCCAACCAGCCAGGCGGGGATCTTGTGCTTCATGGTGGGTGTCTCCAGTTGTGGGTGGTGCGGGATCAGATGCTGTAGGTCTCGTAGGTCGCGGGGTGGAAGAGCTCGCTGACCGGCACGTGGCGCGATGACAGGCCCTGCTCGTAGTGGGCCCGCACGAAGGTCTCCAGCGTCCTGGCCGAGGCCGCCACGCCGTACGACCAGAAGTCGTCCCCCATCGCCTCGCGGGCAGCCTGCAGCTGCTCCTCGACGAAGGGCAGCGTGACCTTGGTGGCCGAGGTGTCCGACAGCAGCTCCAGCGCGGCGGCCTTGGACTGGGTGAAGGCCTTGACGAGCGCGGCGGGAAGCCAGGGGTGCTTGGCGGCGAGTTCCTTCCTGACGGCCGCCACGTGCATGATCGGGAACACGCCCGTGCGCCGGTAGTAGTCCTTGGCCACCGCGGTCGGGTCGTCGAACAGCCAGCCGATGTTCGGGTTGGCGAGCGCCGACCGGCTCGGCGGGCGCGGCGCCATGAAGCCATCGATCTCCCCGCGGTCGAGCATCTGCGAGATCGTCGCCCCCTCGGGCGCCTGCTCGATCCGGACGTCGTCCGGCAGCTGCAGCTTGACCTTCTCGGGCCGCCCCGGCGTCTCGATGCCCCCGCGCACCCAGGTCACGTCGGAGGGGCGCACGCCGAAGTCGTCCTGCAGGATCGCGCGCGCCCACACGTTGGCGGTGAGCTGGTATTCGGGCAAGCCGATGCGCTTGCCCTTCAGGTCGGCCGGCTCGCGGATGCGGTCCTTGCGCACGTAGATCGACGTGTGCCGGAACGCCCGCGAGAGAAACACCGGTAGCGCGATGTAAGGGCACTCGCCCCGCGAGTGCTTCACCAGGTAGCTGGAGAACGAGAGCTCGGTGATGTCGAAATCGACGCTACGCATCGCCCGGAAGAACATCTCCTCGGGATTGAGGAGCATGTACACGGGATCGACGCCGTCGATCTGAACGCGGCCGTCGAACAGCGCGCGGGTGCGGTCGTAGTCGCCCATGGCGACGGAGAGTTGGAGTTTGCTCACGGGATCAGGACTTCACGGAATAGGAGGGTTCGAACTCGGGACGGTTTTCGCCGTCCAGCCAGACATAGCGGGTCTCGTAGGTGCGCCAGTCGGTCGTCTTGGGGACGATGGCCTGGAAGGAGCAGACGGCCGGCGTGGCCGCCTCGGCGCCGGTGCCGATGGCAGGCGCCCCCTGGTCGAAGGCTTGCACGGCCTCGAGCATCTGCTTGCGGAATTCCACGATCGCCAAGTCGCTGGCGCCCAGACGGTCATGCGTGCGGTCGGCGATGGCGCCCATGGTCAGCCACATCGCCACGTCCTGGTTCGGGAAGCCGGTGATGCCCGTGAAGTTGCCGGCCTTCATGGCGTTGCGGTCCTGCCAGAACTTGTTCGCCTCGTTGCGCAGGGGGCGGTAGTTCTGGTCCAGGTCGACACCCACCGTCTGGCGCAGGAACTTGCGCCAGGTGTCGGTCTCCGGCGTCTGCGACGGGTGGCCCCAGGCGATGAAATAGAACGCCGTGCTCGTGTCGTCCATCGGCACGTTGATGTTGGCCACGTTGTAGAGGTTGTTGGGCGGGATCAGGGCCGTGGCCGGTGCCACGAACACCGTCGAGCGCACGTAGTCGTTCTCCGCGGCGTTCGTGATCGGGCGGCGCAGCGCGGCATAGCGGAAGCCGAAGCCGGTGCGCTGCACCTGCATGCGCGGCGCCTTGTCGGTGGACGGGCGCAGCCAGGTCTTGTCCGTGGCCTTCGCGCCGTCCACGCGCGCAGGAACCATGTCGGAGGAGTGAAGGCTGGAGCTGTGCGCGGAGTCGATGGCACCCTCGAGGATCTGCGCCCAGTTGCACGGCAGCAGCACTTTCGCGATGCTCACCCGCGTGTCCGCCGTCGGCGCCCACGGCGGCGGCTGGAATTCGGGCATGGTCTCCTTGGGCCCCATGTAGGCCCACACCATGCCAGCCCATTCCTTGGTGGGGTACGCGGTGTGCTTGACCTTGTCGACCATGCCGCTCGAAGCCGGCTCGGAAGCCATCTCCAGCACGTTCCCGTCGACGTCCATCTTCCAGCCGTGGTAGAGGCAGCGAAGCCCTCCCTCCTCGTTGCGGCCGTAGACCAGCGACGCGCGACGGTGGGGACAGTACTCATCCATGACGCCGACCCGGCCGTCGCTGTCGCGGAAGACCACAAGGTCCTCGCCGAACGCCCGCGCCTTCACCGGCGTGCCGTCGGGTTCGCTCACCTCTTCCACGAGGCAGATGGGCATCCAGTGGCGGCGCATCAGGCGTCCCATCGGGGCGTCGCCTTCGACGCGGCAAAGCAGTTCGTTCTCTTCGTGAGTCATCATGATGTCATCTCATCTCTAGTGGTGGTTGCTTCAGGGGGGTTGAACTAGCAGGCCAGGGCGGCCTCGGGCTTTCGGCCCACGCGCAGCACCACGGGCTTGGCGCCGTGCTGCAGCTTGCAGAGCCAATGGGTGAGTGCCGAGTCGAGGTGCTGGACGTGGGGCGGAAACCAGGCCGCCAGCTCGTCCGCCACGCGGCGGGCCACCTCGACCTCCCCGCGCGCCAGGCGGGCACGCACGCCGCGCAGCGTGGACAGCACCGCTTCGTGCTCGCTGATGTGGCAGTCGCGCGGCGGAAACGCCGTCGTGCGCATCAACTCGTTCTCGGCCGCGAAGTGCGAGGCCGCATGCTGGAGCACCGCGTCCAGCGCCTGCGCCATCTCGGGCGCGGCGGCGCACCGCATGCGCTCGATCAGCTCGGCCAGTTGCTCGTGCTCGCCATCGATCGCCGCATGCCCGAGCAGTAGCGAGTCTGACCAGATCGGCGCCGAGGTTTCAGTGGGGTTCATGGCGGGGAATGCGGGCACCGTCTGGCGGTGCCCCGTTTTGTTAGTCGCCTAATGATTTTAGGGGCACACGTTGATCCGGGCAACGGTTTTCCCTACGGGGTTTCCCTAGAATCATTTGGTCTCTAATAATTTTGTAAACTCGGACTCGATGTGTACGCATGGCGGTGCGTGTGCGTGCGTGCGCACCGGTTCGGCCGACGGGCAAACGTCTCCTCCAGTCGCGCGCATGAGCGAGGTGAGGCCGCAAGCCATGCTCCGGCGCCGGTGGCCCCGGTGGCTGGCGCTCCGCCGGCCCACGCAAGCACAGGCGGCACGGCCGCGCCGGGACGCGGCCTCCCCAGGATGAACAAAAAGGATTGAACGTGAGTGAGAGAGAGTTTCTGAAGCAGGTGCACCAGGACGTCGAGCGTGCCTTGGACGAGGATGTCGGCCCGGGAGACCTGACCGCGGAACTGGTCCCGGCGACCGCCCGCGCCACGGCCACCATCACGTGCCGCCAGGCGGCGGTCGTCTGCGGCCGGCCCTGGGTCGAGGAGATACTGCACCGCCTGGCGCCGACGGCGCGGGCCGACTGGCGCGTACCCGATGGCGGCACCTGCGTGCCCGGGCAGGCCGTCGTGGTGATCGAAGGCGTGGCGCGCGAGCTCCTCACCGCGGAGCGCACCTGCCTGAATTTCCTGCAGACGCTCAGCGGCGTGGCGACCAAGACCGCCCGCTATGTCAAGGTGGTCGAAGGCACGCGCGCGGCCGTCCTAGATACGCGCAAGACCATCCCCGGCCTGCGCGCCGCGCAAAAGTACGCCGTGCGCTGCGGCGGCGGCCAGAACCACCGGATGGGCCTGTACGACGCCGTCCTGATCAAGGAGAACCACATCGCGGCAGCGGGCGGCCTGACGGCCGCGTTCCGCGCGGCGCAGGCGCTCAAGGGCCGCGTGGCCTTCATCCAGGTGGAGGTCGAGACGCTGCGGCAGTTGCAGGAAGCGCTCGACGCGGGCGTGGACATGGTGCTGCTGGACAACATGCCCCTGGAGACCGTCCGTGAAGCGGTGCGGCTGGCCCAGGGCCGCTGCAGCCTGGAGGTCTCCGGCGGCGTCACCTTCGAGACGCTGCGGGCCTACGCGGAGACCGGCGTCGACCGCATCTCCGTGGGCGCGCTGATCAAGGACGTGACGGCCGTCGACTTCTCGATGCGCTTCAGCGAGCGGCCGCTGGAGGCCTGAGCCGGGACCGCGTCGCGTCGGCGCGCATGCCGGCGACCGGACGGGCCCGTGCGCCGGGCCGTGGCCCGCATACGCCCCCGGTACCGGCGCCCCGCCGCCATCAGAGCAGGAACACGCCCTTGCCGCCCACGCCCTGGTCGAACAGCCGGTAGGCCTCCTCGGCCCGGTCCAGCGTCCAGCGGTGGGTGTACAGCTGGCCGACGTCGAGCCCCTTGGCGGCGACGAAGGCGGCGCACTCGGCCTGGCCGGTCGTCGAGAACGTCCACGACCCCATGACCGTCATCTGGCGGCGCAGCAGCTCCGGACTGACGTTGATGCGCACCTCGCCGCCCTCGCCGACGAAGCAGCAGGTCCCCCAGGTCTTGGCCGCACGGATGGCCGCGCTGCGCGCGGATGCCGCCCCCGAGGTCTCCAGCGACTTGTCGACGCCCTGCCCGCCGGTCAGCTCCAGGATGGCTTCTGCGACATCGCCGTCGCCCGACGGGGCGAAGGCCACGTCGGCGCCCAGTCGGCGTGCGTGCTCGAGCCGCTGCTCGTTCGTGTCGATGGCGATGACGCGCGCATTCATGGCCCGCGCGAACTGCGTGGCCGACAGGCCGACGGGCCCCTGCCCGAAGATGGCGATGGTGTCTGCCGCGGACAGGTGCATGCGCCGCAGCGCCTGGTAGGCGGTGCCGGTTCCGCAGGCGATCGCCGCGCCGGCCTCGAAGCTCAGCGAATCCGGCAGCGTGACCACGGTGTTCGCCGGCACCTTCAGGTAGGGCGCGTGGCCGCCGTCGTCGTTGTTGCCGTACACGCGCACCATCGGCTGGACGTTGCGGCACAGCTGCTGCCAGCCGGTGCGGCAGTGCGCGCAGGCGTTGCAGCCCTGGTAGTGGTGCACCATGACCCGCTGCCCGACCCGCGCGAGCTGCGCCGGCACGGCCGAACCGACCGCGCAGACGATGCCCGCGGGCTCGTGGCCGGCGATGGGCGGGCGGCCGATCAGCGATGGCATGTAGGCAGGCTGGTCCAGCGGCCTGCGGTAGTTCTGCAGGTCGGTGCCGCACATGCCGGACGCCTTCATCTCGATGACGACGTCCAGCGGCCCGGGCGTCGGGTCCGGCACCTCGAGGTACTCGATCTTGCGGTTCCCGGGAAATACGACACCTCTCATCGTGGCTCCTATGCGATGGATCTGTGGCTGTGCGGCCGGGAGGGTGCCTAGGCCTTGAAGGCGAACGGGTCGCGCACCTCGTCGCCGAGCTCGCACCAGACGCTCTTGGTCTGCAGGTAGTGGTTCACGGCCTCGGTGCCGTTGACGCGCCCGATTCCGCTGGACTTGTAGCCGCCGAAGGGCGAATTGAAGGCCAGCGTGCGGTAGGTGTTGAGCCAGACCGTTCCCGCCTCGAGCCGCCGCGCCATCAGGTGCGCGCGCCGGAAGTCCTTGGTCCACACCCCCGCGGCCAGCCCGAACTCCGAATCGTTGGCCAGGGCGAGGACCTCGTCGTCGTCTTCGAAGGGCATGACCGCGAGGACCGGCCCGAAGACCTCCTTGCAGATCACCGGATTGGCCGCATCCGCCCCGCCCAGGATCGTGGGCGCGAAGAAGTAGCCGCCGTCGAAGCCTGGCACCGCCAGGCGTTCGCCCCCGCAGAGCACGCTGGCCCCTGCGGCCACGGCCTCGCGCACGATGGCCTGGTCCTTGTCCAGCTGGGCCTTGCTCGCGACGGGCCCCATCTGGGTGGCCTGCGCCAGCGGGTCGCCGACCGCGATCCGGCCCGCCCGCCGCACCAGGCGGGAGACCAGTTCGTCGTAGATGCGGCGGTGGATGTAGGCGCGCGAGCCCGCCACGCAGGTCTGGCCCGCCGCCGCGAAGATCCCGGCCAGCACCCCGATTTCCGCGCGGTCGATGTCGGCGTCCTCGAAGACGATGTTCGGGCTCTTGCCGCCCAGCTCGAGCGTGCACGGGACGAGCTTCCTGCCCGCCTCGGCGGCGATGGCCCGTCCCACGTCCGTGCTGCCGATGAAGGAGATCTTGCGGACCTGCGGGTGTCCGACGAGCGCCTCCCCGGTTTCCCTCAGCCCCGTCACGACGTTGAGGACGCCGGGGGGGATGCCGACGCTTTCCGCCAGCCGGGCGATCTCGATCGCCGAGGCCGACGTCACCTCGCTGGGCTTGACGACGATGGTGTTGCCCGCGGCGAGCGCGGGCGCGGCCGACTCGATCATCAGCAGCGTCGGAGAGTTCCAGGGCACGATGACGGCCACCACGCCCAGGGGCTCCTTGAGCGTGTAGTTGAGCACCGACGTCTGCGCGACCGGAATGACCGCGCCCTCGATCTTGTCGGCCATGCCGCCGAAGTAGCAGAGCCAGTCGCGCACGATGCGCGCCTGGGTCTGCATCTCCGAGGCCAGCTTGCCGTTCTGCGTCGCCTCGAGCGCGCCGATGTGCATCGCGTTCTCCGCGATCGCGTCGCCCCAGCGCATCAGCAGCCGGCCGCGCTCGGTCGCGGACATGCGGGACCAGGGGCCGCGGAATGCCTTGGCGGCCGCCGTCACCGCCCGGTCCACCTGGTCGGCGCCGGCGATGGCGAAGTCGCCCCAGCGCCGCCCGGTCGTGGGGTTGAAGGACTCGAAGGTACGTCCCGGCTCGGCCGCGACGGCCTCGCCGGCAATGTGCAGGCCGTAGCTGCGGGCGCCCATCTCGTGATTCGGCAGCGAAGTTGACTGCGACATGGTGGCTCGGATCCTCTTTCTGAACAAACGGGGTGGACACGGGCGGCCCTTGCGGGGGCGCGCCGCGCGGCGGCGCCACCCGACCGGGCACGGCCGCCTCTCGCCTACAGCGGACAAGCCGCCAGGTGCGGATCGGCCGTGCCCTCGAGCACGACCTCCTTGGACTTGAGGCTCCAGACGGGTCCGCTTCCATCGACTTCGACCGCGACGAACCGGTCGACCGGGAAGCCGTTCTTTCCGATCCGGTACTGGACCCCGCGAACGGACCGGTAGGCCGCCTTGCGCAGCGCCGCGCTCAGCTTCGCGGCTTCCTTGGTGTTGCCGCCCAGTTCGTCCACGGCGGCCTTCAGCTGCGTGACCATGTCGTAGGACGTCGCGGCGTAGTTCGACGGCAGGCGGCCGTACTTGGCATTGAATTCCTTGACGAAGCGCTTGTTCTCGGCGTTGTCCAGGTCCGCCGCCCAGAAGTCGGCTGTTTCCGAGCCAAGCACGCCCTTCACGCCCGCGGCCTGCAGGCTCGGCAGGTTGAGCTGGTCCAGCGTGAAGGCCGTGAAGAGCTTGGTCTTGCCGGCCAGGCCCGACTGGTCGAACTGCCGCGCGAAGGCAGCGCCCGCGGCACCCGGGTAGAAGGCGAACAAAGCATCGGCGCCGGACGCCCTCACCTTGCTCAGCTCCGCGGAAAAGTCGAGCTGCGGATCGTCGCCCCACCGGGTCATGTCCGCACCGACCACCTCGCCCGTGTACACGCGCCGCACGGCCTGGAGGAAGTCCTTGCCCGCGGTGTAGTTCGGGGCCATGAAGTACAGCTTCTTGGCGCCGCGCAGGTTCATGAGCTTGCCCACCGCCATCGGCAGCACGTCGTTCTGCGCGTGCATCGCGATGAAGTTCTCGTAGCACAGCTTGCCCGCGATGTCCGACGGGCCGGCATTGACGCTGACCACGACCTTGCCGGCATCGACGATCGGCTTGCGCGAGGCCAGCAGCACGTTGCTCCAGATGTAACCGCCCAGCACGTCGACGCCGTCCTGCTGGATCAGCTTCTGCGTCTTCTGGCGCCCCAGCTCGGGCTTGAGCCCGTCGTCCTCGTAGACGATCTCGACCTTGCGCCCACCCATGCTGCCGCCGATGTGCTCGACCCCCAGGTTGACCGCATCGACCACGTCCCGGCCGATGACCGCGCCGCCGCCGGTCAGCGTCGTCACGACCCCGATCTTGATCGGCGGCGTCTGCGCGCCGGCCGGAGCGGCCATGGCGGCAGCCAGCGCCAGAAAAATGCCCAGTATCTTCATTTCATCGTCTCCTTTGATGGAACAAGCAAAGCGGATGGGGATGGGGATGGGCCGGCGCCACGGCGCGGGTCACACGGCCATGAGCCCCGAGATCCTTTCCAGGTCGGACTCGACGTCCTTGGCGGTCCCCGTCCATTTGATGCGGCCGCGCTCCATGACGTAGAAGCGGTCCGCCAGATGCACGAGCTTCTTGAGGTGCTTGTCGACGATGAGGATCGCCAGGCCCGTGCGGCGCAGATCGGCCAGGCACCGCCAGATCTGCTCCCGGATCAAGGGCGCCAGCCCTTCGGTGGCTTCGTCCAGGATGAGCAGGCGGGGATTCGTCATCAGCGCGCGTCCGATGGCCAGCATCTGCTGCTCACCGCCCGACAGCAAGTTTCCGGCGGCAAGGCGGCGCTCGTGCAGCTTCGGGAAGATCTCGTAGACGCGATCCACAGTCCATGGCGCGGCCCCCGCGGTCCGGCTGGCCGCCGTCGCCATGAGGTTCTCGTGCAGGGACAGGTTGGGAAAGATGTGCCGTCCCTCGGGCACGAGGCCCACGCCCAGCCGCGCGATCTGGTCGGCCGCCAGGCCGGTGATGTCGACGCCCTGGAACGTGACGTTCCCGCCCTTCTTCGGAAGCAGCCCCAGGATGCTGTGCACCGTGGTCGTCTTTCCCATGCCGTTGCGGCCCATGAGGCACACCACCTCGCCCTCTCCGATGGACAGGTCCACGTCGAAGAGCACGCGGTTGGCGCCGTAGCCGCCCGAGAGACGTTGAACGCTGAGCGTCATAGATCATCCCCCAGGTAGGCGTTGCGAACATCCGGGTTGGCGCGGATCTCCGCGGGCGTGCCGGTGGCCAGCACCGTGCCGCCCACCAGGACCGTGACCCGGTCAGCCAGCCCGAAGACCGCATCCATGTCGTGCTCCACCAGGATGATGGTGGTCTTGCCTTTCAGGCGGGCCAAGTGCTGGGTCATCTCCAGTCCTTCCTCGTGCCCCAGCCCGGCCATGGGCTCGTCGAGCAGCACGATCGCGGGGTCGCCGGCCATGGCCAGCGCGAACTCGAGCAGGCGCTGCTCGCCATGACTCAGGCTCTCGACCAGCGCCCCTGCCCTGCCGTGCATGCCCACGCTGCGCAGCAGTTCATGCGCGCGCGCTTGCAGCGGGGCGTCGCGCTGGATCGAGCGCCAGAAGCTGAAGGCGTGCCCGTCCTGGGCCAGGATCGCCAGCACGGCGTTCTGCAGCACGGACATGCTCCGGGCCAGCGCCGTGATCTGGAAGGACCGCGAGATGCCCCTGCGGGCCCGCTGCGCCGGAGACAGGCCCGTGATGTCCTGATCGTGAAGAAGGATGCGCCCGCGGTCCGGCCGCAGGGCCCCGAACAGCTGGCTGATCAGCGTCGTCTTGCCCGCCCCGTTGGGGCCGATCAGGGCATGGATCTCGCCCTTGCGGATGTCCAGCGACACGTCCCGGGTGGCGACGACGCCACCGAAGGCCTTGAACAGCCCGTCCATGGCCAGCACCGGTGCGACGGCGGCGCTCATGCCGAACCTCCCTTGGTTCCCAGCAGCAGGCTGGCCAGCCCCCGGCGCCCGCCGCTCACCGCGACGATCAGGAAGGCTCCGAACCAGAACTCCCAGTAGGCAGTCTTGCTGCCCAGCAGCTGCTCGATGAGCACGAACGCGGCCGCCCCCAGGACCGGGCCGCAGGCCGTCCCGCTGCCGCCGAGCACGACCATGAACATGAGCGCCGCGGACAGCTTCCAGCTCGTGAGGTCGGGCGTCACGAAGCTGGTGAGGTTGGCGTTCAGGAACCCGGCCAAGCCGCAGACCGCCGCGGCGAGCACGAAAGCCGCCAGCCGGTAGCGATCGACACTGAAGCCCGACGCCTCCACGCGCTGCTCGCTCTGGTTCGCGGCCGCCAGGACCAAGCCGAAGCGCGAACCCTTGATGCGCACGAACCCGAGCGAGGCGAGCGCCAGGGCGCCCAGGGAGGCGAAGTACAGGACGGGCCGGCTGCCCAGGTCCAGCCCCCCGGAGAACACGCTCGACCCGGTGATCGGGGTCTCCTCGTTTTCAGTGCAATAAGTGACGGTACGCAAAGCTAGCACTGGCGCGGGGGTGGTCTGGGTAGACCGTTGATTTCATTGACTTTCCTGTTCGCTTTGTAAACGGGTATGGTGGCCTCCCACTTTTGAGGTTCACGATGCAGGGTTGGCACACAACGTTTTTGGGGATGCGTGGGCTCCCCCGCGATATCAGCGACTTCGAGATGAAGGCATTTTTCACCTTCGATGGTGCCGAGCGCGACGCAATCAATGCACGCCGAGGTGATTCCCATGGCTGACGACAATTACCTTGGCCGGTCAACGACAACTATCTTGGCCGGTTGAGTCCGGTGCCGGGCAGGTCCGGGGGGCGGGGTTTAGCGTGAGGGGATCGAACAGCTCGAACCTCGCGGATGCCCGGCAAGAAGATCACGGACCACCAAGTGTTGAAGTACAAAGAACAACGCAACCGGCTGACGCAGGTTGCAGCGGCCGCCAAGGCGGGCATCAGCGAGCGCAGCGCTCGGCGCGTGGAGCGCAGCGACACACTGCCCTCGCAAGGCCCGGCGCGCAGCTGGCGCACGCGCCCTGATCCGCTGGCCGACGTATGGGACGCCGAGGTCGTGCCGCTGCTGCACGCCGACGCCCAGTTGAACGCGGTCACGCTGCTGGAGGAATTGCAGCGCCGTCACCCGGGCCAGTACGGCGCCAGCATGCTGCGCACGCTGCAGCGCCGACTGCGGCAGTGGCGTGCCGTGCACGGTGCCGAGCGCGAGGTGTACTTCGCGCAGGCCCACCCACCGGGCCGGCTGGGCCTGTCGGACTTCACCGTCGCCGACGCCCTGGGCGTGGTGATCGACGGAGCTGCCTTCAATCACCGGCTGTACCAGTTCGCGCTGGCGCACTCGGGCTGGCGCCACGTCGTGGTCGTCACCGGCGGGGAGAGCTTCCTGGCCCTGTCCAGCGGGCTGCAGGCGGCGCTGTGGCGTCTGGGCGGCGTGCCCGAGGAGCACCGCACCGACAGCCTGTCGGCCGCGTTCAACAACCTGGCCGAGCAGCAGGAGCTGACGCAGCGCTACGAGGCGTTGTGCAGTCACTACGGCATGCGCGCCAGCCGCTGCAACCCGGGCCAGTCGCACGAGAACGGCGCCATCGAATCGCGCCACGACTCGCTCAAGACCGCATTGGACCAGGCGCTGCGCCTGCGTGGCACGCGCCGCTTCGACGCACGGGCCGACTACGAAGCGTTCGTCGATGCCGTCGTGCAACGCTTCAACGCACGGGTGGCCCCGCGCCTGGGCGCCGAACGCGCGCTGCTCAGGAGCCTGCCGCCACGGCGCACCGCGCAGTACGAGGAGTTGCCCGCGCGCGTGAGCAAGTACGCCATCTTCACCGTCAAGGGCGTGCAGTACAGCGCGCCCAGCCAGCTCATTGGGCACCGGCTGATGGTGCGCCAGTACGCCGAGCACATCGAGTGCTGGCTGGGCGGCCAGTGCGTGCTGCAGCGCCCGCGGGCCACGCATCGCGATGGCCAGCGCCATCCGCGCGACATCGACTACCGCCACCTGGTGGCCGCGCTCAAGCGCAAGCCCGGCGCGTTTGCGCGCTGGGTGCTGCGCGACGCGGTGTTCCCGCGCGACGTGTACCGGCGCACCTGGGAGCGGCTGGCCGCGGCGTTGCCTGAGCGCCAGGCCTGCAAGACCATCGTGGGCTTGCTCGCGCTGGCCGCCGACGGCCACGAGGCACAGCTGGCCGATGAACTGGAGCAACTGATCGAGCTGGACCAACTGCCGGACCTGCACGCGCTCAGCGCACTGCTGGCCCCGCCCAGAGGGCACATGCCCGAGGTGGCGGTGCAACTGCCCGCGCTGGCCGACTACGACACCTTGATCGCGCAAGCGCAGGAGGTGGCTCGATGAGCGGCTCCACGATCACCGCCGGGCGGCTGGAGCTGATGCTGGCCGAGCTGCGGCTGCCCACCGTGCGGCGGCTGGCGGCCCAGGTCTGCGCGCAGTCCGACCGCGAGGGCTGGCCAGCACACCGGCTGCTCGAAGCCTTGCTGGAACACGAGTTGGCCGAGCGCGAGCAACGCCGGCTGGAGCGCCACCGCGCCGAGTCCGGCCTGAGCCCGGACAAGCGGCTGTCCGGGTTTGACTTCGCGGCGGTGCCCAGCGTCTCCAAGGCCCAGGTGATGGCGCTAGCCGAAGGCCACGAGTGGCTGGAGCGCGGCGCCAACGTGCTGCTGTTCGGCCCGCCGGGCGTGGGCAAGAGCCACCTGGTGTGCGCACTGGGCCACGCGCTGATCGACGCCGGGCGCCGGGTGCTGTTCACCCGCTGCAGCGACCTGGTGCAGCGGCTGCAGGCCGCAAGGCGCGACCTGCGGCTGCCGCAGGAGCTGGCCAAGCTGGAGCGCTTCGATCTGCTGATCCTGGACGACCTGAGCTACGTGCGGCGCGACCAGGCCGAGACCTCGGTGCTGTTCGAGCTGATCGCCGAGCGCTACGAGCGCAAGAGCCTGGCGATCACGGCCAACACGCCGTTCTCGCAGTGGGGCGAAGTGTTCGTGGAGCCGGCCATGACGCTGGCCGCGGTCGACCGCCTCGTGCACCACGCCACCATCCTGGAGATGAACGTGGAGAGCTACCGCCGGCGCTCGGCCCACGCAGCCCAGCCAGCGCGCCGGCAGGTCGCCTCCGACGCGGCCGAGCCCGTGTAGCTCTGCGCAGGCCGCGGGGCCGTGGACAAGTCACCTGCCCACAGGCAAGCCTGTGGACAGCCCCTGCGGGGTCCGTGACTTGCCCACCGCTTGACGATGAGAAAGGAACCACAGAACCAGAACAGCCGACCACCACATCAACGACAACAACTCCCGCTCCCGACCGGCCAAGATAGTTGTCGTCGAGCGGTCAAGGTAGTTGACGCCGGCCATTCCCACAAGCTTGGTCTGGCGCTCCATATTGGTTTCCTGCGCATGAGTGGGCGTTTGCTCGGTGCCTTTCGGGTAATTCCAGTAGCCTTGTGGCGCCACCTTGGCAACGAGCTTGGCATTGCAGCACCAGAAGTCGCCTCGCTGAGAGCCATGTATGAACGCGGGCGCACGCTATTCGATCACCAACAAGTAGCCTGCACGGTCCTTGGATTCCAGTGGATGAGCGAGCACCAGCGCCGCTCACTGGTACGTGAACTGCGCGACGAAGTGGCGCGCTGCGCCGACCGCGATCAGCTACTCGTGCGGGCGCGTCAATGGCTGTACAAGAACAAGCTGGTGATCGTGCACGAGCGGGCAATTCGGACACTGATTGCGGCGGCACTTGCCCAGCTTGAAGTTGAAACAGGCACCGCCATCGCCGCCAGCGTTGATCCAGCAACACTTGATCGCTGGCGAGCCTCAGTTTCAGAGCTGCGCCCAGATGGACAAACCCAGCAGAGTTGGCTATGGGCTGCACCGGCGAAACACTCAACCCGCCAAATCAGCGAGGTACTGGAGCGCATCGACCTGCTTTACACGCTGGACGTTCATAAGCACCTGGCAGACATCCCCGATCTCATCTTGCGCCGCTACGCGCGCCGACTTGTCTCCAGGCCGCCCTCAGCCGGAGCCAAGATCAAAGAGCCAGCGCGCACCGTGGAGGTCGCATGCTTTCTTCGGTATTGCCTGTTCACCACCACAGACCAGTTGATCCTTATGGTGCAGCGCCGGATCGCCGATCTGTGGCGTCAGGCTGCCGCCGATGTCCCCGCTACCGTCAATTGGGCCGCAATGTACAAAACGCTGCTCGGCGAACTTGTTGCCTTGAGCGCGCAAGGTGCGGTGCCAGATGCTGAGTTGCGTGCCCGTCTTGAAGCCTTGATCACCGAAACCCAGAAACGCAAACCACCGAGCAGGGCCTCCCTGGTCCGCGAGGGATTGATTGATGGAATTCGCCCCGTGCGGTCGTTGCTCGTCGCCATTGCAAAGCTGCCCTGGCAGGCCACCGGCGAGCATCCTGCCATCGAGTACCTTGCCAAGCTGCAAGCTTTATATCTCAAAGGATCCAGAAAGCTGCCAGTTGAAGTGGTGGCACCAAGTCTGGGAATGATCTGGCAGGTTTCGATCTCCAGCCCAGACCGGGAACGGGCGTTTCAGGCGTTGGAGGTGGCCACCCTGTTTGCCCTGCGCCGCGCGGTGCGCAATGGCTCGGTCTGGATTGAGCACAGCCTGAGCTTTCGGGGTCGTGCGCGCTTGTTCTTCACGGACGAGCGTTGGCAGGCAGAGTCCAAGAAACACGATGCCCGTCTATCGTTACCCAGCAAGGCTGCCACTTTCTTGAAGCCTTTGCTGGCCAGAGTAACTGCCGGTGTCGATGCGGTGGCCGCTGCAGCCCGCAGTGGCGTACTGCGCGTGGATGATGAACTCCATTTGTCGCCATTGCCCGCAGAGGACGAAGACCCAGAAGTGACCAAGCTGCGCGCGGCTTTGGATCACCGCATCGGTGAGGTTCAATTGCCGGAAGTGATTCTGGCCGTTGACGCCCAGGTGCGCTTTAGCTGGATCATGCTCGGACGTGAGCCGCGCTCTACCGACGAGCTGCTGATGGTCTATGCCGGCATCATGGCCCACGGCACCAGTCTGACTGCGGTCGAATGCGCGCGCATGATTCCGCAATTGTCTGCCACCAGCATTCGCCAGGCCATGCGCTGGGCGCGGGACGAACGGCGTCTGAGCCAGGCCTGCCAGGCTGTGCTGGAATTCATGCAGCGACACCCGATTGCCGCCACCTGGGGGCGGTCCGATTTGGCATCTTCTGACATGATGAGCATGGAGACCACCAAACGGGTGTGGCAAGCCCGGCTTGATCCTCGGCGCAACACACCTTCCATTGGAATCTACTCCCATGTAAAAGACCGGTGGGGCATCTTCCATGCGCAGCCCTTTGTGCTCAATGAGCGCCAGGCGGGCGTGGCCATTGAAGGTGTCATCCGCCAAGAAAAGCTGGAGACCAGCCAGCTTGCTGTGGATACCCATGGCTACACCGACTTTGCCATGTCACATGCCCGTTTGCTTGGTTTTGATCTTTGCCCGCGGTTGAAGGAACTCAAACAGCGCCACCTCTTTGTGCCACGCGGCACCAAAGTGCCCGCAGAAATCGCTGCGGTGTGCGAAGCCAATGTCGACGTCGCTTTGATCGAAAAGCATTGGGATAGTCTGGTGCACCTGGCAGCCTCGGTCATGAGCGGACATGCCAGTGCGGTGGCAGCTCTTGCGCGGTTCGGTTCTGCCGCCCAGGGCGATCCAATCTATGAGGCTGGCGTGCAATTGGGGCGGTTGCTGCGTACGGCGTTTTTGGCTGACTACTTTGTCAAGGACGCTTTCAGGAACGAGTTGCGCCGGGTGCTCAATCGGGGCGAGGCTGTTAACGCCCTCAAGCGCGCCATTTATACCGGCCGGATCAGCCCGGCGCAGGCCAAACGTGTCGATGAAATGCAGGCTGTGGCCGATGCGTTGAGCCTGATGGCCAACATCGTGATGGCGTGGAATACCTCACAGATGCAGGCGGTCCTGGATCGCTGGTCGAACCGCCGCCAGGTCATTCCACCGGAACTGATCGGGAAGATTGCGCCCACCAGGCTGGAGAGCATCAACTTGCGGGGTGTGTTTCGCTTCCCGGTTGACCGCTATGCTGACCAAATCCTGCCTTCGCGGCCAAATGCATCGATAACTGGCACCAATGGATGAAACCGACCACGGTTTGACGCCACGAATCGCAGATTTGAAAGTGAACAGGAAAGTCAATGAAATCAACGATCTACCAACACCACCTCCGCGCCAGTGCTAGCTTTTCGTACCGTCACTTATTGCACTGAAAACGAGGAGACCCCAACGTGGACATCCAGATGCGCACCAATGTGCCGCACATCTTCGCCATCGGCGACATCGTGGGCCAGCCCATGCTGGCGCACAAGGCGGTGCACGAGGCGCATGTGGCGGCGGAAGTGATCGCCGGCGAATTGCAGGGCAACAAGGAACTGGCCAGCGCCGCCTTCAACGCCCGCGTGATCCCCAGCGTGGCCTACACCGACCCCGAAGTGGCCTGGGTGGGCCTGACCGAAGACCAGGCCAAGCAGCAGGGCATCAAGGTCAAGAAGGGCCTGTTCCCCTGGGCGGCCTCGGGCCGCGCCATTGCCAACGGCCGCGACGAAGGCGTCACCAAGCTGCTGTTCGACGACAGCCCCGAAGCAGGATCAGGAGACGGCCATGCTGGCCGGGGCCACGGCAAGATCCTGGGCGGCGGCATGGTCGGCACGCATGCGGGCGACATGATCGGCGAGATCGCCCTGGCCATCGAGATGGGTGCGGACGCTGTCGACATCGGCAAGACCATCCACCCGCATCCGACGCTGGGCGAGAGCATCGGCATGGCGGCGGAAGTGGCGCATGGCAGCTGCACGGATGTGCCGCCTGCGCGCAAGTAAGTCCGCAGCCAAGCTACCCTGACAAGGCCCGAACTGGCGACGGTTCGGGCCTTGTGCTTTGCGTACCCAAACAATCGCCGCAGAATACTGTGCATTTGTACAGTATTCATGTCAGCCACTTCCAAGCCCAAGCTCTACAACCCACGCCACCCCGAACGCACGCTGCTCTACCAAATGGTAGCCGAGCACTACGAGACCTGGCTAGAGTTGGCCAGCGCGGGTCAGTTCGACGGCCAGGGCGACCACCACACCCCCAAGCCCTTCGTGCGCAAAGCGTTTGCCAAGTATCTTGAGTGCGGCATCTTTGCCCATGGCTTTGCCCGCGCTCGCTGCGGCGACTGTGGGCACGACTACTTTGTAGCCTTCTCCTGCAAAGGCCGGGGAGTCTGCCCCTCGTGCACCACGCGGCGGATGGTGGAGACGGCGGCACACCTGAGCGACCACGTTTTCCCCCGCCTGCCGGTGCGCCAGTGGGTGCTCTCCGTGCCCAAGAGGTTGCGGTACTTCATGCAACGCGACGGAGCGGTGCTGAGCATGGTGCTGCGCATCTTTCTGCGGGTGATCGCACAAACTCTGCAGACCCACAGCCCCGGTGCGGCCCATATGGACAAGGCAGGCCTGCACATCGGTGCCATCGCCTTCATTCACCGATTCGGCTCCAGCCTCAATGAACACGTCCACTTCCACGTTTGTGTGGTGGACGGGGTGTTTGAGGAAGTGGAGGGCGAGGGCGATGCTGATGCGACCCCTCGAATCTCATCGCCGGGTGTCATCTTTCACGCGGCCACCGGCATCGATGCGGCTACCGTGGCCCCAGTGCAGACCACACTGCAAAAACGCATCCTGCGCGCCTTCGTTGCTCGGGGCCTGCTGGAGAACTGTGACGCCAAAGACATGCTGGGCTACAAACACAGCGGCTTCTCGGTGGACGCCGGTGTCTGCATCGAAGCCCACGACCGCGCTGCGCTGGAGCGGCTGCTGCGCTATTGCGCGCGTCCACCGTTTTCCATGGAGCGCCTACGCAAAGAGGGAAGCAAACTGGTGTACCGCTGTGCCAAACAGCGCAGCGAGCCCACCAGTGACAAGCGTGGTGCCAAGGCAGATGAGCTGCACCTCACACCGCTGGAACTGATCGACCGCATCGCCGCGCTGGTGCCACCGCCACGCACCCACCGGCACCGCTACTTTGGTGTGCTGGCACCAAACTCGCCGCTGAGAGCGGCGGTAACGGCGCTGGCTCAGCCTGCTGCGTCGCAACCAGCCACGGTGGAGACTGCACAACCTGGCGCGGGCGTACCTGGGGTGGCGGCGCCGGGCAACGCGGCCACACCCACACCCGAACCTGAAGCACGCCCGAAGCGAGCGGCGCATTACTTGTGGGCGGTGCTGATTGCCCGCATCTACGAGGCATTTCCGCTGCTGTGCCCCATGTGCGGTGGGCAGATGCGCATCATTGCCTTCATCACCCACAGCGCCGAAATCCGCCACATCCTGAACCACATCGGGGTGGAGTCTGCCCCCCCGCACATCACCCCGGCACGCGGGCCACCGCTGTGGGAGGGCTGCGACGCGCCGGTGGATGATGGTGCGCAAGGCGAGCCGGATTGGGATCTGGCAGCTCAACCCGACGAGGTAGACCAGCGCGTCAATTGGTGACCCAGTGAAGCGGCGGTATCCATCGCTGCGGGGAAGCAGCTGCGCGCGCGCCAGGCCCAAATGCATACTGCCTCCCAAGCTCTTGCCATTGAGCGGCAAGCGAGCGCTCAACCTTCCTTGGCCGAACGTGTTTCGAGGCCCAAAACTCGTGCCATACTTGGCCTCATGCGGTTGAATTTCCTATCCGTCGCGCGCGGCTGGTCAGGCACCAGCAGGCGCGGCACGCCGCCGATGAACTGCAGGGCCGCGATGATCGAGCGCACCCAGTCCTCGGCCTGCTGGGTGCGCGTGGCGCAGGCATAGGTGAGGTTGGAGGCGCCCAGCACGGCCACGAAGATCTGCGCGCGCGTGATCTCCCCGCTGAACATGTCCACCAGCTCCACCGTCTGGCCAGCGTAGTCCACGAACAGCCGCTCGCCGGCCTTGTGCACCTGGCGCATGGAGCGCTTGAGGCCTCGTGCAAAGCGCGCGTACTTCTCGCAGAAGGCGCTGTACTTGTACGCCCGACCGTCGTGGGCGAGCTGGTACTCCTCCCACAGCAGCTGCAGCGTCACGCCGGGGCGCTTGAGCTGCTGGTGCAGCTCGGACCAATCGGGCTCCAGGTGGCGGGCGCTGCGGGCCACGGGCGCGGGGTGCAGCCGCGCCTGCAGGGCATCGTCGTCCAACTCGCGGGCCTGCGCCCAGGACAGCCCGGCGGCCCGCGCGCGGCTGGCGATGTCGCTCACACAGGTCTTGCCTACGCCAGCGGCGCGGGCCGCCTCGCGCTGGCTCAACCCGGCCTCGTGCAGCAGTTGGAGAACTCTTCTGATCTTGCTCATGGGTACCTTCGGTGTGGGCATCGCCTCGCTCTCGCTTCGTTCAACACAAAGCGCGCGAGGCTATGCCCGGTTGCGATAGGTCACCCCGGGGCCGCGGCGGCTGCCCGCCATCAGAATGGAATCGTGCCCGCGATCAAATGGAACGCTGCCCGTGATCGTCTGGACTGCTGCCCGCGATCACGTGGAACGCTGCCCGCCATCAGCGTGGAACGGTGCCCGCGATGGCGTGGAATACGCAGCGAACTCATCGAACGCGACCTGGGGCTGAAACTATCTGTGCGTTCAGTGGGCGACTATCTGGCACGTTGGGGTTTTACGCCGCAAAAGCCGATCAAGAAAGCTTACGAACAGCGACCTGAGGCCGTCAAGGCGTGGCTCGAAGATGAATACCCTGCCATTGAAGCCAGGGCCAAGCGTGAAGGCGCAGAGATCCATTGGGGCGATGAAACAGCCCTGGTCAACACGGATGTGCGTGGCAGAAGTTACGCGCCCACCGGTCAAACACCGGTGACGCGGGCAGTGGGTGGAACACGGCAAAAGCTTTCGATGATTGCCACCGTCACGAACCAGGGTAAGACGCGCTGGATGATCATTGATGAGGCGTTCAATGCCGACAAGCTGATCGAGTTTATGCAGGCCTTGATCAAGGACGCGCAGGGCAAGAAGATCTTCCTGATTCTTGACAACCTGAGGGTGCACCACAGCAAGCCGGTCAAAGAGTGGGCGGCATTGCACAAAGAGGACATTGAGTTGTTTTACCTGCCCAGCTACAGCCCCACGGATAGGCGTTTTAACCGCATGAGGCCAAGTATCGCACCGCGGAAGCGCCATCAAGCCGGCTGAGACACTCGATTTTCCCGCCCAGGTGTCAGGTTCACCACCAGGGTTTGGCGTTCAGGAGAGTGATTTGCGGCGCTCGGCGTGTACCGGGCGCAGAGCCAGTTCGCGGCAAGTCAGCGCCGGATCGCCGATCTGTGGCGTCAGGCTGCCGCCGATGTCCCCGCTACCGTCAATTGGGCCGCAATGTACAAAACGCTGCTCGGCGAACTTGTTGCCTTGAGCGCGCAAGGTGCGGTGCCAGATGCTGAGTTGCGTGCCCGTCTTGAAGCCTTGATCACCGAAACCCAGAAACGCAAACCACCGAGCAGGGCCTCCCTGGTCCGCGAGGGATTGATTGATGGAATTCGCCCCGTGCGGTCGTTGCTCGTCGCCATTGCAAAGCTGCCCTGGCAGGCCACC
The DNA here is from genome assembly GCF_031457235.1 of Hydrogenophaga laconesensis. NCBI lineage: Bacteria > Pseudomonadati > Pseudomonadota > Betaproteobacteria > Burkholderiales > Comamonadaceae > Hydrogenophaga > Hydrogenophaga laconesensis. The sequence continues at coordinate 743,263 of NZ_JAVDWE010000001.1, forward strand.
GGCGAGCATCCTGCCATCGAGTACCTTGCCAAGCTGCAAGCTTTATATCTCAAAGGATCCAGAAAGCTGCCAGTTGAAGTGGTGGCACCAAGTCTGGGAATGATCTGGCAGGTTTCGATCTCCAGCCCAGACCGGGAACGGGCGTTTCAGGCGTTGGAGGTGGCCACCCTGTTTGCCCTGCGCCGCGCGGTGCGCAATGGCTCGGTCTGGATTGAGCACAGCCTGAGCTTTCGGGGTCGTGCGCGCTTGTTCTTCACGGACGAGCGTTGGCAGGCAGAGTCCAAGAAACACTATGCCCGTCTATCGTTACCCAGCAAGGCTGCCACTTTCTTGAAGCCTTTGCTGGCCAGAGTAACTGCCGGTGTCGATGCGGTGGCCGCTGCAGCCCGCAGTGGCGTACTGCGCGTGGATGATGAACTCCATTTGTCGCCATTGCCCGCAGAGGACGAAGACCCAGAAGTGACCAAGCTGCGCGCGGCTTTGGATCACCGCATCGGTGAGGTTCAATTGCCGGAAGTGATTCTGGCCGTTGACGCCCAGGTGCGCTTTAGCTGGATCATGCTCGGACGTGAGCCGCGCTCTACCGACGAGCTGCTGATGGTCTATGCCGGCATCATGGCCCACGGCACCAGTCTGACTGCGGTCGAATGCGCGCGCATGATTCCGCAATTGTCTGCCACCAGCATTCGCCAGGCCATGCGCTGGGCGCGGGACGAACGGCGTCTGAGCCAGGCCTGCCAGGCTGTGCTGGAATTCATGCAGCGACACCCGATTGCCGCCACCTGGGGGCGGTCCGATTTGGCATCTTCTGACATGATGAGCATGGAGACCACCAAACGGGTGTGGCAAGCCCGGCTTGATCCTCGGCGCAACACACCTTCCATTGGAATCTACTCCCATGTAAAAGACCGGTGGGGCATCTTCCATGCGCAGCCCTTTGTGCTCAATGAGCGCCAGGCGGGCGTGGCCATTGAAGGTGTCATCCGCCAAGAAAAGCTGGAGACCAGCCAGCTTGCTGTGGATACCCATGGCTACACCGACTTTGCCATGTCACATGCCCGTTTGCTTGGTTTTGATCTTTGCCCGCGGTTGAAGGAACTCAAACAGCGCCACCTCTTTGTGCCACGCGGCACCAAAGTGCCCGCAGAAATCGCTGCGGTGTGCGAAGCCAATGTCGACGTCGCTTTGATCGAAAAGCATTGGGATAGTCTGGTGCACCTGGCAGCCTCGGTCATGAGCGGACATGCCAGTGCGGTGGCAGCTCTTGCGCGGTTCGGTTCTGCCGCCCAGGGCGATCCAATCTATGAGGCTGGCGTGCAATTGGGGCGGTTGCTGCGTACGGCGTTTTTGGCTGACTACTTTGTCAAGGACGCTTTCAGGAACGAGTTGCGCCGGGTGCTCAATCGGGGCGAGGCTGTTAACGCCCTCAAGCGCGCCATTTATACCGGCCGGATCAGCCCGGCGCAGGCCAAACGTGTCGATGAAATGCAGGCTGTGGCCGATGCGTTGAGCCTGATGGCCAACATCGTGATGGCGTGGAATACCTCACAGATGCAGGCGGTCCTGGATCGCTGGTCGAACCGCCGCCAGGTCATTCCACCGGAACTGATCGGGAAGATTGCGCCCACCAGGCTGGAGAGCATCAACTTGCGGGGTGTGTTTCGCTTCCCGGTTGACCGCTATGCTGACCAAATCCTGCCTTCGCGGCCAAATGCATCGATAACTGGCACCAATGGATGAAACCGACCACGGTTTGACGCCACGAATCGCAGATTTGAAAGTGAACAGGAAAGTCAATGAAATCAACGATCTACCAACACCACCTCCGCGCCAGTGCTAGCTTTTCGTACCGTCACTTATTGCACTGAAAACGAGGAGACCCCAACGTGGACATCCAGATGCGCACCAATGTGCCGCACATCTTCGCCATCGGCGACATCGTGGGCCAGCCCATGCTGGCGCACAAGGCGGTGCACGAGGCGCATGTGGCGGCGGAAGTGATCGCCGGCGAATTGCAGGGCAACAAGGAACTGGCCAGCGCCGCCTTCAACGCCCGCGTGATCCCCAGCGTGGCCTACACCGACCCCGAAGTGGCCTGGGTGGGCCTGACCGAAGACCAGGCCAAGCAGCAGGGCATCAAGGTCAAGAAGGGCCTGTTCCCCTGGGCGGCCTCGGGCCGCGCCATTGCCAACGGCCGCGACGAAGGCGTCACCAAGCTGCTGTTCGACGACAGCCCCGAAGCAGGATCAGGAGACGGCCATGCTGGCCGGGGCCACGGCAAGATCCTGGGCGGCGGCATGGTCGGCACGCATGCGGGCGACATGATCGGCGAGATCGCCCTGGCCATCGAGATGGGTGCGGACGCTGTCGACATCGGCAAGACCATCCACCCGCATCCGACGCTGGGCGAGAGCATCGGCATGGCGGCGGAAGTGGCGCATGGCAGCTGCACGGATGTGCCGCCTGCGCGCAAGTAAGTCCGCAGCCAAGCTACCCTGACAAGGCCCGAACTGGCGACGGTTCGGGCCTTGTGCTTTGCGTACCCAAACAATCGCCGCAGAATACTGTGCATTTGTACAGTATTCATGTCAGCCACTTCCAAGCCCAAGCTCTACAACCCACGCCACCCCGAACGCACGCTGCTCTACCAAATGGTAGCCGAGCACTACGAGACCTGGCTAGAGTTGGCCAGCGCGGGTCAGTTCGACGGCCAGGGCGACCACCACACCCCCAAGCCCTTCGTGCGCAAAGCGTTTGCCAAGTATCTTGAGTGCGGCATCTTTGCCCATGGCTTTGCCCGCGCTCGCTGCGGCGACTGTGGGCACGACTACTTTGTAGCCTTCTCCTGCAAAGGCCGGGGAGTCTGCCCCTCGTGCACCACGCGGCGGATGGTGGAGACGGCGGCACACCTGAGCGACCACGTTTTCCCCCGCCTGCCGGTGCGCCAGTGGGTGCTCTCCGTGCCCAAGAGGTTGCGGTACTTCATGCAACGCGACGGAGCGGTGCTGAGCATGGTGCTGCGCATCTTTCTGCGGGTGATCGCACAAACTCTGCAGACCCACAGCCCCGGTGCGGCCCATATGGACAAGGCAGGCCTGCACATCGGTGCCATCGCCTTCATTCACCGATTCGGCTCCAGCCTCAATGAACACGTCCACTTCCACGTTTGTGTGGTGGACGGGGTGTTTGAGGAAGTGGAGGGCGAGGGCGATGCTGATGCGACCCCTCGAATCTCATCGCCGGGTGTCATCTTTCACGCGGCCACCGGCATCGATGCGGCTACCGTGGCCCCAGTGCAGACCACACTGCAAAAACGCATCCTGCGCGCCTTCGTTGCTCGGGGCCTGCTGGAGAACTGTGACGCCAAAGACATGCTGGGCTACAAACACAGCGGCTTCTCGGTGGACGCCGGTGTCTGCATCGAAGCCCACGACCGCGCTGCGCTGGAGCGGCTGCTGCGCTATTGCGCGCGTCCACCGTTTTCCATGGAGCGCCTACGCAAAGAGGGAAGCAAACTGGTGTACCGCTGTGCCAAACAGCGCAGCGAGCCCACCAGTGACAAGCGTGGTGCCAAGGCAGATGAGCTGCACCTCACACCGCTGGAACTGATCGACCGCATCGCCGCGCTGGTGCCACCGCCACGCACCCACCGGCACCGCTACTTTGGTGTGCTGGCACCAAACTCGCCGCTGAGAGCGGCGGTAACGGCGCTGGCTCAGCCTGCTGCGTCGCAACCAGCCACGGTGGAGACTGCACAACCTGGCGCGGGCGTACCTGGGGTGGCGGCGCCGGGCAACGCGGCCACACCCACACCCGAACCTGAAGCACGCCCGAAGCGAGCGGCGCATTACTTGTGGGCGGTGCTGATTGCCCGCATCTACGAGGCATTTCCGCTGCTGTGCCCCATGTGCGGTGGGCAGATGCGCATCATTGCCTTCATCACCCACAGCGCCGAAATCCGCCACATCCTGAACCACATCGGGGTGGAGTCTGCCCCCCCGCACATCACCCCGGCACGCGGGCCACCGCTGTGGGAGGGCTGCGACGCGCCGGTGGATGATGGTGCGCAAGGCGAGCCGGATTGGGATCTGGCAGCTCAACCCGACGAGGTAGACCAGCGCGTCAATTGGTGACCCAGTGAAGCGGCGGTATCCATCGCTGCGGGGAAGCAGCTGCGCGCGCGCCAGGCCCAAATGCATACTGCCTCCCAAGCTCTTGCCATTGAGCGGCAAGCGAGCGCTCAACCTTCCTTGGCCGAACGTGTTTCGAGGCCCAAAACTCGTGCCATACTTGGCCTCATGCGGTTGAATTTCCTATCCGTGCGCGCAAGGCGTCGAGGAGGTTCGCCCCAGGCTCGACCTGGACGACACGATTGAGGGGCTGAACGAGGACTTCCATGCTGCGTGGGGCTGGCTTTTTGTTATGCACCGAACAAACGCCATGATTGACTCCCGCAGCAGATCAGCCAATAGAATCGCTTGAATGTGCAACATCACTCCGAATGATGTTGCCCCGCTTCCGCCCCCGGAACCCGCCTGCGCGGCACCGGCTCTCCCCGCCGCAGGGCGATGCAAGGCCACCCGCCGTCCCGCGCCAGCCCGCGCCGCTGCGCGCATCCAGGCCCTTTGCGCGCCATCACTCTGCGTTGTCCGGCCCCGCCGGCCCCGCCCTGCCCTGCGCCCCGATGCGCACGCCGCAAAAACTTCCGCCCAGCCCGATTCATCCTTTACATGAGCATGGTTATTTATAATCCTAGTCAGTTCATGTGATAAGGGCCCCTGGGGTCCACAACGGAGACAGCATCTTGAGCAGCAGAAACAGTGGCGGCCCGAAGCATGGGGCTGCCGGAACGCGGGCCGGGACGGGTTGCGCCGCGCGGCCCGCGCGCAGGCCCGCGTCCATCACGACCCCGGTGGAGAGGACATCCCTTGGAGCTCTCTGACATCGACCTGAACCAGCTGGTGCTGTTTCACCAGCTCATGGTGGAGCGGCGGGTCTCCAAGGTCGCGGACAACCTCAACCTCACCCAGCCCGCCGTCAGCAACTCCCTGGCCAAGCTGCGCCGGCTGTTCGGGGACGAACTGTTCCTGCGCACTTCCTCCGGGATGGTCCCCACGCCCTTCGCCGAGCAGTTGGCCGAGCCGGTCGGCTACGCCCTGGCGATGATCCACAGCGGCATCAACCAGCAGAATGACTTCGACCCGGCGAAGCTGAACCGTCCGGTCACGATCGGGATGACCGACATCGGCGAGATCGTCTTCCTTCCCGCGCTGGTGGAGCGCCTGACCCGCGAAGCGCCGGGCGCCACACTGAACACGGTACGCAACACCGCCGTCAACCTGCGCGACGACATGGAGTCCGGGAAGGTGGATCTCGCCATCGGTCTCCTGCCCCAGCTCAAGGCGGGCTTCTTCCAGCGGCGGCTGTTCCGGCAGCACTATGTCTGCCTGTTCCGCCAGGGCCACGCACTGGACCGGAAGCGGCTGTCGCTGGCCGACATCAAGGCCGCCCAGCACCTCGTGATCGTCTCGGCAGGGACCGGCCACGGCACGGTGGACGAGCTGATCCGCCGGGCCGGCGTCGACCGCACCACGCGCCTGACCATCCCCCATTTCGTGAGCGTCGGCCACATCCTGCAGCGCACCGACCTGATCGCCACCGTGCCGGACAAGCTCGCCGACCGGCTCGCCGAGCCGTTCGGCCTGACGTCCCGGCCGCATCCCGTGGCCCTGCCCGAGATCTCGATCAATGCCTTCTGGCATGCGAAGGTGCACCGCTCCCCCGTCAACCAGTGGCTGCGCGGCGTGGTCTTCGACCTCTTCGGCGAGGACCGCGCGCGCGAGCGGGCGATCGCCTAGAGGGGTCGCCACCGCCCGCGGCCGGCGGGCCTTGCCGGCCCAGGCCCCTTGGACCGTTTTCCCACCCCAGTCATGGCCCCACCCGGCCGGCTCCACCACAGAACATGGCTTCCTCCAATCCCGCTCCCTCCAGGTCACCGGCAAAGGCACAGCGTCGCGGCGCAAAGGCGCCGGGCGTCAAGCCGCAGCCCCACAAGCCCGCCGGGCTGCGCGAACGCCACAAGCAGGACAAGCTGCATCGCATCAAGACCGCGGCGCGCAGCGTGTTCATCTCGAAGGGCTTCGACGGCGCGACCACGCGGGAGATCGCCCAGCTCGCGGAGGTCTCGCACGCGACGGTCTTCCTCTACGCGCAGGACAAGCGCGATCTGCTGTTTCTCGTGTTCAACGAGGACATGGACGACGTCCTCGCCGAATCCTCGGCGGCGGTCAAGAAGCCCGGCCCGCTGATCGACCGGCTGCTGCGCTGGTACGAGCCCTTCCTGCGCTTCTTCAGCACCGAGGCCCCGATCGGCCTGCTGAAGCTGCATGAGCGCGGCAACGCGGACATCGGCCCGACGCCGCAAAGCGTGAGCGTGGACCGGCGCAAGGAGATCGTGCAGCGGGAGCTCAGCAACCTGTTCGAGGCCGCGATCCGTTCGGGCGAGCTCGCCAGCACCGTGGACCCGATGCTCGCGACGCGCGTCGTGCGCTCCGTGTTCTACGGAGAGCTGGACCTGTGGCTGCGCTCCCACCCGCATCCCAGCATGGCGCGCGGGCTGCGCGACCTGCGCGCCGCGCTGACGCTGATCGTCTCCGGCATGCTCCCGCGCAAGTAGGCCCATGGACCCAGGCCGTCCGGCCCGCCTGCCCTCCGTTCACGGCCCCGCCCCGCGCAGCGCCCGCATGCCGCCCCCCGGCGGCGCCAAACGCGCCTCTGGCAACGCGGGCATGGGCTCGTCGAGGCGCCAGATCCACGCACCCGCGGCCTGCGCCATCTTCTCCTTCGTCGCGCGGTCCTTCGCCGGCATGAAGGCACTGACCACGTGCAGCGGCAGGGGCTGGCCGCCGGCGTCCAGCAGCAGCGCATTGGGGAAGGCGGCCGCCGTCCGGGCGTCGTAGCGCAGCGGCTTGACGAAGCGCCGGCGCTGCGCGACGAGGGCATGCAGCAGGCCCAGCTCGTGCACGCCCTCCACGGGAATCCACTGCTCGCTGGTGAGCATCAGGCTCGCCGCGTCGACCTCGTAGGTGTGCTCGCGCCGCGCCCGGATCAGCGCCGCGATGACGAGGTGGACCCGTCTGCCGGTGTCGGCGTCGCAGGCCTCGAACAACGGGGCGAACGCACGCTCGATGCGTTCCCAGGTCCGGGTCGCCACCAGCAGGGGGGCATCCGGCGCATGCTTGATCCAGAGCCGGCGGCCGAGCGCCGTCGCGTCGCACGCCTTGAATTCACCGAGCACGAGCGCGAGGGGGCTCTGCCCCTCGCGTGGATGCAGCACGGCCAGCTTCTCCCTGCGCCGCCGCGCGGCCTCCTCGCGCCCGCTCTCCGAGAACGGCTCGGGCACGTACAGCCGCTCGGCCAGCGCCACGCCCCGGATGGTGATGCTCTCGGAGGCCTCCAGCAGGTACTTGTGCAGGACGCCCTGGTTGCGCTTGCCCTCCATGGCGGGCGACCAGCGGTTGAAGCCCGCGCTCTGGAACAGGAAGTGCATCAGCGCCCGCAGGGTCATGCGCCGCCGCCCGACGGCCACCTCGGCGGTATCCTGCGCCTCGCCGCGCGGCACCGCGCGGCCCGCCACGCGGCTCCAGGGGAAGCTCACGCGCAGTTCGAAGCATCCCGGGCTGGACTCGACGACGGCCTCGCCCAGGAGCTCGCCGAGGCCGGACTGGTGCGCATCGGGCTCGTAGGACGGGCATCCGGGATGGTGCCGCCCTCCCGAGCCCGGCACGCGCTTGAGCACGAACTGTCGGTGGCGCGCGACATACATCTCCACCCCTTCGGGACAGCACAGGCACCGCGGCCGCTGCGGCGACTCGTAGGCCAGCGCGAGCGCCTCCTGCAGACGGGGATCGTCCGCATCGAATTCGCTGCCGGCGATGGCGAACCGCTGGATGTCCATGGGCGAAGGGATGGCTTGCCCCATCGTCGGCCGCCATGCGGCGCGGCGCAAGCCGGAATGCCGCTGAAATCGAGGCGATATCGGCGCCATGTCGCTGTCCGCCCGGCGCCAGGCCCGCTGTCCGCGGCGTCCGGCGACCGGCACACGCCGCCACCGCGGCCCGCGCATCCCGGCGGAGCACGACAGCCGCGCTACGATAGGCGCAAAAGGGGGTGCGCCGGAAGGAACGGTGCAAGAGCAGCTGGTCTGCGCGGCGCATCCCGGATTCCGCTCCATGCCTTCATCGCCCAGCCCCGCCCCAGGCCGCCCGACGGCGGCCGCCCGCCGCATCCACACGCCCGCGCTCTCGGAGCAGCCCGCGGCGCTGGCCGCCGGGTGGCTGACCTGCTCCTACCTGCTCGCCCAGCGCGGAGCCATCGACATGGGCATCGCGGCCCCGTGCAAGAAGACCCTGCGGGAACTGCTGGACGGGCTCTGCGACGCCGACGCGCTCGGGCTGCTCGAGCGCGACAACCGCTGCGACCTCGAGGGGCACGTGCTCTACCTGGTCACGGAGCGGATCCGCGTCGGCCGGCTGCCGGGACCGCTGCTCGCCGCCGGCGTGGACCCGGATCTGCTGGAGGAACTCGCGGCCACGGCGGGCCTCACCGACGTCGTGTTCGTGCCGCGCACCGCCGAATGCCTGGCCACGTACCTCGCGCGCCACCCGGACTCCGCCGCCATCGTGCTGCGCGAGGAGAGCGGGGACGCTTCCGCCGCGACCAGGGAGAACGAAGCCGCGGCCCGGTGGTATGACGAGCGCTACGACGAAATCGCGCATGGCCTCCTGCGCTCCACGTCCAGGCCGCAGTACCTCGGCGGCGATCTCTCGCCGCGGCGGTGCCGCTACTGCGGCAGGACCGACCCCGAGACGTCCTTCCGGGACAAGGCCCATGCGTTTCCGGAGCAGATCGGCAACAAGGCCCTGATCGACCGCCGGGAGTGCGACGCGTGCAACCGGCACTTCGCGCGCATGGTCGAGGACGACTACGCCAAGTGGACCTTGCCCATGCGCGCCACCGGGCGCGTCACGGGCAAGGGGCTGCCTTCGTTCAAGTCCCGCGACCACCAGATGCGCATCGACGCGCGGGGCCCTCGGAACCTGGCGATCCGCCTCGGAGAGAAGGACCCGCGCCACCGCCTGGACGAGGAGACGCGCACCGTCACGCTGCAGCTCGAGCGCCAGCCCTACGTGCCCATGGGCGTCTTCAAATGCCTCGTCAAGATGGCGCTGGCCGTCATGCCCGAGCCCGAGGCGGGTGAATGCGATCACCTGAAACGCTGGATCCTGGCGCCCGCGCACACCTTCGAAAGCTATCCCTACCGCCCGCTGCGGCTGCTGGAGCAGTTTCTTCCGGGCCCGATGCCCAATGACCAGTTCCAGTACGCCCTGCTGCGCCGGCGCCCCGGCCATGCCGACTGCCCCTACCTGATCTTCGTGCTGCAGTTCTCCAACGTGCTGCACCAGATCGTGCTCCCGATGCACGACCAGGACCGCGCGCTCATCGAGCAAGGCCATTGCGAGGTCCCCTTCTTTCCGCACATTGGCGGGACGGCCGGCCATGTCCAGGCCTACGGCCGCAGCCAGGCCCGCGTGCGCGACCTCAGCGGAACGGCCGCCGTGTCGGGAGAGCAGCAAAGCCTGAGCTTTCGCTACGCGCAACGCATCGACCAGCCCCCGCCCCCGGCCCCGGCCCCGGCCTAGCGGCGCCTGTGCCGCGCCCCTACCCTCCGCCCCCGCCGACCGGAAGCAAGGGCGGCGGGACCCTAGTCGTTCATGAACTCCTCGAACTTGCGGTGCAGCAGCAGGCTCGGCGTGCGGGTCAGCCGCTCGGCGTCGACCAGGTACGACCCCACCGACTTCGGCTTGCGGACCAGTTCACGCGTCGCGAGGGCCGCCACGGCGCCCGCCAGCGTGCCCACGCCCAGCCCGAACGGCGTGTACGGACCGCCGCCCCCGAGCCCCGGGAGCGAGAGGAAGGCAGCCGCGACGGGCAGCCCCACGGACAGGATGCTGTATACGCCCTCCTTCCGGAAGAAGCCCAGCGACGCCCGGTACTCCGCCTTCGCCCGCTCGAAGCGCCGCACGAAGTCCGCCACGATGTAGCGGGCGTGCTGCTTGTTCTTGCAGCGGGAGATCTCCGCCTGCAGCTGCTGCAGCTCCCGTTGAAACGCATGCCGGAGCTCCACCGTGTCCTCGCGGTAGCGCAGGATGGTGTCGATGGGCACCTCGGCGAGGTCCCTGGGAAGAAGATCGACGACCGCCAGGTTCGCGAGGTAGGCGTCGGCACGCTCGTCGGAAACCGCCTCGGTGAAGGCCCCGTCGTTCGCGAAATAGGTCCCGACGGCCCAGCAGTCGGAGGAGTCCGTGGTCAGCTCCAGCGCGCGGCGCTGCGCCACCGAGGCCGCCAGGTAGAACATGTAGCCGCCGGCATGCTCGTGGGGCACCTCGAGGAAGCCGTCGGCGGTCAGGCGCTGCGCCAGCTGCTCGAACAGCGGCAGGAGCTTGGCGTCGATCTTGTCCGGATTGATGCGGGTGAACGCCTCGGAAGAGAAGCCGGCGGGCCAGGCCAGGCGGGTCCGCTGGGACTCCCGCAGCGCGTAGAAGTCCAGGAAGCGGTGGGCCGCGCTCGACTTCTCCGCGGCATCGACGGCCAGGTTCAGGATGACCCCTTCGGCCACCGCCGTCGCCACCTCCGGCGGGTCCTGCGGGACGTATCCGCCGGGAACGATGCGGTGCACGCGGTCCCAGACCAGCAGCGAGCGCTTGAGCGCGTCGAGATCGTTGAATTCGATGGTGGGATAGTGCAGCGCCTGTGGCATATCGCTCGCGAGACATGGAGTGGAAGAATGCGGGGCGGGCCCGGCCCCGCGCATCGTATCGCCCCGCGGCCCGGCCTGGCGCAGGCGCGTTGCCAGCCCCTCCAGGACCGGCGCATGGGCTGGCGGGACCCGGCGGCCCGTGGGTCCGTCCGTCCGCGGGTCCGGGTCCCCCGCCCGGCCGCCGCACGGTGCGTCGCTCGTCGCCACCCCGAAGCGCTTGCTGCCGCGTGCCCTTCGGAACGGAAACGTGGCGCGTGTCCGCGCCCCGCTTGCGGCCTGCGGCCAAGCGGACCGATAGTGCCATGGCTACCCGTGGGCATCGAGTCCACCCAGCCTTCATCGGGGCCTGCACGCAGGCCCAATGAAGTCCAGCCTCGCTGGCGTCGCGATCGTTACTCGCCTTGCAGTGCGCCGGATCCGTCCGGCCCGGTCATGCGAATGACCAGAGACCCGGTCCGGCCTTGCGCCGGACCGCGAACCGTGGCGCGTCCTCTCCTTGAGGCGCGCCACTGCGTGCCGGATGGGGCAGCGGCTTCGGTCGCTGCGCCATGCGGCCCAGAGCGAGTGCCGCACCCGCCAGGGCGCAGGCGTTCATGGCGTGCCGCCAGGTATCGCCGCAAAGCGCCTCGGCCCCGCTGAGGCATCCCAGACGGGGAACATGTTTCCCCGGCATGGGGAGCGGTGTCCCCCTTTTTTCATGGAAGGAGGACACCATGATCACGAATGTGATGAGAGCCCAGCGCGCCGTGTGCGTGCTGTTGGGCGGATCCGGGTCGCGCGCCGCGCAGCTCCCGGCCCCCCGCCGGATTCCGATGTTGTTCAAGCCCTGGTCCGGCACGGCGGCGCAAGCTCCCCGGCAAGACCAGGCCGAGTCTGCCACGGCCCAGGCCTGATCGCATGATCGACCGCTACCGCAGGCAGATCGCAGCCACGGTCGTCCAGCTCGCGAAGGACGACCCGGGGCTCGTGAGGGCCGTGATCGTCCAGCGGCGCAGGCTGGGCGACATCGAACCAGATGACCTGGCGTACCTTGAACGGATCGCCAGCCGATGGATGAGGATCGCCGAACAGGCGCGTTCGGGTTTCCGGCGCTGAAGCCTGCAGCCCGCTGCACGCACGGCGCCGCCGCCGCGCCGTTCGCGATCCTCCGCGGCCACGCCGGGCGGCCCTGCGTCCTCCGATGTTCAACACCAACCACGGGAGGCTTAGCCATGCCCCAAGAGAAGTCCCCTGCCCGTCACCGGCTCGAAACCATCGAGCGGCAGGAAGAGAAGATCTGGGTGGAGTTCTACCCCGAAGTGCGCCGCGATGAGACCCTCGCCGCGGAGATCCTGACGGAACTCGAACGCGACGAGACGCTCCGGCGCCGCCATCGCGGCCTGTACCTGTGCTGCCAGCGCTGCATCCGGCTCCATGAAAGCCGCGAGACACGCAACCGCCGCATCGGCAGGGCCGTGCGCAGCCTGCTGCGGGCCGTGTTCATTTCGTTCCCGAGGGCGGTCGCCGAGACGCTGGGCCAAGGCCGCAACGTCGCCGTGGCCTGCCTGCCGGAAATGGAAGAAGAGCCCGCAGCGCCCCAGGTCAGGCGCCTGATGGAGAGTGACGCCTACGCCCAGGCAGAGAAGTCCTTCAGGGAACGCGCCCGCAAGGCCGCGGACAAGACCGACACGGGCACGCACGCGCTCGCCGCAGAGGACACCGCCCCGGCGGTGCGGCCATCGGCGGCAGGCTGAGCCCGCCGCCCGCCAGAGACCGAACGCCCTGCGCGCCGCCCATGCGGCGCGCACGGGCGCATCGGCGCTCGCCCGGCCCCGACTGGACAGCGGGCTGGCGCGCCAACAAACGCCGCACTCACCCCGCCCTGCCCTTCTTTCCGCGCTCCAACCCCGTTCTCCCGCCTTTCGTGGCCACCTCGTCGCCCAGCCGCGCGCCACTGCGCTGCTTGGGACTGCGCCGCGCCTTGTCGGCGGAGGGTGTGCGGTCAAACTCCAGCAGCGCCGACGGGGGAACCCTCAAGGTCTCTGCAAGCACGCAGATGTTGCGCAGCGCCACGTTGCGCAAGCCTCGTTCGATCTCGCTGAGGTAGCTCCTCGACATGCCGCTGTCGTAGGCCAGCGCCTCCTGCGACACCCCGGCGTTGCGGCGCGTCGCTGCCAGGTGGCGCCCAAAGCACACGAGGGGGTCGTATTCCAGTTCCATAGCACTCCTTTGATCCGTACGCTATCGGATCACTTGCTATGGAGCTACTCGATATGAGAGCACTCGCTATAAGCGCACTCGCTATGAGTGCACCCTCTATAAGTGACATTCGCGCGCGCTGACCGCCTCCCGGATACCCCCGGTTCGCCATGGCCGCGGGCCGGAATGTGAGGCCCCGTCCTTCAGCCGGACGCCGCCGACGCCGCTACCGCCTCAGCGGCCGCCCTGGCGCGCATCCGGACGCCCGACGCATGCGTCGAGCTGTCCGTCGATGAGCCAGTGCAGAAAGGCAGTGGCATACGACGTTCCATGGTAGTAGCCCTTGCATTGCGCGACATAGCGCTCGAGATCGGCGAGCGTGCGGATGTCCGCCGGCTCGAAGTCGGTGATCTCTTTGAAGACCTCGGCCTCGCGCCGGGTCAGGCGTATCTGGTTGCCGCAACGAAGCATCGTCATGCACTCCCGGGACGGTGGGACTGCCATGTTCACGCAAAGTTCGACCGTTGTGCGAACGGCCGCGCCTCGCCATGGCAAATCGCACCCCGGTGCGACCGCCATCGGTCCCCGGTCCGATCCTGGTCTCAGTCGTCACGCTGCCCGCATGCGCCGTCGGCACTCCTGCAGGCCGGACCCCACCCTCCTGCCATGCCGCAGGGCGCCGGGCCCCGCGGCGTAGGTGAACGCTCCGCGAGCAACCGGGACTTGCCGGGCAGCGAGCACGCCCCCTAGACCAGCCCCTCCATGAGCTGCTCCAGGCTCGGCCGCGGGCACCGGGGCGGCCGCACGTCGCGGATCCCCAGCAGCTCGCCGATCTGCTCCTCGTCCGCGCCCCGGCGCACCAGGCGGTGCATCACCGTGTGGCGCACGTTCTGCGCCGACAGGCCGGGGATGCCGATCCGCCGGAAGATCTTGCGATAGGCATAGTGGATCTCCTCGCAGAGGTAGCGCATGCCCGATGCGGTCGGAATGCGCTCTATCGGAAAGGCAGCGCCTTCCTGCGTCAGGAAGAGTGCCTGCACCGGGTCCAGCCCCCGGTAAGCCAGCGGCTGGGCCCCGGCGGATCCCGGGGCCCGCACCGCGAGATAGGCGTCGATGGCCTCGCGCGCCGGCACGCTGGTGAAGTACAGGGGGCGGCTGCGGCGGTTCACCGCCACCTCGGCGCGGACCTCGGAATGCAGCCTGACGGTGCCATCGTCGTTCAGGTAGTCCCGCACCTGCATGCGCGCGACCTCGAGGGGCCGCGCTCCGGTCGCGAGCAGGATCCACACCATGGCCACGTCCCGCTCGGGTGTCGCCGTGTGCAGCCGCGCGCGCCGCATGGCGGCCTGGATGTCCTCGTCCGAGAGGATCACGGGCGCATCCGTCTTCCCGGCCGGCGCCATGGGCCCATACCGCTGCAGGGCCGACTCGATGGCCAGCCGGTGCGCGCGCAGCGTGCGCACGAACACCGCGCGGCTCTCGTTGAGGCCCTCGACGCCGATCTCGCGGACCAGCCGGAGCACGAGCGCCTTGACGCGCCGCTCGACCCCGGTGCGCGTCATGCCATGCTCGCGGGCCACCGCCTCGTAGGTCATGCCCCCGAGCACGGCAAGCAGCAGCATGGTGGAGAGTTCCAACCGTTCCGAATCCATATCGAGCCATCCGCCCAGCTTCCATCTGAGCCCGATGCTCCGGATTCGCGCCCGCTGGCGCCAGCCCGAAATTGCTCCCAATTGGGGGCGATTTCGGGAGCAGGCCCGCGCTGTCCATCGCAGCGCCTTGCGCCCGAAGCGGAAACCCGCCAAGCCGGCCGGCGGACACCGCGTCGCCGAGGACAGCCCGTGGCCGTCCCATTGACCCAGGTCAAGGCCCGCGCGAGGCCCGCGCGGGTCCGGGACAGCAGACCCGCGCCGGGCGAAGCCTGCCCTTCAGGCGAGCCGGCAGACCTCGTCGAAGGCGAGGCGCGGCAGCCGCGGATGGACCTTGGACGGGTCGCCCTTGCCCAACGTGCAGAGCACGTTCGTCCTGACCTGCGTGCCGGGCCAGAACTGCGCGTCGACCTGGTCGGCATCGAAGCCGCTCATCGGGCCACAGTCCAGTCCGAGCGCCCGGGCCGCGATGATCAGGTAGGCGGCCTGCATCGACGAATTGCGAAACGCCGTGGCTTCGATCATGGGCGCGTTGCCCGCGAACCAGCTGCGCGCGTCGACGTGCGGCACCAGCCTGGGCAACTGCTCGTGGAACGCCATGTCCATGCCGATGATCGCCGTCACGGGCGCGGAACGCACCTTGGGCTGGTTGGCCGGGCTCACGCATTCCACGAGCCTGGCCTTCTCCGCTTCCGAACGCACGAAGACGACGCGCGCCGGCTGGCAGTTGACGGACGTCGGCCCCCATTTCATGAGGTCGTAGAGGGAACGCAGCATCGCGTCGGGCACCGGCGCGTCGAGGAAGCCGTTCTGGCTTCGCGCCTCGGTGAAGATCTGCTCGGTCGTGATGTTCATGGGAATGATGCTCCTCGGAAGAATGGTGCCGTCAGGCCGGCCCGGCCGCGGCGATGAACGTGGCCACCGCGCCCCCGGGTGCTGGCGGCGGTCTTGGGGCCCGGTCAGCGCAGGCCCAGGATCTCCGGCCCGTGGGCCATCCACCAGGCCGAGCCCCATAGCAGGTGCACGGCCGCCGACAGCGGAAGACACACCGCGAGCCAGATCCACCAGGCGCGCGGGACCCTGCGGTGCCGGACCAGGTCGTAGACGAACAGCGGCGCCACCCACAGCAGCGTGTACAGGTCGGACGCGGCCGGGCTTTCCGGGTAGGTGCCAGGCAGCGGGATGCGGTCGATGCCCGCGCCCAAGGGCCAGACCGTGGCCAGGACCAGGAGGCGCTTGTGTGTCTGCGGATCACCGGTTCGCACCCACAGGGCCCAGGCGATCAGCACGGCAAACACGACGCCGGCGCGGATCTGCGACAGGGGCCGGTTCGGGATCCACGCCTGCAGCAGTTGCAGAAGGGCGGGTTCGGTGCCGGCCGGGGGCGCCGCCAGCATCTGGTGGATCGGCCGGTCGACGACGGGCACGAGCAGGACGCCGCTGAGGACCATGGCGGGAGCCACCAGCAAGGCCAGCATGCCGAGCCGCCGGTGCAGCCAGGGCGCGCCCGTGGCCACGAGGACGGACTGCACGAGCAGAAGGGCCAGCCAGCCGCCCATCAACACGGCATGGACGTGCAGCACGGGCGGCATCGGCCCCTGCTCGCCCGCGCGCACGGAAGCGAGCTTGGCGATCGAGCTGGGGACGAAGCCCGCCAGGGCCGTGGCCACGAACAGCGCGGCCATGAAGACGAAGATCCAGCGGTCCGCGAACGCGGCACCTGCGCTCCGGGCCGGTGCGCCGCGACCCAGCTGGGCGCTGGCAATGTGGTGAGTGCTCATGGTGGCTGCCTCATGGTTCTGCGTGCCGCACGCGCACCTACAGCGGCCGTGCGGACGCCGCCGCGGCAATCGCGAGCAGCCCGGCCATGATCGCGATGTTGTTCGCGAAATGCTGGACCTCGTTCGCGCGCTCTTGGGCCGGCGCGGCCCAGAAGTTATGGTTCAGCGGGGTGATGATGGCGGTCAGGACGAGCAGGACCAGCGCCGCAGGCACGATGCCCCGGCCCAGGATCAGCGCGCCGCCGCCGGCGACCCAGACCAGGATCGTGACGATGAGCAGCGGTCCCGGCACCGGCACGCCCTTGGCCGCCATGAGTCCCGTGACCATCTTGAAGTCCTTCGCCAGGCCGAGGGCCGTGACCAGGTAGAACAGGGCGACGACGACCCTCGCAGTCGCTGCTCCCCAGACGCTGAATGTCTCCATGGATACTCCGTTCATGTTCTTGCGATGGATCCGGGCGGACCGTGCGGACACCGGTCAGCCTTCCTGCGTCTGCTGGACCAGCCCCCGGCTCAGCCCGAGCACCGGCGGGAAGTCGGGCACCGCTGCGCTCGGGCGTGCGGAGAAGCGCCGATACCAGCCCTGGAGGCTGGGGCAGTCCTCCGGGATCGGGACGCCGAACAGCTCGGTCGTGGTCTGCAGCAAGGCAAAGCCGACGCAATCGGCGGTGGTCAGACGATCGCCGGTCAGGAACGCCCCGCCCCGGTCCGCCACCATGCGCTCGAGCAGCTGCAGCTTGCCGAGCCATGCCGCCATCCCGGCCCGCGCGACCGCCTTGTCCTGCGCCACCTCGGCCGCGAACAGCCGGCTGCCGTTGAAGGCCCAGATCCGCAGATAGACGGTGGCCTCCTCGATGACGGTGATGAACTCCCGCGTGCGCGCGCGCTCCACCGGGGTCGCGCCGATCAGGTCGGGCGAAGGGAAGCGTTCCTCCAGGTACTCCAGGATGGCGAGCGAGGAGCCGATGACCTGCCCGTCGCCGATGTCGAGCGCCGGGACGGTGCCGGCGATCGTCACGCCTTCGATGATGCGCCGCGTCCTGTCCGGCGGCGGGGCGACCTGCACGCGTTCGATGCCCTCGATGCCCTTCTCGGCAAGGTAGACGCCGACGCGGCGGGGATGGATGGACCAGGGTACTTCGTACAGCTTCATGATGGCTTGTCTCCGGCGAGGCTCAATGGGGCGTGACTGGCAGGAGGCGTCCCAGCGAGCCGTCGCCCCAGCCGAGGATGTCCTGGTCGCCGGACGAGAACATGTCGAACACCTTGCCGATGACCACGTCGTGCGTTCCGTACTGCGCGACCTGCTCGATCCTGCAGAAGATGCTCGCCGGCGCGTCGTCGAGATACCAGAGCCCCTCGTGGACCTTCCATGCCGGGTCCTTGAAGCGCTGCTCCCGCAGCCTGGGGTCGCAGAAGGGCCGGAAGTGCGGCTCCGTGGCGCTGTTGAGCAGGTTCACGCAGAACAGGCCGGCCGCGCGGACATGCCGGTACGCCGATCCGTCGCGGTTGATCGAGATGGCCATCGAGCAGGGTTCGAGGGCCACGGGCATGATGGCCGACATGGCCAGCCCGACCGGCTCTCCGAACTCGTCGAAGCTGGTGACGATGCTCACGGGCGCGGGGGTGAAGCGCAGCACGCGCTTGAGCCGGTCCGGGATTTCCGGGGGCTTGGCGATTTCAATCAATTGGGTCATCTTGGGAGCTCTTGTGGGTGGGGGCGCCAGCGGCACGGGCCGACGCCATGTGCGACGGCAGGGCCGGCCGCGCGGCCGGGTTGTCTTCAGGGGCTAACCGCGCTTGAGGGCCAGCAGGCCGGCATCCTTGCCCGCCAGCGTCGCATTGAGCGCAGCGTGGTTGGCCGCCGCCCGGACGTCGCGCAGCGCGCGTGACAGGCGGTTGTTGTAGATCCCCTGGCCCCCGCTGAGCTCGAATACCCGCTCGAGCGCGCCGAGGCACAGCCTGGAAATCGTGGAGGTTGCCGAGCGGTTGCGCAGGATCTGCTCGGGCGGCATCGCCTGCCCGCTCAGCACGATGGGCTCGCACTCGCACGTGATCTTCTGGAGCAGTTCCCAGGCATAGGTCACGTCCCCGACCGCGCTGCCGACCACCGTCTGGAACAGCTCCAGCTCCGCCGGCGGCCGCCCGCCGAACTTGCCGGGGCTGTTGCGGATGCTCTCCACGAAACTGTCGATGCCGCCGCGCGCCGCGCCAACCATCGCGCTCTGGAGGCTGTGCGGCGCCAGGCCGCTGAAGAAGTCTTGCAGGTCGACCACGCGCACCTCGGGCACGAAGGCCCCGGCGACCTCCAGTGTCTTGCTGCCGGTGCCCGCGAGGCCCATCACGAACCAGTCGTCGTGGATCGCATAGTCGCTGCGGGGGACCAGGAACAGCTTGCGCGCCGGTGCCCCCTTCTCGTCGAGGACCACGCCGCCGAGCAAGGCCCAGCTCGCATGGTCGGTGCCGCTCGAGAAGGGCGACTTGCCGCTGATCTCGTAGCCCCCATCGACCTTCCTCGCCTGCAGCGTGGGAGCGAATGCGGAGGAAACCAGGGCCTTCCTGTCATCGCCCCAGACCGCGGCCTGCGCTTCGGCGGGGAAGGTGCCCACCACGACGGAGTGGCCCGCCAGCACGCAGTAGATCCAGCCGGTCGAGCCGCAGCCGCGCGCGAGCTCGTAAACCAGTTCGTACAGTTCGTGGAAGCTGCGGCCCAGTCCGCCCCACTGCGGCGGCTGCACGAGCCGCATCAGGTCCGCATCGTAGAGCTCGGCGATGGTCTCGCGCGGAATGCAGCGCTCGCGGTCCGTCTGCTCGGCGCGCGCCTCCGCCTTGCGGCTGATCCGGCGGGCGCGCTCCAGGAGCTCGGCGTGCGATGGCGCCGCGGCGGCGGTGGCGCTCGCCTTCGGCGAGGGATTCAGTACAGCGTTGTTTGACATCTCGGATTCCTTTTTCAATCTGGTTCAACGACTCGCGCCTGGCACTGCCGAGCGCGCGGCGGGACGCGGCGACGGGAGGGCGGAGCCATCCCGCCGCAAGGTCGCCCGCCCTCGCCCGGGGCTCAGAAGAGCGGGTAGGTCAGCGGCAGGCCGAGGTGGTGTTTGCCGTGCAGTTCGCGGGTCGCGTCCCAGTCGACGAATGCATGGACCGACACGGTGTTGAGATCACGCCAGATGCGCTGCAGCGCCTGGTCGTTGTGGAAGCTGGACGCCCCCGAGGCGCCCATCATGGCGTTCACGGTTTCCCGGCTGTGCTTCGAGATGAAGGCCGTCAGCCCCTTCAGCTTCAAACGCTCGTCCACGGTGAATGGACGGCCGGCCAGGATCTCGGCGGCGTGGCCGTAGACGGCACGCGCCAGCTCGTCGGCGGCACGGGTGGCGATCTGGAACTCGCCCAGCATGATCTGGGCATGCTGCTGCTCCTTAACCACCGCCCCGGTGAAGTTGCGGACCCGGCGCTCGACGGTTTCCTCGTAGGCCCGCAAGGCCCCCTTCAGGCACCCGACGATCACCGGAGCGAAGGTGCAGTACACCAGCACGAAGAAGGGAATCGAGTACAGCGGGTTGTCGTAAAGGCGGGACCCCGCCGTCGGACCTTCGTAGAACTCGCCCATGGCGGCCGAACGGTGGTCCGGCACGAACACATTGGTGGCGACGTAGTCGTTGCTGCCGGTTCCCGACATGCCGGCGAAGTGCCAGTTGTCCTCGACCTGGACCTGCGCCACGGGCAGCAGAAAGCCGCGCTGCTGGCCATCCTCGGCCATGCCGCCGATCATGACCCAGTCGGCATGCATCACACCCGACCCCCACAGCGCCCGCCCGCTCAACTCCCAGCCGCCGTCCACCTTGCGCGCCTTCATGTTGGGGGCCGAGGCCGCCGGCAGCAGCACATAGCCCTTCTTCCCGAACAGCTCCTCGTGCGCCCGCTCCGGGAACTTCGGCACATAGATGTTGTGCATGATGTAGAAGGCGGCGATCCAGCCCGTCGAAGGGCAGGCCTCGCTGATGATCTCGATCACCTCCAGCGCGGTGGACAGGCTCGCTTCGGCGCCGCCCCAGCGCTTGGGCACGAACATCTGCACGATACCCGTCTCGATCAGTTCCTGGATGGAATCGTCGTGCGGCTTGCGCCGGACCGCCGCCTCGGCAGCACGGGCTCGGATGCGCGGAGCGATCTCTCTCGCGCGCTGGATCAATTCGGAATCAGTATTTGGCATTCTCGGCACCTTCTAAGGACGTGGAGTACGGGAGACTCCTCCGCCTGCGGCGGGGCCGGGCGGGACTCAGGACCGAGTGAGGTCATGCGCGGCCGGGCTCTTTTGCTTTCGCGGCCCGGTCCTTCGCAAGCGGAGTTGTCTCTTGGTGCATAGCATCTCAGCACCCCCTCCAGCACGCCATCCGCTTTTTGCAGCGGCTATCCCGGGTCTACATCTTCTTGATGTGTGTCGGGTTCCTCGGCCCCGTCCATGGCACATCGCATGTGCCGTGTGCCAGCGCGCGGGGCGCGCCGGCCGCGGAGCGCGTCGGGCCTCGATCCGGGCAGGAAGCCAGGGCACCCGCCGCGCAGCGGCTCCTCCTCCTTCCCGGGCGCCCGCTCGGCCGGAGAGTGCCTTGCCCGGCACGCTGCCGCCACAAGCGGGCGGAGTCCGGCTTCACTACCGGCAGGGCTGCGGCAACCGCCCCCTCGGGGGCTGCGGGATGTCCCGATGCCACTTCCCCGCGCTTCATGGTATTTTGGATTGATATGAGCTAGATCATTTTCAATCATGATCATTTTTTTGGGTTCGCCTGCATTGAAGCCGGTGCCTTGGGCGAGCCACGCAAGGCAGCCGGCGGGCGGAAGGTGCTGACGAGAAGATGCCCGGACGCGCGTCGATGCGCCGCACGGGTCGACCGACAAGGAGACAAGGGATGCCAAGTTCCGGGTTTGCGGAGACCTTCCGGTCCCAGGCACTGCTGTCGCGCCAGCTGTTTCAAACGCACGACCCCGACGAGGCCCGCAGCCGCGTCGGCGAGGTGCTTTCGCCGCACGAGCTCCGGGTCCTGGACACCGGGGACGCCGTGGACACGCGCATGTACCGCGTCACGCTGGGATCGATTTCGCTGCACCGCCTCAGCTACGGCGCCGCCGTGGAGGTCCGCCCCGGACGCATGGAGAACGCCTACCTGGTTCAGATGCCGATCTCGGGCTCGTGCGTCGTGCGCTGCGGAGACACCACCGTCGATTCCAGCCCGGGCGTGGGCACCGTGGTCACGCCCACCGAGCCGCTGCACCTGCTGGGGCACAAGGGGTGCGACCAGATCATCGTGCAGATCGACCGCTCCCTGCTGGAGCGGCATTGCGGACAGCATCTCGGACGGGACCTGTCGAAGCCGGTGAAGTTCGCCCCCAGGATGGCGCTCGATGGTTCCCAGATCGAGCCCTGGCGCCGCCTGATCGAGCTTCTGGTGAGCGAGGCGGCCCACGACAGCGGCATGCTGGCGTCGCCGGCGGCGCGATCCAACCTGGAGCAGATGCTGGTCAGCGCCCTGCTGTTCGGACAGTCGAACAGCCTCAGCGACGAACTGCGGCGCCCGACGCCGCCGATGGCCCCCTACTACGTGCGCCGCGCCGAGGAGTACATCCACGCCCATGCAGGCGAGCAGGTCAGCATCGCGGACGTCGCGGAACACGCGGGCGTGAGCATCAGCGCTCTCTATTCCGGCTTCAAGAATTTCCGCGACACGAGCCCCGCGGCGTTCCTGAAGTCGATCCGCCTCCAACGCGTTCGCGCCGAACTGCTCGAGGGGGCTTCCCGCGACGAGACGGTCACCGGGGTGGCGATGCGCTGGGGATTCACGCACCTGGGCCACTTCACCGCCGCCTACAAGCACAAGTTCGGCGAAGCGCCGTCCCAGACGCTGCGCCGCTCCATTCGCTGACGGGCGGGCGCGTGCCAGCCCCGGCGGCGGCCGGGCCGCGAGAGGCCCAGCCCACCCCGTCCTGCTCAATCCAGCAGCGCCGCCTTCAGGTCCCGCCAGCTCCGCGCATCGGGCGCGCAGATCAGCCCGCCTGACATGTGCGCGGGGAGAAAAGGCGAGCCATCGAAATGCGCGCTGTGCCCGCCGGCTTCGCGGTGCAGCAGCCAGCCCGCGGCGTGGTCCCAGGGCATCAGCTTGTTGTAGAACAGCGCGTGGACCTGCCCGGCCGCCGCAAGCCGGTACTCGTGCGCCGCGCAACGCAGCCAGCAGGTGGTCGACAGCGAGGACAGGCGCTGGTTCACGCGCGTGCGCAGCGGCTCGGGCAGGAAGTTGGTGCCGATGACGCCGTCCATCTGGTCCGGGGGCACCGGTGCAGCCACCCGCAGATCGATGCGGCGCCCGCCGCCTTCATGTTCGAGCCATGCGCCGCCGCTCCTGAACGCGTAGGCCGTGCTGCCGGTCACCGGATCGTGGATCGCGCCGGCCATGATCTCTCCGCGCACCACCGCAGCGGCCATGACGCCGAACAGCGGAAGACCGCTGGCGAAATTGCGGGTGCCGTCGAGCGGATCGACCACGAAGGCCAGGTCGCGGCCGCCGATGCGCTCCAGCAGTTCCGGGTCGCGGCCGGCCGCTTCCTCGCCCACGATGAGCGCGCCCGGGAACCGGCGCGCCAGGTCGCTGGCGATCGCCGCCTCGGAGCGTTCATCCGCCAGCGTGACCACGTCGAATGCCGAGGTCTTGCGCGCTATCTGGTCCGGCGCGAGGCGGTTGAAGCGCGGCATCAGCTCGGCCTGTCCCGCCGCCTGCAGCACCTTGCCCATCCATAACAGGTCATCCATCGAAAACGCCATATGCCAGCCTCCTTGCGGCGTTTCAGTGTTGGCCCCGCACGGGCAGCGGCAATGCGTGCAGCGGGTCCCTTCCTTGCGGCCGCGCGCGCAGCGGGGCCAGGCCACGCTTCCATGGCGATGCCGCGTACGTGCGGGACGGCGGGGCACCTGTGCCTCCGGATCCACCCGAGCGCATGCGCGCGCAGGCCGCTCCTTCGCGGTCGACCGGCGCCGTGCGCTCGCGGGACGCTACGCCGGGGAGCGCGGATGCTGGCTTCCTTGGTCCGCGATCCAGCGGCGCACGTCCTCGGCCCGCCACGCGGTGACCCGGGGCGACAGCTTCACGGGCGCAGGGAAGCTGCCGCTGTCGACGCGGCGCCACAGGGTCGACTTCGAGATGGGCACGAACACCAGCACCTGGCGTTCGCGCAGAAACCCCGTCTCGGGCAGCACGGCAGGACGTTCGGATGGGTAGGTCATGGTTCGACTCCTACACCGGCAAGGCCGGTCGGTGGCCGACCCGCTCGTTCACGTGGGGCTAGGTCAGGATGACACCCACGCTAGGGACGCAACACGCTGGCGCACACCGTGGACGTCCCCTGGACGGTGTGGCGATCGACAAGTTCATGGCCGCGCTCGGCGGACGCCTCTGGTCACCGCGGCGAGCGACGGCAGACCATCCGGCGGCGGGCAGGCGCGAGGAAGAGAATTCGCAAGCAGCTCCAGGGCTGGAGGGTCGAGGAGATCCAGCTGTCCCCGCCCGAAGTCACCGCGGAGAACACGGGCGCATGCGGGCTGCCGGAACCATATCGCGCCTGCGCCAAGAGGCATAGGGTGCCGGGCCGCGGCGCCACGTCCTAGCACCGAATGCCACGCCGCGGGAGACAAGTCGGAGTGACTTCCCGCAGCGGACCTTGTCTCGTGTCGGCGCAGTCGTTCCCTCGCCCTCGCCTGGGGAGAATGCGGCAGGCTCGAAAGACAGCGGCGGCAGGCATCTCGCGCGCGGAGCCGAAGGAATCCGAGCGCATCGGTGCGGCAGGGCTTTTATAAAACCAAAAAGAATATCAAGCTTCTCGTCCATACGAATCGAGATATACTCAAACCAGTTCAACTGGCTGTTCCCAGCAGCCACGACAACGCCCGCCGAAGGCGCCACATCGTCCCGCGCGGCTAGCTTTTGCGGCTATTGCCGCCCGGTGGGTCTGTAGAGCTGCAGCCTATCCCGTTTCTCCATGCTCATGCAGGTCCATTCCAGCCTGCGTTGCCGACTGAACCCGATTCCAAATACCGCCATTCCCATGGGCAAGTACGTCGTTTCGCCCGCGACACACCAGACCGACTGTGGCCGCTTCCGCGCCTCCGTCTCGGTCCAACGCTCTCAAGGCAACGGCAGCTACTGTCGAGTGTTCCGCTTTGACAGAGCCTTTGCCTCTCGCGAAGCCGCGCGAATCTTCGCAGTCACCCAAGGCTGGCTGCAAACGTGCATGCAGCACCCTCCGGCGTGCTGAGCAACTGCGCCCCACCGCGTCCCTTCCATCCGTCCGCATGTGGCCTCCACATGCACATCCCTAGCGCAAACGGCGCGCCCTTGCGCGCGCCCCATGAATAAAGGCTTTTCCATGTCCAGCAAGATCTATGTAGGCAACCTCCCCTACTCCGTCACCGATTCCAGCCTGCAGAGCAACTTTGCCGAGTTCGGCAGCGTCGCCTCCGCCAAGGTCATGACGGACCGTGAGACCGGCCGTTCCAAGGGCTTCGGCTTTGTCGAGATGGCTTCCGCCGAGAACGCCCAGGCCGCCATCAGCGCTTTGCACGGCAGGTCCGTCGATGGACGCTCGATCGTCGTCAACCTGGCTCGCCCCCGCGAAGAGGGTCGTGGTGCGGGTGGCCATGGTGCCCAGGGCTACCGTGCAGCCGGCCGTTCGGATGTCGGCTACGGCGATGGCGGCTACGGCGGTGGTCGCTACTGAACCCAGCCGCACCGCAGAAAGACCGGCCCATCTGGGCCGGTTTTTTTCGCCTCCACCGGCCCGCTGTGGACCGCCGCCCAGCCTCTGGGCCGATGGCGCTGTGCCCCATCCTCGTTCGGTCCCTTCAAGGGTCTGCGCGCTTGTCCGCGGCGATGCGGACGCGATTGCGCCGCCTCGTTGCCGTTCGTGATCGCTGCACTATTCCCGCGGCACCACCTCGGCCGGGGGATCCACCGGCGCGCCTGCGTCCGCAGTCGGCGGGGTACCCGATAGGGCAGCCGTGTCGCCCCCCGGCTGGGCGCCGGGCTGACTGCCAGCCTCCCCGTTCGCTTCCGGGGCTGCCGGCTTGCGGCGCACACGCTTGAGTACGGACGGACCCATGGCGTGCTCCATGGCCTCGTGCGCAGCGTCAGCCCCGCTCCCTGGTTCCGCCGCCGGGAGGATGGGATCGGGCTCGCCCCCGGACTGGCTGGCATTGCCGACGTCGAGCGCGGCGGCATCGTCCATGCGCGGTTCGCCGGCCGCTGGCGCAACCGGCCGAGGGGCCACCTCGCCCAGATCTCCATCACGCGCCCCCATTGCATTCATGCGCCTGCGCAGACCGGTGGCCTGCCGGCGCGCCGAATTGGCGATGTCCTTGATCTGGCGCTTCAGCGCGGCGCGCTGGATGTCCAGCTCCTGGGTGCTGATGACCTCATGGATCTCCAGCGTCTGCAGCAAGGGCATCAGCTGGTCGAGCTGGTTGAGCACCTCGAGGTACCGCCGCCCGCTCGAGGACAGGATGCCGACCTCGATCTCCAGCGGCTGCGTGTCATAGGTCGCGAAGCTGCTGATCCCATGGGCCTTGAAGAGGGCCTCCGCGCCGTCGAGCGCCTGGTTGAGCCTGTTCTTGACCGCGTCGATGTCGGCGCGCAGCGAGGTCTCCTCCCTCTCGACGTCCTGGTGGTCGATGCGCGTGCGCGCGATCACGGAAATGAAGTGGGCGTTGAGCTGCAGCGTGTTGAACATGCGCACGAACAACCGCTTGGCCTCCGCGCTCGTGAAATGCGTGCGGACCTTCAGGCTCGCCGCCTCGACCCTGCGGAAGTCGGCCTTGGCCTCCCGCGCCAGGATGCGGGCGTTGACCGCGCCCTGGTCCGTCTTCACGATCTGGATATCAGCCATCGCCGCCTCCGGTGCTTCGGTTCCTGCGGCCGATCTTCGGCGCCCGCCGCGCGCGCCGCCACCCGAAATCCAACCCGAATCCGGCGCATTTCGGCGACAGCCCGCGCGGGCGGCGCCGGGCGCCTTGACCCCGCCCCGCCGTCCCGCTACGGTGCTGTCCAACGGTAGCTGGCCCGCGGGCCCGGCCCGGCGGACACCCCGACCGGACGGATCCCGACTGCGAGCCCTGGAGCATTGGCCGCGCGCACGTCCGCGGCACCGGCAGGAACAGGCTTTCGAGGCAAGCGCCTGGCCTTGCGCCGAAAGCTCTTTCCGACCGGTAGCTGGCACACCGATCACGGCGGATCACCCGCCTACCTACAAACCAGCCTGGGTCCATTGACCCGCGAGCCTCGGCGCCATGCCGAGAGTATTCACCCCGAGGGGCACCCGCCCCTCACGGGGATTGGGCTGCCTCCTCCCTTCCTGGAGTCAGCCATGCCGACAAGCATTGCATCCCGCCGCCCGCGCGCGCCAGCGTCCGCGGACGTCTTCTACATCCTCCCCAGCACCGCGCTGGCGGGTGCCTCGATCGTCGGGGCGCCCGACTGGTCCGACATCGATCCCGACGGCGACGACGACGCGCACGAATGGACGGTGGAAGAGATCGTGTATCTCCATTGGCGCCTGCTCAAGGACGTGCGCGATCTGGCGAACACGAGAACGCCGCTGGACGAGAAGCTCGCGACCCTGGGCTGGATCTTTACCGACCCGGAAAAGGACCGCCTCCCCTTCTCGTTCGTCAACTGCCTGCGCGTGGTGGGCTGCAGCCCGCTCTCGCCCATCGCCTATTGCGGCCGGGTGGACAGCGAGGAGATCCGCGATCACATCGCGCGCAACGTGAAGGGGTGGCTGATGGAGTCGCTCGCACGCTACCCGCGCTGGGTGGCGGAGGCGTTCGCAAGCAACCCGGGCTGGATCGAGGCTCGGCTCGCCCGGAACCCCCAGTGGATCAACGAGCAGATCAAGTGGCTCTCGTTCCAGGGCGACCTCTTCGCCTGATCCCCCTCTTCCTGGAGCCCGCGGACGCGGGCTCCGCAACCCAAGGAGATGCCATGTCTTCATTCGAAATCATGCTGTGCCTCGTGCTCGTGCTGGCCGCCTACGGCGTCGCCGCGCGATGGGACGACGAGGCAGCGCGGGCCGCCCGCGCCGAGTCCCGGTGCACGGCCTCGGCTGCCGCGCCGTTCCCCGGCGCGGGCCCGGCCCGGCGCCGGTGCGCAGACCTCCCCGCCAGGGAAACCTCCGGACAGGGGGTGGAGCCATGACACAGGCAGCCACCTTCGCGCGCTCCCGGCCGCTGGTGCCGGTCTGCGACACCGCGGAACTCGAGTTCCTCATCAAGGAAAGCGAGATCGTCACGGGCATCGCCGGCCGGACCTTCGTGGTCCTCGGCTCGCGCATCCAGTCCTACCGCATCGCACTGCGGCCCAGCGGCTACCTGCTGCGTTCGCAGGACGGCGAGGCCATGGCTGCCGACACGCGGTACGTGAGCGCCGCCGACTGGCCGGACCACCCGGTGTCGCGGGCGCTGCAGGCCGGCCTGCTGTTCACGTTCGAGATCGGCCGTTAGGCCAGCGCCATTGCCGCGCGGGAGGTCCGGTCCCCGGGGCCGCCTGCGCGGGCGCCACATCCATTGGAGGAAAAACATGCATCGCATAGAACCACTTGGGCAGCCCGCACGCGCGCGGCCGCCCGGAACGCACAGGACGTCGCCATGACGGAGACGGAATACGAGCTGCGCATCGAGGACGTCAAGGCACGCGCCCACGGCCGCTGGGACGAGATCCTGCGCTGCCTGGGCGTGGACGAGCGCATCCTCAAGCACAAGAACCTGCCGTGCCCCCTGTGCGGCGGCACGGACCGGTTCCAGTACACGGACCGATACGGCGAAGGCAACTACCACTGCCGCAACCGGGATTCTTGCGGGCCGGGCGGTGGCTTCAAGCTGCTGCAGGCTCTCAAAGGCTGGGACTTCGTCACCACGCTCAAGAAGGTCAACGAGTGCGTCGGCGGCCTGCCCGCCGCGACCGCGTCCCACGCGCAGCCGGCCGGCGCCGAGCGCATGCTGCTGCTCGCGCGCCGCATCTGGGACGAAGGCCTGCAGATCCGGCGGGGCGACGAGGTGGACCGCTATCTCTGCGGCCGCGGGCTCGGGATGGACGTCTATCCGAGCGCGCTGCGCTACCACCCGCGCCTGGGCTACTACGAGCGCGGTGCCGACGGCAAGACCCGCCGCGTGGCCGAGTACGCCGCGATGCTCGCGCGCATCGACGGGCCGGACGGCCAGCTGGTGTCGCTGCACCGCACCTACCTGAGCGGCGGGCGCAAGGCGGCCCTGCCCGATGCCAAGAAGGTCCTGACCGCGGGCATCAACGGCGCGGCCATCCGCCTGTTCGAGCCCACGGAGGTGCTCGGCCTCACCGAGGGCATCGAGAACGCGATCGCGGTGCACCTGCTCAAGGACATCCCGGTCTGGCCCGGCCTGAGCGCGGGCAACCTGGAGAGGATCTGGCTGCCGGACACCGTGCGGCGGGTGCTGATCTTCGGCGACAACGACGCTGACGCCGACTTCGACGGGGAGGCCAGTTCCTACTTCCTGGCGCGCCGCCTGCGCAAGGAGGCACGGCACGGCCCCGCGCGCGAGGTCGAGGTCCACATCCCGCGCAAGCCGGGCGCCGACTGGGCCGAGGTCTGGTGGTCCATCGTGCAAAAGATGAGACGCGCCGCGTGACGGCGGGGTCCCGGCGAAGGCGCCGCCTTCCCGGGCCATCCCGGACGGGTCCGACCGGAGGTCGGACCCGCCTTCTCGGTGACTTTCGCCACAGGCGAGGTCAGCGACAAGGCATTGGAGCATCTCCCGGAGCATCGCTCCGCTGGTAGCTGCCAGACCAAGCCGCGCATCGCGCGGCGAAGGCAGCCCTGGAGTTGGCACGCGGCATCCGTCGCGCGCACCGTGAAGCGGCGAACGCCGCTTCGTTCACCACCCCGCGGGGACCGTTCCCCGAGGGGAGGCGCGTCCCCGCATTTGTCTTTGGAGATTCAAATGCGCAATGGACGAACCCTCGAGGAGCTTGCTCGCGAACTGACGCGCCAGCTCGAGACCAAGAAGGACCTGGTGCTGCCCCCGTCGGCGATGCGGCACGAGACCGACGGACAGGGCGAGACGCGCCTGGTCATCGACCATCCCGATGGCGGCCGCTTCGCCGTCACCGAGCTCGCGCGCCGCCAACTGGCCGGCAAGCTGAACATTCCCTATGCGTACTTCGAGCGCATGCGCACGGAGCAGCAGGACCTGCTGGATCGCAACGTCAACACCTGGCTGCAGTGCGACGAAGGACACAAGATGGTGCGAACCCTGGATGGCCAGGCCCGCGCCTTCCTGTCCGACCGCTACCGGCGGTTGGACAACTACGACCTGGCCAACGCGGTGATCCCGATCCTGGGCGGCCTGCCCGACGTGCGCTTCGAGTCGATGGAGCTCACGCCCACGAGGATGTACATCAAGGTCGTGGTTCCGCCGCTGGCCTACACGATGGCACCCGGCGACATCGTGCAGGCGGGCATCGCGATCACCAACTCCGAGGTCGGGCACGGCACGCTGTCGGTGCAGCCGCTGCTGTACCGCGTCCTGTGCAGCAACGGGCTGATCGTTCCCGAGCGCGCGCTGCGCAAGACCCACATCGGGCGGGCACTGGGCGCGGAGGACAATGCCGTCCAGGTCTACAAGGAAGACACGCTCCTCGCAGACGACCGGGCGTTCTTCCTCAAGGTGCGCGACGTCATCCAGGACGTGGTGGCCGAAACGACCTTCCTGGAAGCGGCCCGCAAGATGCAACGGACCCAGGGCATCCAGCTGCGCGGCGACCCCGCAAAGAGCGTGCAGGTGCTGGCCAACCGCTACGAGCTCAGCGATGGGGAGCGCGCCGGCGTGCTGCGCCATCTGGTCAGCGGCGGCGAGCTCTCCGGCTACGGGCTGGTGAATGCCGTGACGCACTTCAGCCAGGAGATCCCGGACTACGACCGGGCCACCGTGTTCGAGGAACTGGGGGGCAAGCTCATCGAGCTGCCGGCCCGCGAGTGGGAAGGCCTCGCCGCAGCAAGCTGAACCGCAGCGGCGCACGGGCATGGCCCCATCCCCGGCCCCGGGGATGGGGCCCCTCGCCGCAGTCGGCGGTGTGCGGTCAGCGCGGCGCCTGCCGCGCCGAGCCCCTCCAGAACTTGCGGACCTGGATGACGCCCTCGACCCGTCCGAGCACCTTGAGCTGACGCCGGGTGCTTTCGGCGGCGTCCTTGATGACCGTCTCCGGATACCGGGTGTTGGCACAGCCCAGCACCAGGCCCGTGCCCGGCCGGTATTCGAGCGTGCGCACGAGTTCGCGCCCGTCGCAGGCGATCAGATAGTTCCCGTTGCCGCGGAACTCGGTGACCGCGAAATCGACGAACAGCGTGTCGCCATCTGCGATGTCCGGCTCCATATCGTCGCCGTGCATCCGCCTGGCGCAGCAGCCATACATCTGGTCGCGCACCTCGCTCGCCACATCCTGCACCCACTCCTCCGGCTCGCCGTCCGGCGCGGCGGCGGGTTCCGTCGGGGCCAGGGCCTGGCGCAGGGACCGCTTCTCGCCCAGCAGCCCCAACAGCCACGAGGGGTCGCCGTCCATGCCCGTGCACAGCAGCTTGAAAGAGGCGAGGTCCGGCAATCCCGGCGCCGTGCAGTCGATCCAGCGGCGCGTGGTCTGGTAGGCCCGGCCGGTGATCTCCGCCAGGTGCACGGCCTGCTTGTGCCCTTCCGGGATCCGGGCATCGCGCAGGCGCTCTAGCAGCCGGGCCTTCAGGCTGACGGACAGCGCCGCGTCCTCGTCGGCGCGCCCATCCGCTGCCTGCACTTCCAGTTCCCGGGATTTGGTCCTCGATGTCTTGTTCATTTCGCTCTTTGCCATGCCACCCAGCTTTGCCACGATTTCGTGACCGTCAACCGCTCCATCGTCCGCCGCCACCCCGAATCTGCCGGTTTCCAGGCCACATCGGTACCTGTCGAAACAATTTAGAGCAATTTCTATTGAAAAAATCACACTTCAGAGCATAAGCTCTAACCTGCCTGCACGCGCATGCAGGCGGAACCTGGCGCGAACCTGCCTGCAGCCAATCGGCGCCGAGCACGGCACGTCACCTCGCCCCCAGGGGGCACACCAAGGAGGAGGTACCCATGGTCGCCATCGATCTCTCGGAGGTCCAGCTTTCCAACCTCACGCTCTTGCTGACGATGCGCGACAGCATCAGCCGCGACCCCACCCTGGCCTGCGGGCTGTTTGGACTGCGCGAGCCCGACGCCCGATACCTCGCCTCACTGTCCAGCACACAGATTCTCGCCATCGTGGCCAACGTTGGCAACGAGACCCTGTTCGCTCCGCGCGCCGACCTGTTCACCCTTCTGCGCTCGCCCCTGCCACTCGCCGGCGCCCTCTGCGCCGTCCATCCGCCTGCGCCGATCCTGCCCGCTGCTCCGGTGGCGGCCGCCGAGCAGGCGCCCTGCATGTGACTGCGACATGGTGCCGCCGCCCCCCTTGCCGACCGCTCCGGTACGCCACGCGGAGCGCCAGCTCCAGCGGCTCGGGCTCGCCAGGGAATGCGCGCAGCTCGGCGCGCGCCTGCGCACGATCGAGATCGTGAGCGGACTCCACCAGCGCCAGATCCTGCGCCTGCTCCATGCCGACCACTGCGTGCCGCCGCGCGGGCGCTCGCCCGAGACGCCGGAGTGGTACCACGGCGGCACGCTGCTGGACCGCACGGAGGCATCGGTCTTCGCAAGCCTCTACCGGCGCCTGCGCGGCCTCGACTTCGACCCGGCCCAGGCGTTGCTGGGCGCGTACCGCCACTATCGCGGCATCTGCCGGCGCACGCCCCGGCTCAGCTTCGATCGGGCTTTCGACCTGGCGCGGCACCTCGACGGCATCTGGAATGCCAAGGAGGTCTGCTTCTCCCTGGTCACCTGTGCCGTCTGCGGCAGCGAACACCTTGCCGAGGCGGGCGCCGCCGCGCACGCGGCCGGCAACTGCCCCTTCTGCAAGCTGATGGTCCGCTTTCCCCGCGACCCGCGGGTGCAGATGAGCTTTCCCACGCCACCGCTGCCGGACCCGGCCTGCCTGCAGTGGCGCCTCGCTCCGAACGCACGGCTGCACACCTCGCGCGACTGACCCTGCCGCGGCGGATCCGCCCGCGCGCCCACCTCGCCGGTTGCCGGCACCACCCCCGTACAGAGGAAGGACACGCACACGGACGGAGGACCGGCCATGCAGCCCGTCGACGCATTTCCACCAAGAGAAGCCCCTGCGGGGCAGCCCGGCGATGCCGCGCCGGAGAGTCCCGCAGCCGTGCCACCGCAGGCGCCAGCCGCCTTCGCCTACCCCGCGGTGGATCCGGGCTTCCCGGCGCTTGGACTCGACGAACTGCTGGCGGCGCACGCGAATCTGCTGTCGCGCATCAAGATCTGCTACGGCACCGATCGCCCGACCTTCGAGCGCGATGTGCTGCCGCTCGTGCGCCGCTATGCGGCGTTCGTGCACCTACTGCCAGCCACGCCCGCCAACTACTTCAATGTGCCGGGCGGCCTTCTGCAAGTGGGACTGGAAACGGCCTTCTTCGCGCTCCAGGGAACGGACGCACACATCTTCTCGGGCCGGGCCACGATCACGACGCGCCGGCACCTGGAGCCGCGCTGGCGCCTGGCCACGTTCATCGCAGGCCTGTGCGCTGAAGTCCACCGCACGCTGGGCCAGGTGATCGTGACCGACCACGCGGGCAGCGAGTGGCAGCCCTATCTGCTCGGCCTGCACCCGTGGCTGTCGCAGCATGCCGTGACGCGCTACTACCTCAAGTGGATCC
This sequence comes from Hydrogenophaga laconesensis, assembly GCF_031457235.1. Classification (NCBI taxonomy): domain Bacteria; kingdom Pseudomonadati; phylum Pseudomonadota; class Betaproteobacteria; order Burkholderiales; family Comamonadaceae; genus Hydrogenophaga; species Hydrogenophaga laconesensis. The sequence continues at coordinate 776,538 of NZ_JAVDWE010000001.1, forward strand.
CGAACGCCCCCGACAGCCCCGGCCTCTCGCTGTTCGTCCTGCCCCAGATCGTGCCGGTGGAGACGCTGCAGCATCTGGCCCAGGGCAACACGGTGGTGGTCCCGCACATGATGGCAAGCCTGTCGGGGATGCCGCTGTACCGCGAGCACAACATCCTGGCCGAGCTGGTCCGCCGCTCCGCGGCCCTGGTCATCGACCGGTTCCTCAAGGCCAGCGCCGACCGCTACGGCAAGCCCCAGCTCGGATCGCACCTGGAGCGCTATCTCGTGGATGCGCTGCGCCGCCTCGTTGCGACCCATCCCGCCTGGCTGCCGAACAGCGAGCGTTCCCGCGTCTGGTACGGCCGCGACGGGCTGTTCCTCGTCTGGCCGAACGCGGCCGCTGACGTCCGCAAGCTGCTCGAAGCCGACCAACTGCCAGGCGTCCCGAAGGCGCCCGAGACGATGCTGGAGGTGCTGCTCGGCGCAGGCGTCTTCGAAACGCGCGCCGACGGCAAGCCGCTCTGGACGATCGCGCCCCCCGGCGCCAAGACACCGCTGGAAGCGGTCAAGCTCGCCGCGGCCGCTGCCGTGCTGGCCGGCCTCGAACCCAGGCCCGAACCGCTGGCAGACGCGCTCGCCGCCGAGCTCGGGGCCGCCCCGGAGGGCAGTGCCGCGCCCACGCCCACGCCCACGCCCGCGCATTCCCGCGCGCCCGGCCCGCTACCCGCGGCGTCTCCAAGGGCCGAGCCGCACCAGCTCGAGTTGCCGGTCAGCGCCCTCGGCGCCGCAGGCCCAGGGACGCCAGCGCCCGAGACCGGCGAACGGGCGGCGGACACCGGGGGCCCCCAGTCGACCGTCCAGGGCGCATCTGCGAGCGACGCCTCCTCCGCGGCGCAAGCGGACCCTCCCGTCGCGCCCTCCCTGGCCTTGCACGCCCCGATGCGCCTGGCTCCGCACGTGCGCGCGGCCCTCGTCGACATCGTCGACGCCCTGAACACCGGCAGCGCCGCTCCGATGGCCGCAGCGACGCCCGCCGGCCTGTTCGTGGCGCTCGCGGAATTCGAACGCCGACATGTCGAGCCGTCGCTGGCGCTGCGCGCGCTGCGCGAAGCACGCATGCTGGCGGGCGGCGGCGACGGACCGGCGCCCACCTCGACCTGGGTGTTCGGCGGCGAGGCATGCCTGGGCCTGACCATCGCGCCGCCCTTCGTCTCGGGAATGGAGCCCGCGGCGGACGCAGGCAGCGGGAATCGCTGAGATGCTCGTACGCCGCTACGAGATGCCCTGGCGGCGCGCCTACGAGGGCTATGCGTGCCTGGCGTGGTACCTGGCGTTCGCCGTGACCCTGTTCGAGGCCGCGGTACGGGCGCTGCCATGGCTGCTGGCGGCGCCGATGGCGATCGCCTGCCTTCTCGCCGCGCTTGCCAGAACGGCGCAGGCCCTGCGCGTGCTCGTCGTCCGTGCTTCCCTTTCCGGCCACGCGATGGAAGTCATCGTCCCCGCCCAGCTGGAAAGGCTGCTCGCAGGACCCGACAGCGTCTACATCGGCCAGGGCTTCGAGTGGCAGCCTGTCCATTCCCAACGCCTGTACGAACTCGCGAAGATCGACTACCGGGACTATCTGGTCCCGCCCGCCCTGCTGAAGCTGCTGGGATACCGCGTCGATCCCCAGCCGGACGCCGAGATCGGCCTGCCGTACATCCACGGCGTCGAGCCGCAGGAGCGGCCGCTGTACCGGCCACTGCAGAACATGGAGGGGGGCACCCTGCTCGTCGGGACGACGCAGGCCGGCAAAGGCGTCGCGCTCGCCAACCTCATCACCCAGGCGGTGCGGCGCGGCGATGTCGTCATCGTCATCGACCCCAAGAACAGCCACCGCCTCAAGCGCGTCGTCAAATGGGCCTGCGAGCGCTATCGCGAGCCCGACACCTTCCTGGAATTCCATCCCGCCTTCCCCGAGACGGGGATTCGCATCGACTTCACCTTCAACTGGCAAAAGCCCAGCGAGGTCGCCTCCCGCATCCAGTCCATCATGCCGCCGGACACGGCCGGTGCCTTCAGCGCCTTCGGCTGGGACGCAGTGAACGTGGTCGTCCAGGGCCTCGTGGAGTTGGAGGAGCGCCCCAACCTGCTCAAGCTCACGCGCTACATCGAGGGCGGCATCGAGCCGATCCTGGAGGCAACGCTGCGCCGGCACTATGCCGCCATGCTGGGGCCCGGCTGGCGCGAAGTGCCCGAGATGAAGAAGCTGCTGCACGACGCGCAGCGCGGGAACATCCGCCGTCCCTCCGAGGCATCGAGCAACGAACTGCTCGGGCTTGTCTCGTACTACGAGCACCATGTCCCGGAGGCGCAGCGCACGAAGACCATCGACGCGCAGGTGCGGACCTTCAGGCACGACCGCGAGCACTACCAGAAGATCACGGCCAACCTGCTGCCGGTGCTGTCCATGCTCACCTCGGGCGACCTCGGCAAGACCCTCTCGCCCGATCCCTTCGATGCCGACGACACGCGCCCCATCATGAACCTCGAGAAGATCGAGCAGGCGGGCCACGTGCTGTACATGTGCGTGGACTCGCTGCCCGATCCCTCCGTGGCGTCGGCGATCGGAGCGCTCGCGCTCGCGGACCTCGCCGCGCGCGCCGGCATGCGCTACAACCTGGGCGCCTACCGGCGCATCTCGCTGTTCGTGGACGAAGTCTCCAACGTGATCAACCTCCCCCTGATCGAGATTCTCAACAAGGGCGCCGAGGGAGGCATCTACACCACCTGCGCGATGCAGACGCTGGCGGACCTGGCGCGGCGCCTCGGGAGCGAGGACGCGGCGCGCATGGTGCTCGGCAACCTCAACAATCTGATCGCGCTGCGCACCAAGGACGGCCCGACCCAGGAGTTCGTGGTCGAGACCTTCGGCCGCACGGCCATCCATACCGTTCGTGTCGGCCTCAACCACGGTGCCGACGCACACCTCGGCGACTTCTCGTCGTCCTACTCGACGCAGATCACCGAGACCCAGGAAGAAGCCGTGCCGGCGGACATCCTGGGCAAGCTGCCCAATCTGCACTACTTCGCATCCGTCTCCGGCGGCAGGCGCATCAAGGGGCGCTTCCAGATCATCGACCCCGACCACGGGCGCGGTAGCGCACGGCCATCATGATCCGCGTCGTCACCATCGCCTCGCTGACGGCACTGTTGCTGCTGGTCCTGTACCTGCCCTCAGCACAGCCGCCCGAGCGCTTCATGCAGCAGCTACGCCAGGAGCATCAGCAAAACAGCGACTTCTGGGGAGCCGACACGGCCGAGCGCATGCTGGACAGGATGATGGAGCTGCAGGCCGATGCCGCCGCCGCCTCGCCGGTTCCCGCCGCGTCAAGCGCCCCCGCGCACACGGGCGTGGACCAGGCCGTCGGGCGGGAGATGGCGCGGGTGAACCAGCGGCTGTTCAACAACCCTTACTTCCGCTCCATCGACGCGCTGCTCGTTCTGGCCTCCTACCGCCTCGCGATGCTGCTGGAGTGGCTGCCCAAGTACTGGCTCCTCGCGTTGGCGCTGGCCACCGACGCCTTCCTCGAGCGCGCCGTCAAGTCCAGGGAGTTCCGGCAGCACGACCCGGAGATGTTCGCCCTGTGCGTGAGCGCCGCGATCTTCACGCTGTGCGCGAGCGTGCTGGCGATGGTCTGGCCCTGGACGCTGCATCCGGCCGCCTGGGCCGCAGCGCCCGTTCTGGTGTGCGCCCTGGCCACCCGCGCGATCGCGCACTTCCACCGCCGGTCATGACCGGCGGATGCGCAGCCGAAGTCCAGCACCGTTCCTCCAGGCCTCAGACCGCGAAGTCCTCCAGCACCTTGCCCTGCTCCAGGGCATCGCGCAGCCAGCGCGGACGCGGCCCGCGGCCGGTCCAGGCATTGCCCTTGTCGTCCCGGTATTTCGCTGCCAGCGCCTTGCGCTTGTCCGGCGCCTTCTTCGCGGTGCCGGCGACCTGGGCCTTGACGTTCGGGCGTTGCCCACCGAACTTGAGATCGCTGGGGCGCAGGCCATAGTGCGCTATCGCTTCATTGATGCGCGCCACGACCTCCGCGACCTCCTTCTTGCGCAGGTCCTGCGCTTCCTTCTGGAGCAACTCGATCTCTTTGGTGATGTCGGCATAGGTGCGTGCAGCGTTCTTGGCCATGTAGAGCGTTCCCAGTCAGGTTGTGATGTGCCAATGCTAGCGGCTCTCTCGCGCAAGCCCAGGGCTGGCGCGGCGCCAAGGCAACGTCCGAGCGCGCTTGCCGAGAGCTGTCGCCGAAATCCCCCCCATATCCATCGCATTCCAGGGCGACAGCATGGACCGCCGCCCGTACGCTCATGGCACCGAGTTGTGTTCGATGCGGCCGCGGTCCCAGGACCGCGCCAACGCTCAGGAGATCGAGATGGACCATGCCCTGTCATCGCGCGACGAACCGATCCAGCACCGCCCTGCCAACCCGCAGGCGCCCGCCGACACCATAGTCGAGGCGAGGCTGTGGCTCGAGGAATACGCGTGGCTGTACAGCATCCTCAAGAGTGCGGCGAACGTCTGCCCCACCTTCCGCTTCCCCGATCTGATCAGCGCCGCCGTCTCGTTGAGCCTGGCCAATTCGGCAGACCAGCAGGAGGTCTTCCGGTTCCTGGGCACCCAGCTGGTCCTGCGTCCTCCCACCACGGCGCGCCGGCGCGAATCGATGTGGCGCGCGCAGTACGAGCAGTTGCGCGAGCTGCAGCGCTCACCGGCGAACCGCCATCCGAACCCGAACTTCCAGCTCGACCAGCTCACCACCGCCTGCGTCGCGCAGGCACGCCGCATCGATGAAAGCGGCGCCCGACTTCTGCGCCAGGCCCGGTTGAACATGGCCGAGCGCGCGAGCGGGGCCTCGGCCCACGCCGCACACGCAGAGCGCTGACCCCGCGCCACCGACCCCGACCGGCTGCGCGACCCGCCGCCGGCCCGACCCTCCGCCAGGCTGCACCGCCGCATCCTGACCACCCGCATCCGACCTTGCCCGGCCCCGCCGGTCGCGCCTCCGCCTCCGGTTCCCGGGGCGCGGACCGCCATCCATGGGACAAGTCATGCGATCTCTACCGTTCATCGCCGCACTCTTGCTGCACGCCGCGCCGGGCACGGCGAGCGCGTGCTGGGACGTCGCGGCGCAACGCTACGGCATCTCCGCCCACCTTCTCTATGCCGTGGCCCGCGTCGAGTCCGGGCTCAATCCGCGCGCGGTCAACAACACGCACCAGGCACGCACCGGCACGCGGGACATCGGGCTGATGCAGATCAACAGCTCGCACCTCCCGAAGCTCGCGCGCCATGGGATCACCGAGGCGCATCTGTACGACCCCTGCACCAACCTGCAGGTCGGCGCCTGGCTGCTCGCCGATGCGTTCGCGCGCCACGGCGTCACGTGGAACGCGGTAGGCGCCTACAACGCCGCGTGCTCGCAACTCAAGGGCGAGGCATGCGCCCGGGCCCGTTCGGAGTATGCGTGGAAGGTCTACCGCCGGCTGCCGCAGACACCGGCCGCCATGCCGGCTGCCGCCGTCGCTGCGCAATCGTCCCCGTCCCGCGGTCCCGCCGCTGGCGGCACGCGCACGGGCACAGGCACGGCGGTCGCAGCGGCGGCCCGCCCGGCGGCCTCCGTGCGCTACCACGTGCGGATCAGCCCGAGGGTGGCGCCATGAGGTGCGGGACCTGGATCGCCGGCTGCATGGGCGCACTCGCGCTCTGCGCCTGCGCCCTGCTGCGTCCGCCGGCAGCCCCCTCGGCGGCGGCGCCGGCCGCGGCCGCACCGCACACGGGTGCGCTGCGCATCGCGCAGGCGGAAAGCGGCCCCCGGATGGACACAGCCCGCTTCGCACCGTTCGTGCTGTGCAGCGACGACGCGTGCCCCCGCGTCACGCCCAAGACCCTTGCGCAGGCTGCTCCCGCACGGCAACACGATGCCGAGCAAGGCCCGAGGCCGGCATCGCTTGCGCCCCTCGCCTCGCCGGAGACGCCGCGCAAAGCTTCCGCGCAGCAAGCTCCCGCATCGAAGGGTCACGAGGCCGGCACCGCGGTCCCGGCCACGCCGCAGCCGTCCCCCGCATCTCCCGACAGACCGGATGAGCCCGAAGGCGCAGCCAGGCCGCAGCGGCGCGGCGACATCGCCGTGACCGTGCGTTTCCCGTTCGGCGACGCACGGCTGAACGAGGCGGCCAGGGCGCAGTTGGACACCGCTGCCGGCCAGGCCTCGGAGGCCGGAGCGCTGCACCGGCTTCGCATCGTCGGCAGAACCGACAGCGCCGGACCCCAGGCCGTGAACGACGCGCTGGCAATGGCGCGCGCCCGCGCAGTGCGCGACCACCTGCGCCACCGCCTCCCGCGCTGGCCGGCGGCCGTGGACATCGAGGCCGCCGGAGCGTGCTGCTACGCCGCGAGCAACGACACCGCGCAAGGCCGCTTCGCGAACCGGCGCGTCGAGATCACGCTCTCGGCATCCGATCCGGAGGACGCCCCATGAGGACGCGCCCTACGGACGCCATCCGGACGCTGCCGGCCCCCGGCGGCCTTCGCCCGGATCCACCCGAAGAGCCCGCGGGCTCCACCGCGCCGCGCCGCAGCGGCTCCACCTCCGGCAGCTACCGGCGGCCCGAGCGCCTCCGGCCCGCCATCCGGCCGTCCCGTCCCTCAGTCCTTCATTTCCAAAGGAGTTCTTCATGAGCATCGCCATCCTCTCCGCCCCCGCACCGGCCGCCCGGCGCTCGTCCGCGCGCAAGCTGATCGCCTTCGTCTGTCTGCTGGCGCTCGCCATCGCGGGACTGGCGCTCGCGTTCCCGAGCCATGCACTCGACCTGGTGGCCTTCACGGGCATCACCGGGCCGCTCACCAGCGCATTGACGCAGATCGCGGAACTCGGCCCCGGCATCAAGGCGCTCGTGGGCTTCGTCGGCTTCGTGGTCGCGCTGATCTCGCTGTCGGCGCTGCGCAACTTCGGCCCCGTCCTTTTTTATGTCGGCCTGGCCATTTTCGCGGCGGTCGGCTTGGTGATCGCCGGCGCGATCATGGGCGCGGTCGTCTGAGCCCCGGCGCACCCGATTCCGGAGGCCCCCATGCAAGCGGACACCTACATCCCGCGGCGTCTCGACGACAGCTGGAAGCTGGGCTTCTGGGACGTGGACGTCGCCGCGCCCATCGTGTTCATGTTCTTCGTCGGCTACCTGTCGTCGAGCAAGGTGGCGTTCGCGGTCTGCATGGCCGCCGGGTTCGCCATCTCGCGCTGGATATCGCGCCTCAAGGCGGACAAGCACCCCGCGTTCGCCCTCCACTGGCTCTACTGGCACCTGCCGACCAACCCGGCGACGTCGATGCGCGTGACGCCGCCGTCCCATCTCCGCCGGATGGTCGGCTGAGCCGAGGCGCACCATGGACTTCGAGCGACTCAGCGGCGACCTCAAGGAGCTACGCCGGCGCAACCGGGGACTGGGCCTGGCCGTGGGCGCGCTGGCCGCGGGCTTGTTCGTCGCGCTCATCGTCATCCTCCAGCTCCTGGGGACGGTGCGCACCGTGGTCGTTCCACCGTCGCTGAGCAAGACCTTCTGGGTCACGGCCGACCAGGCATCGAGCGAGTACCTCGAGCAGATGGGCAGCTTCGTCGCCTGGCTGATCCTGGACGTCACCCCCAGCTCCATCGACTGGAAGAAGGACATCCTGCTCGGCTACGTCGACCCGGCGCAATACGGCGCGCTCAAGGCGCGCCAGGAAGTCGAGGCGGAGCGCCTCAAGCGCATCAACGCCGCGACGGCATTCGCGCCGCAGCAGCTCGTGGCCAGCGAGGAAGCGCAGTCGCTGGTCGTGCGCGGACGCCTGCGCACCCTCGTGAACGGCTACGAGACCGCCAACGAACTCAAGGCCTACCGCATCGACTTCGGTCATGCCGGCGCTCGCATGCACGTCATCGGATTCAAGGAGGTGCCCTATGCGGTCAAGTGACACCGCGCGCACGCCACTGCGCCTGCCCGTGGCCCGCCGCGCCGTCGGCGGCGCAGGCCCGGCCGCGCGCGCCGCAACCGCGCCAGCACGCGTGCCCTTGCCGCCGACACGCGAGCGCTGGAAGCGACTGCCTCCCGCCGCGCGGCGGATCCTCCTCGTCACGGCCCTGTCCTTCGGGCTGCATGCCCATGCGCTGCAGGTCGTCGAGGCGAGCGACGGCGTCGCCGCCGAGGCCATCGTGTCGTTGAAGGAGCCCACGCGCATCCGCATCGAGGGCACGCCGATCACCGACGTGTTCGGCAACATCCATTCCAGCCATTGCGGCGGCCCGCCGATGCCCGCTTCCGCACCGCCAGCCTCGCCCGGCTCGCCCTCCGCCACGCCCGGACTCTCCCCCGCGGGTGCGTTCTCATCGCCCGCGGTCAATCCGGCCGGGGAGGTCATCGTCGAGTGCGATCGCGACAAGGGCGAAATCTACATCCGCCCGGTCGGCGATGCGGCCCAGCCGATCAACCTCTTCGTGGCCTCGGCCTCCGCCACCTACACCTTGCTGCTGCGCCGCTCGGACACGCCCGCAGACACCATCGTCATCCGCGACAAGACGCCGCGCGCGCTGCGCCCGGCCGCCGCCGAGGCCGCCCCCTCGGGCCCCGCGCCCAGCCACGTGCGCGCGATGAAGGCGCTGCTGGTGGCCATGGCGTCCGACCGCGTGCCGCCGGACGTCCGGGTCGAGGAGCGCTCCCGCCCGGTCCAGCTCTGGGCCGAGGCACGCCTCACGCTGCTGCGCCAGTACGAGGGCCGGGGCCTGACCGGCGAGAAGTACCTGCTCCAGAACGTCAGCGCGGCGCCGATGGTGCTGGCCGAGCAGGAATTCGACCGCCCCGACAGCCGCGCCGGCGGCGAGACCGTCGGCGTGGCGATCGAGCACCACAGCCTGCGGCCGGGCGAGAGCACCAGCGTCTACGTGATCCGGCGGGGAGGCGAACGATGAACGCGCCCTCCATGCCCCCGGGCGGCCGCCCGCCCGGCTACGCCGTGCGCGGACTGATGGACCGCTTCTCGCCGCGCCAGCGGCAGTACGCCCTGCTGGGCGCAATCCTCGCGGCCGGCATCGGACTGCTCTGGCTGATCTTCAGCTTCGCCGGGCCGGGGCCGCAGCCGCGCGGCGGCAGCGCTCCCCAGGTGCAGCCAGGCGACGTCACCAACATCGGCGTGCTGCCGCCGGGCGCGCAGGTCAACCCGCTCGACCAGTGGGTCGGCACCGCGGGCCGCAAGCTCGCGCAGTACGAGACCGAGCGCGACGAGCAGAACCGGCTCAACAAGGAGCGCCAGGCCTTCGAGGGGCGGACGATGCAGCGCTTCGCGGAGTTGGAGAAGCGCCTGACCGCGAACCAGCAGCCCCCGGCCGCGCCCCCTCCTGCGCCACCCGCGCCGCCGCCACCGCCGCCCGCGCCGGCGAGCCCGGTCGCCATGCCGCCTGCTGCGAGCCTGCCGCCGCCCCCGGCGCCGTCGGCTGCGGGGGCAGGCGCGATGCCCGCCGGCGCGCCCAGCCTGCAGCCGCCCACGCCTCCCGTGCCTCCCACGCCGACCATCTCGCGCGTCACTCTGGTGGACCGGTCCCGCGCGGTGGCCACCGGCAGCGGGGATGGACAGGCTGCCCGAGACGGCGCGCCAGGCGCGTCCTCCAGCACGCAGAAGACCGTCTCGACCTTCCTGCCCGTGAGCTTCACGCGGGGAATCCTGCTCGGAGGCCTGGACGCACCCACGGGCGGACAGTCGCAGAGCAACCCGCATCCCGTGCTGATCCGTCTCTCGGACAACTCGGTGCTTCCCAACCGGTTCCGTGGCGAGTACCGCGAGTGCTTCGTGGTCGCCGCCGGCTACGGCGACATCAGCTCCGAGCGCGCGTACCTGCGCACCGAGAACCTGTCCTGCGTGCGCGCCGACGGCGCGACGCTGGAGGTGCGCATCCAGGGCAGCGTCTACGGCGAGGACGGCAAGGTCGGCATGCGCGGCCGCCTCGTGACCAAGCAAGGGCAGATGCTCGCCAACGCCCTGCTGGCAGGTGTGGTCAGCGGCATCGGCCAGGGACTGTCCACCGCCAACACCACCTACAGCACCTCGGCCCTGGGGACGATCGCCAGCGCCGACAGCAACGCGGACGCCTACCGCGCTGGACTGGGCCAGGGCGTGGGCAAGGCGCTGGACCGCCTCGCCCAGTACTACATCAAGCTGGCCGAGAACACCTTCCCCGTCATCGAGGTGGACGCCGGCCGCCAGATCGACGTGGTGATCACCAAGGGCGTGCGCATCGACGTGCCGATGACCGCCATGGCCGGGCCCACCGCCGGCCCCTCCCCCTCCCCCGAAACCCGCTACCTGGAGGCCACCGATGATGGCAACTACTGAACCCGTGCGCCTGCGCCGCTCGCGCACCGCCGCATTGCTTTTTGAGGCCGCACTGTGTGCGGCGCTGCTCGCCGCCCTGCCGGCCGGCAACGCCGCGACGCCCGAGGAGGCCCGGCTCCTCGCTGCGCTGCGCAAGGCGCACCCCGGCACGCAGTTCACCGAGGTGTCGCGTACCGACGTCGAAGGGCTCTACGAGGTCTGGATGAACGGCAACGTCGCCTATGTGCCGGCGGCCAACCCGCGCTTCTTCGTCTTCGGCCGCCTCTTCGACACGCAAGACATGCGCGACATCACGGGCCCGCGGATCGCGCAGCGCAGCACCGGCCCGGGCGGGCCGTCCGAGCCGGTGTCTCGAACGGTGGCAACCGTCTCCCTGGAGCAGCTGCCGCTGGCCGACGCGATCCGGACGGTGCACGGGAACGGGGGGCGCAAGGTCGCGGTCTTCAGCGATCCCAACTGCATCTATTGCAAGCAGCTCGAGCCCGAGCTCGCCAGCATCGACGACGTCACGGTCTACACCTTTCTCCTGCCCTTCCAGGGCGAGGCCCGTCCGATCGCGATCTGGTGCGCCGCCGACCGCGAGCGCGCCTGGCGCCAGTGGATGCTGCAGGCGGACGCCAGCCTGCTGCGGTCCGACGCGCACTGCGACCACCCCATCGGGCGCAACCTCGAGCTGGCCCGCCGCCTGGGCGTGCAGGGTACGCCGACGCTGATCTGGGCCGACGGCATCCGCACGGACGGCTACATCGGGCGCACCGCGCTGGAGGCCAGGTTCGCGGAGGCCGCGAAGGTGGCCGGTACGAAGTCCGGCACGGCGGGCGCACGGCCATGAGGACCCGGCCGCTGCACCTCGGTGCGTTCGCCGCGCTGATCCCCCTGGCCGGGTGCGTCAACATGTCGGGGCTTAGTGGCGGATCCAAGTACGCCTGCGCGGCCCCCGATGGGGTGGCCTGCGAGTCGGTGTCGGGAACCTACGTCAACGCCCTGCACGAGAACCTGCCGAGCCAGCGGGCCTCCGCCACCGCGCCGGGCGAGCCGTCCACCTCCCGCGCCAAGGCCAGGGCTCCTGACGCTGTCCCGGCCGCCGCCGCACCGCCCCGCCAACCATTCGCGGCCGCCGCGCCCGCGATCGACGCCGCCGGCGGCGTGCCCGGCATGGCGCTGCGATCCGAGGCGCGGGTGCTGCGGCTGTGGACCAAGCCGTGGGAGGATGCGGACGGCGACCTCTGGGACCAGGGCTTCGTCTACGTCCAGGTCGATGCCGGTCGCTGGCAGATCGACCACGTGCGCCAGCGCATCCGCGACCAGTACGCGCCGCTGCGCCCCCCGCCCGCCGTGCCCGCAACCCCCTCCGGCACCACCGAGCCGGGTGCCGGGCCGATACCCGCGGAGGCCGGGCCGGCGGGCGCCGCAGAGAGCGCGCTGCAACGCCCCGCGCCGTTCAATTCCTTCCCGCTGCTGCGCCCACCGCCGGCCGGCACGGGGCCACGACCGCAGTGAGGCCGCCATGCGCCTGCCTTCCACCGAAGCACGTCACGGCGAACGCCACGCCGCCCCCCTGTTTCCCTTCGGGATGCCGGCCGACATCCCGGCCGAGCAGTTCGCGAGCTGGCTGCCCTATTCCGCCTACCTGGCCGAGGAGAAGATCTTCGTCAATCGCGAAGGGATGGGCTTCCTTCTCGAGGTGATGCCGCAGTCGGGCGCCGACGAGCGCATGTCCGAGGTGCTGGTCTCGCTGTACGCCAACTGCCCGCCCGGCACCGGCCTGCAGTTCCACCTGTTCGCCTCGCCGCACATCCGCCAGCAGCTGCGCCAGTACACCAACCTGCGTATCGAGGACGAGGACCAGGCCGAGAAGGCGCGGCCCTTTGGCCGGCCGGTGCCCAACGAGAACCTGTTCCGCAGGCTCGCGCGCCAGCGCGTGCAGCACCTGCTGCGCGGCACGAAGGCCTCGCTCACCGCAGGCTTCCACTACACCTTGCGGGACTTCCGGCTCATGCTGAGCGTGTCCTTCCCGGGCAGCGCCGCGGACCTCAACCGCCGCGACGCGCTGCTGACGCTGCGCGACTCGATGGCCGCGACCCTGCGCTCGGCCATGCTGCCCAACCGCGTGTGCGACGCGGCCGACCTGATCAACTGGTGCGCCCTGTTCACCAACCCGGACCGGATCGCCCATTCGGACGCCGAGGACCTGAACGCCGACGACGACCGCTGGCTGCATTACGACGACGGGCGCGAGATCCGCGACCAGATCGTGGACTTCGACACCGTCCAGGATCCGCATCCGTCGGGCATCACGTTCTGGAAGGGCACGAGCGAGGAAATGCTGGAAGCGCGCTTCTACTCCATCAAGTCGTTCCCCGAGCGGTTCGCGTTGTGGCAGATGGGTTCGCTCATTGGTGACCTGATGCAGCCGGCCCTGCAGTACAGCGCGCCGTTCCTGATCACGCTGGGGGTGCACATCCTCGATCCGAACGTCACTAAGTCGGTGGTCACGGCGAACCACGTGCGCGCCACGCAGAACGCCAAGAGCAGGATGGCCGACGTGATGCCGGATGTGAGGAAGAAGCTCGACGACTGGTCCGCGGCGGCCAATGCGCTGGACACCGGCGGCAATCTCGTGAGCCTGTACCACCAGCTCGCGATCTTCACCCAGCCGGACAAGGCCGCCTCGGCGCACGAGGCAGCCAATGCGATCTGGCGCGCGCGCGGATTCCAGCTCAACGCCGACGCCTACATGCACCGCCAGGCCCTGCTCGCGAGCCTGCCCATGACGCTGACGCCGCGCATGCACAAGGACCTGTCCAAGATGCGCCGCGTCACGCGCAAGACCATGGCCAACGCGATCCACATGGCGCCGTTGATCGCGGAATGGCGCGGCACCCGCACCCCGGCCCTGGTGTTCGGCGGCCGGCGCGGCCAGATCATGACGCTGGACCTCTTCGACAACGATCTCGGCAACTACAACTTCGCGATCATCGGCGCGCCGGGCAGCGGCAAGTCCGTGCTGATGAACGAGCTCGCGTGGTCCTACCGCGCGATTGGCGCCAAGGTCTGGATGCTGGACCTCGGGCGCAGCTTCGAGAAGCTCTGCCGCAAGGCCAAGGGAACGTACATCGAATTCCGGCCCGATGTGGACATCTGCCTGAACCCGTTCACCATCGTGCACGACATCAACGAGGACATCGACATGCTGGTGCCGGGCATCAGCAAGATGTGCTCGATGCAGCATTCGCTGGACGAGGTCCAGCGCAAGGCCATCTCGGCCATGATCCTCAAGCTCTGGCGCGAGCACGGCAGGGACCTCACGATCACGGGCCTGCGCGACGCCTTCAAGACCGGGACCATCGAGGAGCTGGGCGTCCGGGGAGATCCGCGCATCCGGGATCTCGCCATCATGCTCAATCCCTATGCCAAGGGTGGGCAGTACGAGCGCTTCTTCGAGGGCCGGGCCAACGTCGATTTCAGCAACGATTTCATCGTCATCGAGAATGAGGAACTCAAGCGCCGCCCGGACCTGCACGCGGTCGTCAACATCCTCCTGCTGCACCAGATCACGGGGGAGATGTACCTCACGCGCAACCGGCGCAAGGTGCTCTTCATCGATGAGCTGAAGCAGCAGTTGGGCGACATCGGCGCCGACGACCCGATCAAGGCCGCTGTGGTCGAGGAGGCAGCCCGGCGTGCGCGCAAGTATGGCGGCGCCCTCGGCACGGCCACGCAGAGCGCCGACGATTACTACGGGTCGGCCCAGATGGAGGCGGCGTTCGCCTGCTCGGACTGGGTCTTCCTGCTGCGCCAGAAGCCCGAATCGATCGAGATGCTGGACCGCAAGGCCCGCCTGTCGATGGACGAGCCCAAGAAGCGCCTGCTCAACTCGCTGCGCACCGAGGCCGGCGCGTTCTCGGAGGTCTACATCTCCTCGCCCGTCGGCGAAGGGGTGGCGCGCAACATCCTGGACCCGGCCACGCACCTTCTGTTCTCGAACAAGCTGGAGGACAACGCCCCCATCGACGCACTGCGCGCCCAGGGCCTGTCGATCGACGAGGCGATCACCGAGCTGCTGCGCCAGCGGGGGCATGCGCTATGAAGGCCGTTTTGCTGCATGCACTGGTCGCTGCGCTGCTGCTCGCCGCGGGTCTCGCCGCCTACGACCGCTGGGTGCTGCGCCCCGCCCTGGTGGTGGGCGTGGTGGATCTCTCCGAGGTCTACCGCACGAAGGAAGCCGAATTCACGCAGTTGCTCACCAGCGGCGGCACAGAGGCCGAGCGCGAAAGGGCGCTCGCGCTCGCGCGCCGCTTCTCGCAGCGGCTGCCCGCGGCGCTGGACGAGCTGCCTCGCGAATGCGGCTGCCTGGTGGTGATCAAGAGCGCGATCGCGGGAGCGCCGAACAGCCGCGACCTGACGCCGGCATTGCGCCGGAAGGTGGAACAGCCATGACCGTGGACACCGTCTCCGATGACGCAGCACTGGCGCCGGGCTGGTGGCGCCAGCGCACCCGATCCTTCATCGACTTCCTGCGCCACATGCGCCGGCGCTGGTACCTCTACCTGCCGGTGTTCGCGGTCTGGGGTTTCGCCTACGTGCGCCTGTTCTTGGACCCGACGCCGCGCGTGCCCCTGCTCGTCAACTGGACGCCGAGCCTGCCGTACCACGTGGCACTCAGGCAGTTCCACCAGCAGCCCATACGGCGCGGCGACCTGATTGTGTTCGCGTTCGCGGGCGAGGCTCAGGCGCACTACCGGGGCCTGCGCGGCCAGCCGTTCTTCAAGCGCGTGCGGGGCCTGCCCGGCGACATCGTGACGGTCTCCGACCGCACGGTCTTCGTCAACGGCGAGGCCGTGGGCCGGGCCAAGACCCACGCCTACGACGGGCACCCGCTCGCGCCCATCGCGCCGGTGGTCATTCCTCCGGGCCACTACTACGTGCAGGGCATCGGCCTCCACAGTTTCGACTCGCGCTACGCCGAGAGTGGCCTGGTGCGCGACGAGCAGGTGGTAGGCGTCGTGATGCCGATCTTCTGAGGAACCGGACCATGCCTCCCGCATTCCACACTGTCCATCGCGCCAACCTGATCGCGCTGCTGGCCGTGATGGGCTTGGCCGCAAGCGCCGCGCCCGCCCAAACCAGCCCGGCGTTCGGTCCGCTCGGCGCATCCACCGTGGCCACCGCCCAGGGCGACATGCCGATCACCGACTACCTCGGCCTGCTGCGGCAGATCGCTCCGTCGGCCGAACAGGGCGCACGCACCTACATCGCGGCCGTGCAACTGCGCTGCGGCCGCGCGCCGACCACGGCAGAACTGCGCCAGGCCATCTCCGAAGGCGAGGGACACCCGGCGCTCATGGGCCTGATGCGCGCTGCCCAGCTGCAGGACAAGGCCGCGCGCGACCGGCTGGTGGCCCAGGTCCCCTGCCCTCGTGGAGCCGGGCGATGAGACCCGGCGGCTGCTTGTCGGCCGCCCTGCTCGTCGTGCTGGCCAGTGGCGGCACGACCGCCCGCGCCACGGACCTCGGCGCGCTGGGGCCGACGTACGGGATCACCGAGCCGCACCTGCTGCGCATGATCGAGGAACGGCTGCGCGAGAAGGAGCGCTCGGGCGAGCTGGCGCGCGTCGAGCAGGAGGCGCGGGCACGCGGCACCGACACGGTGAGGAACCCGGTGCCGGTCCCCGGCGTGCGGACCACGGCGTTTCCGCGCTCCTTCTACTTCGACCCCACCTACACGCTCGACCGCAACATCCTGGGCGCGCACGGCGAGCTTCTCTTCGCCGCCGGCACGCAGGCCAATCCCCTGGACATCGTCTCCCTGTCGCGCCACCTGCTGTTCTTCGACGCGCGCGACGCCCGTCAAGTGCGTCGCGCGCACCAGCTGGTCGCCCACTACCAGGGCAAGGTCAAGCCCATCCTGACCGCAGGCTCCTACCTCGATCTCATGAAGGCCTGGCGCGTCCCGGTCTACTACGACCAGCAGGGGATGCTCACGCGGCGCCTGGGGATCACGCAGGTGCCCGCCTTGGTGTCCCAGGAGGGCAAGCGGCTGCGCATCGACGAGATGGAGGTGGAGCGATGAAACCGCGCCTGCTCACCCACACGCTCCGTTGGCTGGCCGGGCTCCTCCTGGCGGGAGGCTGCGCGGCCGCGGGCGCGACCACCTGCACCGGCAGGTTTCCCAACCCGATCACCGACATCTGCTGGAGCTGCATCCTGCCCCTGAGCATCGGGGGCGCGCGCATCGGCGACTTCGGTTCGCAGGAGGACATCGACAACCCAGGCAGCCCGCTGTGCACCTGCGGCGTCAACCCGGTGATCGGCCTGTCGATCGGCTTCTGGGAACCGGCCCGCCACGTCGAGGCGGTGCGCAAGCCCTTCTGCCTGGCCTCGCTGGGCGGCATCGACCTCGACCCGGGCATCCCCGCGCCGGAGGCCGCGCGCTTCACGCGTCCCGAGGGCGACGGCGACGGCGGATCGTTCTACCAGGCCCACTTCTACGTGAACCCCATCCTCTACTACCTCGAGGTGGTGACCGACTTCCCCTGCCTGGAGAAGGGCAGCTTCGACCTTGCATACCTCACCGAGGTCGACCCGCTCTGGGCCGACGACGAGCTCACGCTGATCATCAATCCCGACGCGGTGCTGTTCGCCAACCCCGTGGCGGTCGCGGCCTGCGCCGCCGACTGCGTCGCCGCCTCGATGGGCTTTGGCATCCGCGAGATGTTCTGGTGCGCGGGCTGCCAGGGCGGCCTCTACCCGATGAACGGCCACGTGCCGTACCACATGGGCGGGGTACGCACGGCGGCGCTGATGGCCCAGCGGCTGACGGCCAAGATGCACCGGGAACTCATCGCCTGGGGCTGGCACGGCCAGGCCGGCCTGTGCGGGCCGTACTTCCTGCCGGTCATGGACAAGGCCGCCTACAAGACCCAGCTCACCTACCCGATCCCGGCCACGTCGAAGGAGGCCGGCAAGTGCTGCCAGCCGTTCGGGCGCCAGACCGTCACCTGGGGCGCCGGCAAGGAGTACCCCGTTCAGGGCGAGGACTTCGCCTTCATCCTGTTTCGCAAGAGGAACTGCTGTGTGGGCTACTGACCTTCTCCGCGGGCGGAAGCTCGTCCTGGCGTTCGTGCTCGCCGTCCACGCGGCGGCATCCCCTGCCGCCGGGCCAGTCGTGGGTCCGGCCGCGCCCGCCATCACCGATGCAGACCTCGAGCGGGTGCGCCGCGAGCAGCCCACCGTCACCGAGCAGGACATCGATCAGGCCCGGCGCAAGCACCGCATGCCCGCAGAAGCGGAGCTGAAGGCGGCGCCCCCGGCGCCGGCCCCCGCCATCGATGCGCTGCCCCGGCCCGCGACGAACATGCCGATCGACCTCGAGGCCCTGGCGCGGGGCTATGCCGCGCAGGCGGGCGCCATGCAGGCCGCGGAAGGGCTGGCGCAGGGGCCTGGGCTGATGGTCTTCGTGAGCCTGTCCATGCCGCGCCCTGCGCTGCAGCGGCTGATCGACCAGGCCGCGCGCGCGCGCGCCTCCGTGATCCTGCGCGGACTCGCACAGGGGTCGCTGCGCGAGACCGTGGCGCAGGTGCAGCCGCTCATCGGCACGCGCCAGGTGGCGGTGCAGATCGACCCGCAGGCCTACGACCGGTTCTCGATCGAGCGCGTGCCCAGCTTCGTGCTGGTGCGCGACGGCACGCGCCCGGTCTCGTGCGCCAGCGGCACCTGCGCGCCGCCCGAGGCCTTCCTGCGCGCGGCCGGCGACGTGAGCCTGGACTATGCGCTGGAGCACATGGTGCGCGCTGCGCCGGCGTTCCAGGGCGACGCGGCGGGCTTTCTGCGGCGGCTGAAGGAGTAGCGCCACCATGCTTCTCACGCTCTCCCTCCTCCTGCGCCGGGCCGTGGTCTGGGCCACGCTCGCCTGCTTCGTAACCACCCAGACCGCGGCGCAGACCGGCGCGCACGCCGAGGGCACGGCTGCGGGCCAGGCCGCGAATCCCGTCATCCGCGGCGCGATCAATGCCCCGGACGCCTCCGCCGTGGTGCCGGGCTACACGAACGCGCCGCCCGAGCGGCTCTACTACGGGCAGCCCAACCTCTCGGGGCAGACCAGCGCCCGGCTAGCGGGCTGCGCGATGACTCCGAACGACCCCGTGTGCCAGGCGCTGCTGGGTGCCCGGGCCTCGGCCCACACGCCGCGCGAGCCGGTGTCTCCGTACGACCCCGCCGTGCTGGATGCCCGCCGCATCGCGTCCAACCCGTCCACCCAGCTAGAGGACATTGCCAGCTTCTACGCCGGCTGCCAGGTCGACACGGTGGCCACGCCGGCCACGGAGACCCGCGTGTGCCGGCAGTATTCCGGCGCTTCCGCGCTGTCCTGCGCGCGCACGCTGTCCGTGGCGGTCTCGCGCACCAGCAGTTGCCCGCCCGGGGAGTGGTTTGCCCAGGGAACCGCGGGAGCGATCGGCCTCGGCGTGCAGTGCAAGCCGGACCAGCCAGCCTCGCAGCAGCGCATGCGCGTGACCGCGGGCGGCGCGCCGGTGGCCTTCTTCGACGTCGACATGACCAGCGCGTACGTGTTCCCGCAGATCGTGGCGCCGCTGCCCGGCGGGGATCCGATGGGCGGCGGCAGAAACGGCCTCTGGGTCGCCAACAACCGCTGCAATGGCGACGACTGCCGGGTCACCGGCTATGTGGCCCAGGAATACCGGCAGGTCTGCACGGGTGGCGGCGGCGATTCGGGGGACATGCAATGCACGACCGAACGGCCCTTCCTGGAGATCTATGGCGCCTGCCCCGCCGGCACGCAAAGCGGCGACCGGATCGGCCACACGACCGGCGCCGCAGGCGATGCCGGGGATGTTCAGACCACCTACCTCGAGGAGGGACGCTGCTACGCCCCCAGCGAGGACCCCGAGGACGCGCCGGGCGAGGACATCACGCGCACCCTCCAGGGGTCCTACTGGCGGCCGGCCGGCAGCCGCCCCGTGGTGGGCTTCCGGCTCAACCCGCTGTACGGGTACATCCCGCAGATGACGCTGGGCTACGAGCGGCCGCACACGACCGTCATCGAGACCGACCAGTGGGACGACCAGTGCCCGGCGCTGGACGCAGAAGGACGCTGCGCCGTCACCGGCGCGGCGCGCTGCGTCGATGGGCCAGCCACCAAGGAGATCGACGGCGCGCCGGTCACCCGCTCCTGCTGGCGCTACGAGACCTCGCTCTCCTGCCAGTACGGCGCGCCCACGGACGAATGCGCGCCCCTGGCCACCGCGGGCTGCACGCCCACTGGCACCACCTGCCGCCAGCCGAACCCGGCCACGGGGCTGTGCGAGATCACCGAGAACACCTACAGCTGCCCGGTCGCCCCGGGCTCCGCGGTCACGGCACGCAACTGCCCGAAGGACGTCTTCTGCATTGCCGGCAGCTGCTTCAACACCACCTACACCAACGACGCGGATTTCGCCCGCGCCATGTCCTTCCTGGAAGCCGGGCGCGAGGCCGGGGTCTACCTCGACACCGACAACCTGCAGGTGTTCCGGGGCGAGGCCAACCGCTGCAGGGACCGGCTGCTGAAGAACTGCTGCATGTCGGACGGCGCGGGCAAGGGCATGAGCAACCAGAGCATGTTCGGCGTGGGCTCGCGCCTGGTCTTCGACGCCCTGATGAACGCCGGCAACCGCCAGTTCCTGTACCAGGGCATGCAGGCCTTGCTCCTGGGCGGCGGCTTCTCCGGCAGTTTCACCACCTACGGCGTCACGGTCGCCGTGAACGGAACCGCGCTGCCCGCCGGTTCCTCGGTGCTCTACGCGGGCGAGAGCGTGGTCGTGGCCTTCGACCCATGGAGCCTCGTCATCGCGATCGTGATCTACGTCGTGATGGCCGCCATGTCCTGCGACGAAGAGGAAGGCAAGCTCGCCATGAAGGAAGGCGCCCGCCTGTGCCACACGGTCGGCACGTACTGCTCCTCTTGCATCCGGATCCTGGGCAAGTGCGTCTCCTGCATCACGCACACGACGAGCAAGTGCTGCTTCAACTCCGTGCTGGCCCGGATCATCAACGAGCAGGGTCGCCTGCAGGTCATGAAGTGGTGGGGAACGGCCGAGGCGCCTGACTGCTCGGGCTTCACGATCGCGCAGTTGCAGGCCCTGGACTTCGCGCGCATGGACCTCACTGAGTTCTATGCCTCGATCGTCCCGAACATGCCCAACGTCGGCGCGATGCAGAGCGGCGCCGCCGGTCGCGCCAGCAACTGCTACTACGGCGAAGGGAGGTGCCAATGAACTGCGCCGCGCGCCGGGCCGCCGCCTTCGCGGGCGCCGCCCTCTTCCCGCTTCTGATGGCGCAGCCACGCGCCGAGACGTTCCGCACCCCCGTGGCGGACGCCCGCCCCGTCCTGCTGGCGGCGCTGCAGTCCGCGGACGGCATGGCGCATGGCGTCCTCGTCGGCGAGATCGCCGACGCGATCACCCAGCGCTTCGAGGCCACCTCGCCCATCTACATCGATGTGTCGACCGAGAAGCGCTATCGCGAACCGGGCTGCAGCCGGCTGAAGGTGCTGTTCTGGCAGGAAGGCGTGAAGCTGCCCGACGTGGCCGCGCCGCGCAGGCAGACCATCGAGTTCGGCATCAACTACTGCCTCGACGGCTTGCCGCCGAAGTCGCTGCGGTGAGGGCACCATGAGGACCGGCCACGCTCCTTGCCCGCGTCAGCGGCTGCTGCTCCTGGCACTGATGCTGCTCGGCGGCACGGCGGCGGCAGCGAACGGCGCCGCCGCATCCCTCCAGGATGAGCCGCGCCCGTACTGGTCGGACGCCTGGCGCGGCTGGCACTTCTACGAAGACCCTCCCGCCGAAGAGCGCGAGCCCTCCGCCCGCCCCGCCCCGCCCATGCCCGCACGGCCGCTGGCGCCGCCCCGGCCGCCCGAGCTCGTGGAGTTCGAACGGCTGCAGAAGGCGCTGGAAGACCTGCGCAACATCGCGATCATGCGTCCGACCGAGACCAACGTGCGGCGCTACATGGAGCTGGAGATGCAGGTGGTGGACCGCGCCTCCTACTTCGCCGACATGGCCCAGCGCATCGCCTGGGCCACCCCGGCGCTCGACCCGACCTTGCAGGGCCGCCCGGTCAACGCGCAGGCGCTGGAGGTCTTTGACCAGCAGCAGCGGGCCGAGCGCTCCGGCTCCGTGGCCGCCCTGGGCGCCGACCACGTCCTCATCTTCTTTTATCGCAGCGACTGCCCCTACTGCCACGCCTTCGCCCCGACCCTCCAGGCCTTCGAGGCACGCCACGGCATCCGGGTCGAGGCGGTGAGCGTCGACGGCGGTCCCATGCCGGCATTCCCGCGCGCGCGTCCCGACAACGGCATCGCCACCGCGCTGCGCGTCGCCCAGGTGCCGGCCGTGTTCCTGGCCCACCCCGCCTCCGGAAAGATCACCCAGATCGGCTCCGGCGTTCTCTCCGAGTCGCAGTTGCTGGAGCGCATCTCCATCGTCACGTCGCCCGCGGGCGAAGCCATGTTGCCGGGCGCAACGCAGCACCTGGCCCTGCCCTAGGAGGTTCCCGTGCCATCCCCCTCGCGCTCCATCCACCGCAGCAGGGCCATCGCGTTGGCCGTGTCCCTGGCGATGCTGTCCACGGGCCAGTCCGCGCGGGCCGACCTCAACAGCGAGGTGAACGACATGTTCGCCAACCTCGGCGCCATCGGCAACTACACCGCACCGGGCGCTTTCCGGGGCCAGACCTACAACACCTACACGGGCGGCAACCTCATGATGCGCTCCCCCAACAAGGTCTACCAGCTCGCCGCCATCCAGTTCCCGTCGGCCAAGGCGGGCTGCGGCGGGATCGACGTCTTCGGGGGCAGCTTCAGCCACATCTCCGCGCAGGAATTCAAAGCCATGTTGAGAAACATTACGGCCGCCTTGCCCGGCATCGCCTTCCAGCTCGCGCTGGAGGCCGTGTCTCCCTTGCTCGGCGGTTTGACCAAGTGGGCCAAGGGCCTGGAGACATGGATCAACAACGCGCGGATCAACTCCTGCGAGACCGCCAAGGCGATTGTCAGCACCGCGGCCGAGGCCGTGGGCTACAGCTCGCAGGAGACCTGCGCGGACCTCGCGATGGAAATGGGCCTGGAAAGCGACCGGGACGCGGCGCGCAAGCGCTGCGGCACGGACCGGCCCAGCATCCTGTCCTCCGCGCGTTCCTCGGGCGATGCCAACGTGCGCAACAAGGCGCCGTTCGTGGGCAACCTCACCTGGAAGGCCCTGCAGTACACCGGCGCCGCGCTCGACGACGCGGGGCGGGAACTGATCATGAGCATGGTCGGCACCGTCATCTACTATCCCGAAGAGTCCGGCCGCGACCCGGAGCCGGTCGCGCCGACGCTCACCTCGATCAGCCAGCTGCTCTACGGCCAGGCCGCCGGCACGGGCGACAACGTCATCCAGCACCTGCTGCGCTGCAACGACTACACGGCGTGCGACGTCGTCTCGCTCAACACCGCCTACAACCATGTGCCCTTCACCGCCAAGGTCGAGGCCATGATGCGCTCGATCGCCGACAAGATCGCGACGCGCACGCCCATCCCCAACAACTCGGCCGAGGTCGGCTTCGTCAACCAGACCACGGAGCCGGTCTACAAGATGCTCTCGGTCGGCACCAGCATTCCCGGCTCGGGCCTGGCCGACAGCCTGATCGGCCAGTACCGCGACGTGATCGCGGCCGATTACGCCTATGTCTTCCTGGAGCGCAACCTGCGCGTGGGCATGGCAGCGCTGGCCAAGGACTACACGCTCCAGCAAACCCAGCGCGAGCAGGCCAACCAGATCCGCCAGCGCGCACAGGCGATCCTGCTGCTGCTCAGCCAGGAAAAGAGCCTGCTGTACCAGAAGGTCGGCTCATACCGTGCCGTGGCCAGCCACCTCGAACAGCTGGAGCGCCAGTTGCGCTCCAGCATGCCCCAGCACGTGATGGACATGCTCGGCCAGCAGGCCGCCTACGTGACCCGGTAGTGGCGATGGGGCGGCAGCACCATGTGGGAGATCTACGCCTACCAGAACGCGGACAGCCTGTTCGGGATCTTCAACGCCACCGCGGCCGTCCACTCGTCCGGCGACTACGCATCGGCCGTGGCGCTGGTGGCCTTCTGCGGCTTCGTCACCGCGCTCATCGCCTACGCCTTCGCCCCGGAAAAGCTCGAGGGGTGGAAGTGGCTGGCCTCCGTGATGCTGGTCTTCAGCATCCTGATCGTGCCGAAGGTGACCGTGGGGATCGTGGACAAGACCGGTGGCTCCGCGGTCCGTGTCGTGGACAACGTGCCGTTCGGCGTGGCGCTGCTGGGCAGCATGACCAGCACCGTCGGGCACACGATCACGGGACTCTTCGAGACGGCGTTCCAGCAGATCCCCGGCCCCGGGGCGCTGCCGGAGGAACTGGCGTACCAGCGCAACGGCCTGATGTTCGGCAATCGCCTCGTGCGGGAGACCGGCAACGTGGTGTTCCAGAGCCCTGACTTCCGCACCGACCTGATCAACTTCATCCACAACTGCACGACCTACGACCTCATCGACGGCACGCTCGACCCTGCCGCGTTCTCTGCGTCGGGTGACGTCTGGGCGCTCATGGGTTCACCCAACCCAGCGCGCTTCAGCACGCTCACCGGCGCGAACGGCAATGTGGGGGTGGACACCTGCCCGAACGTCTACCAGAGCCTCAACGGACGGCTGCCCGCACAGCTCCAACGGATCCAGGGACGCCTGGCATTCCAGCTCAATCCCACGCTCCCCGCGACCGCGGCGGCGGCGGCCATCGCGGGGCAAGTCCAACAGGCTTACCTCAAGAACAGCATCGCCGATGCCTCGGCGACCGCCGCCGACATCATCCGGCAAAACGCCATGCTCAACGCACTGGAGGACACGGGTAAGATCATCGGGCAGAAGGTCAACGATCCTGCCGCGATGGTGCTGGCCGTGGGCCGCGCCCAGGCCGTGGCGCAGATGAACGCCTCGTGGCTCAACTACGGCAAGGTGGCCGAGCAGGCGCTGCCGGTGTTTCGCAACGTCATCGAAGCGCTGACCTACGTCCTGTTCCCGCTCATGGTGCTGCTGCTGATGCTGACCAGCGGGCGCGAGACCATGCTGGCCATCAAAGGCTACGCAACGATCCTCATATGGATCCAGTTGTGGCCGCCTCTCTACGCCGTGCTGAACTACATGGCCTCCATTTATGCGGCCTACGACCTGGCCGCCGCGGCGGACCTCGGCACGGGCGCACGGGCACTGACCCTCCAGACCTCCTCCGTCATCTACTCGCGCGCGCTCTCCGGCGAGGCGATCGTCGGCTACCTGGCGATGAGCATCCCGTTCGTCGCCTGGGCCGCGCTCAAGCGCATGGAGAACTTCGGCACCGCGCTCGTGGGCGGCCTGTCGGGCCTTCAGGCCAGCCTCTCGGGCGCGACCGCTGCTTCGACCGTCGGGAACACCTCGCTGGGCAACATCTCCATGGACCAGATGCAGCTCGCGCCGCAACGCACCTCGGCCTTCATGGGCAGCTGGCAGCACGACCTCAGCGGCAATACCTTCTCGTCGAACGCGCTCACCGGAAGGACCGCGGTCAGCCTGCTGCGCAACCAGGGCTTCGCGTCGAGGGTAGTCTCCATGCGGGTGTCGGAGCAGGACGTTCAGGAGGCGAGCCATCAGGTGGATGCTGCGCGCGGCGAGGCCATCGCGGCCAGCTCCGAGCGCTCGGCCGTCCTCGCGGAAGCCTTCACCAAGGGCATGGCCAAGCTGAACTCTTCGCGCAGCAGCAGCGGCTCCACGTCGAGCAGCTTCGAACAGTTCGGCGAGACGCTCCACCGGCTCGACCAGGTCAGCAAGAGCGTGGCGGACACAACAGGCCTAACACAGGCCCAGGCGGCGCGCATTGCCTTTGGGGCCTCTGCTCGTCTCGGCGTTGGGGGCGCCGTGGATAAGAACTACAGTTCGAGCCTCTCCTCGGCCGAGCAAAAGGCCCTTGGCTCAATGACCGCGGAGCAGTTGGCCGACTTCAAGCAGTTTGGCGATCGAGTCTCCAGAGACAGGAGCTTCATGACGGTGGTTGCCAGCGATGCGCGTGAGGGACAGGATCTCGCGGCCCGCCTTGCGACGAGCACAGCCAGGTCGGAGCGCGCCGACGCCAGCCTATCGGAGCGAAGTGCCTTCGCCGAGCGCGTCTCGACGGCCTATGAAAGGGGGGAGACCATCTCCATCGACATCGCTCAGGATCCTCACAACCTTGCAATGTTCACCCGCTACGCTGAACAGTACGGCGGTAACAGCGCCTCTGCGCGCATCCTGATGGAGGCGGAACTGGCGCGGCAGTCCCTGCGGCCGAATCGCGTTTTCTCGGATGGCACAGGGGTGCCCACGGCCTTCAGCGATGTTCGAGCACAGCATATGCAGAACTCCAGCGATCCTGCACTAGCCCCTGACCTTGCCGGACGTCACCTATCAAATCAAGGGGAGGTGATAGGTTTCGGAGGGTCGGCGACGTCGACAGCGTCTGTAGCGAACACGCCATCGTCGCTGCGGAGCACGGTTCGCGAGGAAGGAGAGCGCATCAGGGCGCTCACGTCAGCCGACCAAGGCGAATTCGACCGAAAGGCACAGATCACGAGCACGGCCGACGGCACCCTTGCATCCGAACGCTCCCTGGTGTTGCAGGCGGGCAAGCAGGTCAAAGAGGACGCTGCACCGCTCGTCGATAACGCGACGCGAGCGATAAAGGACGTCTTGAAGAAATAGCTAGGTTAGATGTTCTTATCGGCATCCAACATATGGGACCCATGCTCAGGGCGCGGGGGCTTCGTGAAGGGTAAATGACCTTCATCTCGCCAATAGTTGAAGGCAGCTTCGCGGCCCATCATGTCGGAGCCGGCGATTGAATCAGCCTCCTCGGTGTTCCGAAGCTGGCGAGGCCGCTGCCGTCGCTTCCCGAACTGCGACAGCGCGCCACCGATCGCTCCACCGAACAGAG
This sequence comes from Hydrogenophaga laconesensis, assembly GCF_031457235.1. NCBI lineage: Bacteria > Pseudomonadati > Pseudomonadota > Betaproteobacteria > Burkholderiales > Comamonadaceae > Hydrogenophaga > Hydrogenophaga laconesensis. The sequence continues at coordinate 802,919 of NZ_JAVDWE010000001.1, forward strand.
CGCCGACAGCCATCATCACGATCCGCAGCCCCCAGTCATCGTTGCGAGCTGGCAGAAATCCCGCCCCAATGCCAAGCAGCAAGAAGACGACGAAGACGATTTTCCGCATACGAGCCTCTCTGAATGGTCTCAACCTTAGCGATTCGAATCGATTGGTGCAATGCATCTGCTGCCAGGCAAGACTCTGGACCTCTCGCCACCTTCTACCCTCTCACGATGCGTGCGCTAGTCGGACGCCGAGCGAAACCTCATGGCCTGACGGAGTTCGATCATCCAGACACCCCGTCTCGTTGATCCAGCTCATACGCTCGCGCTATGCGCGCCGCGAGCTCGTGAACCGTCACGTCGCCCAGCTGCAGGGCCTTGGGATCGATCGAATCGTCGGTCACGACGCGATCGAGAAACCGGCGGAGGTCGTCCCCGATCCTGGGCGCCAAAGGGATGCGCGTCGCTGGTGCCAGCAGTTGGGACAGGCGCAGCACGTCATTGAGGTGCTTGCGGATGTCCCTGCCATCGACATTGGCGCCCTGCTCCTTGCGCAGGCTCAACTCCAGCCACGCGATGGCCTTCAGCGGGATCAACCGGTCTTCACCGACCCATGGCAGGCCGTCCACTTCGCGGCGGCCGGACAGGATGAACTCGTAGTAGTCCTCGTCCAGCAGAATGGCCGACAGGCTCGACACGGCCTCTTCCATCGGAATCGGCGTCAGGCGGCTGCCCGCGGCCGGCTCCAGTCCCTCCGGTGCGCGCGCGAAGAGTTCGACCATGGCCGGAAAGCGCTCGTCGGCCGGCTTCTGGAAGCGATAGAACACCGGCTTGCCGGTCTCGCTGGCCTGCCGGATCCCGTATCCCCCGGCCTCCACGAAGCTCCAGAACGCCGCGCCAAAGGCAGGCGTCAGCGCCTCGACGTGGAGAACGACATCCAGGTCCTTGGTGGCGCGGAATGGGAGGCCGGCGTCCTCCATGGTCAGCGTGGCGGCCGTGCCGCCAATCAGGACATATTGGTCTGCATGCTCCTCGAACCAGTGCCGGAAGAGATCCAGGCCCCTCACCATGGCAGTTGCTCCTTCAGTTCATCCAGCGCCATTCGGACCCGGTCGTCCGTGCTGTCCTGCAAGCTCAGGATCAGCGACAGCGGATCCACGGTCGCCCGTTCCGGCCCCAGAGCGGGGCTGTAGGCCCACAGCTGCCACTCGTGCGCGGCTGGCGTCGGCTCGGGCAGCACCTGCATGCCGACCTTGCTGGCGGCCTTCCACTCTGCCGGCCCAGCCGCGTACACGACAGTGGTTGGCTCAGCCACGAGGGTATGGCGCGACAGGGCGCTGAGGCCGGCGAGCCGAAGCTGCCCGACGGCGTTTGCGCTCCCGGGCACCCACACGGTTCTCTTCACGGGTGTGCGCATAAGCGGCGCTGCCCGCTCCCAGATCTGCCGCGGGTGCGAATCCATCCGCAGCCAGCGCGACCGCCCGACGGCGTACGGCTTCGCCAGCCCGGTTTTGGCGAGTTCCCTGACCACCCGCGACATCGTCATGGCCGTGTAGCCCAGTGCGCTCCCGATGGCCGAGGCTTGCCATTCGGCCTGCCAGGGCTGTCTCAACAATACGCTGATCAGCACGGCCTGAGCGGAAGGGCTCAGTGCCTCTTCAGCCGCCGGAGCACGCTGCCGGAAGTACTCGCGCAGATCCAGCCCGAGGTCGGGAAGGTAGAGTTGGTTGCCGGGCACGACGAACGGCACCCGGTGTTCGATCAGGCGCTTGCGTTCGTACGATGCCAACGCGTCCGTACCGTAGATCACCGGCTTGCCCGATACCGCCCGGACCTTGTCCATCCACCTGCGGATCTCGCTGAGCGGCGGCCGTTGCGCGGATGGCGCGAAGGCCAGCACGACGCCCTGTCCCAGCAGGACCATTTCGCTGAAACGGAAGGCGTCGCGCAGGAAATACGGCAGCTCGTCGGCACCCGCCCACGGCGTTGCGTCCTGGATGCGAAGGCCCAGGACCTGCTGCAGGTACGCCCGCACTTCTGCCTCGAAATTCTCCATTGCCCTTGCATCATAACTCTCTTTTCGCACAATAACATCTAAGAAGTTATCGTGCAAACTTCTGTTATCCAAAAACGCCACATCCCAGGGAACGCGCCGTACGGGCCGCAGGCGCGTGAGCCGTCGGCTTCCCGGCCGAGGCCGGCAGGCCCGCACCTGCGCACAGCTCCCCACGCCGGCCAGGAGGCGTTTGCACCGTTCGGCGTCGCCGGCGTGGTGCTCGGTCTGGCATGCAGCCATGCCCAGGCCCCCACCGATGGCACTGCCGGTGGCCATCGCGGGCGGGGTCACCGGCACCCCACCGACGCACGGAACGCGGAACGCAAGGTGCGTACCGTGCCCTTCGTGGAGCCGTCGACGCTGCGCGACAGCATGGCGACCTTGGCCGGCGGGAGAGCCGGCAGTCCGAGGGCTTCGCCAACCTCCACGAGCCCCGCCGTCGCGAGGCGGCGGGGAAGTGGGAGCACACCGATTCCCGCAGCCGCCGCGGAGATGGCGGTCGCCACCCCTCCCCCGCGGAACGCATCGACCCACGGCACGTTGGAGCGAACAAGCAGACGGATGGCGAGGGCGCGCACGCCACAGGTCTCCACCACGGTGATCAACGGCAGAGGCTTGCCCGCGAGTCGCGCCGTGCGGCTGGCGTACCAGCCGTAGCAGTCCTCGAAGAGCAGATCGCCATCGCGCCGCGCGCCTTGCCGGATCACCGCCACGTCCAGATCGCCCTGCTCGAAGGCCTTGCGCACCTCGCTCGAGAAGTCGACGCGCACCTTCAGGAGCAAGCCAGGATCGTGTGCGTTCACGCGCGCGATGATCTCGGGCAGCTCCGGCCCCGCGACGTGATCGCTGATCGCGATGTTGAGCTCGCGGCCCGGCACCTTCACCCCTTCCAACGCGCTCTGCTGCGCGGCCAGCAGATCCTGCGCCAGTGGTAGGAAGGCCTCGCCCTCGGTGGACAGGCGCACGTGCCTGGGCGTCCTATCGATGAGGCGCCTGCCCATCGCGGCCTCGAGCCGGCGCACCTGGGCGCTGACACCGGCCTGCGTCATGCCCAGGGCCTCGGAGGCCAGCGTGAAGCTGTGCAGCTCGGCCACCAGAACAAAGGTCTCCACGGCGGCGAGATCGAGGTGCTGGCGCATGCTGGACAACGAGCCGCTATCTCTGAAACAGCTGCTGCTGGCTTTATCTCGGCGCCCCGCGCCGATAGATTGTTCCCAATGCACCGCGACGCATGGACCCTTCCGGATTTCCATGCACGGCCCACGCCGTCCGCAGACCTTCAACCAGGGAGCAGCCATGCAACAAGTCCCCGCCGCAGCCAGGTACAAGCCCTACACACGTCTCACGATCCGGCAAGCGCCGCAATGGGAAGCCCTGTCCGGCGAACAGCGGCTGGCGATCGACATCGTGGCGCGGGTGCTCCCTTTCCGCGTCAACGCCTATGTCCTCGACCAGCTGATCGACTGGGACAACATTCCGGACGATCCGATCTACCGGCTGACCTTCCCGCACAGGGACATGTTGTTCGAGAGTGAGTTCTCGCTCTTGCATCGCATGGTCTCCAACGGCGAGCCCGACGCCGCGATCGATCCGGTGGTCCGGTCGATCCGCATGCGGATGAATCCGCACCCGGCCGGGCAGATGACGCACAACATCCCCATGCTGGACGGTGTCGCGCTGCGCGGCCTGCAGCACAAGTACCGCGAGACCGTCCTGTTCTTCCCGAGCGCGGGGCAGACATGCCACGCCTACTGCACGTTCTGCTTCCGATGGCCGCAGTTCGTCGGCATGGAGGAACTCAAGTTTGATGCCAAGGAGTCGCAGGAACTGGTCGCCTACCTGCGCCGCCACCCCGAAGTCACCGACGTGCTGATCACCGGCGGCGATCCTCTCGTGATGAACGCGCGCTCGCTGTCGGAGTACCTTGAGCCGTTGCTGGCGCCCGAGCTGGCGCACGTGCAAAACATCCGCATCGGGACCAAGGCCGTGGCCTACTGGCCGCAGCGCTTCGTCAGCGACAAGGACGCCGACGAGCTGATGCGTCTGTTCGAGCGCATCGTGTCCGCCGGACGCAATCTCGCCGTGATGGGGCACTACAACCATCCGCGCGAGCTGCAGCACCCGGTCGCGCAGCAGGCGGTCCGGCGCATCATCGGCACGGGAGCGACCTTGCGGATGCAGGCGCCGCTCATCCGCCACGTCAACGAGGACCCGGCCTGCTGGAGCGAGCTCTGGACCACCGGCGTGAGGCTGGGCGCGACGCCGTACTACATGTTCGTCGAGCGCGACACCGGCCCCAGCGACTACTTCAAGCTTCCCCTCGCGCGCGCCTACGACATCTTCCAGCGCGCCTACCGCTCGGTCTCCGGCCTCGCGCGCACGGTGCGCGGCCCATCGATGAGCGCATTCCCTGGCAAGGTGATGATCGACGGCGTGGTCGAGCTCGCCGGTGAGAAGGTGTTCGCGCTGCAGTTCCTGCAGGCGCGCAATCCGCTCTGGGTGCGAAGGCCCTTCTATGCCGGCTTCGACGACCAGGCGGGCTGGCTCGACCAGCTGCGCCCGGCCTTCGGCGCGCGCCGCTTCTTCTTCGAGGAAGAGGACGCAACGGACGGTCCCATCCGCCACGAGGGCGCGCGCTCCATTCCGATCGCTTCCGCGGTGCATTGAGCCCGCGGGCATACCCGCCGGACCCACGGACCACGGCGCCACACGAGGAGACATCGACCATGCAAGCGATACGGATGGCCATCATCGGCATGGGCCCGCGCGGGCTCACCGTGCTCGAGCGGGTTCTGGAGCATGCACACAGGCTCCCCGCTGCGACCCCTGTCCGGATCGACGTCTACGACGACGGCGTGGCCGGGGAAGGCTGCCACCGCTCCGCCCAGCCCGATCACCTGCTCATCAACACCGTGGCCTCGCAGGTCACCGTCTTCGCACCCGCGAGCAAGGCGGGAGGCCAGGGCGGCATCTCGCTGGTCGAGTGGGCGCACGGCGCGGGCTACCGGCGGCATGGCAACCGCTTCCATCGCGAGGCGCCCGGATCGGGCGTGCCGATCACCCAGGCCGACCACCTGCCGCGCAGCCTGCTCGGCGAATACCTCGCCTGGGCCTACCGGCGCATCGCCGGTATGCTGCCGGCACACGTCACCGTGGCCCACCACCGCCAGCGCGTGAGGGACGTGATTCCTCAGGCCGAGGGCCACCGGGTGGTGTGCGCCGACGGCGGGGAGCACCCGGCCCGCTATCTCTTCCTGACCACGGGCCACGGCCGCCGCCAGCCGACCGAAGAGGACCGCTCGTTCGCGGACTTCGCCGCGCGCCACGCTCCGCGCAACGGCCGCCTTGCGTACTTCGCCTCGCCCTACCCCATCGAGACGCTGGACAGCATCCCGGCGGCCGCCACCGTGGCCGTCCAGGGGCTGGGCCTGACCGCGCACGACGTCGTGTCGGCCCTGACGCTGGGACGCGGCGGTCGCTACCTTCAGGCCCCAGGTGCGCTGCGCTACCTGCCCTCCGGCCGGGAGCCCCGCCTGCTGCTGTTCTCCCGCAACAGCCTGCCCTTCGCGGCGCGGGGCGTCAACCAGAAGGGACTGACCGGCCGCCACCAGGCCCGCTTCTTCACTGCGGAGACCGTGGCCCGCACGAGGCAGGCCGTGCTCGCCGCCACGGGCGACCCGCGCCTTGACTTCCAGGCAGACGTGCTGCCGCTCGTCCTTCGGGAAATGGCGTACGCGTACCGCTGTGCCGGGCAAGACGCCGAAGGGGACGCACCAGGCCCCGGCGAGGGCTTCGAGCCGACGCCGGACGAGCTGCTGGCCCTGGAGTCCATTCTCTGGCCGCTGAAGCGGAACTCCTTTGCCTCGTTCGATGCGTTCCAGGCCTTCGTGCACGGCCTCGTCGAGCAGGACCTCCTCGAGGCCGCCAAGGGCAACCGGGGCAGCGCCGTGAAGGCCGCCACCGATGTCCTGCGCGACACGCGCGAAGCCTTGCGCGCGGCCGTGGAGCACGGCGGGCTCACGCCCGCATCGCATCGCTTCTTCGTGCAGGACTTCAACGCGGCCACCAACCGCGTGGCCTTCGGTCCGCCGCGCCAGCGCAACGCCGAGTACCTGGCGTTGCGGCAGGCGGGGCTGATCGACATCGTGGGCGGGCCGGGCGCGCGGGTGGTCGCCGACGACGGTCTGGCGCGGTTCCGGATCGAGGCGCCCTACCCCGCCGGCACGCACAGCAGCGAGGCCGACGTCCTTGTGATCGCCCGGCTGGATGCCTACTCGCCGCTGACCGACGCCTCCACGCTGACGTCCCACCTCCTCGCGCGCGGGCTGATTCGCCCTTTCCGCAACGGCGACTACCACCCGAGCGGTATCGACATTGACGCAGCGATGCATCCCATCGGCGCCGACGGCACGGCACGGCCCGACATCTGGGTGCTCGGCTACCCTGCCGAGGGTCCGCATTTCTACACCCATGCGCTGCCGCGCCCGCACATCCCGTCGCGGCAAACCGAGGATGCGCAGCGCTGCATCCTCGAGATGCTCTCGGACATCGCGCGGCAGACCACAGGCGCCAGTGCCCGCACCCTGCAAGCCGCAGACCGGCCCGCACCATGACGCCCGCCTGCCGCCGGGCCGCGACGGGGATCCGCAGGCGGTTCCTGTCGGAACTCCGACGTACCGCGGCGAGCCTCCGGCGCGCCGTGGGCGCGTGAGCCGTGGCACCGAAGCGGCCTCGAAGCCCTCCCCATCCCGCCAGGACGGCACGCACAGGATCGCCCGGGGGCGTCGCGGCGCGCCAGGTCCACGCGGTGTTCTGGGCGCTCGTGCCGGTCATGCTGCTGGGGGCGGCGGACCAGGCGCTCGTCGCGCCCGCGCTGGGCGCCATGGCCCGGACCTTCGATGCCCGCGACGAGGTCGTCTGGGTCGTGACGGCCTATCTGCTGAGCGCCACGGCAAGTGCTCCGCTCGCCGGGCGGCTGAGCGACCTCTACGGACGGCGCAGCGTGCTGCTCGGCGCGCTCGGGCTGTTCCTGGCTGGCGCCCTGGTGTGCGGATGGGCCGCTTCGCTCGGGACGCTGGTCGCGGGGCGCAGCGTCCAGGGGCTGGGCGGCGGCGCGCTGGTCGCCTTGCCCAACGCCATCGTCGCGGACATCCTGACGGCGCGCGAGCGTGGCCGCTACCAGGCCTACATCTCCTGTACCCACGCACTGGCCGGCCTCGCGGGGCCACTCGCCGGCGCGCTGCTGTCGGCCCATGCGTCTTGGCGCTGGATCTACTGGCTGCAGGTGCCGCTGATCGCGACCGCAGCGGCGCTGTGCTGGCGCACCCTCGACGGCCGGCCCGCGGCCGGACGGCGGGGCGGCCTCGATCCGCTCGGCGTCGCACTGATGTCCGGTGCCACCGCCTGCCTGCTGCTCGCGCTGTCCTGGTCGGGTCGTCGCATCGGCTGGATGCAGCCCCCCACCCTGGCGCTGCTCGGGGCGGCCGCCGCGCTCGCCGGTGCCTTCCTGGGCTGGCAGACCCTGGCCCGCTACCCGCTGGTGCCCGCCTCCGTGCGGCGCCACCGCGTCGTCGCGGTGGCATCTGCCGTCGGCCTGCTTGTCGCGATGGTCCACGGGGCGCTGTACATGCAGGCACCGGTCTACCTTCAGGGCATCCACGCCATGAGCGGCTCGAGCGCGGGAACCGCGCTCGCGGTGCCCCTGGCCGGCGTGGTGCTGGGCGCCTTCCTGTCGGGGCAGTACATGCGCCGCAGCGGCCGCTACAAGCCGGCTGCGCTCGCGGGACTGCTGCTGGCGACGATCGCGGCGGGCGCCCAGGCCTGGGCGCCCGGCCGCTCGGCCGCCTGGACGGCGGTGGCCTGGATGCTGCTGCTGGGGCTGGGCATCGGCGCCAGCCAGCCGCCCATGACGCTGGCCTCCCAGAACGCCGTCCCGCCGAGCGAGATCGGCATCGCCACCGCCCTGCAGATGTTCGCGCGGGCGGTCGGCGCGGCCATCGGCGTCGCCGCCTCCAGCGCCCTGGTGCCTCAGATGCCGGGACCATGCGCGGCCTGCGCGGACGGTCTCGCGGTGCAGGCCAATGGTCCCGTCGTCGGCCCGCAGACGCTCGGCATCCTCTTCGCCGCCTTCGCGGCAATCCTGGGCCTGGCGTCGCTGGCCGCGACACGGCTGCCGGTCCTGCCGTTTCGCGAGCCACCCGCGCACGCCGCCGGGCCGGGCTGCGCGTCAGGCGAGCAGGGGAAGCAGCCGGGACACCAGGTCCCGCCGGGCTGATGCCCGGCCGGCCAGCCAGTCGTGCAGCCGGTGGCTCGCACCCTCCAGGCGCACGAGCTCGGCGCTGCGCGCATGGGCGGCGGCTTGCGCATAGCCGTCCCGCACGGCCTCAGGGATGACCTCGTCCGCCGTGCCATAGACGACGAGCACGCGCCCTGCGTACCTTCCCAGGGCATCGAGGGCCGGCGAATCGGCGAACGTGCGGGTGGCGCGGATGACTTCGCGGAACGCCGTGCCGAAGCGCGCGTCCTCGGCGCGCGCCTCGTACGCCGCGGGACAGAAGAGCACGAGGGCCTTGGGCCGAACTGCGTCGAGCACGCGGCAGGCCGTGTGCCCGGCCATGCTGGTGGCGATGAGCGCGCGGGCCCGCGACGGCCTCAGCGCCTCGACGACGCACGCCACTTCCTCCTGCCGCTGGCGCAGCGTCGCGTCCGCGAGCCGCCCTCCGCTGCGCCCATGGCCCGAGAAATCAAAGGCCGCGCAGGCCACGCCCTCGCGCGCCAGCGCCTCGCGCAGATAGCGGGTGCCGTCGGCGCTGGTGGCGGCTCCGCCGCCGTGCAGGAACAGCGCGTAGTCCTGCGGGGAACAGCGCGCCGCATCCCAGCTTGCCGTGGCATGCAGCATCCCGCCCCGGAAGGCGACACCGAACGTGAATTCGCCCATTCCCCGCTCGGCAGGTTCATTCCGGCCGGATCCCGCGCGTGCGGATGAGCTGGCCCCACCGCGAGCGCTCCCCTTCCAGGAAACGCGCGAAATCGCGCGCCGTCCCGGGGTACAGTTCCGCGCCCATCTCCGCGAACCGGGCGATCACCTTCGGCTCCCGGAAGATCCGGTTGACCTCCGCGTTCAGCCGCTCGGCGATGGGCGCCGGCGTGCCCGCCGGCACGTACAGCCCGAAGAAGTTGTAGATCTGCATCGACGGCATGCCCATCTCCACGAACGTCGGCACATCCGGCAGCTGGGGCAGCCGCTGGCTGCCCGTGTAGGCGATTGCGCGGATCTTTCCCGCCTGGACCTGGGGCAGCGCCGTCACGCTGTTGTCGAGCATCAGCGGCACCTGGCCGCCGATGAGGTCGGGCAGGGCTGGCGCAGTGCCGCGGTAGGGAACGTGCAGCAGGTCCGCGCCGCTGGCGGTCTTGAGCGCCTCCAGCGCCATGTGGCTGATGCTGCCCGAGCCGAAGCTCGCCACCGCGACGCTCCCCGGGCGTTCCTTCGCCCGGGCCAGCACGTCCGGCAGGCCGGCCGTGCGCCAGCGCTCGTCGGCATTCGTCGCGACCAGCAGCAGGCCGTTGCGCTCGATCATCGAGACCGGTGTCAGGTCCTTGCGCGGATCGAAGCGCAGCTTCGGGTACAGGGCATCCGCCAGCGCCACGATGCCGCCGCCGACGAGCAGCGTGTTGCCGTCCGGCTTGGCGAGCGCCACGTGCTCGGTGCCAACGAGGCCGAACGCGCCGGACTTGTTTTCGACGATCACGGGGACCTTCAGCGAGACAGCCAGCTCCTGGGCCAGTGTGCGCCCGATCACATCGGTGAGCCCGCCCGGCGCGAACGGCACGACGACGCGGATGGTGTCCCGGGGCCAGGGCTGTTCGGCGCGGCTGGCTGCCGCCGGAAGCAGCGTGGCCAGGGCCGCCAGCATGGCGGCGAGGGAGTGCAGAAGACGTGGCATGGTGTGTCTCTCCAATGGGGTGATGGTGAACATGAAGGCAAGGCCCGGCTCGGGCCGCTGCGGGACAGGGATTTCCTTGCCGCGCGTCGCCCAGGGCGCTAGGCGCCCGGTCCGACACCCGCGGCGTAGCGGCGCTGCCAGTGCAGCGGCGCCATGCCGGGCACCGGGCTGTCGAAGCTCAGCACGCGCTCGCCCAGCAGGGACCCGAGGTACACGGTCCGGCGCTCCGGTCCTGCGAAGCACAGGCTCGAGACGTTCCCAAGCCCGCTGCTGCCGCAGGTCCAGATGCTGTCGCGCTGCAGGCACCGCGCCTCCAGGTCGCTGACGTAGCGCCGCACGTGAGCGTTGTCGGTGTCGGCCAGCACGAGCTGGCGCTCGCCGTCCGGCCGCACCACGTAGACCTTGTTGCTCACGATGCAGGTCAGCCAGGCGCCGCCGAAGGCATCGAAGCACACGCCGTCGGGCTGGTCGCCGGGCTCGAACTCGCACACCGTCTCGCGATCGGTAAGCCGCGGCCCGGGCCGCAGCCGGAACCGCGACAGGCGCCGGGCATGGGTCTCGTTGACGTAGACGAATCGCCCGTCCGGCGAGAACGCCAGTTCGTTCGCGTAGCCGAGCCCGTCGGCCACGATGCGCGTTCCCCGTTCGTCGTGCACCGCGATGTAGCCGTCCGCCACGTCCGGGTACCAGGCCGCCATGCGCGGGATGCGCCGCGTGCTGACCGTGAACCACACCCTGCCCTCGGCGTCCTCCAGCACGAAGTTGGTCGGCGGCAGCGGCCGTCCCTCCAACGCCGTGACGACAGGGACGGCCGGTCCGTCCGCGCCCAGCTCGTAGACGCCGCCGTCGGTGTCGCCCAGGTGCGCGACCAGCACGCAGCCGTTGCCGCGCAGCGCGATGCCGTTGGCGTGCAGCGGTCCACCCGCCAGCGTGGCGCCCCGGACGAGCCGGGCGCGGCCGTCCGGCGCGATGGCGGTGAATCCCCCGCGCCGGTCCGACATCAGGAACGCGCCTTCGTGGTTCGCGAGGATGCACTCCGGGCTCCTGAGCCCCGCGAAGGCCGGCCGCAGCTCGGACATGCCCACCCGGAAGTCGCGCGGCAGCGGATAGGCCCGCACGGGGCCAGCGTGGACCATGGGCATGCTCACGGCTCGAGTTTGAGCTGGCGTTCCGCGACGATCTTGCGGCGCACGGCCAGTTCGCGCTCGATCAGCGCCGCGAACGCGGCCGAGGTGCCGCCGACGGGCCGGATGCCGGCCTTCTCGAAGCGCTGGCGCACGACCGGATCCTCCAGCGCGCGCGCCGCCGCGGCCTGGAGCTTGTCGTGGAGCGCCTGCGGCAGCTTGGGCGGGGCGACCAGCCCCATCCACGCCGTGTTGTCGAGCGCGGGCATGCCGGCCTCGGTGAACGTGGGCACCTGCGGCAGGCTGGGACTGCGCTGCGCGCTCATGACGGCAATGCCGCGCAGCGCACCCGACTGGATGTGCGGGAGCATCGACGGCAGGTTGTCGAACATCATGTCCACCTGCCCCGCCAGCAGGTCCGAGATGGCGGGGCCCGCGCCCTTGTAGGGCACGTGGACCAGGTCGGTGCCGGACACCGCCTTGAACAGCTCGCCGTCCAGGTGGCCGACGCCGCCCGTGCCCGCCGACGCGAAGGTACAGGGCACCGGGCAGCGCTTGAGCCGTGCGACCAGCTCCTCGAGGCTGTTCACCGGCAGCCTGGCGGCGTTGACGGCGAGCACCACGGGCACGGTGGCGAGCGTGATGACCGGCGTGAAGCCCGTGACCGGGTCGTACGGGTTCTTCGGGTTGATGGCCGGATTGGTCGCCATCGTGGAGACGGTGGCCAGGCCCAGCACGGTGCCGTCGGGCGGCGCCTTGGAGACGAAGTTCGCGCCGACGGAGCCGCCCGCGCCCGGGCGGTTCTCGACGATGACGGGCTGGCCGAGCTCGCGCCCCAGCGCGTCCGAAACCGCGCGCGCCACGATGTCCGTGGCGCCCCCGGGGGCGAAGGGAACGATGAGACGCACCGGCCGGTCGCCGAGCGACTGGGCATGCGTGGCGAGCGCGGCGAACAGGCCGAGGGCGGCCGTGGCCGCGCGCAGGAATCGGGCGAGATGCATGGGAACTCCTGAAACGGGTTGAGGGATGGGAAAGGGACGGCGTGAGGAAGGGCGGAAGCGAGGCATGCGCGGGCGCCGCGCCGCTCAGTCCCTGGCGGCCTCCGCGGGAAGATCCGAGGCGATGTGCGCGTAGCCGCCGCCTGGCTCCCTGCGCATGAGGGCGCCGCTGAAGGCCTGCTCGGGCAGGTTCTGCGCGGAATAGACGATGGCGTCCTCGGTGTCGCTGAGGTTCTGCAGGTCGTGCGCGACCCAGGCCGGCACGTAGAAGCTGTCGCCGTCCGACCAGGTGATGCGCTCGCCGGCGATCTCCGAGGCGCCCTGCCCCTTGAGCACGAAGTACAGGTGCCAGAACGAATGGCTGTGCATGCGTCCGCGCTCGCCGGGCCCCAGAGCCTGGACGATCAGGGAGATGCTGCCGTTCAGGGCGAAGGCCCCGGGCTCGTCGCTGCGCGTGAGCGCCATGGCCCGCGTGAGCCGCTGCGGGCTGCTCGGCTGGGCCGCCAGGGCCGCGCCCACATCGGGCTTGCGCCAGATGGCGGGCCGGCCCACGGGCTGGGCGGTGCGCGCCAAGTAGTCAGCGAAGGCGATCAGGTGGCCCTTCATGGCAGCACCTCCTCGGTCGTGGCGAGCAGGACGCTCAGGCAGATGCCTTCCATCGCCTGCTCCAGCTCCTGCAGGCCCGGAAAGCTCGGCGCCAGGCGCAGATGGCTGTCGCGCGGGTCGTGCCCGAGGGGAAAGGCCTTGCCCGCCGGCACCAGCGCGATGCCCAGTTCCTGGGCAAGCGCCACGACGCGCCGGGCGCTGCCGTCGCGTACCTGCAGGCTCACGAAGTAGCCGCCACGCGGCGTGGTCCAGTTGGCGAGCCCGCGGCCCGCCAGCTCGCGCCGCAGGCAGGCTTCGACCAAGGCGAACTTGGGCCCGAGGATGGCGCGATGGCGGGCCATGTGCGCGCGCAGCCCGGCGTGGTCGCGCAGCAGCCGCACGTGGCGCAGCTGGTTGAGCTTGTCGGGCCCGATCGAGCGGACGCCCGCATGCCGGGCGTACCAGGCGAGGTTGGCCGGCGAGGCCGCCAGCAGGCCCAGGCCGCCGCCCGCGAAGGTGATCTTGGACGTCGACCCGAAGACCAGCGGCCGATCCGCGTGGCCGGCCTGCGCGCACAGCGCGAGGATGCCCGGCACCGATTCCTCCACGTCGGTGAGATGGTGCACGGCATAGGCGTTGTCCCAGAAGATCCGGAAGTCCGGCGCGCCGGTCGCCATGCGCGCCAGCCGCTCGACGACCTCGGGCGCGTAGGTCTCGCCCGTGGGGTTGCTGTAGACCGGCACGCACCACATGCCCTTGACCCGCGGGTCGCGGACCAGCGCCTCGACGGCATCCATGTCGGGCCCGTGCCCCGTGAGGGGCACCGGCACCATCTCGATGCCGTAGGCCTCGCAGATCGCGAAGTGCCGGTCGTAGCCCGGAACCGGGCAGAGGAACCTCGCCCCCTGGCCATGCCAGGGCGCCGCGCCGCCCGGCACCCCGTGCAGCAGGGCGTACACGAGCGTGTCGTGCATCAGCGCGAGGCTGGAATTGTTGGCCACCGCGACCTGCTCGGGCGGCGCATCGAGCATGGGCGCGAAGAGCGTGCGCGCTTCCAGCAGGCCCAGCGGGCTGCCGTAGTAGTTGCGCGCATCGCCCCCCTCCTGCGTCCGGTGGCCACCGACGCCGGGCCAGTCGAGCATCGCGTCCGACAGCGCCACCTGCTCGGTGCAGGGCTTGCCGCGCGTCATGTCGATGCGCAGGCCGCGTGCCTTGAAGGCGTCGAAGCGGGCCTGCCATCGCAGGCGCTCGTCAGGCGTCCAGGCACCGGACGGCGGGGTCAGGGACTCCGGGGCGGCCCCGGCTGTCGGTCCGGGGGCCATGAAGGCTTCAGCGGTGGATGGCATGGTGAGAAGGCTCCTTGGAAGACGGGACCGCCGCCGTGGAGGCGACGATCAGATCGAGCTCGACGCTGGCGCCCTGAGGAAGCTGGGCGGCGCCGATGGCGGTGCGCGCGGCGCGGCCGGCGGACCCGAAGAGTTCGACCAACAGGTCGGAGGCCGCGTCGGCCACATCGCTGTGCCGCGTGAAGGCGGGGTCGCTGTGCACGAAGACCTGCAGCTTGAGGACGCGCTCGACGCGGTCCAGCGAGCCGAGCGCCTGCCGCAGCACGGCCATGGCGCGCAGCGTGCACAGGCGCGCACCCTCGCGCGCCTGCTCCAGGCTGACGCCGCCGCCGACGCAGCCGGTCACCGCGACGCGGCCGTCCACGCGCGGCAGCTGTCCGCTTAGGTACAGCAGGCCGCCGTGCACGGTCACCAATTCGTAGTGGGCGGCCGGCGCGACGTCCTCCGGGATCGCCAGGCCAAGCTCGCGCACGCGCTGCTCGGGCGAGCGGGTCGCTGCGGTCGTCATGCCCGTCCTCCCCGCTCCGTGCCCAGGGACAGGCAGCGCGCGAACACCGCCGGATCGACGTTGCCGCCCGAGCAGACCACCAGGGTGTTGCGGCCCTCGAGCGCGACCTTGCGCGCCAGCACGGCCGCGAGCGGTGCGGCCCCGCCCGGCTCGAGCACGAGCTTGAGCGCGGCGAAGGCGAAGAACATGGCCTCCAGCGCCTCGGCGTCCGAGACGGTGACGCCCTGCGCCGCGTGGGTCCGCAGCACCGGCAGGGTCAGTTGGCCCGGCGCAGGAGCGAGCAGCGCGTCCTGGATGGAGCCGGACCTGCGCGCATTGGTCTGCGCACTGTCCGACCGGAGCGAGCGCCCCGTGTCGTCGAATCCCTCGGGCTCGACCACCACGATGCGGGCATCGGGCCATGCCGCGCGCAGCGCCAGGGTCCACCCCGCCGCGAGGCCGCCGCCGCTGCAGCACACCAGCGCCGTGTCCACGCGCTGCCCCTGCATCTGCGCGACGGCCTCCAGCGCGCCGGTGCCTGCGCCCGCCATGACCAGCGCATCGTCGAAGGGCGGCACCAGCGTCAGGCCTTGCTCCACCACGAGCCGCCGGCCGATGGCTTCGCGGTCCTCGTGTTCGCGGTCGTACAACAGCACCGTCGCGCCGCTCGCGCGGCAGCCCTCGATCTTGATGGCCGGCGCGTCGGCCGGCATGATGACCGTGGCGGCCACGTCCAGCATCCGGCCCGCCTGCGAGACCGCGAGGGCATGGTTGCCCGAGGAGTAGGCCACCACGCCGCGCGCGCGCGCGCCAGGCGTCAAGGCCAGGATGCGGTTGCAGGCGCCGCGGAACTTGAACGAACCGCTGCGCTGGAGGTTCTCGGCCTTGAGGTAGACGCGCCCGCCGGCATGCGCGTCCAGTTCATCGCAGCGCAACAGCGGCGTGGTGACGGCCCATCCTTGCAGCCGCTGGGCGGCCCGGTGGATGGCCTGCACGTCGACCGGGGAGCGCTCCGTCTCCGGGATCACGGGGGTCGTCATGGCGTGCCGCTCCCCACCACTTCTTGTGCCGCCGCCGGCGCCCATGCGGCCGGGGCCGCCCCGCCCTCGCCCGGCTCCGCCGTGCCCGGCAGCGCCGAGGGCGCGAGCAGCCGCTGTGCCTGCAGCAGCACCTGTTCGTAGCGCGACCGCTCGCGCGCGATCTGCTCGTCCGTCCAGCGCCAGAAGCCGTGCCCGCTCTTGGTGCCGAAGCGGCCATCGGCCACCTTCTCGCGCAGCGTGCGGCTGGGCACGCTGTCGTTGCACAGGGTCGGGTAGATCGACGAGGCCGCCGCAAACTGCGTGTCCAGTCCCGCGAACTCCTTCTGCAGGATCGGCCCCGCCGCCACGTACCGGAAGCCGAAGCCGAAGCGCACCGCTGCGTCAACGTCCTCGGGCGTCGCGAGGCCCTCGTCGATGACCGAGAACGCCTCTCGCATCAGCGCGTGCTGGATGCGGTTGGCTAGGAAGCCCGGCACGTCCCGGTTGACGCGCACGGGGATCCGCCCGACGTCCGAGAAGATCCGCATCAGGCGGTCCATCGTCTCGCCCCGTGTGAATTCGCCCCGCGCGATTTCCACGAGCGGCACGAGGTGGGCGGGCAGGAAGAAGTGCGCGTTGGCCATGCGCTCCCGGCTGCTGCAGGCGCGGGCGATGTCCGTGATGCGCATGCCGCTGCTGTTGGAACCGATGGGCACGTGCCGGGGCACCATCGCGTCGAGCTGCGCGAACACCCCCTGCTTGACCTCGAGCCGTTCGGTCACGGACTCGATGACGATTTCCACGCCGGACCAGTCCACCGCATCCAGCGCCGGCCGCAGGTGCAACAGGTCGCCATACAGTTGCCCGCCCATCTGGGACACCGACTGGGCCACGTGGCGCCGCACCGCGTCCCACTCCCCGGACGCGGGCGCCACGACCTGCGTCTGCCAACCCGCATTCAGGAAGATCGCGGCGATGTCCCGCCCCATGATTCCGCTGCCGACCACCACCGCACCCGCTTCACTCATACTTGGCTCCTTTGTCCGCTGACACCCATGAGATCAAACTGTATGGAGATTTCCCGTACAGTTCACTTATATCGCACAAGAAGTGTATGTCATCTGTACGTAGACCGCAAGCAGGCGGAGAGGAGAAGTCCGCGCGCTGGCAGGCCGCCATCGAAGCGATGGGCGGCCCGCTGTATCTGCGCATCGTTGAACTGCTGGCCCAAGAGGTCCGGGAGGGAAGGCTTTCGCCCGGAGCGCCGCTGCCTTCCCAGCGCGACATGGCCCGGCAGCTGGGCGTTAACTTCACGACCGTCACGCGCGCCTACGATGAGGCCAAGCGCATCGGCCTCGTGCAGTCGCGCCATGGGCAGGGCACCTTCGTGGCGGCGGAAAAGGGCTTCGCGCGCACCGTCGCCGAGCCGGCGCCCGAGGAGGGGGTGCGCGAGCCTATCGACCTCACTTCCACGTGGCCGCCGAACCTGGAGATCGCATCGACGCTGGCGGCCGCGGTGGCGCGGCTGACCGGCGACCGCAGCTTTGACTTCCTGGCACGTCGCGCCGGCACGGTGCCGGCGCTGGACCTCGCGGCCGGCCGCGACTGGCTGCAGCCGCGCTTCGACCTGGAGGTGGGCGGCCGCCTGGCCATGGCCTCGGGCGCGCGCAACGCACTGATCGGCTTGCTGTCCAGCCTCGTGGGAACCGGCGGCCGGCTGCTGGTGGAAGCGATGTGCTGGCCGACCATGCGCACCCTGGCCACGGTGCTGGGCATCGAACTCGTGCCGGTCGCGCTGGACGCCGAAGGCATCCTGCCGGACGCCCTGGACGCCGCGGCGCAGGCGTCGCAGGCCACGGTGCTGTACTGCGTGCCGACGCTGCAGAACCCGAGCGGCGCGGTGATGGGCCTGCGCAGGCGCCGCGCGCTCGTCGAGGTCGCGCGCCGGCGCGGCCTCACCCTCGTGGAGGACGATGCCTACGGCGGCCTGCACCGCGACCCGCCCCCGCTGCTGGGCACGCTGGCCCCGGAACTCACCTATTCGGTCTTCGGGCTGGCAAAGCTCATCTCGCCCAGCCTGCGCGTCGCCTACGTCGTGGCGCCGGATGCCGAGAAGGCCGAGCGCCTCGCGGAGATCCTGCGCGCCACCATGCAGACAGTCCCGCCGCTGGAGGCGGCGCTGGCCACGCACCTGATCCGCCATGGCCAGATGGCCAAACTGATCAAGCAGGTCCGCACGGAGGCGCAGGAGCGCCAGGGGCTGGCCCGGCAGCTGCTGGGGGAACACGCCGCGCACGTACCGGACGAGGCGCTGTTCTTCTGGCTGCCGCTGCCCGTCCCCTGGGACGCGTCGGACTTCGCGATGCGGCTGCGGCGAGCGGGCGTGGTGGTGGCGCCGGCCAAGGTCTTCTCGCTCGACCCGGCCTCGGCGCCCAACGCCGTGCGCATCGCCACCGGCGCGGTCCCGTCGCGGGAAGACGTCACCATCGCCCTGCAGCGTGTGCGGGGGCTGCTGGCGCAGAATCCCTCTCTGCTCAGCGTGATCGACTGATCTGCCGGCGGCGACTGCGCCGCGCAATCAGCACATGGCCGAAGGCGATGGCCGGGCAACTACAGAACCCGTACGGCTCCTGAACGGCTCTCGCCATCCCCATCCTTGCCGATGCGCACGATGCGCAGTTCCTGAGGACGCTCCACCATCACACAAGCCTTGCCAGTCCGCTTGCAGTGGTCCTGGACCCGCCAGTAGGCGCCGTGGCTGAGGCAGCCCGTCTGGCATATCACGAGGTCCGCCGCCCTGAGACTGGCCTCGAGCACGGCCGCGCCGCCTTCGGCCGCCAGTCCCGCATCGCCAAACGTGTCCTGTGACACCATGCCAGCGGCGGCGAGCGCTCCCTCGCCCTTGCCATCCTGAGGCCGCTGCCAGCGCGCCCGCTCGCGCATCAGTTCCTGAACGCGCGCCAGCAACGCTTCCACATGCCTGGCGAGCGTCACCCTGCGAGGCAGGCCCGGAGCCGCCTGGACGAGCGCCGCCCGGTCCTCGCGCTCCCACATCAAGGCGGTCTCACGAATGATGACCGCAGCGCGCAGCTTCACGGCCTCGCGGCTTAGGCGCTCGATCTCCCGTGCCTGCGCGCTCAGCAGTTCGCTGCAGCGCCGCTGGTCGCATCCAGGCTCGCGCAGCCGATGGCCGTACTCCCAACCTGAGGGCGGCACCGCAGATTCCTTCCTTTCGATCATCGATTCACTCCCCGCTGCCCCGAACCTTCGTTCGTGCAGCACATGAACAGGTACGCCGCGATGGCGGCCCCGACCCTCCGGGCCCGGACCGCCCGAGGGATCGCAAGGTGGAGGGCGCGGCCGCCAGGCCCCGGCCACCGCAGGCGGTTCCCGCCGAGCGGTTGGAGCCCTCGGCAACGATGGCCCAACGGGAGCCGGCCGCATCGCGGCAAGGCCTCCACCTCAGCATGCAGGGCAAACCTGCAAACTATAGATAGGACGTATTTCCCCTTTGCGGTGCGACGGTACCCCCGACATGGGAGCGCCGCGCGCTGGCGCTGTCAGGCGTCTCCACGCCCATCCTTGCGCGATCGATGATCCCACGCCGCAGCTGTCACGTTGAACCAGCGCCGCCGCCTCTCCTGCCGAATGCGCGGCGAGTTCCGTCGTTTCGGTGTGGCCGCAAAGGCAACTGCCATGACCCGCAGCCTCTGCGGGACCATACTGTGCCTGCGTTCAGCGGACATCGTGGTCCGCCCAGCCTCCATCCCCCGCGACGGGCGTATGGAGTCCAGCCTGCTCGGCTGGCGTCGCGGTCGAAACCCGCCCTCGCGTCCCGCTGCACTCTCGGTTGCCGCAGATGCAGCGCAGACAACAAGCATGAGCGCTTCGATCGCGCATCCGCGCAGGCCGCGCGCGTTTGCCTGCAGCTTGCTGGCGAACCGCAGCGACCTCTCTGCGGCGTCGCCGCCCGAGGCACCACTGCCCCGGAACGTCTCTTACGGAGCACCTGAGAGGCGGGCTTCATCGCGCTGCGCCTCGCATGCTTGACGACGCCGCGCTTCCACCGCGTGCCGCGTTGAACGTGCACAGGCCCACGCCGGTGCAACGGTGGTGGCGCGAATCGCGCCGCCACGAAAACCGAGGCCCTTGCGGCCTGCAGACCAACCCGACGGGGGATCCCTTCCCCGCGGGGCGAGGGCATCTCTCGTCTCACTCATTTTGGAGATGAGCATGTTCACCACATTCACGGGCCAACGGCCCGCGCACAAGACCCGTTCCCATCTTTTCCGGAGCCATCTGAAGCGCTCCGAGGGGACGACTGCGGCAAAGCGCCGCGGGGATGCCGCTTCCAGCCAGTTGCATTCCTGCGGCCGGAGCGCATCATGAGCGAGAAGTCCCACGTTTCTCTCGAGCAGCACGCCTGCCTGGTGTGCGGCACGACGTTCGACACCGGCGCCATCCTGCTGGACAAGCGCTTGCGCGCGAGCATGGAGCCTCACACGACCACGGGCTGGGGCCTGTGCCCCGAGCACCAGAAGCTGTTCGATGACGGCTACGTCGCGCTGGTCGAGTGCGATCCAGAGCGCAGCGGCCCGCCGGCGGACGGACGCCTGAAGCCCGAGCAGGCGTACCGAACGGGCCGGCTGGCCCACCTGCGGCGGCCGGTGTTTTCGCAGATCTTCGATGTGCCGATCCCTGACAAGCAGGCCTGCGTCTTCGTCGAGCCTGGGGTCATCGACCGGCTGCAGTCGATGGTGGCGCCGGCGCCGCATTGATCGCGCCGCGAGGGCCATGGTGCGTCGTCTCCCTCGGGGACGACGCACTTCCTTTCTTCTGAACGTGACGCGAGCGAGTCCGGGGCGCCTTGGCGCTCCCAGCCAGCCGGCCGCGGCGCCGGCTCGCGCGGCGTCGTTCGTCTCCCAGGCCGCACATTCGCGGTCCTTCGAATCGCACCCGCAGAGTTTCCGCTCCTCGCGGGCCCTTCCTCGCGCCACGGCTGCCCTCGTCGCCCGTGGCCTTTCTTTCCGATGGAGAAACCCATGGAGATCCAAGTTCGCATCAACAGCGAAGGCGCACTGCGCAACCAGCGCTATGCCTTCACAGACCGCTTCACCCTCGTCTCGGAACTGTTGCAGAACGCCCGCCGCGCGGGCGCGACACTGATCGAGGTGAGCCATGACGAGCCGAGCCGCACGCTGCGCGTGCGCGACAACGGCCGAGGCCTCGGCGACTTCCAGAAGCTGCTGACCTTCCACGAGTCCGGCTGGGACCAAGACCTGCAGCGGCAGGAGCAGCCGTTCGGGGTCGGCTTCTCGAAGTGCCTCTATGCCTCCACGCGCTGCATCGTCACGAGCGGGGGCCTCGAAGCGGACATCGACACGGTGTCAGGCGACACGACAAACTGCCCCCCTGACGACACGAGGAATTGACCCCCTTCGTGGAAGGAGGTCGAAGTGCAAGAGATGGTCAAGCAAGCTCCCCGGTCCAAGTGGATCGAAGGGAGGCAGGCGATGCAAGCGCCTGAGGACGTTCAAACGATGCTCAAGCTGGCATCGCTAGGCTGGGGCGCCAAGCGCATCAGCCGCGAGTTGGGTTGCAGCCGCAACACGGTGCGCAGCTACCTGCGCCAGGGAGGCTGGCAGCCATACCGGTCACCGCAGCGCCCTGGCCGGCTGACGCCCTACAGCGAGTGGCTGACCGAGCGGTTCCGCCAGCACCGCGGCAACTGCGATGTCGTGCGCCAGGAGTTGGAGCGCGAACACGGCGTGACGGTGAGCCTGCGCACCGTCGAGCGCGCCGTGGCGCACCTGCGGCGCGAAGTGCTTGCCCAGACGGCGGCGACAGTGCGCTTCGAGACGCCGCCAGGCCATCAGTTGCAGATCGACTTTGGCACCGTGCGTGTGCCCATCGACGACGAGCAGATCAAGGTTCACCTCTTCGTGGCAACGCTGGGCTACTCGCGCCGCACCTACGTGGCCATGTTCCTGCACGAGCGCCAGTCGGCTTGGCTACAGGGTCTGGAAGGCGCGTTCCGACACTTCGGCGGCACCACCCGCGAGGTGTTGATCGACAACGCCCGAGCGCTCGTCAGCGAGCACGACGTCCAGACCCGCGAGGTCGCCTTCAACGACCGCTTCCACGCCTTCTGTCGCTACTGGGGCGTGACGCCGAGGGCGTGCGCGCCGTACCGTGCCAGGACCAAGGGCAAGGACGAGCGTGGTGTGGGCTACGTCAAGCGCAACGCCATCGCCGGTCATCGCTTCGCGTCCCTGGAGGAACTGCAGGCGCATCTGGCGCGCTGGATGCGCGAGGTCGCCGATGTACGGGTCCATGGCACCACCGCCGAGCAACCCATCGATCGCTTCGAGCGCGACGAACGACGAGCCCTTGCGCCGCTGGCGGCCAAGGCGCCGTTCCTGCAGGTGCGTGAACTCAGCCGCCGGGTTCACACCGATGCGTGCATCGAGCTGGACACCAACCGTTACAGCGTGCCGTTCAAGCTCATCGGCGAGAGCGTCACCGTCATCGTGGCCGAGCGACTGGTGCGGGTGCTGTACGCCGGCCAGGAAGTGGCCTGCCACGCGCAGAACGCGGGCCGGCGCACCAGCATCATCGAACGCAGCCATCTCGTGGGCATCGTTGGCGCGCATCTGGTCGGCGTGAGCTGGCTGGCACGGCCGACTACCGCGGCGCCAACACCGGCCGCGCCGGCCGAACTGCTTCGGCCACTGGCCGAGTACGAGACGGCGCTCGGAGGGGGCTGGTGATGGCCGCCACCAAGAAGACGCAGCCGGTCGAGCTGCTGAACGACCTGGAGCCGATGCTGACCAGGCTGAAGCTCACCGCCATCCGGGACCAACTCGACACGCTGCTGGACCAAGCCGGGCGAGCCGAGCTGAACCTGCGAGAAGCGCTTGCGATGCTGTGCGCGGCCGAAGTGGCGCGCAAGGACGAGCGGCGCATCCAGATGGGGATGTCGATCGCCAAGTTCCCGTGCGTGCGCACGCTGGAGGGCTTCGAGTACGACGCGCAGCCCTCGGTGGACGCCAAGCAGATTCGCGAACTGGCGACATCGCGCTGGGTGGCCAACGGCGACAGCGTGTTGTTGCTCGGACCGCCCGGGGTGGGCAAGACGCACCTGGCGGTGGCACTTGGCCGCGAGGCCATCGTGCGGGGCTACAGCACCCTGTTCGTGCCGGCGACCAGTTTGGTGACCCAGCTGGCTCGGGCCCATGCCGAAGGTCGACTGGAAGAAAAGCTGATCCACTTCACCAAGCCCAAGCTGTTGGTGGTGGACGAGCTCGGCTACCTGCCGTTCGAGGCGAACGCAGCGCACCTGTTCTTCCAGCTCGTGAGCCGGCGCTACGAGCGCGGCTCGATGCTGGTGACAAGCAACCGGTCGGTGGCCGAGTGGGGCGGCGTGTTCGGCGACGCCGTTGTGGCCACGGCCATCCTGGATCGGCTGCTGCACCACAGCCACGTCATCACGATCCGCGGCGACAGCTACCGCCTGCGAACGAAGCGCCGCGCTGGCATGGTTACCCAGGCCAGCGCGAACACCGCAACTCAAACCGATTGATCAGCAACCGGGGGTCACTTCTGGATGTCGCCAGGGGGTCAGTTCCTGATGTCGCTTGACACACGGCGGCAGCGCTGGCGCACGCGTCCGTTCCAGTGAGGCCGAGCGCTGTCGGCGTGCATCCCGGGACCATCGTCGAACTGTACGGCGTGGACCTGGAAGGGCTGCACCGGCGCATCGGCCCGATGTGCCGAGGCTTCCCGGTGCCCGTCGAGTTCAATGGGCGGCTGATCCCGAGACCGGACGCGACCGACGCCAGCAACGGCGATGGGTTCCACGACACGCCTGTCGGTGCCGTGCGCCTGTCGGGGTCCGTCGACGGCAGATGCTCGGTGCGCACGCGCGTCTACTTGCAGGGCTTCTGCGTGAACCGCCGGCCCAGCCACTTGGACGAGCACGACGATTCGAACGTGGTCCATTTGGACCCGGCTCGACACCTCGCTCGCCTGCCTGACCGCGACAGGCTGATCGATGAGGACACACAGCTCAAGGCGGTCGACGAGGCGGTCACGCACCTGTGGCGGCGGATTCTCCTGCACAGGAAAGGCAGTCTTCCCGCTGCCGAGTTCGTCGAGACGTTCTACGGGGCGATGCACATGTGGAAGCACCTCGATCTTCTGGACGACGTGCCGGTGCTGCCGCGGGTACTCTGCGACACGATCACGTACCCTGTCCAGGAGGCGTTCCCTTCCCGCGACTTCATGGAGCCGCTGGCCTCGGCCCCGACGCGCGAGGAGGTCGAATCGGGCCGGCTCCGCCTGGTGAGCCTCGACGCGCCATCCGATGAATCGATGGCCGATTGGATGCTTGCATGGTCGTTGAAGATGGTCGTCTTCGACGCGCATGTCCTGGGTCCGGGCCACTGGGTCCATGCCCACGTGCGCGAATTGTCGGCCCGCGACGTCAGCGTGCGGGCCGTGGGCGAGACACTCCGCACGCGGCTGGAGGGACGCTGGCTATGGGCCGACGTGGTTCTGTGCGAACGCGTGCGCCTCGAGGCCGGCGGCGAGACCGTGGAGCTCGAAGAGGATGGCCTCGCCCATGAAGGGACGCTTTTCATTCCCGCCGGCGAATGCTCTGGCTGCGCGGTTCAGCAGGCATCGGACTTTGTGGATTCGGATGGCCACTGGCACGAGGACGACATGGAGGCCGATACGGCCATGCTGGCCGAACTCATCCATCGCATGCGCGCCAGCGACCCCGTGTCCACGCTGCGCGCGATGCTGGAACGGCTCAACCTGGAACGGTTTCCAGTGATGGTGGGTCGCACCTTCCGCCTGTCGGTAGGGCCGAGCCCGGAAGAGCATGTGCTGGAGTTACTCGGCTGATCTTCGCCTTTACGCGGGCTTGCGCAGACGAGGCGCAAGCCCGCGCGCGGTCACAGTGTCGAGTCGGTGCCGCCCAGCGCGAATGGCGAGGACACGCCATGGCTGCAGAATTGCATTTCTGTCCAACCCCCTCTGGCGTCGCTTCCCCAAGCCGACACCGCCCATGCCGCAACTAAGCCCCTGTGCCGTGCCCTTCATCGGGAAGCCGGATCGTGCGGCGCCGCTTGATCACCACCGTAGGCGTGCCGGACATCGGTCGTTCCGACGCGGAATCGGGCCGCCGTGCCGCCCGCGCGGCACCGGGAACGGCGATCCCTGCGCACTGCAGCGCGGCCTCGACCTCCACCGGATCCAAGGGCTGAACAATGTCGCCGTTGACCTGCGCGTAGCGCCCGTCTGGCAACCAGGCGAGAGCGCCCGTTTCCAAGCCTCGTCGAACGACTCCGAGCAACCGCACGTTTCTGCTCACGCGCGGCACGAAATGACGCTCGCCCAACGGGAGCACGCGCATCTGGACGTCGGGCACGTTGACCACGCCTGATTTTCTATCCGGTAGTGGCATCACGCCAACCCTCCTCTGACCTCGGCCTTCATCGTAACGCCGGTGCGGACGCGATGGGCAGGAGCACGCGAGGCACGACTAGGCCTTCTCTGCCTCCGGCGATTCGCCCTCGAAGACGGAGCGCACCGCTGCGATGATCTGCGCATGCCTCGCATAGAAGGCACCGTCCTCCGCGAAGATCTGGGGCAGCGTCTTGCGCAGCTTGTTGCTCACCTGCCAGTCCCCTTCCTTGAGCGACCGGATGATGCGGTCCGCGTCCTGGTCCGGCATCTCCAAAAAGTCCTTGATCGCCGTGCGCGCCTCGTCGTACTGGCGCAGGACCAGTGCCTCCTGCGCCATCTCCTGCTCGACCGTCTGGCGCAGCACGCTGCTCAGGTAGCGCGCCTGCTCGGTCAGGTCGAGGTAGCGCCACGCATGCTGCGCGTCCTCGGTCCGAAGGAACTCGAAATTGGTCTCGACGCCATCGGGGCACAGCCGCTTCGATCCGAAGCGGTAGGCATCGACATAGACCTGCATGAAGGGCCGGGAGAAGCCCTCCAGGGCCTGGTCATAGCCGGCGCGCCCCTTGGCCGAGCCGGCGATCGTCGCCGAGACCGGCACGATGATGTTGGCGGGCACCACCTTGTCCGCCGCGAGTAGGTGATTGACAAGAAAGCGGTGGATGCGCCCATTGCCATCGGCGAGCGGATGCAGGTAGACGAATGCGAATGACACTGCCGCCGCGCGCGCTACCGGGTTTGCGCCCCGCGTGCGGTTCTCGAAGCAGCGCAGCGCATCGAGCATACCAACCACAAGTTCCTCGGACGGGGCAATGTAGTGGACGATCTCGCTCACGAAGCCGCGCTCGCCGACGAACACCGGCGACTGGCGAATGCCGACGCGCAACGCGGCCTCACCGAGCACGGCCTGCTGCAGCGTGAGCAATTGCTCGGGCGCCATCGGATCGTCCATGTGGCCGCTGTACGTACCGATGGCCGCCGCGAAGCGCTTCACCCGATCCTGCTTGTCCGCCTCGTGTTCGATGGCGAAACTCGCCCGCGATTCCTTAAACGTCAGCCAGGCCGCGCTGCGCAGCAGTAACTCCGGCCCGTAGGTGTCGTCGAGCAACTGGACGCCCGCCGCCACGTCGTAGAGCCATTCGCGCTGCTCCTGCGGTCCCAAGTACACCACGGGGCAGAAGTCGCGCGAGCCCGGCAGGTTGTCGTTGATACGCCAGCGCCGGACGCGATCCGGCCGCTGGGCGACCAGATACTGTGCGGCATCGATCGCGTCCACGTATCCCACGTTGGGCGCCGTGTCCGGCACAGCAAGCTGCCGGCCGGTGAACCACTCGTAGAAGAACGCGGCGCGCCGTGCATAGCTCCCCGTGGGCTCATCCTTCACCCACGCCACCACGTCCTGAGGATCGACCCGCTGGAACAGCCGCGAGAAGAACTCAAAGCTCAGCCGCTCGTACTTCAAACCGAACTCGAAGTGCCCGCGGAAGTTGTCCGCGGGCTGATACGCGGCGGTCCAGGTTCGCGTCTCCCGTCCATCCGCCGCTTCGCGCTGGCGCACCGGCCCCAGGCGGCTGCGGGAGAAAAGCGGCTGTACCAGTTGGATGCCGTAGAGCTCGGCAAGCCGGTGGAAGCCCAATAGGGTGTCAGGCATGGGATGCAATTTCGCTATAGGTTCGGCAATTCTCCTAGAAAAACAGCCCATCTCTACCAAAACGATATACTCACGGCGCGCTGACCCTGGGAGTGACACCTCTGTTTGTCGCGAAGGAGCTCTCGACGCCGAAGAGCTAGGCACCGGCCGCACCGCTCGAGCACGGCACCCGCCACCGCATTTCGGTCTCGAGATGCCGAAGGACCCCTCAAGAATGCTCAACTTTTCGGCCGGAGCTCCCTCGAGCCGAAGGGCTTGGTTCCCGCGCACGTACCGCGCGGCGCGCAGCACCCATGGGCTCAGCCGCGTCTCGTAGCCGAAGCGATCGCTTACGCCCCACATAGCGTCGCAGTACGCGTTCAAGCTGCTGCCGATAGGCGAGAACCGAAAGCCGAGGACTGCCCTGAATGCGCCCCCACCAGATGCATGAGTAATCATGAACAACAAGCCCATTGAAGCTGGCCGCGGGCCCCGCCTCATCCAGGGCGACGCACAGCAGCGGGATTGCTTCGTGATAGGCAAGGCGCCGCACGATGGAAACGGCTCTGGGATTCCACACGTACCACTGCTCACCCGATCCGGCACGGATCGCGTCGAGGGAATTCTGATCCTCTGGGCGGCGCCAAACTGCAGGCTCGCTGCCTTGAAGACCACCGGGCTGCTCGACATCTGGGCGGTAGCGCCACCGTGTGCGCTTGTGGAGCCACACCTCGAGCACGCATCCATAGCGCTCGTAGGCGCCGTCTTCGTAGACGTCGGCGATGTTCGAAGACAGGAGCACCGCGCCACATTCACGGCGACGTGGCGGCTGGCCGTCGAAGCTTGCCAGAAGAAACGGCGGGATGGTTTCGTCCTCGGCGCCGAAGTACAGCGGGCCGATCAGGTCAGCGGGCGTCTGCAGCCAGGGTGTGTTCTTTCCGGGCTTGAACTCCTCCTCTCGCGACAGAGGCCCGCGATGTCCGGCTTTGGCCTTGGGATGAAGTTGCATACTATGACTCTTCATGACACACAAGAGGGAACGGTTGGTTCCTACCACCCCTTTTGCTGGTAGCTAGGCTGGTAGCTAGCCCAATTTTCCAGGTCTTGATAATCAATTTTTACCTTATAAATCAATAAGTTAGACAAACTCATGAAGATTGCCACCTGGAACGTCAACTCGCTCTCCGTGCGCCTGCCACAGGTGCTGGACTGGCTGGCCGCGAATCCTGTCGATGCGATCGGGCTGCAGGAGCTCAAGCTGGTCGACGAGAAGTTTCCGCATGACGCCCTGAAGGAGGCCGGCTACCACGCCGCCGTCTTCGGCCAGAAAACCTACAACGGCGTGGCCATCCTGAGCCGCTCGCCTGTGACCGACGTGGTGCGCAACATTCCCCAGCACACCGACGACCAGTCGCGCGTGATCGCCGGAACGCTGGACACGGCCGAAGGCCCCTTGCGGCTGGTGAACTGCTACTTCGTGAACGGCCAGGCGCCGGGCACCGACAAGTTCGCCTACAAGATGCTCTGGCTGGAGGCGCTGCACCGCTGGCTGCAGGAAGAGCTCAAGGTACATCAGCGCCTCGTGCTGCTGGGCGACTTCAACGTGGCACCGGAAGACCGCGACTCGTTCGACCCGGTGGGCCTGAAGGACACCATCCACCACACGGTGGAAGAGCGCGCGCATTTCCAGGCCTTGCTGGACCTGGGCCTGACGGACGCCTACCGCATGTTCGAGCAGCCAGAAAAAAGCTACTCCTGGTGGGACTACCGCATGCTGGGTTTCCAGAAGAACCGCGGACTGCGCATCGACCACATCCTCGTTAGCGAAGCGGTGCGTGGCCAGGTGACGGCCTGCCACATCGACCGCCTGCCACGCAAGAACCCGCAGCCCAGCGACCACGCGCCCGTGGTGGTCACGCTGGGGGGCATCAAGTGAACACCCCGCTGCGCCGCTGCGCGGCTTCCCCCCTCCGTGACGCGCCTTCGGCGCTTCGAAGGGAGACGGCCCCTCGGGCCGGCACAGCCGGACCCTTGGGGCCTCTGGTTCTAGCTGCCGGAAGGCAACGCCGCTTCACTCCAGGTTGAGTTCCTGGATCTTGCGGGTGATGGTGTTGCGCCCGATGCCGAGCTTGTGCGCGGCCTCGATGCGGCGCCCGCGCGTGTTGGCCAGCGCGGTCTGGATCAGCCTGGTCTCGAAACGGCGGCTCAGCACGTCCCATACGTCGGTGCGGCCGTCTTCCAGCAGCGCCAGCGCCTCGGCCTGCAACCCGCTTTCCCATGCAGCGCTGCCCGCTGACACGCTGTCGGCTTCGGAGGACGCAATGGTCGTCGAGACCGCCGGTTCGGCGCCCGCCGCCATGGCGGTGGTGCCGCTGCCGTAAAAGGCCTCGGGCGCGGCGGACTGGGCCGGCGCAGAAGCAGCCACAGGGGGCGGGTCGGACGCAGCCGACAGGGCCGCTGCAGAAGCGCCCGGCAAGGACAGCACCTCAGGTGGCAGGTCCTTGACTTCGATCACCTGCGCCGGCGCCATCACCGTAAGCCAGTGGCAGACGTTCTCCAGCTGCCGCACGTTGCCCGGAAAGTCGAAGGAGCCCAGCAACTTCAGAGCCGCCTCGGAAATGCGCTTGGGCTCAACCCCCAGCTGCTTGGCGCTTTGCTGCAGGAAGAAGCGCGTGAGCATGGGCACATCCTCACGGCGCTCGCGCAGCGCGGGCAGGCGCAGACGGATCACATTGAGACGGTGGAAAAGGTCTTCGCGGAACACGCCTTCCTTGACGCGCTGTTCCAGATTCTGGTGTGTGGCCGCGATCACGCGCACGTTGGCACGCACGGCGCTGTGTCCGCCGACGCGGTAGAAGTGTCCGTCGGACAGCACGCGCAGCAGGCGCGTCTGCAGATCGAACGGCATGTCGCCGATCTCGTCGAGGAACAGCGTGCCACCATCGGCCTGCTCGAAGCGCCCCCGGCGCATGGTCTGCGCACCGGTGAATGCGCCGCGCTCGTGGCCGAACAGTTCGCTCTCGAGCAGGTCCTTCGGGATCGCGGCGGTGTTGATCGCCACGAAAGGACCGCTCGCGCGGGGCGAATGCTTGTGCAGTGCGCGTGCCACCAGTTCCTTGCCCGAACCCGACTCACCGGTGATGAGCACCGTGACCTGACTCTGACTGAGGCGGCCGATCGCGCGGAACACGTCCTGCATCGCCGGGGCCTGACCGAGCATCTCGGGGGCCGCGGTCATGCGCTCTTCGGCCACTTCCTCGCGCTGGCTCTCCTCCACCGCGCGGTGGATCAGTTCCACCGCCTTGGGCAGATCGAACGGCTTGGGCAGGTATTCGAAGGCACCGCCCTGAAAGGCCGACACGGCGCTGTCGAGATCGGAGAAGGCCGTCATGATGATGACGGGCAAGCCCGGCAGCTTCTCCTTCACTTTCTCCAGAAGCTCCAGACCCGAGCCACCGGGCATGCGGATGTCGCTCACCAGGATCTGGGGGCCTTCCTGCTCAGGCGTGTCGATCAGGGCCTTGAGCACGTCCTGCGGATTGGTGAAGCTGCGCGTGGGCAGGTTCTCGCGCAGCAGCGCCTTTTCGAGCACGAAGCGGATCGATTGGTCGTCGTCCACTATCCAGATCGGCTTCATTGAGTTGTCATCCCTTCTTGTGGCGCGTTCGACTTCCGGTGGCAGGCTATGGCAACGGAATCAACAGTTTGAAATCCGTCTCGCCTGGAACGCTCTCACACTCGATCAACCCATGGTGCTGCTGGACGAAGGTCTGCGCCAGCGTGAGCCCCAGGCCAGAACCGCCATCGCGCCCCGACACCAGCGGGAAAAAGATCCGGTCCTTGATCGAGTCTGGAACGCCAGGCCCGTTGTCGATCACATGCAATTCCAGTGCCAGCCGATAGCGCTGCTTACCAAACGTCACCTGTCGGCCCACGCGCGTGCGGAAAACGATCCGCGCATCGCCCGCCGCGATGCGATCACCCAGCGCCTGCGCAGCGTTGTGCGCGATGTTGAGCACCGCCTGGATGAGCTGCTCACGGTCTCCACGGAACTCGGGAATGGAGGTGTCGTAGTCCCGCACGACCTTCAGGCCTTTGGGAAACTCGGCCAGGATCAGCGAGCGCACGCGCTCGCAGACCTCGTGGATGTTCACGTCACCCACCACATGCGGTCTGCGGTGCGGAGCAAGAAGGCGATCCACCAGCGACTGGAGCCGGTCGGCCTCATGAATGATGACCTGCGTGTACTCGATGAGCTCGCGGGTTTCCAGCTCCATCTGCAGCAGTTGCGCAGCGCCACGGATGCCGCCCAGCGGGTTCTTGATCTCGTGCGCCAGGTTGCGGATGAGTTCCTTGTTGGCCTGCGCCTGGTCGATCAGCCGCTCCTCACGCTCCTGGCGCGCCTGCTGCTCCAGAGGCAACAGCTCCACGATCACTTCGCCGGGATTGTCGGTCTGCGCCACCACGACGTGCACCGGCAGGGCATCGTGGTTGAGCCGCTTGAGCCAGGCGTCGTAACGCAGCGCCGCGAACTGGTTGCCGCTCGCGCCTTGCAGGGCGTTTTCCAGCAAGGCCGGCTCGGTGAAACACTCCTGAAGCAGCGCGCCCGTGATGCTGCGACGGGACATGCCCAGCGCATCCTCGAGGGCGGCATTGGCATAGAGCACGCCACCGTGGGAATCCACCACCGCCACGAGTGTCGCCAGAAGGTCCAGGGACTGGAAACGCGACGACACCGACGGTGACTTGCGCCCTGCGGCAGCCCCGGCGGGGTCGGCAGCGACGCGGCGCTGGGACGAAGGAAGGAAGGAGGGAAAGTTGGGCTTTTTCAAGCCCATCATTTTGCGGCAGAACCGCCGGCGTTGGCGGAACCGGGCAACCGGCTCAATTCGCGCTGAAGCCCGGCCACGTCGCTTTCGGCGCGGGTCACGGCGGCCTTCAGTTCGGCGACGCGGTCCAGATAACGCTGGTAGTTGCGCGACTCGATGCCCTGCTTTTCCGGCTCACCGTTGGCGTATTCCTTGCGCGCCAGCGCCAGACGTTCCTCAGCCTTGCGCAACTCGCCTTCAAGAATGGCGCGCGCATCGCTGTCACGGGCGCGCTGGGCGGCCGCGTCGACACGTTCGGTGCTGCTGCCGCTGCGGGCGGCGGCCACGGGTGCGCTGCGCGCCGGCGGGTTGGGTCTGGTGCCTTCGACGACGGTGATGTTGCCACCCTCCATCACGGCACACCCTTTGGACTTGGCCACCTGGGCGTCGTTGGTGTATTCGTTGCCGCAGCGGTAGATACGCCCCTGCGCATGGGCGTGCAACACACTCAACGCGAGCGAAGCAAGGGCAAGCGACCGGATGGCGGGGAAAATCAGGGGGTTCAAGGTGGCATCCACTCCACAAAGCGGTGAATCTGCGCTCGGCAAAGGTCTCCCGCCGGCATTTTTCAGTATGACCGAAAACACTTTCAAAAGTGCCGTCGCCAAGGCGAACGGTGTCGATTGACCGCCCGAGGAACAAAAAAGGGCCACTTTCGTGGCCCTTGGCAAGGAAGGAAGACCCGGCCAGCCGGGCCGGCCATCACAGGCTGTAGTACATGTCGAATTCGACAGGGTGAGGAGCCATGCGGAAACGCGTGACTTCGCCCATCTTCAGATCGATGTAGGCATCCAGCATGGAGTCGGTGAACACACCACCCTTGGTCAGGAAGCCGCGGTCCTTGTCGAGGTACTCCAGCGCCTGGTCGAGGCTGTGGCACACCGTCGGCACCAGCTTGTCCTCTTCGGGCGGCAGGTGGTACAGGTCCTTGGTGGCGGCTTCGCCCGGGTGGATCTTGTTTTCCACGCCGTCCAGGCCCGCCATCATCAGGGCCGAGAAGGCCAGGTAGGGGTTGGCCGAAGGATCGGGGAAGCGCGCTTCGATGCGGCGGCCCTTGGGGTTCGCCACGTACGGGATGCGGATCGAGGCCGAGCGGTTGCGGGCCGAGTAGGCCAGCTTCACCGGCGCTTCGAAACCGGGCACCAGACGCTTGTACGAGTTCGTGCCAGGGTTGGTGATGGCGTTGAGCGCGCGAGCGTGCTTGATGATGCCGCCGATGTAGAACAGGGCGAAATCGCTCAGGCCGGCGTAGCCGTCGCCAGCGAACAGGTTCTTGCCGTCCTTCCAGATCGACTGGTGGACGTGCATGCCGGAACCGTTGTCACCGGCATAGGGCTTGGGCATGAAGGTCGCCGTCTTGCCATAGGCATTGGCCACGTTCCACACCACGTACTTCAGGACCTGGGTCCAGTCGGCACGCTCGACCAGCGTGCTGAACTTGGTGCCGATTTCGTTCTGGCCAGCGCCCGCCACTTCGTGGTGGAACACTTCGACCGGGATGCCCAGGGATTCGAGGATCAGGGCCATCTCAGCGCGCATGTCCTGCGTGCTGTCGACAGGAGGCACCGGGAAATAACCACCCTTGACGGTCGGGCGGTGGCCGCGGTTGCCGCCTTCGAGCTTGGCACCACTGTTCCAGGGCGCTTCGTATTCCTCGATCTCGCTGAACACGCGGCCAGGCTCGTTGCTCCAGCGCACGCCGTCGAAGATGAAGAATTCGGGTTCCGGTCCGAAGTAGGCGGTATCGCCCAGGCCGGAAGCCTTCAGATAGGCTTCTGCGCGCTTGGCGATGGAACGCGGATCGCGGTCGTAGGCCTTGCCGTCGCCCGGCTCGATCACATCACACTGCAGGTACAGCGTGGTTTCCTCGAAGAACGGGTCGATGTTGGCGGTATTGGGGTCGGGCATGAGCTGCATGTCCGACGCCTCGATACCTTTCCAGCCGGCCACCGAAGAACCGTCGAACGCGTGGCCCGAGCTGAACTTGTCTTCGTCGAAGTGAGACACCGGCACGGTGACGTGCTGCTCTTTGCCCCGGGTGTCGGTGAAACGGAAGTCAACGAACTTGACTTCGTTGTCTTTCACCATCTGCATCACGTCTGCGACGGTCTTGGCCATCAAATACTCCTGTAGCTGGGTGAGTGGAAATTGAAAACGACGCTGCTGATAAGCAGAATTTGTGCCACAAAGTGGTTCACGCTCGGGCATGGGCTCGCCCGGCTTTTCAGACAACGCGGATTATGGCGCAGGCCATGCGCCACAACGGGTCAGGAAGACGGCACCCAAGGGATTGGACGGTCGCACCTTGCACGTTGGCGGGCGCTCAAACCCCGGGATGCACACAATGCGTGCAGACCCGAATGCACATTATTGGTGCACATCAGGGTCGCACCATTTCGGGGCCCAGCTGGGCGCCGTGGCGGTGCAGGCCGGCCAACATTTCCGCATACGCGGGCGCAACCGCCGAGGTGGGCCCCTTCACGCCCAGCTCGATGTGCCGCCCATACTCAGGGTGATCGACGCTTGGCAGGCTGAACACTTTGACGGTATGGGTGCGTTCGATCTGCTCCATGAGCGGCGTGAGGGCGGCCTCCATTGCACCGAACACGATCACCGAACGCTCCTGTGAAGCCCCTTGCTGGTGGAGATGCGCGTAATCGGTGTCGAGCACACCTTCGATCATCGGCCAGGCCATCACCGGAAAACCCGGCACGAAGTGAACATGGGCGCCCCCCGCCCCAAGGCAGCTGAATCCCGGAATCTTGTTGTACGGATTGGGGATGATGCGAGCGCCCACCGGGAACACGCCCATGTTGTAGCGGTGCACATTGTCCGGCCGTTGCGGATCGAAGGGCTCGCCGCGCTCGGCGGCCAGATCGCGCATGCGGGCTTCGATGAGGTCGCGGGCCTGCGGATGGAGTTCAAGATCCACACCCAGGGCGGCCGCAGCGCACTGGCGCGTGTGATCGTCCGGCGTGGCACCGATCCCGCCGCAGCAGAAGACCGCATCGCTTCCTTCAAAGGCTTCGCGCAGCGCTGCGGTGATGCGGACACGGTCGTCCCCCACAAGCCGTGCCCAGGACAGCGACAGGCCCCGCTGGGCCAGCAGTTCAATGATGCGCGGGAGATGCTTGTCGCTGCGCTTGCCAGACAGGATTTCGTCGCCGACGATGATCAGGCCGAAGCTGGGGGTCATGTTTGCGTGGGGGGCTGGTTGAATGGGGACGGTAGTTCCTGCGCAGGCGAGTGCGGCGTTGAGGGCACGATGGCCGGCTCATCGGGCACCACGGCCACCTGAGCCCGCTGGCGTTGCAGCACGGCCAGACAGAAATGGGCAAACCACAGAGAAGCGAATGCGAACACCAGGGTATAGATCCAGATGGCAACGGGCACCAGCAGAGGCGCCAAGGCGATGAACATGGCGCCAGACGCCCAGAGCAGACTGGGAGCAGCCCCCAGGTAGCCGGTCAGCACTCCCATCACGAGCAGGCCGCCCCGGTGCCGGCGCAGGATGGCCTTGCGCTCGTCGCTGCTGGCGTGCGCCGCCAGCGCATCGAAAGCGAACACGCGGTAAGTCAGCCAGCCCCAGATCAGGGGCGGCAGGATCAGCACCAGGGGCGGCACAAGCCACAGTGGCATGGAGATCAGCAGGGCCACCACCGCCAGCAGTGTGGAACCGAGCGACCAGGCGACGCTGATCATGAGCGACCCGCCGTGCTTGCGCTCCAGGCCGGGAAAGCGGCGCTGGGCCACAAGCTCCACCATGGCGGGTGTCATGAACATTGCCACGAGCAACAGGCACAGCAGGACGATCAGGGGCGTGGCGAGCACCAGAACCAGCAGCGGCGCGAACACCGTGCGCAGGGATCCCAGGCCAATCCGCTCAAGCCAGCCCAGAAATGCCTGCAGAAGGTCGAAGGCCTCCAGCCACGCGGCCACCGAGCTCACCGCACCTTCCCAGAAGAAGTACCCCAGGCCGAAGGACACCACCACCATCAGGATGAGGGGCAGGAACGACAAGGCGATCACCCGCGGATGCGCGCAATAGGCCACGGCACGCCAGAAGGCATCGAACAGCAAGGACATGGCGGCAAGAATACAGCGAATCCATGTCAGAAGGCCTTGCCCTTGCGTGCCACGGACGGGGCGCCGCGGCGCTAGGATCGGCTCCATGAAACGCGTGGAAATCGAAGGCGTCGGGCTCGAGGTGGCCCACATCCCCGGTACAGCGGAGCGCGCTCCGCTCGTCTTCCTGCACGAAGGCCTGGGCAGCGTGGCCATGTGGAACCAGCGCGGCCAGCACTGGCCGGCCGACCTGTGTGCCGCCACCGGAAGGGCCGGCTGGCTCTACTCCCGACGGGGCTACGGCCAGTCCGACCCCGTGACCGACGTGCGCGGCCCGCCCGATCGGCAGGGCAGATGGCACACCGGTCGGCACGAGCCTGACTACATGCACCGGGAGGCCTGGGACGTGCTGCCCGAACTCCTGAACAAGCTGGGCATCGCCCGGCCGGTGCTCATCGGGCATTCCGATGGCGCCACCATCGCCCTGCTGCATGCCAGCCGCCACGCGGTGACGGGGTGCGTGGCGATGGCGCCCCATGTCTTCATCGAGGACATCGCGCTGCGCGCCATCGCCCAGGCCAGGACCATGTACGAAAGCGAGACAGCGGGGTTGCGGCAGCGCCTGGCCCGCTACCACGCCGATGTGGACAACGCCTTCTGGCAATGGAACGACGTGTGGCTCAGCGAAGCCTTTCGCCACTTCGACATCCGTTCGGAATGTCGGACCATCACCGCCCCGCTGCTGCTCGTGCAAGGTCTTTCCGATGAATACGGCACCATGGCGCAGCTCGATGAAATCGCGAGGGCCGCCCCCCAGGCGCGACGCCTCGAACTCCCCGATTGCGGGCACAGCCCCCACCGGGACCAACCCGCGGCGCTCACCCGTGCCACGGTGGACTTTCTGTCCGGATTGCCCTGACGCTCCCCACCTGGGGGATGTACGTCCAAAGGCCACACGGGCACAATCGTTTCCCTAGCACCTGAAAGCTTCTTGCGTGGGCCAGGGAGCGCAATTGGCCCATTCGAGACACCAATTGCCTAAAACGGAGCCCAAACACCAAGGAAATCACGCGCACCCCATGCGCGAAAGCCCAAGATCGCGTCGAGCCGGCCCCAAACCTCTACACTTTGATACAACTCGACGTCCAACGCCCCGATCATGAATACCTGGAACAACCCTTGGCTGCTCGCCGTGCTCGCGCCCGCTTTGCTGGTTGCGGGTGCGTTCCTGCATCGCGTCTGGGCAGACAGGCAGGCCCGTGAACGCCGGCGCATTCCCAAACACTGGCCCCTGAGCACCCGGGCGCTGGCCAACAGCGAGGAAGCGCGTGTGTGGCACTGGCTGGCACGCGCTTTCTATGACCACCACGTGATGATCAAACTCCCGGTCACGCGTTTCACACTGCCGCGCGACCGGGAGCAAAGCATGGACTGGTACAAGCTGCTGGGCGGCGTGTACTGCACCTTCACGGTGTGCCGTTCGGACGGACGCGTGCTCGGCTGCCTGGATGTGCCCGGCACGGCAGGGCTGCCGCGCAGCACCCGCACCCTCAAGCACTCGCTGCTGACGCAATGCGGTCTCCCCTACTGGGTTGTGCGCTCCAACAGCCTGCCCACCGTGGCCGAGATCCGGGCCGAGTTCCTGGGCGAATCCTCGCTCAACCACGCCATGCGCGAACGCGAAATGGAGGAACGCGCGATCATTGCCGCGCAAGCCAACCTGCGCACCGCGCTCACCCGTCAGCGCAACAACCGCAACAGCGACTTCTCTCCGCTGTCCAACTGGCCGAACAGCACCACCGGCGATCCACGCAGCGACTTCAATTCGCAGTGGCAGGAAAATTCCTTTCTCATGCCGCTGGACAGCCGCAAGGGCGATCTGCTCTGATCCTCCACGCCGCCAGCCCGCTCGCTGGCGCGCCTCACGCCACTTTCTGCGTCAGTGCCAATACCTCGGCGCTGGTCAGCCAGCGCCACTGGCCTGGTGCGAGTTCGGGTGGCAACGACAGACCCCCGATCGCAGAGCGGTGCAGCGCCTCCACGCGGTTGCCCACTGCCGCCACCATGCGCTTGACCTGGTGGTATTTGCCTTCCGTCAGCGTCATTCTCAGATGACGTTCGCCGACCGCCTCGCAAGCCTGGGCCCTGACCGGCTGCGGATCGTCATCGAGCACCACGCCTTCCAGCAAACGGGCCGTCTGCTTCGCATCCAGCGGGTGTTTGACCTGCGCCTCGTACACCTTCGGCACATGGTGACGAGGTGAGGTCATCCGGTGGATGAACTTTCCATCGTCCGACAGAAGCAGCAAACCCGTGGTGTCCTGATCGAGTCGCCCGACGGCCTGCACACCCGCTGCTGCCCCACCGCCGCGCTGGCGCAGCGGCCCGGGCAGCAGCGTGTAGATGCTGGGGTAGGTGCTGGGCTTCTGCGAGCACTCATAGCCAGCGGGCTTGTGAAGCAGCAGATAGGCTCGCTCGTGGTACTGCCAGGTTTCGCCCTGCACGCGGAAGACCAGCCCTGCTTCGTCAAAAACAGCTGAAGGATCGGTGCAGACCACCGCCTCGTCGCCCACGGAAACCAGCCCCTGCTGCACCAGGCCGCTGCAGATGCGGCGGGTGCCAAAGCCTTGTGAAAAGAGAATGTCCTGCAGTTGCATGATGGAGGCCGGGTGGTCCCTCGGCCCAAAAGACAAGGCCCAGGCAACGGGCCTGGGCCTTCGGGCTGGAACAGCCGATCCGGAGTATAGGCCGATCGGTTCGGCGACCAGGTCTCACTGAATGCGGATCGCCGGAAGCGGCGGTGTGCCGGCCATTTCAGTCCGACGCCTCATGGACCACGCCAGCCGCCACCAGCGCCTCGATTTCGGCATCGCTGCGGCCAAGCAGGCGCAGCCATTTCCGACTGTCGCGCCCGATCGCGGGCGCCACCGGCGGCAACTCACTCGGGGTGCGTTCAAAGCGTGGCGCCGGGGCGGGCTGCACCGCACCGCCCTGCGTGACAAAAGTGCCGCGCGCGCGGTTGTGCGGATGCCATGGCGCCTCGGCCATGCTGAGAACCGGCGCCACGCAGGCATCGGTGCCTTCGAGCAGCGCGCTCCATTCGTCGCGGGTCTTGCTCAGGAACATCGCCGCCAGCTTCTCACGCAGCGCCGGCCACTCGGCGCGCTCCCACTGCTGGGCGAAGTGGGCATCGACCAGGCCGCAGATCTCCAACAGCAGGCGATAGAACTGCGGCTCGATGGCGCCCACCGAAAGATAGCCGCCGTCGGCGCACGCATAGGTTCCGTAGAAATGCGCCGAACCATCCAGGAAGTTGCTGGCGCGCTCGTTGTGCCAGAAGCCCTTGGCCTGCAAACCGTACTGGGCAGCCATGAGCACCGCCGCGCCGTCGCTGATGGCGGCATCGACCACCTGCCCCTGGCCCGACTGCCGGGCCTCGTACAGCGCGGCCACGACCCCCAGGGCGAGCAGCATGCCACCACCGCCATAGTCGCCCACCAGATTCAGTGGCACCGTGGGTGGCCGATCGGCGGGGCCCATGGCGTGGACCGCACCCGACAGGGCGATGTAGTTCAGATCGTGCCCGGCCGCCTGCGACAGTGGCCCGCTCTGCCCCCAGCCGGTCATGCGGCCATAGATCAGCTTCGGGTTGCGCGCCATGCAGGCCTGCGGTCCGACGCCGAGCTTTTCGGTCACGCCCGGCCGGAAGCCTTCGATCAGGATGTCGGCCTTCTCCACGAGCCGCAGCACGGTGTCCACCGCGCGCGGA
This sequence comes from Hydrogenophaga laconesensis, assembly GCF_031457235.1. Classification (NCBI taxonomy): domain Bacteria; kingdom Pseudomonadati; phylum Pseudomonadota; class Betaproteobacteria; order Burkholderiales; family Comamonadaceae; genus Hydrogenophaga; species Hydrogenophaga laconesensis. Next base: position 842,265 of record NZ_JAVDWE010000001.1, read on the forward strand.
TCCTTCATGTTGAGCGCGATGGATTCCCGTCCCCGGTCGACCACGCTGTCGTTGCGCATCAGCGCCTCGAGCGCGCTGCCGCCACCGGGCGTGGGAATGCGATCGACGCGAATCACCCTCGCGCCCATGTCGGCCAGCATCATGCCGGCGAACGGCCCGGGGCCGATGCCGGCCAGCTCGATGACGGTGACGCCGTGCAAAGGTCCGCTCATGGATGCCCCCTCACATGCGCTTGGCGACTTCTTCCAGCATCACCTCGGTGGCGCCGCCGCCGATGGTGAGAATGCGGGCGTCGCGCGCCATGCGCTCGACCGGCGTGCCGATCATGTAGCCCGTCCCGCCATGCAGTTGCAGGCAGGTGTGCACCACTTCCTGCAAGGTCTCGGCCGCGAAGCACTTGAGCATCGACACCTCGCGCACGATGTCCCTGCCCTCGTCGATCATCTGCGCGCACTGGTAGGTAAGTGAACGCACCGCCGCCGTCTTCGAAGCCATCCAGGCCAGCTTGTTGCGCACCACCTGCTGGTCCCACAGGGATTTGCCGAACGCCTGGCGCTGCTTCACATACTCCACCGTCAACTCGATGGCGCGAGAAGCCGTGCCCGAGCTGAGGGCGCCGATCACCAGGCGTTCGTTCTGGAACGTGCTCATGATGTAGTAGAAGCCCTTGCCTTCTTCACCCAGCAGGGCGTCGTGTGGCACATGCAGGTCTTCCAGATAGAGTTCCGCGGTATCGGACGAGCGCCAGCCATGCTTGTCGAGCTTGCGCGCGATCTTCAGGCCCGGGTTGCCCCTCTCGACGATGAACAGCGACAGGCCCTTGCTGCCCTTGGCGTGCGGGTCGGTGCGCGCCGCAACGATGTAGATGTCGCCAAACACCGCGTTGGTGATGAACATCTTGGAGCCGTTGATCACCCAGCCGCTATCGGTGCGTTCGGCGCGTGTTTTCAGGCCAGCCACGTCGGAGCCGGCATGTGCCTCGGTCACGCAGATCACGCCCACCTTCTCGCCCGCACAAGCGGCAGGCAGGTAACGCTGCTTCTGTTCGTGCGTGCCCCGGTGCGCGATGTGCGAAAGCGACATGTCGCTGTGCACCGTGAGCGCAGATGCCACGCCGCCATACGTGGAACGTGAGAGTTCTTCACCCAGCACCACGGACGACAGGGCCCCCATGCCGCCACCACCGTACGCCTCCGGGTGGCGCATGCCCAGGAAGCCCATCGCACCCAGATCCCTGAAGACATGGCGCGGAATTTCACCGCTGGCCTCCCATGCGTCCCCGTTGGGCACGATCACCTCGTCCACATAGCGGCGCAGCTGTTCGCGCACCATGCGCAGGTCTTCGTCGACGATGTCGGGTTCGCAGAAGTAAGGCAAGGACATGGGAAGGTCTCCAGATGGTTCTGGGTCAATTATAGTCCGACACGTCGGGTTATTTAAAGTTCAGGATGTAAGGCTGACAAAGGAGAGCAGCCGTTACACTCACGCCTCGCCAGGGCCGATACAAGGGCCATAGAGAGGGAACAGACATGCCACGCGTTCGATCAGACGACTACGACGCCAAGAGCCAGTCCATCATGGACAGCGCTGCCGCGCTTTTTGCGAAGGTGGGCTACCCGAACGCAAAGATGCAGGACATCGCGCAAGCCTGCGGCGCGACCAAGTCCATGCTGTACCACTACTTTCCGACCAAGGACGACCTGCTCAGCGCGATGCTGACGGAACACCTGGAACGGGTGATCGCGAGCGTGGACGAGGCCGTGGCCGGCAACCGGCCGGTGAAGGAGCGCTTTGCGGCGTTCGTTCAGACGTATGCACAGAAATCGGCGCAATCCCGGCGTCGCCATGTCATCGCGATGAACGATGTGAAGTTCCTCCCCAAGGCCATGCAGACGCCGCTTCGCCAGCTGGAGAAGAAGGTGACCGACCAGGTGGCCGACCTGCTGCGCGAGGTCAACACGGGCCTGGACGACGGTGTCTACAAGCCCTACGCCATGATGCTGCTGGGCATGCTGAACTGGACCGACTACTGGTACCGCCCGGGCGGTCCGATGAAGTCCGACGAGCTGTGCGAGCGCATTACGCGCCTGTTCCTGCTGGGCTTCATGGCCGAGAAGTGATCCCGGGCCCCGGGGCGCAGTCCGTCGGGTCGTGAACGGGCAAGACCCTCCTGTGCCTGTTCTGAATCGGTGAGAGCCGTGCCTCGCTGCTCCCCTGCTGGCCGGGGCCGACGACCCGGGTTCAGCGGCGGCGAAACACCGGCTTGCGACGCTCGACGAAGGCACGAACACCCTCCGCGAAGCTCTCGCCATCGATCAACACTTCCTGGCGCTCGCGCTCCAGCCGCAGCTGCTGTTCCAGGGTGTGGGTTTCGGCCGCGGCGAACAGCGCCCGCGCCTCCTGGATCGCATGCGCGGGCAGCGCGGCCAGCTGGCGCGCCATGCGTTGCGCCTCGGCCTGCAGCTGGTCGTCCTCCACGCAGTCCCAGATCAGTCCCCAGTCGGCGGCTTTCTGTGCCGCCAGCTTGTCGCCGGTGAGCGCCAGCCCCAGGGCGCGCGCACGCCCCACGGCCCGTGGCAAGGCCCAGCTCGCGCCCATGTCCGGCACGGCGCCAAGCGCCGGAAAGAAAGGCAGATAGAAGTAGGCCGATCGCGCGGCCAGCACCACGTCACCCGCCAGCGCGAGGCCGAAACCACCGCCCGCCGCGACGCCGTTGATGGCGCACACGACGGGCACCGGCAGCTCGCGCAGCGCAAGGATGAGGGGATTGACCTTCGCCTCCATCAGTTCGCCCACGTACTGCCCGAGGCTCTGACCCGGCTCCGGCCTTTCCAGGCGGGCCATGTAGCAGGGCAAGTCGGCACCCGCGCAGAAGGCACGGCCCTGCGCGGTCAGCACCACGGCCTGGACCGATCCGTCCTCGCGCACACGGCCGATGGCGCTTGCCAATGCCGCGGCGATCTCGTCGCCGAGCGGGTTCATGCGGGCGCCATCGTTGAGGGTCAGAGTGGCAATGCCCTGCTCCACGGCGTACAGGACGAAAGGCTGCGTCATGCGTGTGAGATCCGTTGAAAACACAGAGGGCGGCGGTGCGAGGCAGGGTTCCTCGCCCCGCCGCTCGATGCCTTACTCCACCGCTTTGTAGGTGGCGCCGGCCGGGTCGGCCTTGAGCAGGAACAGCTTGGGCGCGGCCAGATGGTTGGTGGCGGTGAAGCCGATCGGCGTCATGGCACCGGTATCCAGGTTGTTCACCTTGGCAAGCTCCGCGTTGGTGCAGTCCCAGGTCAGGGCCTTGCCGCAACGACCCATGGCATCGATCAGCGCGCGCGTGGCCGCGTAACCCGTGTAGGTGTAGCGATTCACGCGAGCCATTTCCTCAGGGCTCAGGTGCTTGCCGATCCTGTCGGTGAACGTCTTGCCCTGCGCCGAGCTCTCCAGGTACACGTAGTCCACCGTGTACACATTCTCCGCAGCCGCGCCCATCAGCTTGGCGCTGGCGGGGACGCGGGACACGTAAGTCACGCCCACCGGGATCTTGTGGTTGATGCGCTCGAGTTCCTTGACCATGGTCACGTTCTCTCCGAGCACGCCGCCGGCCATCAGCACCTCGGCACCCGCCTGCTTGACCTTCAGGATTTCCGAGGAAAAGTCGGTCTGGCCCTTCTTGTAGATCTGCGTGGAGACCACCTGCAGCTTCTTGGCCTTGACGGCACGCTCGAAACCGTCGCGCACGTTCTCGCCGTAGTCGTCATCCTGCGAGATCAGTGCCCATTTCTTGCCGGGGTAGCGATCGGCCATGCGACTCACCAGCTCATCCACCGCGTTGGACATGTCGTACCCCACGGCGAAGACGTTCTTGATGGTCGGCTTGTAGAGACCCTCATAAGTCGTGATCGGTGCCATCGCAGGCAGCCCCGCCTGCTGGATCAGCGGCATCGCGGCCTGGGCCTGGGCGGTGCCGGAGACCGACGTCAGCGCGAACACCTTGTCGCTGTTGATCAGCTTGCGCACGCCCTGAATCGTGCGCGAGGGCACATAGCCGTCGTCTTCCGAGATCAGGCGCAACTTGCGCCCGTTGACACCGCCTGCCGCGTTGACCTCGGCAATGGCGGCCTTCACACCCAGGTTGTGGGCGACGCCCAGCAGCGCGGGTGGCCCGGTCAGCGGCAGGATGTCTCCCAACACGATTTCGGTGTCGGTGACGCCTTGCTGCTGGGCGGCAGCGGTGACGCAGGTGCCTGCGGTCAGCAATGCGAGCGCCGCGAGTCGGGTGAGTCTGTGCTTCATGTTGTCTCCTGTGGTTGGGGTGAGGCGGTCGAGGAAATCCAGGGGTCAGTAGCGCAGCGGCCAGAAGACCCAGGTGTGCCGGATGTCGTGCCAGATGCCGCGCAGGCCGCGCGGATCGAAACGCAGGAATCCGATGATGGCGAGGCCGTAGAGCACGCTCTTGACCTCGTGCGCGCTGGTGGTCATCACGTCCTGCAGACGCCCGCCGAGCAGTTGCACGAGCGAGCTGAAGACCTCGGGCAGCGTGACGATGAAGATCGTGCCGAGCACGGCACCGAGCACCGAACCCAGGCCGCCCACGATGATGATGGCCAGCGCCTCGATGGACAGCAGGAAGGGGAACGCCTCCACGCTGACGATGCTCAGGTACATGCCCATGATCGCCCCGGCCACGCCGGTGAGCGCCGCGCTGATCAGGAAGGCCAGCAACTTGTAGCGCACGAGGTTGATGCCCATGGTGCGTGCGGCAATGTCGTTGTCGCGCAGGGCCACCAGCGCGCGCCCCAGAACCGAACGACGCAGGTTCAACGTCACCAGCACGGCCAGCGTGCACATGAAGAGGCAGAACCAGTAGAAGGCCCGGTCGCTGGAGAGATCGACACCCAGCATCGTCGGCCGCATCACCATGATCCCCCGCCCGCCCCCGGTGAACTTGCCACCGGCCAGGATGGCGGTGGCCACGATGTGGCTGAACGCCAGTGTCGTGATCGCCAGGTACAGGCCATGCAGACGCAGGGACGGCAGGCCCACGAGCAAGCCGAAGAAGGCGGGCACCACGGCCGACATCAACAGCGCCAGCTCGGGTGGCAGCCCCAGGCGCGTGACGCCGATGGCGTACGAGTAAGCCCCCAGCATCAGGAAGCCGACGTGACCGAGAGAGATCTGCCCCGCGAAACCGGTGAGTACCGTCAGCCCCAGCACACCAATGAGGGTGAACAGGATGATGGTCACGTGCGACAGAGCGAAGTTGCTCAGCAGGAAGGGGGCGGCCACCAGCGCCACCATCAGGATCGCGACCCAGGCCTTGACGGCGGGCGAGTCCGTGAGGACAACCAGCCCGTTGTAGTGCTCCTTGAAATATCCGCTTCTCATCAGACCCTCTCGATCCGTTTTTCACCAAACAACCCGAAGGGCCGCACCATGAGCACCACCAGAATCAGCATGAAGCCCGCGATTTCCTTGAGCGAGCTCGACAGGTAGCCGCCCGTCATGTTCTCCAGCACACCGATGATCAGACCGCTCACCCCCGAGCCGAGCACCGAGTCGAAGCCGCCCAGCACAGTGGCCGGAAAGGCCTTGAGACCGAGCTCGTAGATGGTGGGCGTGAGGCCATAGATCACGGCGAAGAGCGCACCGGCCAGGCCCGCCAGCCCCGAGGAAGCGGCCCAGGCCACGGCCTGCACGCGGGCGGTGGACACGCCCATGAGGCGTGCCGTCTTCTCGTCGGCGGCCACGGCGCGCATCGCCACCCCGAAGCGGCTGTGGCCAAGGAAGTACCAGAAGCCCGCCACCGCCAGCAGCAGGGCAGCCAGCACGCCGAGCTGGCTCACACGCAACCCGATCCCGGCCACGCTCACGAGCTCGTCCGCGCCCGCCACCTCGAACTTGTGCGGCGAGGCGCCCCAGATGATGGTGACGATGGAGCGCAGCACCACCGCCAGGCCGACCGTGACCAGCACCACCGAGAGCACCGGCTCGCCCAGCATCGGTCGCATGATCAGGCGTTCGCACAGCAGCCCCAGCAACGCGCCAACCACGATGGCCAGCACCACCGTGGCCAGACTGCCGGTGCCCAGCATCGTGGCCAGCGACCAGGTGGCGTAGGCGCTGAGCATGCCCATCTCGCCCTGCGCGAAGTTCACGATGCCCGTGGCCTTGTAGATCACGGCAAAGCCCATGGCCACCAGGCCGTAGATCGCGCCCACGGCAAGGCCGGAGACCAGCAGTTCAATGAAGTAGTTCATGGCGCGCTCCCATAGATGATCTCGAGCTCGCGTGCGAACTTCTTGTTGATGAGGCCTCGGCGCACCTTCTGTGTCGCGGTGAGCTCGCCGTCGTCGTGGTCCAGTTCCTTTTCCAGCAGCACGAAGCGGCGCACGTTCTCCACCCGTGCAAAGCGCGAGTTGACCTCGTTGATCACGCCCTGCACCAGCTCGATCACCTCGGGCAACAGGGTGAGGGACTTGTAGGTCGTGTACTGCAGGTCGCGCTCGGCGGCCCAGCGGCCCACGGTGTCGAAGTCGATCTGCACCAGTCCGCCGAGGAACTTCCTGCCCTCGCCCACCACGATCGCCTCGCGGACGTAGGGGCTGTCCTTGATCGCGTTCTCGATCTCCGAGGGCGCGATGTTCTTGCCACCGCTGGTGATGATGATGGCCTTCTTGCGGTCCACCACGGCGATCTCGCCCCCGTCGTGCTTCTCGACGATGTCGCCGGTGGCGATCCAGCCATCGGCCGAGAGGATGTCGTTCGTTCCTTTGTCGTCGAACAGGTAGCCCCTGAACACGCCCGGCGAGCGCACGAACACTTCGTTGTCCTCACCCAGCCGCCACTCCACGCCTTCCATGGCCGGGCCGCAGCTGCCCCGGATGAACGGCCGGCCCGGCACCTGCACGAAGGCCAGACCACCGGCTTCGGTGAGACCATAACCCTGCCCCACCGGCAGACCGATGATGTCGAAGAACTTCAGCGTTTCCGGAGACACCGAGGCCCCGCCACACATGCGGGTGTGGGTCCGGTTCAGGCCCATGTGGCGCTGCATGTTGCGGAACAGCAGGAGGTACCAGAGGCCGAACTCCAGCCGATCGACCGGCGAGGCGAGATGACCTTTCTCGGCCCGACGGTCCGACAACACGCGACCGCGCTTCATGCCCACCCGGTACAGCCAGCGCTGCACGCGCCCGCTGTCCTTCATGCGGAATTCGAAACCTTGCTGCAGCTTTTCCCAGATGCGTGGAACACCCAGAAAGAAGGTCGGTCCGATCTCGCGGATGTTTGTGGCCACGGTGTCCACCGACTCCGCAAAGTTGACGCAGCCCCCGGCAATCAGGTGCTGCACGGTGGAGTAGGTGCGCTCGGCCACGTGGCACAGCGGCAGGTAGCAGACCGACTCGAATGGCTTGTCGGTCATCTGGCGCGCCACCATGTAGGCATAGGCGCCGTACACGAAATTGCGGTGCGTGAGCATGGCCCCCTTCGGCGGCCCCGTGGTGCCCGATGTGTAGACCAGGATGTTCACGTCATCGGGCATGAGCGCGTCAATCTGGTCATCCAGGCGGCGCTCCGCCAACGGGTCTTCCGCCACCAGCTGGTCACCCAGTTCGAGGAGGTGTTCGAACGCGTGCGGGCGGCCGGCCTCATAGCGGCGCAGGCCTTTCATGTCCACACAGAAGATGTGCTGCAGGTGCGGCAGACCGTTGCCCTCGCGCATGGCGTCGAGCACCTTGTCGGTCTGCTCCTGGTCGCCCGTCACCGCCAGTCTGGCCTGGCAGTGGCCGGCGATGTACTGCACCTCGGCCCAGGGGTTGGTGGGGTAGATACCCACCACCTGGACGCCGATCATCTGTGCGCCCAGGTCTGCGTAGAACCACTCGGGCACATCCTCGGCCGCGATGATGATGCGATCGCCGCGTTGCAAGCCCAGCCTGGTGAGGCCGTGCGCCACCCGGCGCGCGGTCTGGTAGTACTCGAGCCAGGTCCGGCCCTGCCAGATGCCGTGGATCTTTTCGCGAAGAGCCACCTGCGAACCGCGCTCCTTCGCGCGCAAGCGCAGCAGGCCTGGCATGGTGGCCTCGCCACGAATGAGCTGTGCGTGCTCAAGCATGCGCCACCTCCCCGCCCAGGTAAGCCTGCAGAACCACCGGGTTGGCGGCCACCTCGGCCGGTGTTCCCTCCGCGATCAGCAGGCCGAAGTCCAGCACGTAGACGCGGTCCGACAGGTCCATCACCACCTGCATGTCGTGTTCGATCATGAGCACCGAAATCCCGAATTCGTCCCGGATATCGAGCGTGAAACGCGCGATGTCCTCTTTCTCTTCGCGGTTCATGCCCGCGACGATCTCGTCGAGCAGCAGAAGACTCGGCTCGCAGGCCAGCGCCCGCCCAAGCTCCACACGCTTCTGCTGGCCATACGCCAGCTGCGACACGGGCTTGTCACGCAGTTCCTCGATCTCCAGGAACTCGATGATTTCCTCCACCTTGCGCCGCGCTGCGATCTCCTCACGTCGGGGCCGGCCCCAGAACATCAGCGACTCCAGCACGGTGTAGTTGAAGTGCACGTGGCGACCCGTCAGCAGGTTCTCCACCACGGTGCCGTGCTTGAACAGCGCCAGGTTCTGGAAGGTCCGGCCGATGCCGGCGCGCGCATATTCCGAGGAGCGCAGGCCCGCCGTGTCCCGGCCCTTGAAGAACACCTGGCCGGCGCTCAGTCCCAGCACGCCACTGATGAGGTTGAAGGTGGTCGTCTTGCCCGCCCCATTGGGGCCGATCAGGCTCACGATTTCGCCCGGCATCACCCGCAGGCTCACGTTGTTGACCGCGGTCACGCCACCGAATTTCTTCGTCGCACCGCGCACGTCCAGAATCGGCTCGGGCATCGGGTGGCCCCCGCCCTGCGGGCTGACGGATGAATGGCCCTGCACAACGCTCATGACAGCCACCTCTTGCGACGCTTGTAATGTTTGACGTCGCGCATGCTCGTGCGACCTTGCTGCGCGCTCAGGCCCAGGTAGAACTCGCGCACATCCGCATTGCGGCGCAGCGCCTCGCTGGTGCCGTCGAGCACCACCCGCCCGTTTTCCATGATGTAGGCGTAGTCGGCAATGGCCAGCGCGCGGCTGGCGTTCTGCTCCACCAACAGAATCGTCAGGCCCTGGGTATGGCGCAGCGTCTGGATGGTGGAGAAGATTTCCGAGACGATCAGCGGCGCCAGACCGAGCGAAGGCTCGTCGAGCGCCAGCACCTTGGGCCGGCTCATCAGTGCCCGGCCGATGGCCACCATCTGCTGCTCGCCACCCGAGAGATAGCCGGCCACCACACTGCGCTTCTCGGCCAGGCGGGGAAACAGGCGGAACACCTTGTCGCGCTCCTCTTCGAGCACCGCCCGGTTCTGGAGGTGCGCGCCGACGAGCAGGTTCTCTTCGACGGTGAGCGTGGCAAACAGGCGCCGGCCTTCGGGCACCTGCACCAGGCCACGGCGCACGATGTGGGGCGCGGCCGCCCTTTCGATGTTTTCGCCGAACAGCTGGATCGAGCCTTTCTCGATCTCGCCGTCCTCGGCATCGAGCACGGCCGAGATGGCCTTGAGCACGGTCGACTTGCCCGCGCCGTTGGAGCCCAGCAATGCCACGATCTGGCCCGCTTTCACCTCGAGCGACACGTCGCGCACCGCCTCGATGGCGCCGCCGTAGACGATCTGGATGTTGTGGATGGCCAGCACGGTGGACTGACCCGTCGCGGTGCCCGCAGGGGGTGCGACGGCCGTGAATGAAGAAGACATGGGGCGATGGTTCTGGAAGTCGTTGCGTGGTCTGCGGAAGAGGAATGGAACTAATAATTAGTCCGTCCCGTCGGTCTTTAATTGGCGCGATTATGTGGCGATGGCCCTCCCGACGGCCTAGGATTTACCCTAGGCCGGGGTGGTGGCGGCCAGAAGGTCTTTCAAGGCCAGGGTGGTGTCTGACAGGGCCTGGGCGTCCACGCGCGCGCCGGCCGCCACGGCCTTTTTCGCGAGCATGAAATCGGCTGGGCGGTTGACCGCGTCGACCGCGATCACCCGTCCTTCCCGCAGGTAGAACGCGCAGAAGCTGCGCTGCGCGAGGTCACCGCGCACCACACAGGTGTCGTGCCCGTCGGCCAGGCCGGTCATCTGCAGCTTGAGGTCGTACTGGTCGGACCAGAACCAGGGCACGGCGTGGTTGGGCCGAGGCTTGCCGCACAGCCAGCCCGCGGCCGCGCGCGCCTGCTCCAGCGCGTTGGGCACCGATTCCAGCCGCATGCGCCGGCCGTACAGCGCGCTGTCCTGCACCGTGCAGTCGCCGGCGGCGAACACGTCGGGATCGGAGGTGACCGAGTGCTCGTCCACCACGATGCCGCCCTCCACCCGCAGGCCGGCCGCTTCGGCCAGGGCCGTGTCGGCCACCATGCCGATGCCGACGATCACCACATCGGCCGGCAGGCGCTCGCCATCGCCACACACCACGGCGCTCACCGCGCCCGCCGCGTCGCGTTCGATCGCGCGCACCGTGGCGCCCGTGCGCAGATCCACACCGGCCTCACGGTGCACCGATTCGTAGAAGGCCGAGAGCGTGGGCCCGGTCACCCGTGCGAGCACGCGCGGCTGCGATTCGAGCACCGTCACGCTCGCGCCCAGCTTGCGCGATGACGCTGCCACCTCCAGCCCCACGTAGCCAGCGCCGATGATGATCACGCGGGCGCCCTCGCGCACCGCGCTGGCGATGGCCATCGCATCGGCCTGCGTGCGCAGGCTGAACAGGTGGCGCGGCGCGCCACCTTCCATGCCCGGCACCTCGAGGGCCCGAGCCCGCCCGCCCGTGCAGAGCGCCAGCTTCGAGTACGGGACAACGCTGCCGTCCTGCAGCAGCACCTGATGGCCGGCGCGGTCGATGGCGCGCACGCGCGTGCCCAGCCGCAACGTGATGTTCGAAGCCTCGAAGGCCGTGTCCTGCCTCAAGGCCAGCGAAGCCGCATCGGCGGTGCCACAAAGAAAAGCCTTCGACAGCGGTGGCCGGTGGTAGGGCAGGCAGGGTTCTTCGCCCAGCAACACGATGGCGCCAGGCCAGCCTTGCTGCCGCGCCGCGAAAGCCAGTTCAACGCCCGCGTGTCCCGCGCCGATGACGACCAGAGTCTCCGTGTTATCCATGCTTTCCCTATGTGAGTAATGGGGCATTGGACTTATAGTCCGACTAGTCGGTCTAATATAAAAGGGAAACGCCATCCATGCAACACGCGATCCAGCGGCCGGAAGGACATGTGCGATGACGCGCGTGAGGGCCAGCGACTACGAACTCAAGAAGCAGGTCATCCTCGACAGCGCGGTCACGCTGATTGCGCAGAAAGGTTTCGATGGCGCGACCATGAGCGACGTGGCCGCCGCGTGCGGTACCTCGAAGTCGCACCTGTATCACTACTTCTCGAGCAAGGAAGACCTGCTCTACGCGATCGTGAAGGAGCACATCACCGAGCAGGTGGCCACGCTGTCGGCGATCGTGCAGGAACCACGGCCCGCGGCGGAACGCTTCCGGCGCTTCGTCGACTCGTTCATGCAGGAAGGCGCGAAGTCGCGCAACCACCACCTGGTGATCATGAACGACATCAAGTTCCTGCCGACGGTGCAACGCGAGGACGTCCGCAAGCTGGAGCGGGAACTGATGCACCTGATGGTGACCCTGCTGCGCGAGATCAACCCCGAGCGCATGGCAACACCGAAAGTGAACTCGCCCTATGCCCTGCTGCTGTTCGGCATGGTGATCTGGAGTTTCACCTGGTACGAGAGGAATGGTCCGATCACGCCGGCCGAACTCGCCGACCGGATTTCCGCGCTCTTTCTCGACGGCTTCCGTGGCAGCTGAGAACCGCCTCAGTTCACCGCGCGCGTGCGGCCTTTCCAGAAAGGCTCGCGCAACACGTTCTTCATGATCTTGCCCGCACCCGACAGCGGCAGCGAGTCGGTGAAGGTGACCGAGCGCGGCACCTTGTAGCCGGCGATCTTCGTGCGGCAGTGATCGATGATGTCCTTCTCGGCGGCGATCTGGCCTTCCTTCAGCACCACGACCGCGTGCACAGACTCTCCCCACGCCTCGTTGGGGATGCCGATCACGGCGCAGTCGCGCACCGCAGGATGTGAGTGCACCGCGTTCTCGACTTCCCGCGAGTAGATGTTCTCACCACCGCTGATGATCATGTCCTTCACGCGGTCGACGATGAACACGAATCCGTCCTCGTCCATGTAGGCCGCGTCCCCGGTGTGCAGCCAGCCGTTGCGCAGCGCGGCTGCGGTGGCCTCGGGCTTGCGCCAGTAGCCGATCATCACCTGCGCGCCGCGCACCGCGATCTCGCCGTGCGTGCCACGCGGCACCTCGGTGCCCTCCTCATCGACGATGCGCACGTCCATGCCGTAGGCAGCCCGTCCGGCGGCCAGGCGTTTGCTGGGCATGCCTTCCTGGTCAAAGTGGTAGCGCCACGGCAGGCTCACCGTGAGTGCGGCCGATTCCGTCATGCCGTAACCCTGAATGAACTCCCACGTGGGCAACTTTTCCATGGCCGCGGCCAGCACGGGCACCGGCATGGGCGAGGCACCGTATTCGCAGTAGCGCACGCTGGTGAGGTCGTAGCGGCTGAAGTCGGGGTGGTTCACCATCATGTTGACCATCGTCGGCACGAACAGGCAGTAGTTCACGCGGTGGGTCTGGATCGCGTCGAAGGCCAGCACGGCGTCGAACTTGGGCAGGCACACGTGCGTGCCACCGGCCAGCGTCAGCGCGATCGCAGGCGAACAGCCGGCCAGGTGGAACAGGCCGGCGGAGTGCATGTACACCGTGTCTTCGCTGAAGTGCAGCGTGGCGATCCAGTTCACCGAGGCCGAGATGAAGTTCTTGTGCGACAGCATCACGCCCTTGGGGTGGCCGGTGGTGCCGCCGGTGTAGTAGATGCCACACAGCTCGTCGTCACGCCCGCACTCGTCGGCCATGGGCGGTGTGTCGGCGATCAGGGCTTCGTAGCCGAGCAGGCCGGCAGGCGCTGCACCCTCGCCCGCGTGAATGACGTGCGCCATGGCATGGCCTGCGAGCAGCTGCGGCACCTGCGGCACGAAGGCGTCGTCCACGATCAGCGCCTTGCATTGCGCATCGTCCAGCGTGTAGATGTTCTCGGGAACGGCCCAGCGCGTGTTCAGCGGCACCAGCACCAGGTTGGCCCAGGCGGCAGCAAAGAAGATCTCGATGTAGTTGTCGCTGTTGAGCGCCAGGATGCCCAGTCGATCACCAGGCGCAAGACCCAGCGCCCGGAAAGCCGCGGCCGCACGCGGCACGCGCTGCCCCACCTCGGCCCAGGTGCGTTTGCGGTGGGCAAAAATGGTGGCGGTGTGGTTGCGCCGGGTCTGCACCGCGCGGGTCAGGGCCTGTGTCATCTGCATCGGGATCTCCTGCTGCTGTCTTTCGGCTTCAGAGTGCGGGGTGCTTCTGGGGCCCAGGGTAGCGAGGATAGCCGTCGGCCACCCCGTATTCGCTGATGCCGACACCCTGGCGGCCTTCGCAGGTGGCCCGCACGACGTGATCGCCCAGTGTGCGGGCCCGGGCGCGCGTGGCCGCGTCGTCGAGATCCCAGACATCGTGCTCGTCGTGATAGTCGCCCTTGTGGTCGCCGTGGTTCCAGCCCTTGAAACCACCATACAGGCCACCCTTGAGATAGAAGCGCGCCACCATGCCGTCCATGCGGACCGTGCGCGGCGGGCCATCGGCGAACTCGAGGGTGAAGCGACCGGTGGAGATGGTCTGCCCCAGCGGGTCGTCCGCCCATTCCAGCTCATGAGTCACAGCCGTGGCCTCCCGGTGCGTCACCTGGCCGTCGGCACCGCGCAAGAACTCGGAGGCCGAGAGGTAGTGCGGCTTGCCGGGCTCGCGCTCCTTCAGGAAGATCGAGATGCCCATGTCCTCGAACTGGAACATCGACCAGGTCCAGAAGAAGTTGCTGTGCTGCTGCACCGGCGGGGCGGCTTCGTCGGTGCGCATCTCGGAGCGGATGCCCCACGAGTGATCGCGCTGGCCCCACCAGCTGGAGGGCGTCACCTGGTGGCGCTGGCCACCGATGGCGAACCAGCCGCGCCAGCGGCCGAACTGGGAGATGCGCACCATGTCTTCCTCGATCACGCCCTTTCGCTCGCGAAAGTTCTGTTTCTCCTGCGCAGCGGGAAAACTGGCCTCGAAGTCCAGCTCGAAGCTCAGGCCCGAGGCGTTGTCTTTCAGCGTGAGGCGGTGTCGCTTCATGCCCTCGAGCACCTCGATGCGCAGCGGCCCGGCGCCGGCCTCCAGCGGCGCCGCGCCCAGCGCGCGCGAAGCCCTGAAGTTGTGTTGCCGGCGGCCCACCGTGATGCCCGCGAAGACATCCATCACACCCTTGTTGGGGTAGTAGCCCATACCGACGTCGATGATCATCGGCACGCCGTCCACGCTGCCTTCGATGGGGTGCAGGGTGTACCAGTAGCGCTCGGTGAAGCGGGGGTCACCATGGCCGGCGCGCTCTGCGAACGGTGCGGCGGCCTGGTGGCCGATGAGATCGTCCTGGGCAGACATCATGTGCAGTCTCCTTGTGCACCGGCGGCGGCGCGCGGCGCGGTCATCGATGAAAAGTCGGCACTGGGCACCAGGCGCCGTTGTGCCTTGAGCGTGTTGCGCAGCGCGGTCCGCAGTGCCTCGTGCAGTTCCTCGGCAAAGTCCGGGGGCAGCCCAGCGGGCGATGAGAACACCCAGTCCACCAGCAGGGCGAAGCGCCGTTCGGCGTCTTCCAGCGCCGCCGACAGCGCGGCCTGCGTGATCGGGCTGGCTGGTGCGGTCACCCATGCCACACCGGCGGGCACGGTCAGCCCGATGCCTGCAATGCGGGTCGCGGCTTGCGAGAGGCAGGCTTCGAGCAGGTCCAGCTGTTCGCGCACCACATCGGGCGACCACACCACCATGCGCTCGACCTTGGCCAGCACGTCGAGCACGCCGGCCAGCTGAGAGCGAGCGTGATCACTCGCGAGTTCGGGCAGGATCTCCTCGCGCAGCGCGCGCTGGATGCTGCCCATCAGGGCATCGAGCGACTGGTTCATCCCGCCTCCGCGATCAGCTTGTTGAGCTCCATCAACGTGGAGGTGAGCTGGAAGCCCATGGCGGCCATGCGCACGTCTCGCGAGCGCCCTGCCTGCACGCGGATCATGGCGCCCATCAGCATCGATGCCATCTTGAATTGCACCATCACCTCGTAATAGCGCACCTTCTCGGGCCGAACGCGCAGGCCGGTCCTGGCCTCCCAGCGGCGGTAGAACTCATCGCGCTCGATCAGTCCGCCGATGCGCGTCGTGCCGGCGGCGAACGTGCGCAGCCCGGCCCAGGCCAGGTCCGCGTGCGGGTCACCGAGGTGAACGAGTTCCCAGTCAAGGATGGCGGTGATCCGGCCATCCTGCTGCAGAAAGTTGCCCACACGGTAGTCGCCGTGCACGATGGTGATGCGCTCGGCCTCCGGCGCATTGGCCTCGAGCCAATGCATCGCGTAATGCATCTGCGGCGGCGTGGGGCCCAGGCCCAGTCGCGCATGCCGCGTCCAGTGGCGTGTTTCGTGCAAGGCGGTGGTCTGCGGCGTGATCGTGCCGTCGCTGTCGTCCACCCAGGCCGCCAGTGGCGTGTTCGTCCAGTCGAAAGCATGGATGGCGCCCAGCGCGTCGGCGAAATCCCGGCCCAGCGAACGGTTGACCGCCTCGCCGCGTTCGTGCGCACCACCCCACGGTGTGGGCGTGTCGCCCGGCACACGTTGCGTGATGACGAAGGGCGCTCCCAGAATGCCGGGGTCGTCGCTGTGCTCGTAGGCCTTTGGAATGGGCAGGCCCGGTACGCTGGCCAGCGCGGCCAGGGCCTCGTACTCCGGACGCGAGCTGTAGGGCGAGAACAGGCCACCGGGGTCACCCACGCGAAGGATCAGCTCCAGCGGAGGCTCACCGAGCGATGCCGCCACGAAGCCGATGGTCACCCACGACATGCCCGCAGGGAAGCGGTGCATGTCGACCACCGCCACCGGTTTCTGCCAGCGATCGGAAAGCCAGGACTGGAGCCGCGCCGCGAGTTCGGGCGCTGCTGGATCGAATACAGGGTTCACGGTGTCAGACGGCTGCCTTGAACAGCAGATGGGGCAACCAGAGCGAGATGGCCGGCACGGCAGCGATGAGGAGGATGCGGAGGATGTCAGCGACGATGAACGGGATCACGCCGCGCACCACGGTCATCATGGGAATGTCGGGCATCACCGAGCGGATCACGAACAGATTCACGCCGATGGGGGGGGTGATCAGGCCGATCTCCACCACCATCACCACCAGAATGCCGAACCACACCGGGTCGTACCCCAGCGCCAGGATGATCGGGAAGAAGATCGGCACCGTCAGCAGGATCATCGACAGGCTCTCCAGCACCGTGCCCAGCAGGATGTAGAGCACGATCATCAGGAGAATGACCCCGAACGGTGGCAGGCCACTTTCTTTCACCACCGCCAGCAGGCCTTCGTGCACACCGGTGAGGTTGACGAACTCCCCGAACATCGCGGCGCCCAGGATGATCGCGAACATCATGGCCGAGGTGCGTGCCGTGTCGACGAGGATCGCGTAGATGTCCTTGAGCTTGAGCGAGTGGTGCGTCAGCGCGAACACCAGGGCGGCGGTGGCACCGATGCCGGACGCCTCAACGGAGGTGAAGAGGCCGCCGTAGATGCCACCCATGACGACACCGAAGATCAGCGCCACGGGCCACAGCGTGCGCAGCAGCGCCAGCTTGCTGACCTGCTCCTTGCCTTCGGCGAGTGGAGCAAGCGCCGGGTCGTGCCAGACCGACCATTTCACCGCCATCACATAGCCGCCGACGGCGATGAGGCCAGGCACGATGCCGGCGGCGAACAGCATGCCGATGTGCGTCTGCGTCGCCACGCCGTACACCACCATGATCACGCTGGGCGGAATCAGGATGCCCAGCGTGCCACCCGCAGCGACCGCCGCCGACGAAAGCGAATCGCCGTAACCGAGCTTGCGCATCGACGGAATGGCGACCTTGCCCATGGTGGCGGCCGTGGCCACACTCGAACCGCAGATGGCACCAAAACCGCCGCAGGCCACCACAGTGGCCATGGCCAGGCCACCACGCCGCTTGCCGATGAAGGCCTGTGCCGCACGGAACAGGTCACCGGAAATACCGGCGCCCGCGACCAGGTTGCCCATCAGCACGAACAGGGGCAGCACGATCAGCGAATACACCAGCGTGCTGTCCTTGGTGACCGTGGCGACCATGCTCAAGGCGGGCGTGAGGCCGTTGAGCACCACATAGCCGCCGAAGCCGACCAGCGCGAGCGCCGTGGCGATCGGCACCTGAAACAGGATGAACGCGAACGCGACGAGAAAACCGAGACAGGCCGCCAGCATCAGATCACCTCGGTGGAGGGCGGCGCATCGGGTGCACCAGGGTCACGGACCGTGCGCACTGCGGCCACCAGGAAAGCCAGGGTGCTGACCGCCCCCATGACGCCGATGCCCCCCAGCACCCAGGACAACGGCACGTTCAGCAACGGCGTGGCTTCGCCGTAGCTGGCCGCGCGGATGGCCTGGCGGATCAGGCACCACGCGATCAGCGCGAACACGATCGCGCCCACCGCGCAACTCAGCACACGCTGCACCACGTGCAACGAAGGCCGGACCCGGATCAGGTCCACCGTGATGTGGCCAAACCCGAGG
The DNA here is from genome assembly GCF_031457235.1 of Hydrogenophaga laconesensis. Classification (NCBI taxonomy): domain Bacteria; kingdom Pseudomonadati; phylum Pseudomonadota; class Betaproteobacteria; order Burkholderiales; family Comamonadaceae; genus Hydrogenophaga; species Hydrogenophaga laconesensis. The sequence continues at coordinate 860,035 of NZ_JAVDWE010000001.1, forward strand.
GCGAGCAAGGGGTAGATCGCGAAGATCATCAGCGCCAGCACGATCTCCAGCAGCTCGGTGCCCCAGGGCAGCGGCCTGTTGAACAGGTTGCGACCAACGACGTCGATGAAAACGGTGACCATCAGGGTCAGCAGGCTGACCGCACCGATGGCCTCCATGGCCTGGACAATGCGGCCGCCCGAGCGGTGTGTGGACATGGTGGTGTGTTCGTTACTTGGCGGAGGCGACATCGGCGCGCAGCTGGTCCAGCACCTTCTGCGGATCCGCCATGCCCTTCTTCTTCGCCTTCTCCATCCAGTCGCGCTCGATGGGCAGCAGCACCTTCTTCAGGTCTTCCAGCGCGGTCGCCGGGAACACCTCGGCAGGTTTGCCGGCCTTGCGCATGATCTCGAAGGCGGCCTTGTCGCCATTGGCGTAGGCGCGGCCGATGTTGCGCGCAAACACATCGCCCGAGATGCGGGTGATGGCCTCGCGGTCTTCGGCGCGCAGCGATTTCCACTTGTCTTCGTTAATGCCCAGCACCAGCACGGTGTTGTAGATCGCGCCGGGAACAATGGTGGCGTAAGGCACGAGCTCGGTGAGCTTGAATGCGGGAATCGACTCGGGCGGCATGAAGGTGCCGTCGATCACGCCAGAGGACAGCAGCTCATAGGTCTCGCTCACCGGCTTGGAAATGGGCACAGCGCCCAACAGCGTGAGCGCCTGCGTGGCACTGGTCTGCGGACTGCGCATTTTCAGGCCCTTGAAGTCGGCCACGGTGCGCAGCGGCCGCTTCGAATTGAACACCTGACCCGGAGAGACCACGTAGACCGACAGCGGGTGAACGCCCTTGAACTCGTTGTACGAGGCCAGGTGCTTGCGATAGAAGCGATCGGCCAGCGGCGCGAGCACCTCGGGGTTGTCGCTCACGAAAGGCAGTTGCAAGACCTCGAGCAGGTCGAACCGGTTGGGCGTGTAGCCCGGAATGAAGATCACCAGATCGGCCTGCCCGTCGCGTGCCACATCGAACTGGGCCGGGAGTGTGCCCACCACTTTCGGCGCGGTGTCGATCTTGACCCGGCCTTGTGTGGCCTTCTCGACTTCGGCGATCCAGGGCTCCACCACCTCCACGCGCATCGCCTGACCGGGCGGCAGCCAGTTCGAGTACTTGAGGACGGTGGTCTGTGCCATGACAGGGTGGCCGGCCATGAGGGCACCCGCCATGGCCAGGGCGGCGGTGAGTCGGGGAAAGGATTTGTGCATGCTTGTCTCCAGATGGAATTGACGTGGAACGACCAACAGTTGACAAGCCATATAATAGACCGACGGGACGGTTTAACAAAATCCTTCCACAACAAAAATCCTAGGGATTTCCCGCATGCATGATGGAAATTTTCATCCTTGGGTGGATTTTCATCCACATATAAACGACCAGTGAGACGGTTTTGATGGCATCAAAACAGCAGACTCCAACCCGCTCAGGAAAGAGCGCGTGGCTGGCGCTGGTGGTCGCCCTGCTCCTCATGCTGCTGTGGGGCAGCAACTACAGCGTGCAGAAAGCGGTCATGGCGCAGATCGGACCGGGAGCCATGGTCTTCGCGCGCTACCTCGTCACGCCGGCGTGCGCGATTGCCCTGCTGCTGTGGCAACACGGGCTGCGCTGGCCATCGCTGGAACGGCGCGACTGGCTGGCGCTGATGGGCCTGGCCGCGCTCGGCCACGTGGCGCACGTGAACGTGATGACGCAGGCCATGCATCTGTCCACCGCGTTTTCAAGCGCCCTCATCTCCGCGCTCGGTCCCATGTTCACCCTGCTGCTGGTGCGGGTGCTTCACGGCCAGCGCTTCACGCACGTGCAGGTGGGTGGCGTGGTGCTGGCCATGGTGGGCGTGCTGGTGTTCCTGTCGGACAAGTTCGCGCTCATGCGCACGCAAGGCCTGGGCGATCTGCTGCTGCTGCTCGCGGCTGTGCTGTTCTCGGCCCACACCGTGGCCGCGACGCGGCTGTTCAGCCGCCACGGTGTCACCCTGATCATGGCGTACACCACGCTCCTGGCCATGGTGCCGATGCTGCTGATCAACGCGCCGCAGGCCCTGCAGGTGCCATGGTCGAGCCTGCCCGCCGTCACCTGGTGGGCCTTGCTGTGGTCGCTGGCCGTGGCATCGTTCGCCGGGTGGCTGGCATGGGGTTGGCTCAACGACCACCTGGGGGTGGCGCGCACCGCCCCGCTGCTCTACCTGCTGCCGCCGGTGGCCGGGCTGGTGTCGTGGATGGCGCTGGGCGAGACCTTCAGCGCGCTGAAGATCGCCGGAGCCGTGATGGCTGGCGTCGGCGTGGCAGCCACCCAGTTCAGCGATAGCCCGGCGGGTGATCCCCACCGTCGAAACCCTTGAGAAACACCTCGGTCAGGCGGTCGGCCAGTTCGTGTGGCGTCATGCCCCCGCCTCGGCGGTACCAGGTCGCCGTGGAGATCATCGAGCCGTAGAGAAACAGCGCGTAGGAAGCGCCTTCGCGTCGCCGCCGCATCAAATGGGGGTTGATGTCATTGAGCAGCTCCACCACGAAGTCCAGCGCCTTCGCTTGAGCCAGCTTGATCTCCTGCTGCTGCAGCGCCGGCAGGAATTTGAGATCGTTGGTGAGCACCATGTGCTCGTGGCGCTTTTCAGCGGCCCGCTTCACCATCGCCCGCACCAGCGAAGTCAACCGCTCGCGGCTGCTGCCGGAACCATGCGCGATGGTCTCCAGTTCGGCCACCGAACTCATGATGTGCTCGCTGATGATCACGTACAGCAGCACTTCCTTGCTGGGGAAGTAGTGGTACAGCGCGGACTTGGACACATTGCACGCAGCGGCAATGTCAACCAGGCGGGCGCTCTCGTAGCTCGTGCTGGCAAACAGCGCGGCAGCGACGTCGAGGATTCGCTGGCGCTTGTCGTCATGGTTGCTTGCAAGCGATCGGGCCATTGTGCTCAGCTCTGGTTTGGGAGCTGGCTATTCTGACCCAACCCGCGCGCGGCATGTTCCACACCCTCATCCCGCTTCGCGCTCATCGCGGATGGCCGATGGCTCCTGAACAGGTCGGCGCTACGACCCATTGAACGGCCCTCGATCCAGCAGGCAGTCGATGAACGCACCGAGGAGCGCGGGTCGATGTCGCCTGCTCGGGTAGTAGAGGAACAGCCCCGGGCGTGAAATGGACCAGTCTGCGAGAACCTGGACCAGACGCCCTTCGGCCAACAACTCACCCACGCCGTCTCTTTCGAAGTGGTAGGCGATGCCCAGTCCGTTGAGCGCAGCAGCCACGCCGATGTCGGCATGGTTGGTGACAACGGGCCCGTCGACCGCGACTTCGAGACGCTTGCCCCTCTTCTCGAATTCCCAGCGGTAGTGCCTGCCGTCCATCTGGAGCCGCCAGTTGACGCACGCATGGTTGTGCAAATCGGCGGGTGTCCTGGGTGTACCCCGATGGGCGAGGTAATCGGGAGATGCCACGGCCACCATGTTCAGGTCCGGCGTGAGACGGATGGCCACCATGTCTTTCTCGAGCTGTCCCCCCACGCGGATCCCCGCGTCGAAGCGGCCACCCACAATGTCGGCCAGCGCGTCATCGACCACGATGTCGAGCACCACGTCCGGGTAGGTCCGATGAAAGCGTGAAAGCCGGGGCGCAATGATGGTCCTTGCTGCGATCCCCAGCGTGTTGATACGAAGCGTGCCCGTCGTCTGCCCCGCCGCTTCACTGGCTTCGGACACTGCGGCATCCATCTCCCGGAACAACGGGGCTATGCGCCTGTAGAGCATTTCGCCACTGGCCGATGGAGCGACGCTTCGGGTGGTGCGATTCAGAAGACGGGCACCGATCCGGCTTTCGAGCTGTCGAATGGTCTGGCTGAGTGCAGAAGGCGACAGGCCCAGATGCTCTGCCGCGCGGGCGAAGCTCGCCCGTTCGACCACCGCAGCAAAGGCTTTCAGTTCGGCGAATTCGGACCCGCGCATTATGTATTCCCATCTACATAGATCATATGGATTCTAGGGCATTCACTAAATTTAACCGGGCGCGCATCCTGAGGCCTTCACGAACCCCTGGAGCCAGCAACATGACCAGCTTGAACCTTCCTGAACCCATTGCCACCTTCTTCGCGGCCGAACACGACCCCGACGCCTTGGCGACTTGCTTCACGGCGCAGGCCGTCCTCAAGGACGACGGTCACAGCTACGCAGGCATCGACGCCATCCAGGCCTTCATGGCCGAGGCCTCTGCCAGGTACAACGCGACGAGCGTGCCGTTTGCCAGCCACCGGGAGGACGACCTCCAGCTCGTCCGCGCCAACGTCACCGGCAACTTTCCTGGCAGCCCGATCGTTCTGTCCTACCGATTCCGCCTGGAAGGCGACCTGATCGCCAGCCTGGAGATCACGGCATGAACTTCGATCTTCACCTGAACGGCCTGCGGGCAGTGGTCACCGGGGGCACGCTGGGCCTGGGCGCTGCCGTCGTGAAAACCCTTGCGGAGGCCGGCGCCCGGGTGGCGACATCCGCGCGCACGGTGCCAACGCAGCCCGTGGAAGGGGTCACCTACGTGGCCGCCGACCTGTCGACGGCGGAAGGCACGAGTCACCTGGCCCGGAGCATCCTGCAGGATTGGGGTGGCGTCGACATCCTGATCAACGTGCTCGGCGGTTCCAAGACGCCCGGGGGCGGTTTCGCCGCGATCAGTGATGCGCACTGGTTCGCCGAGCTGGACTTGAACCTGATGCCTGCCGTGCGCCTGGATCGTGCACTGCTGCCAACGATGCTGGCTCAAGGTTCGGGCGTCATCATTCACGTCAGTTCCATCCAGCGCGTGCTGCCCATCCCCGAGTCGACCACCGCCTACGCCGCGGCCAAGGGTGCTCTCACCACCTACAGCAAGTCGCTGGCCAGAGAGGTGACGCCAAAGGGGGTTCGCGTGCTGAGCGTTGCGCCAGGCTGGATCGAGACCGAAGCTTCCGTCGCGTTTGTGGAGCGGATGGCCGCAGACGCCGGAACGAACTACGAGGGTGGCAAGCGAATCGTCATGGATTGGCTGGGAGGCATACCGGTGGGTCGCCCCGCCAAAACACAGGAGGTGGCCGATCTGATCGCCTTCCTCGCGTCCCCGCGATCCGCTTCGATCACGGGGGCCGAGTATCGGATCGACGGCGGTACGGTCCCGACCTTGTAGCCGACAGCCGCCACCCGGCCAGCGGCGGCGATCCCTGGGCGGGCCGCTCACCGGTCCGGCAGGGTGTCAACTGGCGCTAGACGATGCCCCGCGCCCGGAGGCCGCCGTACTGGGCCTGGGTGATGCCCAGCAACTCGGACAGCACCTCGCCTGTGTGCTGGCCCAGCGCAGGCGCAATGCCCGCCGGCAGGCGATCCATGCCGGAGAAGTTCAGCGGCAGCCCGGCGGCCAGGTGCGGCCCGACCCCTGGCTGATTGATCATGCGAAACATCGGATTGGCCGTGGAGCAGGCTTCGTCCTGCGTCACCAGTTGGGTGAGGGTCTGGTACTTGCCCCAGCAGGCGCCCTGCTTCGTGAGCGCTTCACTGGCCTGTGCGAAGCTGTGGCGCGACATCCAGGCGTCCACGAGCGCAGCCAGCTCCTTGCGTGCCTGGAAACGGTGGCCCTCGAGGTCCAGGTTCAGGCCGAGGCGCTCGCCCAGTGCCTTCACCGCCTCGTGCAGCCCCATGGCTTCACAGATGGCCTGCCATTGCTTGAGCGTCAGGCCGACCACGATCAGTCGTTCGCCATCGGCGGTCTTGAAGTCGCGGCCGAAGGCGCCGAAGAGCTCGTTGCCGTGGCGCTCACGCTGGTGGCCCAGCTGAGCCTCGGCGATCAGCCCCAGGTGGCTCACGGCAGCCAGCGCCACGTCTTCCAGCGGCAGTTTCACATGCTGGCCCTGGCCGGTCTTGAGCCGGTGGCGCTCGGCGGCCAGCAGGCCGACCGCCGCCATCTGGCCGGTGACAAGGTCCCACGCGGGCAGGACGTGGTTGACCGCTTCCTGCGTCGCCGCGCCGCCCTCATCGCCGGTGATGTACGGAATGCCGACGCGCGAGTTGATGGTGTAGTCCACCGCCGAGCCGCCGTGCCGATCGCCCTGCACGGTGAGCTGGATGAGGTCCTGCCGCCGTTCCCGCAGCTTGTCGTGATCCAGCCAGCCGCGCGGGGGAAAGTTGGTGAGCAGAATGCCCGCGTCCTCACCCGGTGCGGTGATCAGGTCCATGGCGATCTCGCGGGCCTCCGGCTTGCCCAGGTCCAGCGCGACAGAGCGCTTGGACTTGTTCAGGCCGCACCAGAACAGACTGACATCGTCGTGTGTCACCGGCCAGCGCTTGTGGTCCAGCCCTCCGCCCAATGGATCGATCCGAATCACGTCGGCCCCCATCTGGGCCAGGGTCATGCCGCCCAGCGGCGCCGCGACGAAGGCGGCGGCTTCGACAACCCGCATGCCGCTGAGGATGGCATTCATGGCAGCAACTCTCCAGAAAAGGGGTCAGGATTTGAGCGCATCTTCAAGCAGCGTCCGCCCGATGACCTTGAGCGCCAGCGTTTCCTCCGCGCCTTCGAAGATCGAAAGCACACGCGCATCGACAAAGTACCTGCTCACGGCGCTCTCTTCCGCGTAACCCATCCCCCCGTGCAGCTGCAGCGCTTCGCGCGTCACGATCTCGGCGGAGCGGCAGGCCAGCAACTTGACCAGGCTGGCCTCCATGCGCCCCCCGCCCGCATTGAGCTGTTCGGCGATCGTGTAGGCCAGCGTGCGGCAGGCTGCCAGCCTCGCGGCCATGCGCGAGAGCTTGGCCAGCGTGAGCGCGTAGTCTTGCAGCGGCGCGCCGAACACCTTGCGGTCGGCCGTGTAGCGCATCGAGGCACGCAACGCCGCGCGCATCACACCGCAGGCACGCGCCGAGGTCTGCATGCGCCCGCCCACCATGCCGGCCATGGTGAAGTAGAAGCCTTTCCCCAGGCCACCCGCCTCGCCGATCACGTTGGCGTCGGGCACGAAGAAGTTGTCGAATGCCAGGTCGAAGGAATGCATGCCGCGGTAGCCGATGGTGGGAATCGCCTTGCCCGTCAACCTTCCGCCACCGGGCTGGCAGTAGTCGAATGCATGGCCGTCGTACGACGGTTTTTCCACCAGCAGCACGCTCAGGCCACGGTAGCCGGCGGCGCGATCCGGGTCGGTTCGAGTCACCACCATCAGCAGTCCGGCCTTGCCCGCGAAAGTGCACCAGGTCTTGGCACCGTTGAGCAGCCAGCCGCCTTGCGTGCGCGTGCCCTTGAGCGCCAGGCTGGCCACGTCGGAGCCGTAGTCGGGCTCCGTGATGGCGATGGCACACAGCGGGTCGCCCGCCGCGATGCGCGGCAGCCAGACGGTTTTCTGTTCGTCCGTGCCGCCACTGATGAGCGCGCGACTCAGGATCTCCGGCCGCGTGATCAGGCTGCCGGCCGCCGCCAGTGAAGCCTCGGACAAGGCCTCGGTGACCACCACCATCATGGTGGCGTCTTCGCCGACGTCGGGCCCGGTACCGCCGTGCGACTCGGGAATCGACAGGCCGAACACGCCCATGTCCCGCATGGGCTGCAGCAGCGACTCGGGCACGGTTTCGTCGTGCCGGTGGATGGCCTCGGCCTGGGGCGACACCACGTCGGCAGCGAAGCGCCGGAACGCGTCCTGGGCCATCACCACGGCGTCGTCCAGCGTCACGCTGCCCAGTTCCACCGCATCACCCGCCGCCACCAGCGCACGGCCGGCGGTCTTGAGCGCCGGTGCTCCGCAGGCCGCACCGCGCAACGAAGCCCATCGGGCGTCGGCACCGATCTCCTGCAGGGGACCGAGCGCCAGCCCCAGCTCGATGTACAACGCCTCCAGGCGCGGCAGCAACGCGGCGATGGCATCCACCGCGAAGATCAGGGCGAGGCGCGACTGAAGCGCATCGCCATCGAGCCGCGCCAGTGCGGTCTCGGCAGCCAGCAGATCGGCGCTGGCCCAGGCGATCTCGAAGGTCGCTACCTGATGGTCGTCCAGACGAGCGTTGTCGAGCCCGCCGTGTGGGGCACACGCCTTCGCGAGCATGGTCACGCCCTGCTCGAACAGCGGTCGAAGGCGAGCCAGCAACGCGCGCGCGTGCGCGACCTGCGATGGCAGTTCAGCAACGACCGTCACGCTGCCACCACCGCACGCGCGCTGTCCAGGTGCGCCTCGGCCTGTCGCGCCGCCTCGCGACCGGTGTAGGCACACGCCTGGGTGCCCCCATCGCCGTAGTCTTTCACCGCGTCGCCCACATGCCACAGGTTGGCCAGGGGTGTGGTCTGCGGCATGTCGAAACCGGCGCAGGAGCGCTGGGCTGGCCAGCCATCCCGCATCACGCGGACCGACAACATCCTGGCCTGAGCAAAACCGGGGAATTCGTCGCGCAGGTCCTGCAGCGAGGCCTCGATTTCGGTCTTCTCGTCGAAGTCGCCGATGGCCGGACGCGGCACGGCATAGGCCACGTACTGGTACCAGCCGGCGGGCGCGAGCTCCGGACAGGTGGCCGTGAGTTCGCCCATGTTGCACAGGCGCCGCGTCTTGCCGAAGGTGACGAGGCCGGGCACGTCCACCAGGCGCTGCTGGGTGGCGAAGTTGATGACGATGTTGGCCGATGGCCTGGGCGCGGTGCGCGCGAGCTGGATGTAGTCGGCACCGAAGGCATCGCCGCCGGGCAGGTCCACGGTGGCGCGCGGCCCGATGTTGCTGATGACGGTGCGGGCCTGCACGCGCGTGGCCACGCCGCCCCTGGTCACCGTCACGCCGGTAGCCAGGCCGTCCTGCGTGTGAAGCGCCATCACCGGCGCGTCGAGCCAGATGTCGCCACCGGCCCTGCGGATGCCATCCGCCAGATCATTCCACAGGCCGACGGTGCCGCGCGGGCAGAAACCGAAGCGCTTGAACGCACCCTTCACCGCGAAGTAGGTGAGGAAGGCGCGCGCGGGCACTTCGTCGTCATTGGCGGCGAAGATGGCCGCGCACAGGTTGCGGAAGATGGCATGCACCGTGTCGTTCTTCGTGTACTGGCTGAGCCACTCCCGGGTGCTCATCTTGGCCTCGGGCAGGTCGCCCGCGCGCGCGTCGGCGAATTTCGATCCGATCTTGGCGGCCTGCCTGGTGAAGGTGCCCAGCAGCATGCCCCAACCGCCCTTGGCGACGTTGATGACCTTGCCGTCGATCAGGAACACGGTCGCCGGACTGGGCTCCCGGATGTCCAGCGGCACGTTGAGCAGGCCGAAGGTTTCCTCGAAAACGCCACCGCGCTCGATCGCAATGGCGCCGATGTTGACGGTGAAGCCGTCGATCTGTTCACTGGAAGCGCGGCCGCCGACGCGGCCGAGACTCTCGACGACGAGCACCTTGCGGCCGGCGGCCACAAGGCGCGCTGCCGCGCTGAGTCCGCCAGCGCCTGCGCCGATCACGATCGCGTCGTACACCGTGCCGTGTGTGTTCATGGGTTTGTCTCCTGTGGGGTGGAAAGGGGAGCAGTGGCGATGCGGCGCAGGATTTCCCGTGCCCGCACCACCACTGGCAGATCGACCATCTTCGAGCGGTACTCGGCAGCACCCCGCCCTTCGCGCTCGGCGTTTTCAAAGGCGTCGATGACACCTCGCGCGTGCTCGATGTCTTCGGCGGAAGGCGAGAAGCCGGCGTTCATCACCGCCACCTGTGTGGGATGGATGCACAGGCCCCCGACGAAGCCGAGCTGGCGCGCGAGACGGATGGTCTGGGCAAAGGCATCGGCGTCACCGTAGTCGGCGATGGAGCCAGGAAAACCGAAGGGAAGGATGCCCGCACGGCGGCAGGCAAACAGCACCAGCTGGTTGGGCAGCATCAGCGCGTCGCGCACCGGCGCCATGCCTGCGGAAACAGAGAAATCCTCGGGGCCCAGCATCATGCCCAGCATGCGCGGCGTGCTGCGCGCAATGTCATCCAGCGCGGGCAGCGCCTGAACGTCTTCGATCAGCGCCAACAAACGGGTGTGCCCCTGTCGCAGGCCCTTCTGTGCCTCAACGCGGTCGATGCGGTGCACCACCTCGTGCACCATCGCGGCGTCGTTGACCTTGGGCAGCACCAGCCCGCGCACGTCGGGGCCGACCACCGCCTCGATGTCGGGAATGGCAAGCGCTGAAGGCTGGTTCACCCGCACCAGCACCGGGGTGCCCCGCCCCGCGATGGCGGCCGCCGCACCAGGCACGGCGGCCCGCGCCTGCGCCTTCTGCGCCAGCGGCACGCTGTCTTCCAGATCGAGCACACAGGCATCGGCGCCGCGCGCATGCGCGCGTTCGACAAAGCGCTCCACATGCGCGGGCACGAAAAGCATCGAACGCCAGATCGGATCCTGTTCGCCCATGGGAGTCATCCGAGCGTGGCACGTGCCACCATGCCGACCTGGCCTTGTGCATCCTGCGTCCAGAGCTCCACCATGTCGCCCTCGGCGGCGGCGCAGAGCTGCAAAGTGTCGGTGTCGAAGGCGGGGCGCAGCGCGCGAAACGAGAAGGCGCGCACCGGCGCGCCGGGCCGAGCGCGTTCCAGCAGGTCCAGCAGCGCGGTGGCCAGCAGCGGGCCGTGCACCACCAGTGCGGGGTAGAACTCCTCGCGCACCGCGTAGTCGCGGTCGTAGTGGATGCGGTGGCCGTTGTAGGTGAGCGCGGAAAAACGGAACAGCAGCGCAGGGTCGGGCTTCAGAACGGCCGACCACTGCGCGGCTCTCGTGGCCTTCTCGCCCGCCGGCAGCGGCGCGGGCCCGATGGGCGCTTCGCGGTAGACGATGTTCTGCTCTTCGCGGATGCAGACGCGACCATCCTGCGCCAGCACGTGGTCCACGGTCACGAAGACCAGCGGGCCGCTGCGGCCTTCCTTCAGGTCCACGCTCCGCACGGTGGAGGTCTTGCGCGCGGGCGCACCCAGGCGCAGCGGGGTCTCGCATTGCAGCGAGCCGGCGGCCCACATGCGACGCGGCAGCGGCACCGGAGGCAGGAAACCGCCGCGCTGCGGATGGCCGTCGACACCGGTCGCGGCGCGCGCGGGCGTCTCCAGAAAGTACAACCAGTGCCAGGGAAGCGGCAACGCCTCGCCCGCCGCCGGCGGTGCGGCGCGGTCCAGCAGGCCGCTCAGGGCGGCGGCAGAAAAGGGTTCCAGCGTCTGCTCGGCCACCTGTTCGCGGCCGACCCATTCGCGCAGGTGGTGAAGGTCCATGCTCATGCGCGCGCCGCCTCGGGTGTGAGCAGCGACACGCCCAGCGCCACGCGACGCACCAGCCATGGACTGGGGCGATAGCGCGGATCGCCGGTCTCGGCCTGCATGCCCTGCAGGATTTGAAGAATGCGCGCGCCACCGATGCGGTCGCCCCAGGCCAGCGGGCCATGTGGGTAACCCAGCCCCAGCTTCACCGCGTCCTCGATGTCGGCGACGCTGGCGATGCCACGCTGGGCAATCTGCGCGGCGATGTTCACGATTGTGGCGAGCACCCGCTGTGCGATGAAGCCCGGACTGTCGTTGATGATGCTGACGGGCACACCGTCGGCGGCCAGCAGCGCCCAGGCGGCGTCGCGCACGGTGGTCGAGGTGAGCGCGGTGAGCATGAGCGTGCGGCGCAGGGCCAGAGGCACCAGAGGATCGACCGCGACCACGCGCGTGGCGTCCAGACCGAGCGCGGCCGCGGTGTGGCTGGCGTCGCCACCCCAGGGTTGCACCACGCACAGATCCGCGTGCGCGGCGTCCTGGCCCAGCGCCGCACCCGCACCCGCCAGCAACGCCGCGAGCCCGTCATGACCACTGGCGCCCGGATCGATCCAGACCGTCAGGCCCGTGGGCAGCGGTGGCACGGGGCGCGACGGCGGGGCGCGGCGCGTGTCGCCGTCGTAGGCGTACCACCCCTCGCCGGTCTTGCGGCCGAACAGGCCGGCGGCGACGCGCGGCGCGACCAGCGAAGACGGCCGAAAGCGCGGCTCGTGCTGGAACTGTTCGTAGATGGAGGCCATCACCTTGCTGGAAACGTCCAGTCCGGTGAGATCGAGCAGCTCGAACGGCCCCATGCGGAAACCCACACCTTCGCGCAGCACCTCGTCCACATCGGCAGGTGAGGCGACCTGCTCTTCCAGGATGCGCAACCCCTCCGTGTAGAGCCCGCGCCCAGCGTGATTGACCAGGAAGCCGGGCTGGTCGGCCGTGACCACTGCCCGGTGACCGGCGCTGCTCACCAGATGGCACAGCGTGTCCACCGTGGCGGGCGAGGTGCGCAGCGCCGCGATGACTTCGGCCACCTTCATCAGTGGCACCGGGTTGAAAAAATGGAGACCTGCCACCCGCGCCGGGTGGCGGCAGGCGGCGGCGATGTCGGCCACGGTCAATGATGACGTGTTGCTGGCCAGCACGGCGGTATCGGCCACCACCGCCTCCAGTGCGCAGAACAGCTGGCGCTTGACCTCCAGGTCTTCCACGATGGCTTCGATCACCACGTCGCAGTCGGCCAGATCGGCCATCTGCGGGCAGGCCAGCACGTTTTCACGGATGGCACTGAAGGACCCGGCGGTGAGCCGGCCTTTCTCGACACCGCGACCGATCATCCCGAGCGCGAACTCGACCGCCTTGGGCGCCGCACCGGGTGCCGCGTCGAAACAGCGCACACGGTGACCTGCCTGCGCGAACAGTTGCACGATGCCGCGCCCCATGGCACCAGCACCCACAACGCCCAGGGTGATGGGTTTCACGTTCGTTGAATTCATGAGGTCATTGGCCCTTGAAGTCGGGCTTGCGTTTGTCGAGGAAGGCGCGCATGCCTTCGGTCTTGTCGGCGGTGTCGAACAACAGCAGGAATTCGCGGTTCTCCAGCGCGAGCGCAGCGTCCAGCGGCAGGTCCGCACCCTGCCGGAGCACGCGGCGCGTGGCCTGCAGGGCTTTCGGCGGCATGCGCGCGGCCTTGCGCGCGAGTTCGGCGGCACGCTCCAGCGCCTGTCCTTCGGCGGTGAGTTCCGCCACCAGACCCAATTGCCAGGCCCGTTCGCCGGTGATCATTTCCCCGGTGAGCAGCATCAGTGAGGCCATCTGCTTGCCCAGCGTGCGCACCAGCCGCTGCGTGCCGCCCGCACCGGGCATGATGCCCACCGCCAGTTCCGGCTGGCCAAAACGCGCACTGGGGTCCGCCACGATGAAGTCGCACATCATGGCCAGCTCGCAGCCCGCGCCCAATGCAAAACCGCTCACCGCGGCGATCGTGGGTTTTCCACAGCCGGCCACGGGTGCCCAGTACTGCCCCAGGTCGATGCCGGCCACGTCCTGCGCGCCTTTGTCCACCAGCAGGTTCAGGTCGGCGCCTGCCGCGAAAACGCCACTGCCGCCGGTGATGACGATGGCGCGCACCGTTTCGTCGGCGTCGAGCGTGCGCACCGCCTGAGCAATGGCCGCTCGCATGGTGAGGTCGAGCGCGTTGCGCTTCCCGGGCCGGTTGAGTACGACGGTGCCCACGGCGCCATCACGGCGCAGCAGAACGGCTTCTTCCATCATCGCCTGACCCCCGGTCGACCGACAAAATCGGCGGTGCGCTTGTTCACATAGGCGTCGTGCCCTTCGACAAAGTCGGCGCCGAGCAGGCAGACGGCCTGGTCGTTTTCCTCACGCGCCAGCTCCTCGGCCAGCGAGGTCGACGGGTGATTCAGACGCAATTTCATGCGCGCGAAGGCCTCACGGGGCAACAGCGCGAGGTCTGCGGCCTGTGCCACCGCGGTGGCCATCACCTGGGCGTCGGCCACCAAGGTATCGGCCAGGCCGATGCGATGGGCTTGCGGCCCATGCACCGGCGCACCGTCGGTCAGGATCCGGCGCGCCACCGGCAGGCCAACACGGCGGGGCAGCGTGAGCAGTTGCCCCCAATCGGGCACCAGGCCGAGCTTAAGAAAGGGAAACAGGATCTTTGTGCCTTCTCCCACCACGATGCGGTCGCCCATGAGCGCCAGGCCCACGGCCGCGCCAGCACCAATGCCTTCGATGGCGCTGACCACCGGCACACCCGCTTCCGCGATGAGCTGACACAACAGGTGGATGTGCCGCATGCGCTCACGCGCCTGTGTTTCCGTGAGACCGACCATGCTGGGGACATCGCCACCGGCAGAGAACACCCCTTGTGCACCACCAAAGACGATGGCCCGAACCGACGCATCGCCGAGCAGCGCACCGAGCATTTCGGTGAGTTGCTGGCGCACGGCGTGGTCGATCGCGTTGCGCTTGTCGGGGCGGTTGATCAGCAGCCGCGCCACATGGGGCGCCGGGCGGTCGACCAGGACGACAGGAGTGCTCATCGTCACACCCCGTCGAGACCGACGATGGAGACCGAGCACACGTTCTGGGAGGGTTGACCACCCAGGTTGTGGGTCAGGCCGATTTTCGGGTCTTTCAACTGACGCGGACCCGCCCGGCCTTGCAGCTGCAGGTACATCTCGTACAGCATGCGGATGCCGCTGGCGCCGATGGGGTGCCCGAAGCACTTCAACCCACCGTCGATCTGGCAAGGGATGGCACCGTCGGCGTCGAATCTGCCGTCCAGGACATCGCGCACGGCCTGGCCCTCACCGGAGAGCCCCAGGTCTTCCATGGTGACGAGTTCGGTGATGGAGAAACAATCGTGCACCTCGGTCATGCTCACCTCCTGTGCCGGGTTCTGGATGCCGGCTTCGGCATAGGCCTTGCGCGCGGCGACACGGGCGGTGTGCACGTAACTGCCATCCCATTCGTTCGAGTGCATTTCCCAGCCATTGGAGACGGCGACCTGCAGCGCCTTGAACGTGACGAGATCGCGTTTGCCCAGCGAACGGGCGATCTCGGGCCGGGTGACGATGACCGCGGCAGCGCCATCGGACACGCCCGCGCAGTCGTACAGGCCCAGTGGCTCCGCGATGATGGGCGCCTTGAGCACCTGCTCTTCCGTCACGGCCTGGCGGAAATGCGCCTTGGGATTTTTTGCGCCATTGGCGTGGCTTTTGATCGAGACGCGCGCGATCGCACGCTTGAGCAGCGCGGGGTCCACGTTGTGCTTGCGCTGGTAGGCCGACGCGAGTTGCGCGAAATTGGCCGGGGCCACCGCATTGGGGTACCACTGGGGGATGTAGGTGCCGACGGCCGACACCGGCAAGCCCCCGTAACCGGTGTCCTTGAGCTTCTCCACGCCGAGCGCGATGGCGATGTCACACGCGCCCGCGGCCACGGCATACACCGCCGCGCGGATCGCCTCGGAGCCCCCCGCGCAGAAGTTCTCGACCCGCGTCACGCCAATGTTGGGCAGGCGCAGTGCAATGCCCATGGGCGTGCCACCCCGGCCGGTCCCCACGTCGTCCATGTGGGTGGAGAACCATGCCGCGTCGAGTTGCCCGGGCGAGATGCCCGCATCGGCCATGGCCTCGTTGTAGGCCTCGACCATGAGATCTTCCGGACTGGCGTCCCAACGTTCGCCGAACTTGCTGCAGCCCATGCCGAGAATGGCGACTTTGTCTTTGATACCGATGGCCATGGCTTACTCCTTCGATGCGGTGTGGGCGGCACTGGAGGCCACAGGCGTGGCCTTCCAGAAATAGCGCGTGAAGCCGCGCAGTTCGTCGATGTCCTTGATGCGGAACACCATCTCGACCTCGGTGCCCGAGGCGACGTCGCCCTTGGCAACGTCGGTGAACTCCATCAGGATGCGGCCACCGCCTTCGAAGTCGACCTGGCCGTACTGGTGCGGAGGTGCGCGGTGGAACGACAGCGATTCGGCCGACCAGCTGAGCACCTGGCCGCGCCGCTCGGCCAGCTTGTGGGGTTTCTGTGTGTCCTGCAGCGGCTTGCCCTGGTCGTAGGAAATCCGCGATGGCGGGAAATGCACGGTGCCGGTGACCTCGCAACGTCCGGCCACCAGCCCCAGGAGGGCGGCGCGGTGGCGGTAGGCCGTGCTCAGCGCGGTCTTGCGGTCCTGCTCGCCACGCATGCCCCGTTCCAGACGGAGTTGCTCCTTGAACGACAGGAACTTGGTGTAGTTCTTCTCCTCGACTCCGCGCGCCAGCCAGCCCGACACGCCACGCGCGGGCCGGAAGGCGGCGATCGCCGGCGTCACACGCAGCACGATGGCCTGCGCGCCGCCGCCGAACTGCGCCAGCAGGATGTGCTGACCCGGTTGCGCGCGTTCGAGCACCGCAGCGAGCATCAACAGCGCGTGCGGCGTGCCGGTTTCGCCCACCGTCGCGGCGAGCGAATCGGCCACCGCCTCCGCCCGGATGCCGCAGGCCTTGGCCAGCTGGGCGTCCATCCTGGAGAAGGTGGTCGGGAAGATGAAATGGTCCACCGAGCCGGCATCGACACCGGCAGACTGCAACGCGCGGGCGATGGCGCGCGGGCCGATCTTTCCGATGCCTTCGTCGCGCACCCAGCGCTCCTCCCAGTGGTAATCGATCTCCTCACCGGCCATGCGGAAGTGATCCACGAAATCAACCGTGATGGTTGCGCCGCCAAGGTACTCGGCGATCACGTTGTCGCGGCCGATGCTCAAGGCGGCCGCGCCGTCACCGTAGTCCAGTTCCTGTGAGCTGGCCGGACGGGTCTTGCGGTGATCGGTGGCGATCACCAGGGCGTCGCCGTCGCGCGCATTCACCCGGTCCATCGCACCAATCACGGCGGACAACGCAGCGCTGGGAGAACCGCCCATGTCCAGCGCCTCCACCCCATCGTCCAGCGTGAGGGCTTCGCACACCACGCCGGCGTTGAGGCGCTCGGCAAATGGCAAGGTGCTGGAGACCAGCTGCACGCTGCGGATGTGGCCACGGTCGTCGCCCGCGCCCAGGCAATCGCGCGCGGCGGCCACGGCCATGGTGATGCTGTCTTCGTCCCAGTTGGTCATGGAACGCGTGCCCTTGCGGCCCGCGAACTGCGGCGCGTACCAGGCGTTGGCCTGCGCCACCGCCTGGCGGCTCAGGCGCAGGCGGGGAATGTAGCTGCCGTAACCGGTGATGCCTGCTGTCATGTGTCTCTTTCTCCGTGATGGTCGCGGCGCTCAGGCCGGAAGGTGGCGCCGCAGGAAGCGGCCCAGTTCGTCGATGGCCGCGCGCGCTTCGGGCAGTTGCGCCGGGAATTGCTGGAAGACGTGGATCATGTGGTCCCAGACCTGCAAGGTGGCATCCACACCCGCCTCTCTGGCTCGCGCCACGAAATCACGCGAGTCATCGAGCACGGTCTCGCGATCCCCCACCTGTGCCAGCAACGGTGGCAAGCCACGGAGCTCGGCAAACATCGGTGAGACCAGCGGATCGGCGGGGTTGCCTTCCTTGCCCAGGTAGTTACGGGCCATGGCCACGATCATGGGGCGCTGGTGGATCGGATCGCTGTCGGCGCGCGTACCGTAGCTCGCGCCCGAGGCGGTGAGGTCGGTCCACGCCGACATGAGGACCGCAGCGGCGGGCAAGGGCTGGCCGGCGTCGCGCAGACGCAGCAACAGGCTCAGTACCAGGCCACCGCCAGCGGAGTCGCCCGCGAGCGCAACGTGCTGTGCCTCGAAGCCCTGGTCGGCGAGCCACTGCCAGGCGACCCACGCATCGTCCAGCGCAGCGGGATAGCGGTGTTCGGGCGCGAGACGGTAGTCCACGCCCAGCACGCGGCAATTCGAGGCAGCCGACAAACCCGCCATGAGTTCGCGGTGCGACACCAACGAACCCACCTGAAAGCCGCCACCGTGAAGATAGAGAACCCCATGTCGGGGGTCTGCACCGGGTGCACTCACCCATTGGGCCTTCACGCCCCCGGCATCCACATCCTCGATGGACGCGTTCACCGCTGCGCCGCCGAACAGCGTGTCCCAGTCCTGGCGCATCTGCGCCACGGGGGTGTCGCGTTTCCAGCTGCCATACACCTGGCGAACACGCTCGATGACCTGTTCCACGGCCGCGCTCATGCCCCGCACCCCATGCCGCCGGACACCCCCAGCACCTCACCGGTGACATAGCCTGCCTCGGCCGAGGCCAGAAAGGCCACCGCCGCCGCCACGTCCTCCGGCGTTCCCAGGCGGCCGGCGAGTGTGGCGCCGGTCATGGCATTCAACAGCTTTTCGCCGCCTTGTTCGAGCGCCTGGCGCAACAGCGGCGTGTCGATCGGCCCGGGTGCGATCACGTTCGCCGTGATGCCCTTGCTGCCATTCTCGCGGGCGATGGAACGGGTGAAGGCGATAACACCCCCTTTGGCCGCCGCGTAGACCGCACCACCGCGTGAGCCCAGACGGCCGGCCTCCGACGCGATGTTGATGACACGGCCATAACCGGCCGCCTGCATGGCAGGCAGGGCTGCGTGTGTGGTGGCGAAGACGGATTCCAGATTGATCGCGATCAGACGGCGCCAGTCGTCGGGTGTCGTCTTCGTGAAGAAGGCATGCTGATCCACCCCGGCGTTGTTCACCAGGATGTCGACCGGGCCATGTTCGTTCAGGACCGCAGCGACCTGCGCGAGGTCCGACACGTCCAGCTGCATGGCCCGTGCACGGATGCTGTCCGCCAGCGTACGTGCCGCATCGATATCCAGATCCGCGATGGTCACCAGCGCGCCATCGGCCGCCAGCCTGCGCGCAATGGCCGCACCGATGCCCTTGGCACCGCCGGTGACGAAGGCCTTGCGGCCGGCTAGAGGATGGGGGGTGGCCATGCTCAGCGACCCGTGAAAGTGGGCGCGCGTTTCTCGATCACGGCAGCCAGGCCCTCACGCGCGTCGGCCATGCCGGAGAGCTGGGCCTGCATGCGGTTCTCTTCGGGCATACATGCGTCCACGCTCGAACCCAGGCCATTCCACAGCAGTCGCTTGGTACCCGCCAGCGCGGCCGGCGCGCCCCCAGCCAATTGCTGCGCCAGCGCCAGGGCTTCACCCATCAGGGCCGCGTCGTCCACCACACGCGTGATGAGGCCCATGTCCAGCGCCTCCTGTGCCGTGATCACCGGGTTGAGCATCAGAATCTCCATCGCCTTGCGAAGCCCGACCAGGTGGGTGAGCGTGACGGACACACCCGCGTCGGGCACCATGGCGACGCGCGTGGCACCTGCCAGAAATCTGGCCGAGGTGCCCGCCACGACGAAGTCGGATGAACACACCAGACCCATGCCGCCGCCACCGGCCGCGAAGCCCTGCACCGCGCTGACCACCGGCGCGTTCAAGCGCATCATCATGGAGGCGACGATCTGCAGATAGGACGTCGCCATGCGGATGTAGTCCGGCAGGGCCTCGCCCCTGGAGAGGAACGTGTGCACATCGCCACCGGCACAGAAGTTCCTGCCCTCGCCCGTCAGCAGCACCGCCCGCACACGGCCATCGCCGTGCGCCGCCGTCATCACCTCGTGCAGACCCTTGAGCATGGCCAAGTCCAGACCGTTGGCGGCTTCGGGCCGGTTCAGGCGGATGTGGGCCACGCCGTCGGCGTGCAGCGCCAGCAGCGCCGGGCCTTCGCCGATCAACACCTCAGGGATTGGCGTGTTCTTGTCTTGTGTTGCCATGTGTGTGTCTCCTGCCAGGCCCGTGGCTAGATCAGAAAGGCCATCGAATAGAGCGCCGTTTCGTTGTTGACCAGCACCACCTTCTTGCGCGCCATGCGCAGGGACTCGCCTTCACGTCGCAGCGTGTATTCGTTGCGCGACGCCCAGATGGTGTCGCCCCGGGCCGGCGATGACTCGAACACCATGGCGTTGGAGGTGACCAGCAGCTCGTCGCCCTCGTGTTTCAGGATTTCCACGTTGGAGACCACCCGGCGCAATCGCGACTGCGGGGTCTGGCTGTAGCGCTTGCCCGTGTGGAACTGCCGGATGCGCAGAGCAATGCGCGAGCGGTTGTCGTAGATGATCGACATCTCCTTCTCAGGATCACCGCCTTCTCCGTTGGCTGGAATCCAGTAGACGCCGTCGTCGGTCCACAGCGCCTCCCAGTCGTCGTAGGCATGGTCGTCCTGGTAGCGCGCCTCGCGGTAGATGAACTGGGTGACCTCGTCGAGCAGGGTGCGGGCATCGAGCGCCAAGTCGGTCATGCGGCCTCCATCAGGGATTTGTAGTGACGCCAGATGCCGCGCGAGGGGGTTTCATCCGTGTTGTCGCCGATGCGGAAGCCGTTCTCGTCGATCCGCTCGCGGTGCCGGCCGCGTCCCAGATAAAGCCACTCGGGATTGCTGGCCTGCACGCCCAGCTGCGTGCGCTCGTACATGGCGGCATCGTCGGCCAGCAGGAAGCCAGCCGGCCCCACCGAGCCCATCGTCTGCTGACGCAAGCGGCGGTTGATGTCGGGCGCACCCTTGAACTGGATCGCCGTGACGTGCTGCACCGTGTGGTCCACCGAGAGCGGCTGCAGCACGAAGAGCTGTATCTCCGCAATGAACAGGTTGGGGAAGATCATGATGTGGGGCGTACCGTCGATCATGATTTCGCGCGCCTTGTCCTTGCCGTAAGCGGTCTCCATCTGTGCGACGTAGGCCGGCAACCTGTCGGCCGTGGTGCCGAACCAGCCCATCGGCACGTCGCGCTTGCGGAACTCGGGCCGCAGGTCGTTTTCCGTGTGACCTTTGCCGAAATCGCGCGACACGGCGACGGAGTCGCTGTCGTACAGCGTGCCGATACCGCTCTGCGCCACCTCGAAGATGGACGCGTGCACAAACGAAGGGTGGTACCCGTCGGTCTCGTTCTCCACCAGGAATTTCCAGTTGGCCTTGACCTTGTGCTTGAGGTAACCCGCCGTCACCTCGACCTCGCCCTCCGGTGAGTTCATGCAGAGCGAATCGATGGCCCCGGCGGCCGCCCCCAGGTGCTCCAGCAGCGACTCGCCCTCTTCCGCGAACGATCCAAACACGAAGCCCCGGTGCGATGCCACCCTGGCCACCTTGCCCAGGCCGAGCCTGGAGCGATCAGCGTCCTCGTAGCCCGAAGGGAACGGGTAGCCGCGCAGTGCGCCATCGTTGGCAAATGTCCAGCCGTGGTAGGGGCATGTGAAGGAGCGCGCGTTGCCCTTTTCCGTCATGCAGACGCGGTTGCCACGATGAGGACACCGGTTGTGCAGCAGATGGATCTGGCCCGACTTGTCGCGCGTCATCAGGATGGGTTCCGGCCCGATCGACTTCATCACGTAGTCGTTGGGGTTGGGCACCTCGCTCTCGTGGCCGACGTAGACCCAGGTGCGGTACCAGATTCTCTGGAGTTCCGCCTGATAGATCGCGGGGTCTGTGTACAGGGAACCGTGCACGTGGTCATCGCGGACGAGTTCGTCCCAGCGGATCGCCGGGCCCATCGCGGCGGCGGGCGCGACAGGAATCACATGATCACAGGTGCTCAAGTTGTCTTCTCCGTGGTGGCAGGGTTGTTTCCCGTTTCCGATGGTGCAATAATAGTCCGACGAGACGGACTATGTCAAGAACGGCGACCAGCCCACAGAAAAGGAATCTGCTCCCATGCCCATCGTGACCTTCATCGAACATGACGGCACCGTCATCCGCATCGACGCACCCAACCAGCGCAGCCTGATGCAGATCGCGGTGGACAACGGCGTCCCCGGCATCCTGGGGGACTGTGGCGGCTCCTGCAGCTGCGCCACCTGCCACGGCTATATCGATACCTCCTGGGCACCGCGCCTGCCGCCCATCTCGGAAACCGAGGCCTTCATGCTCGAAGGTGTGCCCGAACCGCGCGAGACCAGCCGCCTGTGCTGCCAGCTGCGCATGAACCCCGATCTCGACGGAATCGTGGTGCACCTGCCGCAAGAACAGGTATGAACAACGGGCACTAGCCTGCGTACGCCATCAGGCACTCCTGCGTCATCGAAGCAAGCATGTGACCCTGCCGGTCGTGCACGGTGCCGATGGACAGGCCCCTGCCCGCCTGGGCACATGGACTGTGGCCATCGACGTGCAGCCACTGGTCCGCCTGAATCGGGCGGTGCAGCCAGAGTGCGTGGTTGAGGCTCGAGATGTACAGCTGACGGCCCCCCAGGTCGCGCAGATGCAAGCCCAGCGAGGCAAAGTTGAGCCACCAGTCCGAGAGGTAGGCGAACGCTGCCGAGTGCAGATGCGGGTCGCGAGGCAGTGGACGCGCAGCGCGCATCCAGAAGCGGAATCGCCCGCCCATGTGCATCGACGACAGCTGCCGCAGGGGATCGGGAATTCGAAACTCGATGCTGGGCTTGTGATCCTGCGAGTAGCCCCCCAGTCGCGTGAGGCCCCCGACCAGCGCGGGGTCAATGTCGGCCAGTTGCGGCAGATCTTCTGGTCGCTCATCGGCAGGCGCGGAGCTCGGTGCCGCGTGCTCGGGCGCATCCAGCGGCAGCGCACAGGTGACCTGTGCATCCAGCACCGTTCGGCCATTGCCCTGCGAGCCGCTCACGCGCCGCGAGCTGAATCGCTTGCCTTCCTGCAGCGTCGTCACCTCGAAGTTCACCCCCTCGTCGGGCATCGCACCCTGCAGAAAGAGAAACTGCATCATCGTGGCCTGCCGGCCGGCGGGCACGTCCTTCAACGCAGCCATCATGGCCTGCCCCAGCAGCTGGCCTCCATACGAGCGGCCGTTCAGATTGGCATCGCCATGGCGACTGCGCCAGCGGCCTTCCCCCGTAGCATCCAGCGCCAGCAGCGCTTCGATGTGCAACTCACCCCAGGCGACTTGGGCCATGGATCAGCCCTGACCTGGCGTGCGGCGATGGCCTGCCGTGCGCGGGACGATGCCAGGCTTGAGCCGCCAGTCGGCGTCGAAGTCCGACATCGGGTGGGAGGGCATCACCTCTTCCTGCTCGATCTGGCGCAGCCGCTTTTCATAGGCGTCCAGGCAAGCGTGGCGCTGGGCCTCGTCGGTGTACTGGATGGAGAAGCCCACGAAAGGCTGCAGCACCTGCAGGCCGCCATAGCCGAAGGTGCCGTGTTGCAGATGCCAGAGGATCACGTCGCGCTGACCCAGCAGGCCGTCGGCATCCATCATCCCGGGAAAGCAGCCCGTGGTGAATGCCAGCATCGCCTTGCGTCCCTTGAGACCACCGTTGTCGAAACGCATGCCGCCCGCACCGTACACGGTGCCATTGACGAAAACCCGGTCGATCCACCCTTTCATGATCGCGGGCACCGAGAACCACCACAACGGGAACTGAAGGATCAGCAGATCGCAGGCCAGCAGCTTGTCGATCTCGGCCTGAATATCCGGCGTGAAGGTGCGGCGCTGCGACGACTGCTTCTGTTCGCGGTCGTACTGCAGTGCATCGGGAAAACGTCGCTCGGTGAAGTCTTCGCCCGTGGCCACGGGCTTGAAGTTCATCTCGTACAGATCGGACACCACCACATCGTGTCCGCAAGATTCAAGCGTTTGCACCGACCGCTCCAGCAACGCCCGGCCGAATGAACGCGGCTCGGGGTGGGCAAAAACAATAAATACCTTCATCGCTCGTCTTCCATATCGTGGCGAATGGCACTTATGATAACCCGACTAGTCGGTTTATTTATATCCCATCGAACCTTGCGCAAGTCCCGCTCGGACGGGTACGCAGCAGGGCAACGATCGGGTTTCAAAAGCGCCGCATCAGACGGCCCATGCATAGGAGACAAGCCATGCAGACAGTTGGGCGCAACGAGCGCTGCCCGTGCTCGAGCGGGAAGAAATACAAGCATTGCTGCCTGCCCCTCCGAGGCGGTGGTCGGATCACGCCAACGTCGTCCGGCGCATGGGCCACCGCAATGGCCATGTACGAAGTCGGCCAACTGCAGCAGGCAGCCCGCCTGTGCCACCAAGTGCTTCAAGTCGACGCGGGCCATGTCGATGCCTGGCATCTGCTCGGCGTGATCGCGTGTGAAGCCGGTGACACACCAGGCGCTCTGGACTTCCTGACCCGGGCGACGCAATGGAAGCCCGGATTTGCCGAAGCGCACTACCACCTGGGCCTCATCCACATGCGCCATGGCCGGCTGGATCAGGCCGCGTCGCACTACCACGAGGCCATCAGGTCTGCGCCGGACTGCTTTCAGGCACACAGCAATCTGGGTCTGGTGCTCAATCACCAGGGCCGCCCTTTGGAAGCGCTCGACGCGTATCTCCACGCCCTGTCGATCCAGGAAGCGCCGGAGGTGAAGATCGGTCTTGCAGAGTGCCTGCAGCGACTGCGTCCGGACGCCTCGCGCGGGAAACTGCGGCCCCTGCTGACCCGTGCGATCCATGAGGCATGGAGACGGCCCGAGGAACTGGCGCCGGCGGCGATTGCATGGCTGAAGGGGGAGCCCCTCATGCGGGCGGCGCTGTCACACGAGGGGCCTGTCGGGCAGCCGTCGCTGGTGGCCTGGCAGGAGGACACCTTGCTGCTGGGCTTGCTCGAAAACGCCACGGTCTGCGATGTGGCCGTGGAACGATGGCTCACAAAAATGCGAGCCGCCTTGCTCGGGTGGGCCCTGGAGCAGGATGCTGAAGACGACGCCAGCCTGAGCGCCCTGCAAGGAGCGCTCGCGCGGCAATGCTTCCTCAACGAATACGCCTGGGTCATCAGCGCCACCGAGGACGCACAACTTGAACAGTTGCAGGCCTGCCTCGACACCACGCTGGACAGCGGCGGCCAACCGCTCGCCCACCAGTTGCTCGCGCTGGCCAGCTACAGGCCGTTGCACACCCTCGCCGGTCCTTGCTTCGACGCCACCTGGCCCGAAGCCCTGTGCGCGGTGTTGCAGCAGCAGGTCGAAGAGCCTCGGCGCGAAGGCCTCCTGCGCACCAGCCTGCAGCGTCTGACCGGGATCGACGAGGGAGTGTCGTGCCGCGTGCGCCGGCAGTACGAAGAGAACCCCTACCCGCGCTGGGCGCGCGCCTCGCTGCTTCCGCCGCCACTTCGCCTGGATGACCGCCTTCGCATGCAGTTGCCACACGCGCGCTTTCAACCGATGGCGCGACGCGAATCGCTCGACGTGCTCATCGCCGGTTGCGGCACCGGCCGCCATTCGACAGAAACCGCCAGCCACTACGCAGGGGCCCACGTGCTCGCCATCGACCTGAGCGCCAGCAGCCTGGCCTATGCGATGCGCAAGTCTCTAGAGCTGGGCCAGCCGCACATCGAATACGCGCAGGCCGACATCCTTTTGCTCGCTTCGCTCGAACGGCGCTTCGACCTGATCGAATCGGTGGGCGTTCTGCACCACCTGGACGATCCCGAAAAAGGCTGGCGCGCGTTGCTGTCGCTCCTTCGCCCCGGCGGCCTCATGCGGATCGGGCTCTACAGCGAACTGGCTCGATCGTTGGTGGTGGCGGCGCGCCAGTTCATCGCGGAGCGCCGCCTCCCAGCCACCGCGCAAGGCATTCGAGCCTGCCGCGAGGCGCTGCTGAATGGTGACTGCCCGGATGTTCTGAAACCCCTCACCAGCTTCGGCGATTTCTACGGCTTGAGCGCCTGCCGCGACCTGTTGTTCCATGAGCAGGAACACCGCACCAGCCTGCCCCAGATCCAGGCGCTTCTCGACAGGCTTGGCTTGTCGTTCGTAGGTATGCATGTGGAACCCGCCGTGCTCAGCCGCTTCCGCAAGCGCTTTCCTGAAGAGGATGCGGTGCACGACCTGCAGCGTTGGCACACGTACGAAACCGAGCACCCCGACACTTTCATCGGCATGTACCAGTTCTGGGTACAGGCACCCGGCAGCCCGGCTCCCGGGGCCGCCTTGCGAAACACGACGGGATAGCGCCGGACACAGAAAGCAAAAGGCCGCCAACGAGGATCGTCAGCGGCCTTGTACAGGTCGTGTGGTGGCGGAACGCGGAACTGAACCCGCGTCCGCTTTCTGAACAAAAGTCCGTCCGCAAGAACAGAGTCCCTGTTTTGAATCATTTGGCCGCTTCGGCGGACATCGGGCGAAGCGGGTGGACAGCCAGACTCGCGGTGTTCGATATGGTCACTGGTAGGCAGTCGCCCACCGAAACTCCGGACAGGATGGCAATAGCTCTTGGCAATGCAGTTGCATTGACTTGACAAGGCGATTGCATTACCATGCAAGATATTCACATCTTTGACCGGAGCGCGCCATGCCCACCACCCTCGACGTCGAATCCACGCTGACCGACCGCTACCAGACCACGGTACCGGAAACCGTGCGTCGCGCCCTGCGGCTCGGCAAGCGCGACAAGATCCACTACACCATCCGCTCCAGTGGTGAGGTTGTGCTGACCCGCGCTGAAGCCTCCGAAGGCGACGATCCGGTGCTCGGCCAGTTCCTGGGCTTCCTGGCCCGGGACATTGCCAACCACCCCGAGCGCCTGCAGGCCGTGGATGCGGGCCTCGTCCAACGGCTCCAGTCTCTGGTCGGCAGCGTCGAAGTCGATCTCAATGCCGCCCTGTCGGCAGACGATGAATGAGCGCGGGCAAGGCCACGCCCCTGGTCATTCACGGCTGGACGATCTTTGCCCATCCGCTGTTCTTGGCGCAGATTGAGGCGCTTGCTCAGCAGGTCGAAGCCTTGAAGCAGAAGGACCCAGTCGGGTATGTGAAGAAGAACGCCAGCAAGCGACTGGCGGCAATCACTAGGTTGGCGTTCGACATCATTCCTCAAGACCCTGCGCGGCCTGAGTACCGCCAAGGCGGCACCCTTGGCGACGATCACAAGCACTGGTTCCGGGCGAAGTTCTTCCAGCAGTACCGGCTGTTCTTCCGTTACCACGCACCCAGCAGAGTAATCGTGTTCGCGTGGGTCAACGACGAGGACACCAAGCGCGCCTACGAGAGCAGCGACGACGCCTACCGGGTGTTCCGCAGAATGCTTGAAAGCGGTCATCCGCCGGACGACTGGAGCCAGTTGCTGGGCGAGGCCCGGGCCGAGGGGCAGCGACTGCAGCAGTTCGCCGCTGGCCTCACGCCGTAAGGCTTGGCTTCTATGGCGAACAGCGTTGTCATGGGGTCATCAGTCTTGGAGAAGAAGATGCACTACCCCGTGATGACCGAAAGACAGGTTGCCGCCAGATGGAAGGTCAGCCTGAAAACCCTGCGGCGCTGGCGGCTTGATAGCGAAGGGCCAATCTGGCACAAGCTGTTCCACCACGTCCGCTACCACCAGGCGGATATTCTCGAGTTCGAGCGTCAGAGCGCACAGCACTGGATGGCGATTCTTGGCGATGGTGAGCGCGTCCCACGCGCCGTTACCCACCCACAGAGAATCGATGGCGACCCTCAGCCTTCCGATACCGCCGAGCCCGAACTGCAGTACGTCAGCGCGAAGGAGGTCGTCGAGGCTACCAGCCTACCTGCGAATCTGTTCACCGACCGAGTCGAGCGAGAGCGCAAGCGCATCCCGCATCTGCTGTTGGTTAGGAACCTGCGTTTTTCGCTGGAGGCCATCCTGCAATGGGAACTGGCGAACAGCGTGCGGGGCGATGTACAGGAATCGGTGGTGCGACCCGTCGAGCTGGAGCATCAACCGGACGCCCCGGCTCGTGTGCCGCGCTGGCATGAGCTGGTGAGGGAGCAGGACGGAGAACGGTTCGATTCCGTTCCGTAGCCTGAACAGATGTCCCTCCTTTTGGCCCAAAGTCCACCGTTTCGGCCATTTGTCCCTGAGGGCGGAACACGGAACCGAACCCGCGTCCGTAATCTGAACCAGAGAGTAACACCTCGGCCTTGAGGCCGTGAATTCGATGATCTGGCCGAAACCCGTGTTGGCTTTCGGCGAATCCCCCTTTTATGTGCGTGATCCGGGCTCTCGAGGCCTCGGAGGCTCCTTTGCGGCCATTGGCCGGGCACGTCTGCTGCAAATTGCGGTTTGTCAGATACTGGCTTATACTTCTGACAAAGGAGCCATGACCATGAGCCATCTTGCCGAGAACATCTTGTCTGCCGCCCGGGCCATGCCCGAGGGTGGCCTGCTGTCGCCCAAGGAGTTCTTGCATCTGGGCTCGCGGGCGGCCATCGACAAAACCTTGTCCCGGCTGGCTCAGGAAGGGAAGTTGCTGCGCGTGAGTCGCGGTGCCTATGTCGCACCTCATCAGGGGCGATTTGGCTCCCGCCCGCCATCCACAGAATCCGTGGTGCAGGCCATCGAGGCCAGCTGCGGTGAAACGGTGGTGGCCAACGGTGCAGCCGAAGCCAATGCGCTGGGCCTGACCACGCAGGTGCCGACCCGCGAGGTTTTTCTCACCTCCGGCGCATCCCGCACCCTGCATCTTGGCAGCCGGTGCGTGGAGCTCAAGCACGCTAACCGCTGGCAATTGCTGCTGGGCAAGCGCCCCGCAGGCAAGGTGATTCGTGCGCTGTCATGGCTGGGGCCGGAGAGCGCACCGGCGGCGCTGAAGCAACTGCGCGCCAAACTGCCCGAGTCCGAATGGGAGGCCGTGCGTGGCGCACGGGCCGCACTGCCGAGCTGGATGGCCAAAGTGGTCAGCGAGGCCATGGCACATGGCTGATTCCTGGTTTTCGCTCAGCCGGGAAGATCAGGTTGAAGCTCTGGAGTTTGCTGCAGCCCGTACCGGGCGGCCCGCGCATCTGCTCGAGAAAGACATCTGGGTGGTCTGGGTGCTGTCCGCCATTTACGAATCCGACTTGGCCAGCAAACTCACCTTCAAGGGTGGCACCTCGCTGTCCAAGGTCTATCGCATCATCGACCGGTTTTCCGAGGACGTGGATCTCACCTATGACATCCGCGAACTGGCCGCCGACCTTTTGAAGCAAGGCAACCCCATTCCCGATTCCGCCAGCCAGGAAAAAAAGATCAGCAGCGCGGTACGTCACCGCCTGCCCGACTGGATCGAGGCGACGGTCAAACCGGTCATCGCAGCGGCGCTGGCGAAAGATGGGTTGGATGCGAGCTTGACGCTGGCGGGCAAGGATCGGGACAAGCTGATCCTGTCGTATCCAGCGGTCAAAACCGGCACCGGCTATTCTGCGCCCACGATCCAGCTGGAGTTTGGTGCCCGCGCCACGGGCGAGCCGCACCATGTTCAGCCGGTGGCTTGCGACATTGCGCCGGAAATCGAAGACATCATTTTCCCTGTCGCCCAACCCTTGGTGATGGCAGCAGAGCGCACCTTCTGGGAAAAGGCCACCGCAGCACACGTGTATTGCTTGCAGGGACGGCTGCGCGGCGAGCGCTATTCGCGGCACTGGTACGACTTGGCCGCCATCGCAAAAACGCCGCACTTCGCTGCGGCCTGTGCCGACCAGGCGCTGGCTCGGGCCGTTGCAGAACAAAAATCGGTGTTCTTCGTCGAAAAAGACGCTGCCGGTGCCAAGATCGATTACTTCGCCGCCACCAGTGGCCAGCTGCAACTCATCCCGACGGGCGAATCGTTGACGGCGCTGGAAAACGATTACGCCGCAATGCTGGAAGACGGTCTGCTGGCGCTGAATCAACCGAACTTCGCCGACATCATCGAGCAGTGCCGTGTCATTCAGGATGAGGCCAATCGGCAGCCCCTTTAAACGGGTGTAAATGGGCGTAATTGTGGTTTGCCCACAGATCGTGCCGTCCTGTTGCATCGCCTCGCATCAAGCCTCCCTGATTGCAGCCACCGGCCAGCAGTTCCCATATGAATTTTCATATGGAGAACTTCGATGTCCAGCACCCTCTGCGCCTGCTGTGGCCAGCCGTTCGAGCCGCGCCCACAAGTTCCTGGTCAAGCCTACTGCTCCTTGCCCGGCTGTCAGCGCGCCCGCAAGCGCCAGTGGCAGCGGGCCAAGCTTCAGTCCGATTCCGACTACCGAATCAACCAGCGCGCCGCCCAGCAGGCGTGGTCGCAGCGCAATCCTGACTACTGGCGCAACTACCGTGGCGCTCGGCCAGAGTACGAACAGCACAACCGAGCACAGCAGCGATTGCGCGATCTCAGGGGGCAAGATGCTGGTCTTGCAAAGATGGACGTGTGCGGCCTGCCGACGGGCCTGTATCGAATCGCGCGGCATCCAGCATTCCCAATGGAAAACGGCGCTCCATGGATCGTCGAGATCACGCCGGTGTGCCTGACGTGTCCGTGCAAGATGGACGTGTCAAGAGAGGACTTGATCGACACCTCGGCGATTCGCCCTTAACTTCTTTCTCCAAATGGGCTCTCGATCATCCTGAATGGCAACAGTTTCAACCCTGCGCATCCCGACCGGCACACCGCTGGTCGCGGCCGTGCCAGTAAGGTGAAAAGCAGACCCGAGAGCAGGTGCACATAACAATGAGTGATCGGGTCTATGCAGGCAGAAGAATTTTCAACGGAGGCGGAGTCACCTCCTCCGACATTTCGGGCCGCCGAGTATGTGCGGATGTCGACCGAGCACCAGCAGTACTCGACGGAGAATCAGGCCGACAAGATCCGTGAGTACGCCGAGCGGCGCAACATCGAGATCGTTCGCACCTATGCCGACGAAGGCAAGAGCGGCCTGCGTATCGATGGGCGCAAAGCACTGCAGCAACTGATCAAGGATGTCGAGACGGGCAAGGCCGATTTCCAGATCATCCTGGTCTATGACGTCAGCCGTTGGGGGCGGTTTCAGGACGCCGACGAGAGTGCCTATTACGAATACATCTGTCGCCGCGCCGGAATCCAGGTTTCCTACTGTGCCGAACAGTTTGAGAATGACGGCTCGCCCGTGTCCACCATCGTCAAAGGCGTCAAGCGCGCGATGGCGGGCGAATACAGTCGGGAGTTGTCGGCCAAGGTGTTCGCCGGGCAGTGCCGCCTGATCGAGCTGGGCTTTCGGCAAGGCGGGCCCGCCGGTTATGGCCTGCGGCGTGTGTTGATCGATCAGTCCGGCACGTTCAAAGGTGAACTGGCTCGCGGCGAGCACAAGAGCCTGCAAACCGACCGCGTCATCCTGCAGCCGGGACCCGACGACGAGGTCGCCGCCGTCAACCAGATCTACCGCTGGTTCGTCACCGACAACCTGACCGAGCTGGAGATCGCCGAACGGCTCAACACGCAAAACATCCGAACAGATCTCGGGCGCGATTGGACGCGGGCGACGGTGCGCGAGGTGTTGTCCAACGAGAAGTACATCGGTAACAACGTCTACAACCGGCGCTCCTTCAAGCTCAAGAAGCACCGGGTGGTCAACAGCCCCGAGATGTGGATCAAGAAGGAAGGTGCGTTCGAGAGTGTCGTGCCGCCGGAGCTCTTCTACACCGCGCAAGGCATCCTGCGCGCACGGTCACATCGCTACAGCGATGACGAACTGATCGAGAAGCTGCGTAACCTGTACCAGCGCCACGGTTACCTCTCCGGCCTGATCATCGACGAGGCCGAAGGCATGCCCTCGTCGGCGGCCTACGCACATCGTTTTGGCAGCCTGATCCGCGCGTACCAGACCGTCGGCTTCACCCCGGATCGGGACTACCAGTATCTGGAGGTGAACCAGTTCTTGCGCCGACTGCATCCGGAGATCGTCGGCCAGACCGAACGGATGATCGCCGAGGTCGGCGGCATGGTCGAACGTGATCCGGCCACCGATCTCCTCACCGTCAACCACGAATTCACCGTCTCGCTGGTACTGGCCCGTTGCCAGTTACTCGACAACGGGCGGCGGCGCTGGAAGGTGCGCTTCGACACCAGCCTCGCACCCGACATCACCGTGGCCGTGCGGCTCGATGAAACCAATCAGGCGGCGCTGGATTACTACCTGTTGCCGCGACTCGACTTCGGCCAGCCCCGCATCAATCTCGCCGATCACAACGGCATCGAATTCGAGTGTTACCGCTTCGACAGCCTGGACTACCTGTATGGCATGGCACGGCGCATCCGCATACGGAGGGCCGCATGAACCAGGACAAAGAGCATCGCCACTCGGAATTGCGGATGATCCCGCTGAACCGGATCGAGGTTCTCAATCCGCGCGAACGCAACAGCCGAGTGTTCGAACAGATCGTCGGCAACATCCAGAGCATCGGCCTGAAAAAGCCCATCATCGTGACGCCGCGTCCGGGAAATGATGGCGAGCACTACCTGCTCATCTGTGGTGAGGGGCGTCTCAAGGCCTTCAAGACACTCGGTCACCAGGAAATCCCGGCGATGGTGATGAACGTCGACGACGAGTCGGCCTTCATCATGAGCCTGACGGAGAACATTGCACGACGAAAATTCAGCCCGCTAGAACTCTTGGTTGGCATTGAGCAGCTGCGGGATCAGGGATACGACAAAAAAGACATCGCCCAGAAAACGGGCCTGAGCCCGGAGTATGTCCAGGGCATCCTGTACCTGCTCAAGAACGGCGAAGAGCGTCTGTTGATGGCCGTCGGCAGCGGACGCATCCCGCTCAACGCGGCGATCACCATTGCTGGCGCGGGCACGGATGACAAAGCGATTCAGGCCGCCCTGCAGGAAGCCTATGAATCCGGCAAGCTGCGTGGCAGCCAACTGATCCAGGCGCGTCGGGTCATCGAACGTCGCCGCACGCAAGGCCGGGCTGTCGGCGGCAAGATGTCATCCCGCAAACCCAATGCGGACGTGACCACGTCGAGTCTCGTGCGCAACTACCAGCGTGAAGTCGAGCGCCAGAAGCAGCTGGTCAGGAAGGCAGAAACCGCCCAGCGCAACCTGCTGTTCATCGTTGGTGCGCTGCGTCAGTTGCTGGCAGATGAGAATTTCACCAACCTGCTGCGCGCCGAGGGAATGGACTCATTGCCGCAGTATCTGGCGGATCGGGTCTGGGCGCGGGGGTGTGGAACGTGAGCAGACCACCACTGGGCTTCGTGCCGGAGCCTCTATTTCTTGAGCTTTCGGCCATCCTGCCATCCCGCAAGACCCCCGAGGGCTTGTTTGCCTCCCGGAAATTCAAGCAGATCCTCGCGTCCATCGAGGCTGTCGGGCTGATTGAACCCCTGTCGGTGGGAAAGCCCTCCCGTGAGGGCCAGTACATCTTGCTCGACGGGCACACGCGGCTGGTGGCGCTGAAGCAGTTGGGCTTCGACAAGGCACCGTGCCTCGTGGCCACCGATGACGAGAGCTACACCTACAACAACCGGGTCAATCGTCTCTCCAGCATCCAGGAACACCTGATGATCCGCCGCGCCGTCGAACGCGGCGTCACCCCTGAAAAGCTCGCGAAAGCATTGGACGTGGATATCAGCCACATCATCAAGAAACTGAACCTGCTCGACGGCATCTGCCCGGAGGCTGCCGAGTTGCTGCGCGATCAAACCTTCTCGGCCAACCTTGGCGCGGTGCTGCGCAAGCTCAAGCCAACCCGGCAGGTTGAATGCGTCGAACTGATGGTCAGCGCCAACAACATCACGGTGGCCTACGCGCAGGCCTTGGTAGCCGCCACACCCAGCAATCTGCTCGTCGGCGAGACCAAGCCCAAGAAAATGACCGGCGTCAGCGCCGATCAGATGGCCAAGATGGAGCGGGAAATGGGCAATCTCCAAGAGCAGTTCAAGCTGGCCGAGCAGACCTACGGCCAAGACATTCTCAATCTGGTGCTGGCCAAGGGCTATCTCGCCAAGCTGATGGCCAATGAAGCCATCTTGCGTCACCTGACGAAGAATCATCCCGACGTGCTGAACGAGTTCGACAGCATCGTCCGCATGGTGGCGCTGGATAAGTAAGTGGCGCGCACTCAGAAGTGGTGAGCGAAATCCTTCCTGTCGGAAGGTCGTAGTGCTGCCCGTGTGGGCGATACGCTGTTCTTTAACAATTTGGATGTATCAGCGTCATCGCTCTCGAAGCGGAGGACGTCCTGCTTTTGCCCGTTATCAGGAGCGATGACCGACAGGCTTGCCGCTGGCCTGCCCATTCGTAGAGGGGCGTGCGAATGGGCGAACAGCGGCACTTTTTAGATGTTGTTTTTTGTGGTGGAGCTCAGAATTGACCGCGATCACAGAATGTCACGGGCTTCCCAGTTCCTTAAAGATATTTGACAGGTGCTGGGATCGTTTTTCAACGAAGGTTCGGAACGACGCAAAATCAAGCGGTGCGTCTGCGGGAATCAGTAGTCCGTCAAGGCTGAGCCCCTCTTGCTCCTTGAGCCAATCAGCGAATGGCCGGTCTTGCTTCGACTTGTTTCTGGATTCCTCCAAGAGATGGAGGTTGACGATGCTGTTCCAGTTTTCGCGGCTAAGAAAAAACTCCAGCGCCTCTGGTTTCCCTTTCAAGAATTCGCACTGGGACAGCTTGTCCTGGCTGAAAGATGCCGCTGGATGGATATGATCTTTTTGCAGTGCTCGTGTGTAGTCGAGGTCCGGCATGAGCAACGCCAAGATCGAAAAGCACGACGCATCATCTTTCTGGGTTTTGAGCAATCGGCTGATGAAGTCATCATCGAAAAGCAGATCCTTGCTATGCCCCCGGTAGTCTTCGATGATCTTCGTCAGCGGGAACGCCTCTGCCGGCATATTGGCTTTGATAGTCTTGCGCAAGTTTGTCAGCAGTGCATCGCCTTGGCCGCCGAAAACGCCCTTGAGCAGCGACATGTGCAACCACTGCCGGATCAGTTTCCGATCTTGAATGTGGAACGCTTGCTTGTTGATGCTTAAGAACACCCCCTTCTTGCCAGTGGAGGCATCGCGACCCTTGTGATACAGGTAGTAGGCAATGGGAATGGCTGCGTTCTTTGCACGGAGAGATGCATCGTTCAAACCAAACGATCGGATCAATCGAAACGTTTCCAAGATGCAGGCGCTGATCTCATCCCATTCACTCTCAATTCGGGCAACCTGCGCACCGGCGAAGTTTTCGACCTTGAAGCGGATATCGGCATCCGTCAACGCCAGTGCCGCCTTCAATATCCAGTCACGATCAATTGAGAACTCCATGTCAGAGCCAAACCTGACCTTGTCCACCAGATCGTCGATTTGCTGACGCGCATCCTTCTTCCAGTTCGCGATGGCAATCGACATCAGCAAATCGGAAAATGACAATGGAGTCCCACCGTGATTGGTGCGGATAAAGATATCCAGGACATGGTCGATTTTCTGGCTGGTCTCGTTGTAGTAATGAATCAGGGTGTCGCGCCGAACGGCGAAATAGAGCCGCGTTAGTGTTTTTCTGGCATACGCGTTTGACGACATGCCAACCTTTTCAAGGTGGGACATGACTACGTCCAGTACCTGATCTGCCGTCTCCGCCTCTTCGAGGTCCAGTACATCACCGACAAGAAACCAGCATTTGCCGTCGGTGGATTTGTCTCGTTCTTGCTTTGTCAGGAAGGAGAACTCATAAGACATCATCTCCTCGTTGCGCTCTTCGTCCAAGGGCGCAGCGATATTCAGATAGAGCCGCCTCGGAGGCAAAACGGAATCATCCTGAGTCTTTGGCCACCACTTGCGCGGCAACCTGTACGCGTAGGTGCCTTTCAGGCCGATGTACAGCGAGGTCAGTCGCTGCTGGCCATCAATGACGGCCTGGAAGTTTCCGTGGCCCCTGGTATCGAAGTCAGGATTGTTCTCACCGAAACGTTCACAGTATTTTTCCAGGAACTGGTAGAAACGGAAGTTAGTCTTGACCTCCGCATCGGTCACCTCCCAGAACATGAATGTGTTGATGGGATAGCCGCGCATGATCGAGTCGAACAGCACTTCGATCTGGGATGTGCTCCATGTGAACTTCCGCTGTATCGCAGGCAGGAGATACCGGCGCGAGACAATATTCTGGATTGCCTTGCCGATAGAAATGGCCTTTTCGTACTCGCCTGACATTCAAGATTCCTTATTTCGATACAAGCCCAGAGGACGCCTCACGCGCAGCGTCGTCAAACCGGGGAGACCAATTTCGTGTCGACCAAGGATCGCAAGTGGTCGTCCAGCAGTCTGGGTATACGTCCTCCTGAGATGAGCACGCCAGCCTCCATGTTCTTCTCCATCGCGTAGCCGGTGAGATTGGCGCTGGTGATGAAGCAGGAGTTCTTGTCGGCGACAGCGACTTTGGCGTGCACGCGGCCATCCGCAAAATCACCGGTCTTGTCGCGCCATGCATAGAGCTGTGCGCCAGGCACCAAGCCTCGCATCTTGCCAATGACGTCGATGTTGATGCTGCCGCCATGGTCTTGCGAGGACTCCAGCAACATAGTGATGCGCACCCCACGCTCATTGGCGGTATTCAAGGCTTTGACGATGGTCGACACGTCGTAGGCTACGAAGCTGGTGATGAACAGGGACTGTTCAGCGGAGTTGATGACCTGCAGAAGCGCCTGCTCTGTTCTACGCGCCGATACGAAAGGCGTCGTCGGGCCAGTCCACACGAGTTCGGTGGATTGCTCCGAAGCGGCTTTGGTGTAGACGTGGCTGGCAGCGAGAAGCATCGAGGCCAGTTCGTCTGAGCCGACCTTGGTGTTTTGCCACGCGGTCGCAAGTTGCTCGACCACGGTGCTGGCCACCGGTGTTCCCACTACGCTCGGCAACGTCGACGCAGCCTTGCTGGCTTCGGTTCGACGAACGCGGGCGGCAACGGCCTGTACCTTTTCCGGCGAAACGAGAGAGACCAAGGCTGCAATGGCATCCAAGAGTTCATCCATATCAGAAACCCTTGAAGAAACCAGCGTCAGCGCGTTCGAGTGTCGGGACGAGCAGTGAGCGATCCAGATAGCGGTTGCCACGCTCGCAAGAGGTCTCCGCTACCAAACTGCACGCATGACAGGCAGCACCATGCAGGGATCGATCCTTCTCCGGATCATGTTCCGAGCAGAGTGGATCAGAGGAGCAGACCTTAGAGCGATTCAGTGCCTGCTCCAGCAAGCGGCCAAGGTTTTCAGGCTTGCCGAGATCGACGAGGCCGCCCAGCGTGCCGTCCGAATCGGCCGCTGCCGTGTAGATGAGGATGCCTGCCTGTGGGCCATCGCCCGATGTGTCGGCATAGATGCGCTCACGAATGCTCGCGGCGTTGTATCCGCATTCCAGCGCCAACTCACGAATCAATAGGTGAGAGAGCGTGTGCAGCATCGCATAACGAATGCCGGGGTAACCCTCGTTCGGGTCGAGGTGGCGTGAATTGCGCCATCCCTTATGGCCACCACGGAGCATCTGGTCGACCTTCTTCACGCCATCCAGAGCTTCCCACTCGACGAGCGCGGCTTCGTCGAACTGGATGAAGATTCCTTCACCATGAACTTGGTTGGCTGGCACCCAGTCTGGCTTGCTGCGCGACAGGCTGGCCATCTGCGGACGCTCATTGGGGTCGCCAGACTCTTCAGGTGCTTCGACCCGAGTGAAACCCAGCAGCGCATTCACCTCGCGCAAACGCTCGAGGAGCAAGACTCGACTGATATGGCCGCCGAGCCCTGGCGGCGTACCGACCTTCTTGCTCATGAAGTGCGGGTAGTCCGTGGGCGGGTTGGCTTCGGTCAACACATCCCACTCGGGCCCTTTGATGTCGGCCTCACCCACGACATCCTGCCCGCCGCCGGAGCGATGCGCCTCGATGGCCGACCAGATCAAGGCAGCCTCGTACTTGTCGATTCCCGGCAGCGCCCCGGTCTTCTTCAAGGTCTTCACCGTTACCGACACCTCGGCTTCGGAATCGAGATCTTCGAAAAACTCCCAGCCATCCTGGATCAGCTGACTGAGCGGGTCTTTGGTCTGAGGAATCGCGAGCGCCGAGAGCGTAATAGGGAACCAGCTATTCGTGGCTCCCAGCAGAACTGCGCGAGCCTCTTCATCACATTCATTCTCGAAGTGATCCAAGTGGGGGTGACGCCCTCGGCAACCCGGCAGATTCTCTTTGCCTGCCTTACCGAATGCGTGCGCCATGCTTCTGGATGCGCCACAGGCATCACACTTCACCCACAGGTTTTCGGTTTGCAGCGACGCGCCACTCTCGAAGAAGCGCAGCGTGCCTTTGCACGAACTGTTGCCGCCGTGGACGAAATAATGCCAAGGGAAGTCGTCGAGATGACCGTCGCGGCAGGCCAGCAGAAAACGTGCGGGAACGGCATCCGCATCCTTGGCCGGTTGATCGCCTTTGGAGCCACGGCAGCCTTTGTGAACGAAGCGGGTTCGCTCCGGCCTGAAACGGTTCTCCTTGATCTCGAACAGACCGGCATCAAAGGGCGACAGCAGGCCGCATTTCACGCAACGCATCCAGCGCGGGAATGGTCGAACAGGCACGCCGATATTGGCTTCAGCCGACCAGACGTCGACGAGTTCACTCTTCTGGAATGGTGGCATCCGCAGGTTTTCGACCTGCGCCCCCAGAACCTTCCGAACGGCAGCGAGCAGTCGTGCCTCCTGAATCGGCTGGCAGCGATCCTTTTCCCATCGGTCGATGCCGAGTGTCACGACGGACAAGCTGGGCAGGTCGATCAGCGCACCGGGGCCATAAGTCCACAGCAATTGGCTGGGGCGTACTTCGCCGACTGGCGTTTTGTTGTTGATGATCATGTTCAATCCTCATCCTTCGTTGCGGGACGAGGCTTCCAATCGTGATCGTCCGTGATATGGCTCGTGTTCATGATCAGACGCACGCCGGGCTCGACCTCTCGCATCGACATCGGCACGGTCCAGTTGTCCCAGGCTTGAAGTCCTGGCGACTTGATCAATGCCACGGTCTTGTCTTTCTCGGGGCCGCGCTTTTCATACGCCAAGATCCGTCCGCCCTTGCTGACTTCTTTCGCCCATTCGTCGGCGCGCTCTTTCAGCTCGGTCTCAGCCAACTGCTTACGCGAGTTGTCTTCAGCGACATTGCCTGCGCGAGTCGCCAACACCTTGATGGCATCAATGATCTCGGCCTGATTGGACATGCTAAGTTGGCCAGCGCCTTCGTTCGGGCTGAACTCGTCGTTCTCCAGACGCATCAAACTCAACAACGAGCCCGTCAGACCACGATCCATCGCGCGTGGCGAGAATGGCGTCACCGATTGTGCCTCGACGTGTTTGTAGAACGTGGCGTGGTAGTGCTCGAAGGTTTCGTAATGCGACAGGTCGCGCGGTCTGGCCCACGTCAGCACCGTGCAGACCAAGCCCGGGAAGGAACGCCCGACACGACTGGTGGCCTGAATGTATTCGGCGGTTCCCTTGGGCTGCCCGTTCACAGCCATCAGGCCGAGTCGATTCACGTCGACACCCACCGACAGCATGTTGGTCGCCAGCACCACATCGATGGCGCGCGTGTCGCCTTCCTGCCAGCGGGTCACGTACTTGCCGGTTGACGTGTCGAACTCGGACTTGAACTTGACCTCCAGGTTGTCGAGGTACTTGGGAATATCCTGACTCGACACCCGCGACGTCAGCTCGCGAATGTTGCTGATGCTGCGTTGTGCCAGTGCGGGCCGCTCCACCATGCTCATCTGCACGCGATAGGAACGTGTCTGCACATCATCCTCTGCCAGTCGCTTCATCCCGCCCAGCTCACGCAGGGAGTTGAAGTAACCGACCATGGTCATGTACGGGTCGGCAGGCTCGCCGAAGTGATCAAACAGCTCCTGTGCTGCCGTCAGGAATGCGGTGTAGACGCGGATCAGCATCGCGGGGCGCGAACTACCGGGCGAGCACACGCCGAGGTAACGCCGTCCCGGCCGTTCTTCGATCGGGCGTTGCACCGAGAAGAAGTTGTCTTCCACGTCCAGACCGTGCGGTGGAAACACCGAAACGCGACGCATGAAGACGTTGTTCACTTGCTCCTTGGCTTTGCGCACCGTCGCCGTGGAGGCGATGATCTTCGGCTTGACCGTCTTGCCATCGAGCGTCCAGCCGCACAGCTCATCCACGGCGGTCTCATACAAACCCACCATGGTGCCCAGCGGCCCACTGATCAGGTGGAATTCATCCTGAATGATCAAGTCGGGCGGGCGAATCGGGTTGATGGCCTTCACCTTCGAGGAAGGAAAGCCCTTGCCCGCTTGGTGATTGCCATTGCAATCGGCACCTTGCCAAAGCAGGCCGTGGCGCTCGCATTCCTGGCCCACGCGACCAAACAGTGTGCGCACCTGACCACGCCACGCCATCATGGCGAACTTATCCACGGTGGCGATCATCATCGTCGGTGGGCGGTGGTAGATCTCTTCGTCGACCACCAGCACCGGAATCCCTGGATGCGGCTGCTTGCTGGACTTTCCCTTGGAGAAGTCGCAGCGGCCTTTCTTGTCGCCGCAGTAGACGAAAGTACGGCCAGAGCCCTTGTCGACCTCCACGTCGCGCCCGGGAGCCACTTCCGAGCCACACCACGGGCAACTGGAGAGCTGCGCGGGTGATGCCGCTCCGGCGTTGTATTTGCCGGGGTTGCGTACATCCTCGATGGCACGGTGGCTGTCCTCGGTCGTCCCCGGCGTCACCTTGTTGCCAACCCACAGGCCGATGGTGAAGGGTTCCGTGCCGAGGGATTTGTCGCCTTTATCCAGTGCCTCGCGTCGCAACACCTCCATCGCGCAAATCAATGCCGTGGCGCGCTGGAACTGCTGGAGCGTCAGCAGGCGCAGCGTGTAACGCATGATCACGGCCAAGCCGCGTGAGCTGTCGTAGCCGCCAAGATTGCCCTGCATGCGTCGAATGGCCATGGTGAAGGCCGCCACGCCCAAATAGGCCTCAGTCTTGCCGCCGCCGGTGGGGAACCACAAGAGATCGGCATAGGCCTCGACGGGCTGGACGCGATCCGGATGACTCGGGTCTGCCAGCGACGGGATCGAGAGCAGCAGAAACGCCAACTGGAAAGGACGCCAGCTACGGTTCTTCAGCACATCGAACTTGTCGAGGGTGACGTCCTCGCCCCGGCGCATGGCCAGCGCGTATTGGCTGCGCACGCGTTGCGTGGCCATCGCCCGGTTGGCAAAGCGAAAGGCCGCCAGCGCTTTTTCATCGGCTTTCAGCGTGTCGATACCCTGCTGCAGGCGTGTGTGGATCTCTTGGCAACGATCCATCGCTTGTTGTGACTGGGTGTCGTAGCCGGTCACCTCTGCACCGACACGGGCGCGTTGTTCATCGATCCACGCGGCATAGTCCTTGGTCAGCATGCCCAAGGCATCGACCAGCGGGTCGATGTCCAAGGTCGCCAGTCGCTGCATATCCAGCAGTCCGCTGCTGACCATTTGGCGCATCGCCGGGCGATCGGATGGATCAAGGCCGGGCGTCTCCGTCACCTGCACCTCGTACTGCGGCATCACCGTGGTGCGCACTTCGGTGGCCAGCGTCACGTCGTCTGCGGTTTCGGCATGGACGGCAACGCCATGACCCACAGCGAATTCGACTCGGTTGCGGTAGATCATCTCCAGCGCTTCACGCTCCGGGTCCATGCCGTCTGCGTCCAGCACCGGCCTGCGGCGGAAGATGGCGCGTTTGGCGGCATCCTTCTCCGAACGAACGATCAGCTCGGGCTGGAACACCCATGCCGTATCGCGGTTGGTGTCCGGTTCTTCCTGTGCATTCACCAGAAACAACGTGACCAGCCGATCGCCATTGGCATTCTTGGCCCGGATGGAGCCCTGCACGCGCACTTCGGGAAACTCGCTGTCGGGTGCCTGATGTGGAATCACGCCTTCGGTCAGTGGCAACACGATCTTGCCGCCACAGGGAATGCGTTGCCAGACTTTGGCCTTGGTCTGCACCTCGGCACCGGTTTCCTTGTTCTTGCGGGTGCGGAATGTCTCGTGCTCGTCGCTGCGCTCATACCGGCCCCAGCGCGCTTCGATCTCGATCCGGTCGGCGTCACCATCCACGCAGAAGGTCATGCCGAGGCTGCTGGGCACCAGAGACTGGTTGCTGGCGGCATCTATCTCGTCAGCCGAATCCGATTCCGGCTCCACACGCCCGGTGGCAGTGCCAAACTCTGCACCCGGCTCGTGCCGTCCCGGAGCCTTGGCCTCAGTGGGCTCTTCTGCGTCGTCATTGGCCAGTGGCCCGTCCAGCCCCTCAATGCCGCCCTGTGCGGCCTCACGCGGGGCCAGTTTGCCAACCAGGTAGCGATCCCGCACACCCATGTCGACGATACGCTCACGGGGGCCGCCAGCGGGCCCGAGCAAGTCGTCCATCACGGCCAGTTGCAGCAGTTCGCGGATATAGGCCTGATCCTCGATGGTCGGCACTTCGGCGATGGTCTTGTGCAACGCCTTGGGGAGTGACTCCAAAAAGTCCGTCCATTGAATTCGGCCAACGCTGCCGGACGAAGGCGGGGTGAGCGACGTAAGGCCAATCGGAACAGCCGGATCGACCAACAGCATGCGGTCGAAGTAGATCGTGCTGGTCTCCAGATCAGAACGAACCCGTAGCACCCGCCCGACCCGCGTGATGTGGCCAGCGGTGTTCAGGATCAACACCCAATCGTCATCGGCGATGGCTTGATACAGCGAACGCTCACCTCTCAGTCGCAACGTATAGGGTGCAAGCGTGAGATCGGCAGCGAGGCCATGATCGATTGCGATCCATGCGTTCGGATTTCTGTTCTGTATCAAGTCCATCATCACTCCACCCAAAAGTCTGTTTTTTATGCCGTGGCAGTATTCGCATTTACGGCATGCAAATAACTTCTGGTCGACAAATAGTCTGAGACGCCATCCAGTACGGCTTTGATGAATATTTTTATTTCATCAAAAATCGCAACAAGCTCATCTACGGAGGTGTCTTGACCGCAATCCTCAAATGAAATGCCGCCGTGGGCCAATTCATTTCGTTTTGTCTTGACGTTGAGGAGCCTGACGCCATCGCGCGAAGCTGCCTTGTCATGATCGGCAAGCTGAAATCCGTATTCTTTCGCCTTGTCTTTGATCAGGCGACCATCCAGATTGCCGGAAAACAGGTCTTTTTTATCAAAGCCGAGCCAGATCAGCGCGCTGGATATCGGGATGGCAGCATCGAGCAATTCAGATGGCGTATCTGATGACACCGCTTTGCGAAGACCCTTGATGGCAATTCTTCTTACATCCTCTTTGAGCTCATCAAAGCCGACTTGCTCATCCGCGATGTGTTGATGTATGGCATCTATCGCATTTGTCACCGTTGCTTCCACCAAGTTGTACAGCATCAAATAGGCGGAAGCTCGCAGCGTCTTCTCGAGGTCTCTGCCGACAACATAAGTGTTCGAGCTCGCCGCATTCGATGGCTCGCCGCCACACAACCTTGAATCCCTGTTGTCTCTCATGAACTGCAGCATTTCAAAGAAGCGCTCTATCTCACGGCAGCGAGAGTTATATGTCTCCTCTGCGCCAACCATTGCTGGGATTGATGTGGTCATACCGTTGGCTCGACCCCATTGGCCCATTCGATATCTCGTCCAAGCAAGCTATCCCTGACGAAATTAATTCGATTGATTACCCGAGGGCGCGAATTGCTTGCATCGGATCGGGTCAAGTGGCGGAACATTTCGCTTTCGAGCCAATCCATGTTGCCGGGCTGAATGTTCGGGTTTTCAGCGATGGCAAGGGCAACGCCAATGGCGATCGCCTCAAACCTTATGCGAGGCACTGATGAGTTATTTGCATTCTTGCGGAAGTGATATGGGAAATGCTGGCGAACAAATGAAAGCATCCCCATGAAGCTGCTTTCGAAGGCGGCGCTATCAAAGCCGTTGTGATTCTTGTCATCGAGGTAGTTGTCCAGGAATTCATCTACACGGCGATCAAAATTCTCATATTGATCCCGGTAGGCGAAAAATCGCAGCACGAGTTCTGGATATTCCCTGCGTTTTACGCGGGCGTCGCTAATCGGGCACAGGTCTTTGAATTCCTGAACATCGGACAAGCCACGGATAAACGTCAGGAACTGTCCGTCGCGAGACCCCATCCGTTTTTCCATGTCTTCCAGTTTTGATCCGCCACTGTTCAGTCGATCAAAAAGTTGCCGCCTTGCTTCCTCGTCAACTTCGATGAGTTCGATCATTCGAAGGGTTTTGCGCCCGAAGCGAAGCTGCCTGGGCAGAGGAAGGTCTTTGAAACGAAAACCGATCAGCTTGTCCAGTATTTCAAGCCGATCGAGCTTCAGCTCGTTGCCCATGAACCGCACCAGGGTCCTTATTCTTTGCGAGCCGTCGACGATCTCGAGTCGGCCAGCATCCTCTCCGGAAGTTATATCCGCCACGTACAGATAAGGGATCGGCAGATTCAACAAAATCGACTCAATGAATCGAGACTGTTG
Source organism: Hydrogenophaga laconesensis (assembly GCF_031457235.1). Classification (NCBI taxonomy): domain Bacteria; kingdom Pseudomonadati; phylum Pseudomonadota; class Betaproteobacteria; order Burkholderiales; family Comamonadaceae; genus Hydrogenophaga; species Hydrogenophaga laconesensis. Next base: position 903,988 of record NZ_JAVDWE010000001.1, read on the forward strand.
AGCCTCACTCCACACCAGTTCACGCTGGTAATCAGGGACAAATATCTCAGCCTTGTCACCTTCGATCTTGTCGGTAAATTTTTTGACAATGACTTCTACGGGATACTCTCGAATGTCGAAGTCAGTTTCCTTTTGCCGAAGGGAAATCTGCGCCTCTGCCTCATCTTTTTGTTCTGCACTAAACGCATCGATGAGATTCATCTGCTCATTTTGTTCCATGTTATTCCTCGGTGTGATCAATATGCAGGCGGCGGATACCCTTGCTGGACGAATCCCCGAAGTCGAGTCCCGCCTGGGTCGTTGATCCAGTCGATTTCTTCGGCGCAGATTTCCCTTTGAGAGCGCTCTTGGTTTTGCGAGAAGTCGCGTCACTATGTAACCCTGCCGCGATCTCTTCTTCGTAACGCTGCCGGTTCAACTCCGCGAAGCGGCGCAGCACCTCAGCACGCGCAGTCTCCGAGATGGTGAATCGGATGCGGTCGTTCTCAGATAGATACGGCACTTCGTGAAAGCCGTGGTCGAGGTTGAGATCAGCCCAACCATATGCACGAGCTACAGCGAGATCTGTCTCGGCGTGAAGCTCGCGACAAGTTGTGATATCTGAATCTTGTTCGGTTGAATCGTGGAATCGGTTGTACAAGTCGGTCAGGCCGATGCCATAAGATTTGCAGAGATCCCGTCTATGAGCCTCATATCGGGCACCAACCTCCTCAAGCTGTTGCTCCGTCAAATCACAAAGAGGGAGTGTTTCAAATGCGTCACTGGGCGCATAGTTGAGCCTAGTCTCAAGCGAAGATGAGTTTTTGCGTGCCCAAACATCGTTGATGGACGACGAGAGCAGGGCAAATGCAGCCATCGACTCAGTCGCGAAGACGGCTAGGCGATGCGCGAAGATCCAGTCGGCCGGAAGGGATGCGACACCAAGATATTTTGAAACCAACGAGCAGGCCAGTACGCGCTCCTGCCTATTCTGGGATGGTGTCCAGCCTTCTGGATGCTGCTCGAAGTGATGACCTCGTCCGATTGCGTGGTACAGACCGGGGCGCTTGTCGCCATACTGCCACCAGCGTTCGGGGAGCGGCTTTCTCAGAGCGAACTTGCCATTTTCGTCTCGCCGCTGACGCTCTGGTTTTACATGCTCCTCTATCCACTCCCAAGGCTGCTTGTAAGTTCGAGCCTTCTCTTCAGTCCAGTCCCAAAAGCTGATTACCCATCGGCTTGGCCGCTGTTCCGAGTCTGAGTTCAGATCTTCACCATTCAGATATGGGAAGATCACCTCCGAATTTTTGTGGTCAGCATCAAGCATCATGCGCGCTTGCTCGGGCGAGAGAACGAATCCCATTCCGACAACGACTGAGCCCTGGAATGCAATGCGCTCGTTTGCTTTGAGCCGCTTCGGGCTCCACTCTTCACCGTCTGAGAGATATGCAGAGATGAATGTGACTGAGCGACCGAGAATAGACAGCTCGCCATGCCACGCCCCCTTTCGTAGATGCACGCGGCTAGTGACCACCGCTGCTTTCCCGGGCCACGGCTCGTTCGGGTATGCGGCATGTATGACAGCACCTGCTCTCACCATCACCTCAAGGCCGACCTGCCGTGTGTCACCTTCGGCAATGGTGTTAACAGCGAGGAGTCCGAAGCCTCCTTCATTGCGAATGAGGCTCCACGCTCGCAGAAAAAAGTACGCAACGAGGTCGGCAGAACCGCGCCGTCCTTCGGCGATATGAGAGACCAGCCAATCACGGAAGGCGGTGCCCGCGACGCCGGTGATGCGTTTCCCGCCCAGAAAGGGCGGATTGCCGACGATGCCATCAAAGCCGCCGCGTTCGTGCGCGAACACCTCTGGAAACTCCAAAGGCCAATGGAAAGGTTGACGCGCAGGTTTGTCGGCAGGCAGGTCGGTCGAGAGCGCGGCGACCGACCTGCGGCGAATCGAGGCAACCATGTCTCGGCCGCCGTTGATAGCCTGCCCGGCTTGGGTTGTCAGGGACGCCAGCGTGCTCTCCAGTCCCGCGCCATTGCTGCCCGATGCAAACACCTCTCCGATAAATGTATCTGCGATGCATTCCGGCACTTCGAGTCTGCGGCGCGCATCGGCGTCCAGTTGTGCCATGGCTTCCACATCGCGAATGTCGCGGATGGGCATTGCGCGCAGGCGTATCCGCAGCTCGATTGCCTCACGCACTGCTCGCTCAATGTCCTGGCCGAACAGGCGTTGCTGACCTTTGCCGCCGGGCGTCATTGAGAGTTCAGTGAGCTGATCCAGCCGGTGAATACCCAACAAGCTATCGCCACAGCGCAGGTTGTGGTCGAGGAAGCCAAAGGGGCGGCCTTTGGCCAGCGTCACCAGCCAGATTGAGAGTTTGGCCAATTCGACTGCCAGCGGGTTTAAATCGACGCCGTACAGACAACGCTCGGCGATGAGGCGGCGCGCGATCACCGTGCGCGCTTCGCTGTCGCGGGGCAGAGGTTCCTTGGCAGCTCCCGCATCCAGAACCTCACCGTCCACGCTCACGGTTTTGCCCGTTGCCTCGACCAGTGACCACGCCTCGACGAGACGATCCGACAGCCAGCGGCAGGCCTGCACCAGGAAAGCACCCGAGCCCATGGCCGGGTCACATATCTTGAGGTCGAGCAGTTCGGCGGGGGATTTCAGAGCCCATCGGTCGCGTGGCGTGCCCTCTGCCGGGCCGACATAGGCCACCGGCGTGAGGGTCTCGGCGACGATTGCTTCAGTCAGGGACTTGGGGGTGTAGTGGGTGCCGGTTTCGCGCCGGTCGGAACCGGTGGTGACGATGAAGGCTCCTGCTGGATAGACCAGCGGATAGCCCCATGGGTCGGTGCGCAGCAGATGGGCATAGGGTTTGACGCGATCGCGGAGTTTGGTGTCGCCCTGGCAAGCGGTCAGCAGGCGGTCGGCCAGGATGTCGTCGACGGGCTTTGCCAGATCATTACGCACCCGGCTGGCGGAACTGCCGGAGCGTTCTTGCAGCAACTCCGCCAACCGCGCGGCACCATCCAAGCGAGCCGAATCCAGCTCGGCCAGCTTGACCCATGGCGTCTTGGCGCTCTTGGTGGCATCCAGCTCCAGCGTTACCTCATCGGTACGCTTGACGGTGCGTTCGAGCAAACCCTCATACACGTAGCCAATCTGTTCGACATCCAGCGCGCGGTATGAAAGCGTGCGCCCCTGGAATTGCTGAATGGCCTCCAGCAACAGCAGCACGGTGCGGTTGTCGATGGGCAGCGGCTTGGCGGCATCGGTGCGCCAGTTGGAGCCTTTGGCCCGACCTTCGAGGAAGGGGAAACGGTCGGGATCGAATAGAGAGCCGCCCAGTGCCGGGAGGCGCAGATTCTCGTGCTCGATACCGCCGAACACCGCGCGGAAGATCGCCAGCAGGCGCGACCAAGCGTCCCATCGGCGCTCCAGGATTTCTTCGGACTCTTTGCGCAACTGCATGCGCAAGGTGGAGAGCGCGTAGTTGGCCTCGTAGCGTTCGTCGCCCATCAGGAGCAGGCCACGCTCCTCGGCGGAGAGCAGGAACACCAAGCGCATCATCACCGTGAGCGCGGCCTCATACAGCTCGGGTTCTTTGACGTCGTGCAGGAGCTCTCGATTGCGATCCTGGTCGGCTTTGTCGAGCGTCTGGATCAAGACTTCGACGGCGCGGCGTACCTGCTCGCCAAGGGCGTCGGTGACTTCGTCCTGGAACTTCAGGGAGCGATCGAACAGTGCAGGCAGTTGTTCGGATTCATCGACAAAGAAACGACGAATGCCGAGCAGGTGGACGAAGGCCTGCAGGGTGATGGGCTCTTGGCTCCAGATGCGGGCATACCAACTGGCAAAGGTGCTGACGGCCCCCACGGGGGCATCCACCAGCATCCAGCGCTCGCCGTTGGTCACAAGCCCGAGACGACAACCCAATGAACGGCACAAAGCAACCATGCGATCGGCGGGCGTGGCGGCCCAGCCGTCTTGCTTCAGAGTGGCATCGAGATCGACATCCTGCGCATAGGTCTGGATCAGCAGCAGCGGTTTGTTGGCGCGTTGCTCATCGATCACCGCAAGATCCGGCGACAGCGTCACACCGTGTTCTGGCAAGCTGACTTGAAGGTTGGCGGCGCACCAGTCGGCGCGCTTGAGAACGTCGCCTTTGCCGTCTTCATCGAGTTCGAGGCCCCGCGACAGCACCTCGTCGATCCAGGCTATGTGCAACTCGGCGAACTGCGCGTCTTCCAACTCCAGCGCTTCGCGCCATTCCTCATAGGCTTGGCGCAGACGTTTGCGCTTGGTGGCATCTAGGGCCTGTTAACACAAACGAAGACCATCAGCGACGAGCACGAAGCTGATGAAACCCAGGAACATCAGGTCGAGTTTCTCGAACCGCGAGAAG